>NZ_JBGLQU010000012.1:0-117228 GCF_041402625.1 Aeromonas sp. S19(2024)
CAACTTTCGTTGCTTTGGTCACTTCATCAGACATTGATATCAAAAATTGTTTTTGATGCTCGATGCTGTGAGTGCCCACACAGATTGCTTGATTCAAATTGTTAAAGAGCGTCACGCTTATCGCGTTGAGGAGGCGCATCTTACGCTCCTCACTTTGAAAGTCAAGCGGTTGTTTTCGCTTTTCTTTCGGCGCCCACTTCGCTAGGAAGCTGGCTCATCAGTTCGGCGTGGTCCGCCGTGCTGGTAGGGGCGCATTATAGGGAGCCGCGCCGCGATGACAAGAGCTTTTTGTAAAAATACGCTCGTTTGCTGAAAAAGCAGGCTAAACCCCATGAAATGAGAGTTTACCCCAGTTTCATGCCGATTTTTTGTTCATACCGTCAGTCTGGGCCTGAATATAGTTGACCCAGCTGGTCGCCCTGTCTTGCCAGTTGTTCTGCTGTTGCAGCTCGCGAGCCAACACCAGCGCCTGAGCATATTGTTCTTTATTGAGGTGTGCCTGCACCAGCAGGGCCTTGGCTCTGTTGCCCTGCTCTCCCTTCACTGACTTGATGGCCGCGAGCTGGGTCATGGCGGCATCCGTCTTGCCCTGTTGCAGCAGCAGTTCGGCGGCACGCATGGCGGCCTTGGGGTGAGCATGTTCCCGGGCAAGCAGCTGCCAGCTGTCCACAGCCTTCGGCCACTCACGTGCCCCTTCCCACAACTGGGCCAGCAACTGGCGATTCTCGGCGCTCTGCTTCATCTGTCCCTTGGCCATGGCAGACTCCAGCAGACGCGCACCACGATAGGGCAGTCCCTGCCAAGCATACAGGCGGATCAGCTGGTTGCGGGCGGCGGCATCATCCATCAATTGACGGTCGATGGCGGTTTGCAGCAGTGCAAGCGCTCGATCACCACGCTTGGCGGAGAGATTGAGCGACACAGCCTGCTGCCACCACTTGCTCTCTTTCGGCTCGCGGCGGATCAACTCTTCGGCCTGATCCGCAGCCACGCCGTAACGCTGCAATGCAGTGAGGGCGGAGAGGCGGATGATGGCTGCCTGCTTCTGCCAGCTTTTCTTCAACAGTTGTTCACTCTGGCTGGCTGCCTCGCCGTACTGCTTGTTGTGGTAATAGAGGCCAGCCAAGCGCAGACGCAAGGCATCGTCAGCCTTGATGGCCAATGCGGCCTTGTAGCTCGCGATGGCGCCGGACCAGTTGGATTGCTGGGCCTGGATATCCCCTCGCAGACGCAACAACTGAAGTCGTTGCTGCTCTGGCCACTCTTTATAGGCAAGAGCCTGCTCCACATAGCGACTCGCCTGTGCGGTCTGCTGCAGGTTGGCGGCCAGAGAGGCTTGTAACTGCGCCAGCCAGGCGTGCTCAGCCTCGGAACCGGGTTTGAGCACAGCCGCCTTGCTCTGGGCCTGTTGCCACTTGCCGGATTGATAGAGCTTCATCACGGGCTCCAGCTGGCGGGAGAAATGAGGGCTCACCTCCATCGCCAGACAGGCTTGGCTGACCAGGGCCAGCAGACAGATCCAGATCCGCAACATGGTTATGACTCCAATTTGAATTTGAGCGTGATGACTTGCACCAGCTTGTCGGTGGCGCCCGGCCTCGGCTGATAGCGCCACTTGTTGATCGCCTGAATGGCCGCTCGCTCGAACTGACGCTTCGGCTTGGCCTCGACCACCTCCACATCCTGTACCCGCCCGTCGGCATCGACGCTGAAACGCAAGGTCACGGACCCCTCGATGCCGGCCTGCTGGGCCCGGTAGGGATAAACAGGCTCAACCCGTTGCAGTGGCATCAAGAGGTCACCGGCACCGATTCCAGCGCCCTGCTGCTGTCCATGGAAATTGCCGCTCGCGACCGGAGTGGGACTGGTCGCCACGCCAGGGGCAGAGACCTGTACCGCACTCAGGGTCGAGACCAGATCCAGGCTCGGTTGTACCGAAGGCAACGGGGCCGCCGCCGGCATGGGCATCGGTGTCGAAGCCAGCGCGGCAGGCGGCTCCGGCAAGGGTTCCGGCTCCTGGGGTACCGGCCGCTCACGCACCTGTACCTCGGTCACCTCGTTCTGCATGTTGATGACGATGGATTTCTGCTCTGTGGTCGCCTTCTCCCCTCCGGGCGGCTCCACTAGGGCGGCCATGAACAACAGGATGCCCAGACTGAGGGCGATCCCCAGTCCCAGGCTCATCAACTTGTGTTTCATTTCGGTGCCACCGCCACGGCGATGTTGGCGATGCCTGCCGCCTTGGCTTCATCCATCACCCGCACCACCTTGCCGTGGGGTACCCGTTCATCGGCCTGGATCACCAGGCTTGCCTCGGGCTGCTCCGCCAACAGTCGGGCGAGGGTGGCCTGCACCCGCTCCACATCCACCTGTTTGCGGTCGAGGAAAATCTGCCCCTGAGCGCCGATCGCCAGCATGATGCTGGACGATTTCTGCGCCTTGGCCTGGCTGGCCTGGGGTCTGTGTACCTCAAGCCCGGCTTCGCGCACGAAGGAGGTGGTCACGATAAAGAAGATCAGCATGATGAAGACGATATCCAGCATGGGGGTCATGTCGATCTGCACTTCATCGCGCTGGCGTTTGGATTGCCGTCTCATTGCATTACCTTCTCTTCTCGCAGGCCGTCCCGGGTCTTGGCCAGCGCACGCTTGGCCTGACTCTCGAGCCGGCTCAGTAACAACACGCCGGAGAGGGCCACCACCATGCCTGCCATGGTGGGGATGGTAGCGCGTGAGATCCCGCCCGCCATGCTCTCCGGGTTAAAGCGGTTGGCCGCAGCCAGCGCATCGAATACGCCTATCATGCCGGTCACTGTACCCAGCAACCCCAGCATGGGGCAGAGCACCACCAGGGTGCGGATGAAGATCAGATGACGGTTGAGCGCCAGCTCCACTTCTGCCAGCCAGCGCCCGCGAATCGCGCGAGCGTGCCAGCTGTGACGCTCGCGACGCGCCTGCCAGCGGCCCAGCAGCTCACGCTGCAACGGTGCAAACCCCAGGTTGAGGTAGAGCAGCCGCTCGATCATCAGAATCCACATCAGCACCAGCAAGGCCAGAATGACCCAGAGCACCGGGCCGCCACGGCCCATGAAGCTCTGCAACTGCTGCCAGATGTCGAGCATCATGCTACCCGCTCCACCCTGTCACCATTGCTTTCGGCCCGCTCGGCCAGGATCCCGGCCACCTGCTGTTCCAGCACGTTGGAGAGCTCGGTGAAACGGGACTGCAACAGGCTGTGGGCCAGGATCAGCGGAATGGCCGCTACCAGACCCTGCACCGTGGTGACCAGGGCCATGGAGATGCCGCCCGCCATGATCTTGGGATCGCCGGTACCGAACTGGGTGATGGCCTGGAAGGTGCCGATCATACCGGTCACTGTCCCGAGCAGACCCAGCATGGGGGCGATGGCCGCGATCACCTTGACCATGCCGATGCCGCGCTCCAGGCGAGGGGTCTCCTGCAGGATCGCCTCATCCAGACGCAGTTCGAGGGTCTCCATGCTCAGTTCTGGATGCTTGTCAGCCACCGTCAGCACCCGGCCGAGGGCGTTGTCGGCATGATATTCACCGCTCTTGAGCTGGCGACGAACCCGACCCAGTTCGCGGGAGAGGCTCCACAACCGTACTCCAGCGATCCCCAGGCCGATGGCGGCCAGCAGCACGATGATGGCGCCGACCTGGCCGCCCTGCTGGACTTGCTGCCAGAAGGTGGGCGCCTGGGCCAGCATATCGAGCAGAACACCGTGGGAGGGATCCAGCGGCAACGCTTCTCCCTCCTGACCCTGATAAGCGGCCACAGCGGAAAGCACGCTGCCTGGCAGGCCCAGCACCGGACTCAGGCCTTCGGCCCCCGGTTGCAAGAAACCAGCATCGCCCAGCAGGGCGAAGCTGCCGATCCGGGTCAACGTCTGCTCGCTGGCAACGCCCTGGGCATCGAGCACCTTGCCGTTGAACTGGGCAACCCGGCCCGATTCACGGATCTCCTGCAGCAAGGTGGCTGGCAGCAAGGCGAGGGCGGCGCGATCCGGCACCTTTTTATCCTGTGCCATGGTTTTCAGCGGGGCGAGACGATCAGGATACTGGCCCTCGACGGCGGATTCACTCAGCAACTTGACCGCATCGCTGGCGCCCTGACGGGTGACCGCAAAGATGTCGTTCATGTCGCCGGATGCTTGATCCCACTGGGTATTGAGCTCCACCAGCTGCTTTTCATTGGCCGCGAACTGACTGGCCAGCTCCTTGCTCAGGCGCTGGGCCTCGGCCAGCTTGGCACGGGCACTGCTCAGCTCCCTGGAGACAGATGCCAGATCCTGCTGAGCCTTCTGCTCACGGGCCTGTTCCTGCTGCTGCCAGGCTTCCTCGGCCGCGGCGGCTGTGGTGCCCAGAGAGAGGGCGAGGGCAAGGGGTAACCACTTCATGGTGACGCTCATGACTGGGCCTCCTGACCACGGCTGACGGAGAAGGGGACATTCAACAACTGGGGAACTTTCTTGTCGGCAGCCATTTCCAACGCCTCGGCGATGGGGGAGAGCCACTGTCCGTCGAGGGCTTGCCACTGCTTGTGCTCGGCAGACCAGCGCCACGCCTGGGAGCGATCGGCGGTCATCGCCAGCAGGGAGACCCGGCCCAGTGCCAGCACGTCGACCCGGCGCGGTGCGCCATCCAGCACCAGCTCGGCGGAATAATGGTCCAGCCTGCTGCCGTATTCGGCTTCAATCTGATAGGCCTGCAATAGCTGGCGGAACTTCTCCGCCTCGCTCACATCGGCTCTAGCCAGCGTCGCTTTCAAGGCAGCAACCCGCGCCAGACGATCCTCTCTGCGTAGCGGGATGTCATCCTGTACCAGCTGTTCCAGATCGGCTTGCATCTGCAGCATCAGGGGGACAAGCCCCTGTCTGGTCTCCTGTACCGCCTCCAACTGCTGGTTCAGCTTGCCCAGCTCGTTTTGCTGATCGGCCACCAGAGACTGCATGTAGCGGTTGTAGGCTTCCAGATCCCGCAGTTGCAGTTGGGCATTTTGCAGCTCAATCCTGGCGGCGACTGCTCCATCGGCGGCTTTCTCCACACGCAGCTGGGAGGCTTTCCCGTCGGCGATACTGTTCTTCAATGCTGGCGCAACCACCTCTTCGGCGGACACGACGCAATGAACGGCCATGGGTAACAAGGCCAGACCCCAAAACTTGTTCATGATATAAATCTTAACAATGATAACTATTCTCATTGTCTCAAAGAGTAGGGTCACTGGCAATCAGATGATTTTCTTGGCCTCTGGCCGAAAAAACAGGATACTTTTTAGACAAGTACGGGAATAACTGGCGTTGGTAGTCGCAACACCATTTTAAATAACTAAAAAATGTCTTTTCGATCAGCAAGATAAGTGATCGAAAAAGGAGACTTACATGTTTAACGATGCGATCTGGGAACACATAGATCGGTTCACCAAGGCGAAGAAGACCAGCGAGATCCAGCAACAACTGGAGCGCTTCAGTCATCAAATGGGGTTTGATTACTTCCGTTTGCTGATTATTTTCCCCATCAGTATGCAGAAATCCCATGTTGCCTTGTTCAACAACTGCCCCACCAGCTGGTTTGATGCCTATTCGGAACGGCACTACCTGACCCAGGATCCGGTCGTCTTCCTGGGGCTGAAGCAGACCCAGCCCATCTTCTGGAACAAGCTCGATTGCGATGCCCCCTGGTTGCCCAGCGCCAGCAGGGAGGTGATGAATCTCGCCGCCGACTTCGGGGTGAGGAACGGCGTCTCCTTCCCGCTGCACACGCCGCAGGGGGAACACGGCATCCTCTCTTTCATCAGCAAGGAGAAGTCCAATTCCGATCTGATGTTTGAAAACGTTCCCCTGCTGTCATTCTGCGCCAGCTACATCTTCAACTCGGCCCTGACCCTCATCAAGGCCAGGCCAGACCTGATGAAATACCTGGCCGAGCTGTCGGATCGGGAGAAGGAGTGCCTGTTCTGGGCCAGCGAGGGCAAGACCTCCTGGGAGATCGCCACCATCCTCGGCATCAGCGAGCGAACCGTGAACTTCCACCTCAATCAGGTCACCAACAAGACGGACTCGCGCAACCGCAACCAGGCGATCGCCAAGAGTATCTCCAGCGGCATCATTGTGCCTTCCCTGGACGACGTGACCATCACCAACCTGCGGCTGTCGTAGCCTGTTTTGCCAAAACAAAAAGAGCCGCAATGCGGCTCTTTTTTCATTTCCGGCGACGGCTTATTCCACAGTCACGGATTTGGCCAGGTTGCGCGGTTGATCCACGTCGGTGCCCTTGATGAGGGCGACGTGGTAGGAGAGCAGCTGCAACGGCACGGTATAGACGATCGGCGCGATCATCTCTTCCACGTGGTTCAGGCTCATCACCCGCATGGTCTCGTCGCTCTTGAAACCGGCGTCCGCATCGGCGAACACATAGAGGATACCGCCACGGGCACGCACCTCTTCCACGTTGGACTTGAGCTTCTCCAGCAGATCGTTGTTCGGCGCCACGACGATGATGGGCATCTCGGCATCGATCAGCGCCAGCGGGCCATGCTTCAACTCACCGGCGGCATAGGCCTCGGCGTGGATGTAGGAGATCTCCTTGAGTTTGAGCGCCCCTTCCATGGCGATGGGGTACTGGCTGCCACGACCGAGGAACAGGCTGTGGTGCTTGTCGGCAAACTCTTCGGCCAGAGTCTCGATCTGCTTGGCCAAGGCCAGGCTCTCCTTGATGCGTACAGGCAGGGCTTGCAGCGCCTTGACCAGTTCGGCCTCGGCGGCGGCGCTCAGG
The DNA here is from genome assembly GCF_041402625.1 of Aeromonas sp. S19(2024). Classification (NCBI taxonomy): domain Bacteria; kingdom Pseudomonadati; phylum Pseudomonadota; class Gammaproteobacteria; order Aeromonadales; family Aeromonadaceae; genus Aeromonas; species Aeromonas sp. S19(2024). The sequence continues at coordinate 6,791 of NZ_JBGLQU010000012.1, forward strand.
TTGCCACGGCAGTGACCGACGGAGGCCACCAGCATCAGCAGACCAGCCAGCTGGGTGGTGAACGCCTTGGTGGACGCCACCCCGATTTCTGCCCCAGCACGGGTCATGAAGGCCAGGTCGGATTCGCGCACCAGGGAGGAGCCCGGTACGTTGCAGATGGCCAGGGAGCTCATGTAACCGGACTCCTTGGCCAGGCGCAGGGCGGCCAGGGTATCGGCGGTCTCGCCGCTCTGGGAAAGAGTCACCAGCAGGCTGTTGGGGCGCACCACCGACTTGCGGTAGCGGAACTCGGAGGCGATCTCCACGTCGCAGGAGACGCCGGCGATCTCTTCAAACCAGTAGCGGGCCACCATGCCGGAGTTGTAGGAGGTACCGCAGGCGACGATCTGGACGTGCTCGACCTTGTCGAAAATGGCACGGGCGCCGTTGCCGAAGGACTCGACCACCACGTGATCGCTGCCCAGGCGGCCTTCCAGGGTGTTGGTGATGGCCTTGGGCTGCTCGTAGATCTCCTTGAGCATGTAGTGTCGGTATTCGCCCTTGTCACCGGCATCGTGGGAGAGCTCGGACTCCAGCTCCTCGCGCACCACGGCCTCGCCGTGGGTATCGAAGATGTGCACGTCGCGGCGGGTCACTTCGGCCACATCGCCCTCTTCCAGGAAGATGAAGCGGCGGGTCACCGGCAGCAGGGCCATCTGGTCGGAGGCGATGAAGTTCTCGCCGATGCCGCGGCCGATCACCAGGGGGGAGCCGGAGCGGGCCACCACCACGCGGCTGTCGTCACGGCTGTCCATGACAACGGTGCCGTAGGCGCCGCGCAGTTGCTTCACCGCTACCTGCATGGCCGCCAGCAGGCTGGGGGCGGATTTCAGCTCGTGGTGCACCAGGTGGGCAATCACCTCGGTGTCGGTGTCGGAGCTGAACACATAGCCCAGCGCCTTCAACTCTTCCCGCAGCTCTTCGTGGTTCTCGATGATGCCGTTGTGCACCACCACGATATGCTCGGAGACGTGGGGGTGAGCATTGCGCTCGGACGGCTCGCCATGGGTAGCCCAGCGGGTGTGGGCAATGCCGGTACCACCGTGGACGGACTGCTCCTCCAGTGCCTTGGCCAGCTCGGCCACCTTGCCGAGGCGACGCACCCGCTGCAGCGGCTGGTTGGCGCTGAACACGGCGACACCAGCCGAATCGTAGCCACGGTATTCCAGACGGCGCAGGCCCTCTACCAGGATTTCAGCCACATCACGTTGGGCGACGGCCCCGACGATGCCACACATAGACTTCTCCTTGAAACGTAAGACGTTAATTCGGTTGGATAATGGTTTGTTCAAATCACACGGCCACGGGGGCGCAAATCAGCGTGATCCCCCTGGCCTGAATCTGTTCTCTGGCCGCATTGCTCAGCCCCTCGTCGGTCACCAGGGTATGGATGCCGGACCAGGGCAGCTCGAGATTGGGGATCTTGCGGCCGATCTTCTCCGACTCCACCATGACGATGACCTCCCGCGACACTTCGGCCATGACCCGGGAGAGGCCCACCAGCTCGTTGAAGGTGGTAGTGCCCCGCTCCGGGTCGATGCCATCGGCACCGATGAAGAGCTGGTCGAAGTCATAGGAGCGCAACACCTGCTCCGCCACCTGCCCCTGGAAGGATTCGGAATGGGGATCCCAGGTCCCGCCAGTCATCAGCAGGGTGGGTTCGTTTTCCAGCTCACGCAGGGCACCGGCCACATTGAGGGAGTTGGTCATGACGATGAGGCCGCGCTTGTTGCCCAGCATGGGGATCATGGCGCTGGTGGTGCTGCCGCTGTCGATGATGACGCGGTTGTGATCGCGGATCCGCTCGGCGGCGGCGCGGGCAATGGCCAGCTTTCGATTCGAAATTTGTTCCGGGTTGCTGTCCACCACCATCTCGCTGGGGAGGGGAACGGCACCGCCGTAGCGACGCAGCAACAGGCCACCGGTCTCCAGCACCGCCAGATCTTTGCGGATGGTCACCTCGGAAGTGGCGAAGTGCTTGGCCAGGGCATCGACGCTGACTTCCCCCTGCTCCTGCACCAGACTCACTATGGTGTGACGGCGCTGCTGTGTGTTGCGTTTGGTCATTTATAAGTTTCGATTCGAAAGAATGGCGAAATATTAATGCCTTTTCGGGAAAAATCAAACGGCAAATAGGATCCGATTTGGTTCGATGCCAGAATGAGGAGCCGATTTGCGACGAGGACGCCATGCAAAAACGACTCATCTGGCTGGTGGAAGATGAAGCCAGCATTGCCGATACCCTGATCTATGCCCTGCAGACCGATGGTTTCGAGGTGGAGTGGTTCCCCCTTGGTCAGCCGTTGCTGGCGCGACTGGAACAGACGCGACCGGATTTTTTGATCCTGGATGTGGGGCTGCCGGATATCAGCGGTTTTGAACTGTGCAAGCGGGTGCGGGCACTGACCGATATTCCCCTGATGTTTCTCACCGCTCGCAGCGAGGAGATAGACAGGCTGATCGGGCTGGAGATAGGGGCAGACGACTATGTGGCCAAACCCTTCTCACCCCGTGAGGTGTGCGCCCGGGTGCGGGTCATCCTGCGCCGCAGCCAGCCCGCCCCCTACCAGCCGATACAGCCACTCGCCCTGGACGAGGAGCGGGCACGAATCTGCTTCCTGGGCCAGCCCCTGACGCTCACCCGCTATGAGTACCTGCTGCTCAAGACCCTGATGCTGGCGCCGGGTCGGGTCTACTCCCGCCAGCAGCTGATGGATCTGGTGTGGCAGGATGCGGAAGAGAGTCTGGATCGCACCGTCGACACCCACATCAAGACTCTGCGGGCCAAGCTGCGGGAGCGGGACCCTGACGCCAACCTGATCCTGACCCACCGCGGGCTGGGCTACAGTCTGGAGCTGGCATGAACTCAGAGTGGCCGGGCATCGGCAGGGGGATGAGATGAGAATCGGATTGCAACTGCTGTGCGGCCTGGTGCTGATCTTCGCCCTGGCTGCCTGGTTCGTGCTGGAGATCTTCGTCGAGGAGATCAAGCCCGGGGTACGCAGCGCCACCGAAGATACCCTGGTAGACATGGCGCAGATGCTGGCCCCCCTGGCCCTGGACGACATGCAGGAAGGAAAGATGGCGAATGGCCGGCTGGCCAGCGCCTTCGCCCGCCTCAACCAGAGTCCCATCAATGCCCTCATCGATGGCCACCTCAAGCAGCAGGCGGAGTACCGCATCTATGTGACCGACGCAAAAGGCAGGGTGGTCTACGACTCGGACGGGGTAGATCTGGGCAAGGACTACTCGCGCTGGAACGACGTCTACCTGACCCTGCGCGGCGAATATGGCGCCCGCAGCACCCGCAGCGACCCCGACGATCCCGCCAGCTCGGTGATGCACGTGGCCGCCCCGCTGCGGGAAGGGGATGACATCCTCGGCTCCCTCACCGTCGCCAAGCCCAACAGCACCCTGCAGCCCATGATAGAGCGCAGCGAACACCAGTTGCTGAAAGGGGCGGCCCTGCTGCTGTTCATCTCGCTGCTCATCGGCGCCTTGCTGGTGTGGTGGCTCAACCGCGCCATCGGCAAGCTGGTGCACTATGCAGATGCAATCAGCCAGGGTCAGCCCGCCAGCCTGCCGCGCCTCTACAGCCCCGAACTGGACAGGCTAGGCCACTCCCTGGAAACCATGCGCCGTCAACTGGACGGCAAGGCCTATATCGAGGCCTATGTCCACAGCCTGACCCACGAGCTCAAAAGCCCGCTGGCGGCCATTCGCGGGGCGGGGGAGATTCTGGCCGAGGCGCCGCCGCCGGACATCGCAAAGCGCTTTATCGGCAACATCAATCTGGAGACGGCCCGCATGCAGCAGCTGATCGAGCGCATGCTGCAACTCGCCCGCCTCGAATCAGGGCAGGGGCTGGACAGACAATCCGTTGAGCCGGCCCGGCTGGGCAGACGGGTGCTCGATGCCCGCCAGATCCAGGCCCAGCGCCGCCAGCTCGCCCTGCACGCCGAGCTGGGGGAAGGTCAGAAGCAGAAGTGGGATCCCCTGCTGGTGGAGCAGGCCCTTGGCAACCTGCTGGACAACGCCCTCGATTTCGCCCCCGCCGGCAGTACCCTGGTGCTGAGCGGCGCCATGGAGGAGGGGGGTTATTGCTTCCGGGTGCGGGATCAGGGGCCAGGCATTCCCGACTTTGCGCTGCCCAGGATTTTCGAGCGTTTCTACTCCCTGCCAAGGCCAGACAAGGGCAAGAGCAGCGGCCTCGGGCTCAGTTTTGCCATGGAGGTGGCACGCCAGCATGGCGGCCATCTTGCTCTTGCCAATCAGCCGGACGGGGGGGTGCTGGCCACACTCTGGCTGCCCGGCAACTGAGGACACTTCACACCAAGCACACAGAGCCGGGCTAAGCTGCACCTCCTCGATGACGACCGTCCCCGTCGATGCGCATTCATATTAATCAAGGAGATAGATATGCCCCGTATGCTGTTGTCCGGTCTGCTTGCCGCTGGCCTCTTCTGTGCACTGCCTGCCAGCGCCGCTTCTGGCTGCATGCTGTTTGCCGATGGCACCGGCAAACCCGTCAGCACCCTGGGGGACTGTGCCGCCCAGTTGACCCCGGCTTCCACCTTCAAGATCCCGCTGGCACTGATGGGCTATGACAGCGGCTTCCTGGTGGATGAACAACTGCCGGCCCTGCCGTTCAAGGCCGGTGATCCTGATTTCCTGCCGGAGTGGAAACAGACCACCACCCCGAGCAGCTGGATGCAATTCTCGGTCATCTGGTACTCGCAGCGCCTCACCGAGTGGCTGGGAGAGGCTCGCTTCCAGCACTACGTGGACAGCTTCGACTACGGCAACCGGGATCTCGAAGGCAACCCGGGCAAGCACGACGGTCTGACCCAGGCCTGGCTCAGCGCCAGCCTCGCCATCAGCCCCCAGGAGCAAGCCCGCTTCCTTGGCAAGATGGTGAGCGGCAAGCTGCCGGTCTCCGCCAAGACCCTGCGCCATACCGCCAACCTGATGCGTCAGCCCGACATCGACGGTTGGCAGATCCACGGCAAGACCGGCATGGGTTACCCCAAGCTGCTGGATGGCAGCCTGGACAGGGAGCAGCAGATCGGCTGGTTCGTCGGCTGGGCCAGCAAACAGGACAAGACGCTCATCTTCGTCCACACCGTCATCCAGACGCCGGGCAAGCAGTTCGCTTCCCTCAGGGCCAGGGAAGAGGTGTTCGCCGCCCTGCCGGCCCGGTTGAAGACACTCTGATGCCAGCAACACCGGCGCCTAGCGCCGGTTTTTTTATGCCCCTTCACCACTACTTCACACTGCCCCATCCTCCCTTCACGCGACCCCGGCACACTCCCGTTCAACAACAAGGAGACGTGTCATGGTCAAACAGATTTTCACCCACAAGATCGCCCTGCTGCTGTTGCTCTGCCTGCTGATGATGATCCCGGTTCACGCCATCATGGAGCTGAATCGGGAGCGCCAGGCCTATCGCAGTCAGGCCATTCACAGCATCATGGCCAGCCACAGCGGGCCACAGCGCCTGATGGGGCCCGTACTGGTACAGCCATATACCCGGGCCGTCACCGTCGAGCAGGATGGCAAACATTTCGAGCGCAAGGAGCAGGTCTATCGCTACCTGCTGCCCAAGAGGTTGGACGTGCGGGCCAGCATGGAGGTGACCCCGCGCAAGCTCGGTATCTATCAGGCCCAGATTTATCACAGTCGCCTCTCCCTCTCCGGCCTGATGCCCACCAGCCTGGCTGACAAGGGGCTGGTGGCCGGCAACCCGAACCTGAGCTTCGACCCGGCGGATCCCGCCCTGGTGCCGGGCAAATCCTATCTCAGCCTGATCCTCTCCGATGCCCGGGGCATCAGCCGCGTACCCGAACTGCAATGGGGGGAGCAACGCATCCCGTTTGCCCCTGGCGCCCAGCTGGGGGACGGGCGAGTGGGGATCCATGCCCCGCTCGACGCCTTGCCAGACGAAGATGGCCGCTTTCACATCGAGCTGGATCTGCAGGGCATGAACGCGCTGGAAATAGTACCGCTCGGACAGGACAGCCGGTTTCACCTGAGCGGCAACTGGCCCCATCCCAATTTTCTCGGCGACTTTCTGCCCGGTGAACGCACCCTTGCGGATCAAGGGTTCGAGGCAAGCTGGCAGACCAGCTGGTTCGCCACCGACATGGAGAGCCGCTTCAACCGCATGATGAAGGGAGCCGGTACCAAACTGCCGTCATTCAGCGTCAGCCTGGTGCAACCGGTGGATCACTATCAGCTGAACGAGCGGGCCGCCAAATATGCCCTGCTGTTCATCGGCCTCACCTTCATCAGCTTCTTCATGTTCGAGCTGCTAAAAGGGCTGCGGGTACACCCCATCCAGTACGCGCTGGTGGGCATGGGGCTGGCCATCTTCTATCTGGTGCTGCTGGCGCTGACCGAGCATCTCGGCTTTACCTTGGCCTATCTCATTGCCGCCCTGGCCAGTGTGGCCCTCAACGGCTTCTACCTGAGCCATGTGCTGGGCGGCCCGAAACAGGGCATGGGATTCGCCGCCCTGCTGGGGCTGGTCTACGCCATTCTGTTCGGGCTGCTGCAGGCCGAGGAGACAGCCCTGTTGCTCGGCGCCCTGCTGCTGTTCGCCACCCTGGCGCTGGTCATGGGGCTGACTCGCAAGCTCGACTGGTATCAGGTGATGGAGAGCAGTCCCTCCGCCACCGCATGGGCGGCCCCCCAGCCATCGACCAGTAACACCAGCCATCAGCCATAAGCAAAAAAACCGGCGCCCTCGGGCGCCGGTTTGCATTTCATTGATCGGGCATCACTTCTTCTTGACCGGACGGGGCCAGTTCGGAATGTGGCGCTGGGGCACCCGGGTGATCACCAGCTCGTTTTCCGCCACATCCTTGGTGATGGTGGAACCCGCCCCCAGGGTCGCCCCCTTGCCGATCCGCACCGGCGCCACCAGCTGGGTATCGGAGCCGACGAAAACGTCGTCCTCGATGATGGTCTGGAACTTGTTCACCCCATCGTAATTGCAGGTGATGGTGCCGGCACCGATATTCACACCGGCTCCGATCTCGGCATCACCCAGATAGGTCAGATGACCGCACTTGGAGCCCACACCCAGCCGAGCCTTCTTCATCTCGACGAAGTTGCCGACATGGGCATCCTGCTCCAGCACGGCACCCGGGCGCAGGCGGGTAAAGGGCCCGACCGAGCACTGGTCAGCAATTTGCGCACCTTCGATGACGGAGTAGGGTTTCACCTCGGTGTGGTCGCCGATCACGCAATCCTTCAATACGCTGCCGGCACCGATGCGCACGTGATTGCCCAGCACCACCTTGCCTTCGATGATGACGTTGACGTCGATCACCACCTCCTCCCCGATTTCCAGGGTGCCGCGCAGATCGAAGCGGGCCGGGTCGATCAGGGTGGCGCCGGCGATCATCAGCTTCTCGGCCTGCATCTGCTGGTAGCTGCGCTCGAGCTGGGCCAACTGCACCCGGTTGTTGGCTCCTTCCACTTCCATGGCGCTGTCCGGATGGACTGCAGCGATGGGGCAGTTGTCACCGTGGGCCATGGCAATGACGTCAGTCAGATAGAACTCGCCCTGGGCATTCTTGTTGTCCAGGCGGGAGAGCCAGCTACGCAGCTGACCACCGTTGGCCACCAACACGCCGGTGTTCACTTCGCGGATGGCAAGTTGCTCGGCGTTGGCATCCTTCTGCTCGACAATGCCGACCACCTGACCATGTTCCCGCACGATGCGGCCATAGCCGGTCGGGTTGTCCAGTACCACGGTCAGCAGCGCCATGCCATCGTCGGCCTTGGCGGCCAGCAGCCGTTGCAGGGTCTCGGGCTGGATCAGCGGGGTATCGCCGTAGAGCACCAGCACGTCGTCTTCGTCATGCCAGAACGGAATGGCCTGGGCGACGGCATGGCCGGTCCCCAGTTGCTGGGCCTGCAGCACCCAGTTGAGGTCAGATGCCTGGATCCGCTCCTTCAGCAGTTCGGCGCCGTGGCCATAGACCAGGTGCAGCTGTTCGGCACCGATCTGGCGGGCGGTCTCGATCACATGGGAGACCATGGGCTTGTTGGCCACGGGGTGCAGCACCTTGGGCAGGGAGGAACGCATGCGGGTGCCTTTGCCCGCAGCCAGGATCACGACATTGAGAGACATAGCTAGCCTTTGAAACAGGTGGAAATGCTGGGCGGAGTCTATCCAACGGGCAAAAAAAAAGCGACCCGAAGGTCGCTTTTTGCATCACCGTGATTAACGGTAATTCTTTTTGACGATATCGATAACCCGCAACTGGGCCATCGCTTTGGCCAGCTCGGCAGACGCCTGAGCATAGTCGATATCACCATGGGAGCTGTTGATCCGCTCTTCGGCACGACGCTTGGCTTCCTGGGCTTTCGCCTCATCCAGATCGTCGGCGCGAATGGCGGTATCGGCCAGCACGGTCACGGCTTCGGGTTGTACTTCCAGCATGCCGCCGGAGATGTACAGCACCTCTTCGCTACCATTTTGCTTGATCAAGCGGACCAGGCCCGGCTTGATGGCAGTCAGCAACGGAGCATGACCGTGGCGGAGACCCAGCTCACCTTCGGAGCCTGATACCTGGGCAGATTGCACGCGACCGGAAAACAGTTTTCCTTCGGCGCTCACCACATCCAGGTGAAAGGAGATCATCTCAGCCATGGGCCCTCCTATCGAGGCTTACAGTTTCTTGGACTTCTCGACGACTTCGTCGATGCCGCCAACCATGTAGAACGCCTGCTCCGGCAGATCGTCATACTCGCCCTTCAGGATGCCCTGGAAGCCACGGATGGTTTCCTTCAGCGGCACGTATTTGCCCGGAGAACCGGTAAACACTTCTGCCACGAAGAACGGCTGGGACAGGAAACGCTCGATCTTACGGGCACGGGCTACGGTCAGTTTGTCTTCTTCTGACAGTTCATCCATACCCAGGATGGCGATGATGTCCTTCAGCTCCTTGTAGCGCTGCAGTACGGTCTGAACGCCACGAGCGGTCTCGTAGTGCTCCTTGCCAACCACCAGCGGATCCAGCTGACGGGAGGTGGAGTCCAGCGGGTCAACGGCCGGGTAGATACCCAGTGCCGCGATCTGACGGGACAGTACGACGGTCGCATCCAGGTGGGCGAAGGTGGTCGCCGGAGACGGGTCGGTCAAGTCATCCGCAGGCACGTAAACGGCCTGTACGGAGGTGATGGAACCAGTCTTGGTGGAGGTGATGCGCTCTTGCAGAACACCCATCTCCTCGGCCAGGGTCGGCTGGTAACCTACTGCGGAGGGCATACGGCCCAGCAGTGCGGATACTTCGGTACCGGCCAGGGTGTAACGGTAGATGTTGTCCACGAAGAACAGCACGTCACGACCTTCGTCACGGAACTTCTCGGCCATGGTCAGGCCGGTCAGCGCCACGCGCAGACGGTTTCCGGGCGGCTCGTTCATCTGACCGTAAACCAGAGATACTTTGTCCAGTACGTTGGACTCCATCATCTCGTGGTAGAAGTCGTTACCCTCACGGGTACGCTCACCTACACCGGCGAACACGGAGTAACCGCTGTGCTCGATCGCGATGTTACGGATCAGCTCCATCATGTTGACGGTCTTGCCTACACCGGCGCCGCCGAACAGACCAACCTTACCACCCTTGGCGAACGGACATACCAGGTCGATAACCTTGATGCCGGTCTCCAGCAGCTCGGTGCTGTTGGACTGATCTTCGTAGCTGGGGGCTTCGCGGTGGATGGACCAACGCTCTTCTTCGCCGATCGGACCCTTCTCGTCGATGGGGTCGCCCAGTACGTTCATGATACGGCCCAGGGTCGAGGTACCGACCGGTACCTGGATGGCCTTGCCGCTGTTAACTACTTCCAACCCACGACGCAGACCGTCGGAGGAACCCATGGTGATGCAACGCACGACGCCGCCGCCGATCTGTTGCTGAACTTCCAGTACCAGACCCTGGCCTTGGCCTTCGCTGACAACCTTCAGTGCATCGTACACCTGGGGCACGGCATTCTGCGGGAACTCGATGTCCACCACAGCGCCGATGATTTGGACGATGAAACCGTTACTCATGTCAAATCCTCTAAACCTTTGATAACCCTTGCCTTACACCGCAGCAGCACCGGAAACGATCTCTGTGAGCTCCTGGGTAATACTGGCCTGACGGGCCTTGTTGTATACCAGTTGCAGATCGTTAATCAGGTTGCCGGCGTTGTCAGTCGCGGCTTGCATGGCAACCATTCGGGCTGCCTGTTCACTTGCCAAGTTTTCTACCACACCCTGGTAGACCTGGGATTCGACGTAGCGAATCAGCAGGGTATCCAGCAGTTGCTTGGGATCCGGCTCATAGAGGTAGTCCCAGTGGTGCTTCTTGGCGAGCTTGCTGTCTTCTGTTACGGGCAAAGGCAGCAGTTGATCGACTTTTGGTTGCTGAACCATGGTGTTGACGAACTTGTTGTACACCAGATACAGCCTGTCAATCTCACCGTTGTCGTAAGCCTTCAGCATGACCTTCACTGAACCGATCAGGTCATTGACGCTCGGGTTGTCACCCAGTCCGGAGACGTGGGCTTTCACCTTGGCGCCGTGCCGTTCAAAGAAGTTGGAGGCCTTGTTACCGATCAATGCCAGGTCAACCTTGGCACCTTTCGCGCTCCATTGCTTCATATCATTGAGGGCAGCCTTGAACAGGTTGATGTTCAGACCACCACACAGGCCACGGTCGGTGGAGACGACGATGTAACCCACTCGCTTCACCTCACGTTCGATGAGGTAGGGGTGCTTGTATTCCAAGTTCCCCTGAGCGATATGGCCGATCACCTTGCGCATGGTTTCAGCGTACGGACGGCTGGCAGACATGCGTTCCTGCGCACGGCGCATCTTGCTCGCTGCCACCATTTCCATAGCGCTGGTGATCTTCTGAGTGTTCTTCACACTCCCGATCTTGTTACGTATCTCTTTTGCGCCGGCCATCTCTTCTCTCCATCAGGTGGCAGCTTGCGCTGCCACACACGCTTACCAGGTCTGGGTTGCCTTGAAGTCATCCAGCAACGCAGTCAGCTTGCCAACGATCGCGTCGTTGTAGTCGGCCTTGGCATTGATTTCAGCCATCAGCTCGGCATGCTGGGTATTGGCGTAAGAGAGCAGAGCGGCTTCGAAGTCGACGATCTTGCTCAGTTCGACATCGGCGAGATAACCCTTCTCGGCGGCGAACAGCACCAGGGATTGCTGGGCCACGCTCATCGGAGAGTACTGCTTCTGCTTCATCAGCTCGGTGACTTTCTGACCGTGATCCAGCTGCTTGCGAGTGGCATCGTCCAGGTCGGAAGAGAACTGGGCAAATGCCGCCAGTTCGCGGTACTGGGCCAGCGCGGTACGGATACCACCGGACAGCTTCTTGACGATCTTGGTCTGAGCAGCACCGCCCACACGGGATACGGAGATACCCGGGTCAACCGCCGGACGAATACCGGAGTTGAACAGCTGGGAGGTCAGGAAGATCTGGCCATCGGTGATGGAGATCACGTTGGTCGGAACGAACGCAGAGACGTCACCGGCCTGGGTTTCGATGATCGGCAGGGCGGTCAGGGAACCGGTCTGGCCTTTCACGGCACCATTGGTGAACTTCTCTACGTACTCGGCGTTGACGCGAGCAGCACGCTCCAGCAGACGGGAGTGCAGATAGAAGACGTCACCCGGGTAAGCTTCACGTCCAGGCGGACGGCGCAGCAGCAGGGAGATCTGGCGATAGGCAACGGCCTGCTTGGACAGGTCATCATAGATGATCAGTGCGTCTTCGCCGCGGTCACGGAAGTACTCGCCCATGGAGCAACCGGCGTAGGGAGCCAGGTACTGCAGAGCAGCCGCTTCGGAGGCAGAAGCCACGACCACGATGGTGTTGGCCAGGGCGCCGTGCTCTTCCAGCTTGCGCACCACGTTGGCGATGGTGGAGGCCTTCTGGCCGATCGCAACGTAGACGCACTTAATGCCGGAATCTTTCTGGTTGATGATGGTGTCGATGGCGATGGCGGTCTTACCAACCTGGCGGTCACCGATGATCAGCTCACGCTGGCCACGACCGATAGGGATCATGGCATCGATGGCTTTCAGACCGGTCTGGACTGGCTGGTCAACAGACTTACGCTCGATAACGCCCGGGGCGATCACTTCGATCGGCGAGAAGCCGTCGTTGTCTACCGGACCCTTACCGTCGATCGGCTGACCCAGGGTGTTGACCACCCGGCCCAACAGACCACGACCGACCGGCACTTCCAGAATGCGGCCGGTACCCTTTACCTTCATCCCTTCGGCCAGATCGGCATAGGGACCCATTACTACGGCACCAACGGAGTCACGCTCCAGGTTCAATGCCAGAGCGAAGCGGTTGCCCGGCAGCTCGATCATCTCACCCTGCATGGCATCGGCCAGACCGTGGATACGAATGATACCGTCGCTTACAGAAACGATGGTACCTTCGTTACGCGCTTCGCTTTTGACATCAAACTGCGCAATGCGCTGCTTGATCAGCTCGGCGATTTCAGTGGAATTCAGTTGCATGCTCTAATACCCCAATCAAGATTGCAGCGCATCGGCCATGCGATCCAGCTTACCGCGGACCGTGCCGTCGATAACGAGATCACCGGCCTTGATGAGCACCCCGGCCATCAAGGACGCATCTGTGCTGCAATTCAGCTTCACTTTGCGCGCGAGACGTTGTTCCAGAGAAGCCTGAATATTGGCTTTCTGCTGGTCGGTCAGTTCGATCGCCGAAATCACGTCAGCCTGAACTTCTTTGTCCAGTTCAGCCTTGAGCGCGACGAATTCGGCAACGACCGCCGGCAGCACACCCAAGCGACCATTCTCGGCCATCACCCGGATCAGGTTCTGACCGTGCTCGTTGAGCTGCTCACCGCAGACACCGACAAACAGCTTTGCCAGTTCTTCGGCAGCAACGGAGCCGTTTACCAGGCTGTGCATGGTCTCGTTTTCTGCCACCTGAGCGGCGAAATCGAGCATCTCCAGCCATTGGTCAACCGCCTTGTGCTCAACGGCAAACTCGAAAGCAGCCTTGGCGTAGGGGCGAGCGATTGTAGTCAGTTCAGACATAGCCCCGTTCCCGTTACAGTTCTGCTACCAGTTTGTCGACGATGTCGCTGTTGGCAGCCTGGTCGATTTGGCGTGCCAGGATCTTCTCTGCACCCGCGATGGCAAGAGCAGCAACCTGCTTGCGCAGTTCTTCTTTGGCACGATGACGTTCAGCTTCGATCTCTGCACGGCCCTGAGCCAGGATTTTCTCCCGCTCAGCTTGGGCTCCGACAGCGGCCTCATCAATGATCTGGGCCTTGCGTTTGTTGGCCTGATCGATGATTTCAGCAGCCTGAAGCTTGGCTTCTTTCAGCTGATCGGTGGCGTTGGCCTTGGCCAGCTCCAGATCTTTCTTGGCACGCTCTGCAGAAGAGAGGCCGTCAGCGATTTCTTTCTGACGGGCTTCGATGGCAGCCATCAGCGGCGGCCATACGTACTTCATGCAAAACACTACGAAGATGAAAAAAGCAACTGCTTGGCCGAGGAGGGTGGCGTTGATATTCACAGCCGATGTCCTCTTTAGTTAGTTAATGGGTTCTGCGTGAGTCGTAATGACTTAGGCAACCGCAAACATCACATACAGACCCAGACCAACGGCGATCATCGGGATCGCATCCACCAGACCCATCACGATGAAGAACTGGGTACGCAGAACAGGGATCAGGTCAGGTTGACGAGCTGCACCTTCCAGGAACTTGCCACCCAGGATACCGATACCGATGGAGGCGCCGATAGCCGCCAGACCCATCATCATTGCAGCAGCGATGTACAGCAGGTCCATGTTCAAGTTTTCCATGAGGATCTCCATTTATTTAGATGTAATTGATTGTATAAAAAGGATTATTTGAGTTGCATCAACCATGGTCTTCCTGCGCCATCGACAGATAGACGATGGTCAGAACCATGAAGATAAACGCCTGCAAAGTGATGATCAGGATGTGGAAGATTGCCCAAGGCACGGACAGGATCCACTGTGACCACCAGGGTAACAAACCCGCAATCAGGATGAAGATCAGTTCGCCAGCATACATGTTGCCGAACAGTCGCAGACCCAATGAAACAGGCTTGGAAATCAACGTGACGGTTTCAAGGATGAAGTTAACCGGGATGGCAGCAGGGTGATTGAAAGGCTGAAGCGTCAGCTCCTTCACGAACCCGCTGATACCCTTGACCTTGATGCTGTAGTACAGGATCAAGAAGAACACGCCCAAAGCCATGGACATGGTGATGTTAACGTCAGCAGAGGGAACCACACGCAGATAGGGAACACCCATCAACTGTGCAGCGTGAGGGATAAAGTCAACGGGGATCAGGTCCATGAAGTTCATCAGGAAGATCCACACGAACACCGTCAGGGCCAAAGGTGCGATGACCTTGTTGCGACCATGAAAGATGTCCTTGACGTTACCATTCACAAACTCGACCAGCATCTCCACAAAGCACTGCAGCTTACCGGGCACACCGCTGGTGGCCTTGACGGCAACCTTGCGGAACAACCAGATAAACAGGGCGCCTAGCACGACGGAAAATATCATGGAATCGATATTCACCGTCCAGAACCCGGACCCTACCTGCAGGTGGGTCAGGTGGTGGGAGATATATCCCTGAGGAGTCAGGACTTCTCCGGTTGCAGACATGAGTTTTCCTAATAGTGGTTGTTAAGCGTGAATGAAACTATCCACTGTACAACGAGGGCGAGGATATAAGTGGCGAAGAACGAGGCGGTGTCGACCTCAATCCCGGCGCCAAACAGCAGGGCGAAAAGTCCTGTTGTAGTAATGAGCTTAATCCCTGCCCCACCATAAAAGTCCCGCAAAACCAGGCCTACGCTCTCTTTCGTCACCTTGCGGCGCAGAACCCAGAGCGTGAACAGGGCTTGAGGAACCCAGTACATCCCCCCTCCGTAGAGAGAGGATTGTCCGGCGAACTCTCCCGCCTGATAAAACCAGACGGTGGCGATCGCCAGGATCAGGACCAGCTGACAAACGAGCATAGCCAAGGCCAGCGTCAAACCTTCCAAGGCTATTTTCTGCTTCACCAACCTACCCCTGAACATTACAGAACTGTAAAAAATCGGGATCCGAAGACCCCAGGTTCACAGCTCGAAAAGCCGGTCAAATTATACCCGTGAAGACGGCTATTGCAACATGGCAAAAATCCTTAATTTTTGCGGCTTTCCGCGCGAAATTAAGGTTATGTTCATATCGAAAGTAATGGATGTTTTATTACTACAAAAAGCGTAAAAATCACGATTCTGACAGGCCAAAATAGCCCAATACCCGGTCCAAATCTGCCAAGTTATCGTAACTTATTACTAACTTGCCGCTATCTTTCTTGCCCGGCTGAAGTTGCACCTGATTGCCAATTTTTTCAGAAATCTGGCGCTCGAGATAACCAAACTGCGGATCGCGGACGGGTTCAACCCTGGTTTTTGCCGGTTCCAGTGCTTTTTGCACCAGCTTCTCGGTATCTCGCACTGTCAGCCCCTTCTGGGCCACCAGTTTGGCCAGCTCTGACTGGGCCTGACCGCTCAGGGCCAGCAGGGCACGGGCATGCCCCATGTCGAGGTCGCCGTGTTCCACGAAGCGCTTCACGTCCTCGTTGAGCTGGTTGAGACGCAGCAGGTTCGTGACCGTGGTGCGGGACTTGCCTACCGCCTCGGCAACCTGCTGGTGAGTCAGTTCGAACTCCGTCAGCAGGCGCTGGAGGGCGACGGCCTCCTCGATGGCGTTGAGATCTTCACGCTGGATGTTCTCGATGAGTGCGATGGCGACGGCCGCCTCGTCGGCGACATCCTTGACCAGGCAGGGCACCACTTCGAGACGGGCCAGCTGGGAGGCGCGCCAGCGGCGTTCACCAGCAATGATTTCGAAACGGTTTTCACCGATGGAGCGAACCACGATGGGCTGGATCACCCCTTGTGCACGGATGGAGTTGGCCAGCTCCTCCAGCGCATCCTGGGACATATCCTTGCGCGGTTGGTATTTGCCGGACTGCAACCACTCCACCGGCAGCTTGCGCAATTCCCCCTGATTGGTCGGGGCCATGGCCTGTTCGGTGCGCTGGTCGCTCATCACCTGTTTCTGGCGGGCGGCCGTGCTGGTGCTGAGCAGGGCGTCCAGCCCCTTGCCCAGCCCACGTTTCTTCGGCGTCATATGCTCTCTCGATCTGCGGTGAGCGGCTGGGACTCCTGCTCCTGGCGGCGCAGGATCTCGCCAGCCAGGGCCAGATAGGCCTTGGCCCCCACCGATGATTTGTCATAGTGCATGGCTGGCGCGCCAAAACTCGGCGCCTCCGCCAGTCTTACGTTGCGGGGAATGATGGTGCGATAGACCTTGTCCCCGAAATGCTGTTTCAGCTGATCGGACACATCATTGGCCAGCCGGTTGCGATGATCGAACATGGTGCGCAGCACCCCTTCGATCTTCAGCTCCGGATTGACCACGGCTGCCAGCTTGCTGATGGTGTCCACCAGGGCGGTCAGCCCTTCCAGCGCATAGTATTCGCACTGCATGGGCACCAGCACGGAGTCGGCGGCGGCCATGGCGTTCACCGTCAGCATGTTGAGAGAAGGCGGGCAGTCGATGAAGACGTAGTCGTACTTGTCCCTGACCGAGGCCAGGGCGTTGCGCAGGCGGATCTCGCGGGCAAAAAACTCCATCAGGCGGATTTCTGCCGCGGTCACGTCGGCATTGGCGGCAATCAGGTGATAGCCTCCCGAGGTTTCGGGGATGATCACCTCGCCGATGGGGGCATCTTCGATCAGCAGTTCATAGGCGGTGCGCTCGACATCGTACTTGTCGACGCCACTGCCCATGGTGGCATTGCCCTGCGGATCCAGATCGATCACCAGCACCTTGCGCCGGGTAGCGGCCATGGAGGCGGCCAGATTCACACAGGTGGTGGTTTTACCCACTCCACCCTTCTGGTTGGCTATGGCAATGACTTTTCCCACACTGTCCCCTAAATGAATGCGGCGGCCCTATTCGGGCTGGATGGCTTTAAACTCCAGCAGATGGCGTTCGCCTTCCAGTTCCGGCACCACCAGCTTGTGGGTGGCAACCAGACGAATGCTGTCAGGCAACTGTGCCAGTTCCTGCTCGGGGTATTGTCCCTTGAGCGCCAGGAAGCTGCCCTCGGGTGACGGCAGATGATGACACCAGCTCAGCATGTCCTCCAGGGAGGCGAAAGCCCGGCTCAGTACACCATCAAATCCTGTCTCGGGTTGATACTCCTCCACCCGGGATTTGACGGGGGTCACATTGGTCAACCCCAGCTCCAGGATCACCTGGCGGATGAAGTTGATTCGCTTGCCCAGGCTGTCGAGCAGCACGAACTGTTTGTCCGGATTGATGATGGCCAGCGGCAGTCCGGGCAGACCCGGACCCGTTCCCACATCGATGAAGCGTTCACCGTGCAGGTGAGGACTCACCACCAGGCTGTCGAGGATATGCTTGACCAGCATGGCGTCAGGATCTCGCACCGAGGTGAGATTGTAAGCCTTGTTCCACTTGTGCAGCAACTCGACCAACTGCACCAACTGGGTCTTCTGGGTTTCGGTGATAACAATTCCGGCCTGCATGAGCAGGCCGTTCAATCTTTGCAGCATGTTGTCCAACGGGGAATTCCTCAGGCGGTTTTACGCAGCAGGCCGTGTTTCTTCAGGTGCACCAGCAAGATGGAGATGGCGGCAGGGGTGATGCCGGAGATGCGGGACGCCTGACCAATGGTCTCTGGCTTGGCATCGTTGAGCTTGGCGATCACCTCGTTGGAGAGACCGTTCACGTCGCGGTAGTTCATGTCCAGCGGCAGCAGGGTGTTTTCGTTGCGCAGCTGTTTCTCCACCTCGTCGTGCTGACGCTCGATGTAACCGGCGTACTTGATCTGGATCTCCACCTGATCCGCGGCAGCCGCATCGGTCAATGCAGGCCCCACACCCTCGATGGCCATCAGGGCATCGTAGGTCACCTCGGGGCGACGCAGCAGCTCTTCCAGGCTCTGCTCCCGGGTCAGGGGAGTGTTGACCAGGGCGTTGACGGCCTCCAGAGACGGATGCTGCGGGTGGATCCAGGTCGAGCGCATGCGCTGACGTTCCTGCTCCACCTGTTCCACCTTGGCATTGAACAGGCTCCAGCGATGATCATCCACCAGACCCAGCTCGCGGCCGATGGCGGTCAGGCGCAGATCCGCATTGTCTTCCCGCAGCAGCAGGCGATATTCGGCACGGCTGGTGAACATGCGATAGGGTTCGCGGGTCCCCAGTGTGGAGAGATCGTCCATCATCACGCCCATGTAGGCCTGATCCCGGCGTGGGTGCCAGGCTTCCTTGCCCTGGGCGCGCAAGCCCGCGTTCAGACCGGCCATCAGGCCCTGGGCAGCGGCCTCTTCATAGCCGGTGGTGCCGTTGATCTGGCCGGCGAAGAAGAGGTTCTCGATGCACTTGCTCTCCATGTTGGCCTTGAGATCCCGCGGATCGAAGAAATCGTACTCGATGGCGTAGCCAGGGCGAGTGATATGGGCATTCTCGAAGCCACGGATCGAGCGGACGATCTGCACCTGCACGTCGAACGGCAGGCTGGTGGAGATCCCGTTCGGGTAGAGCTCGTGGGTGGTCAGGCCTTCCGGTTCCACAAAGATCTGGTGCGCCGTCTTGTCGGCAAAGCGGGTGATCTTGTCCTCGATCGACGGACAGTAGCGCGGGCCTATCCCCTCGATCACCCCGGCGTACATGGGGCTGCGATCCAGGTTGTTGCGGATCACCTCGTGGGTCTGCTCATTGGTATGGGTCACGTAGCAAGGCATCTGGCGCGGATGCTGGCTGGCGTTGCCAATGAAGGAGAAGACCGGGCGAGGATCGTCACCATGTTGCTGCTGCATCACGGAAAAATCGACGGTGCGTGCATCGATGCGTGGTGGCGTGCCCGTTTTGAGGCGATCGATGCGCAGCGGCATTTCACGCAGGCGCTGGGCGAGGGCAATTGAGGGAGGATCCCCGGCGCGGCCCCCTTTGTAGTTCTCCATGCCGATGTGGATCAGACCATTGAGGAAAGTGCCAACGGTCAGTACGACCGTCTTGCCGCTGATGCGGATCCCGCTCTGGGTAACGACCCCGGCGACGCGATCCCCGTCCATGACCAGATCGTCACAGGCCTGCTGGAAGATCTTCAGGTTCGGGTAGTTCTCCAGGGTCTGACGCACCACAGCCTTGTACAGCAGGCGATCAGCCTGGGCACGAGTAGCCCGCACCGCAGGGCCCTTGGAAGAGTTGAGCGTGCGGAACTGGATCCCGCCGAGATCGATGGCCTGCGCCATGATCCCGCCAAGGGCGTCGACTTCCTTGACCAGGTGTCCCTTGCCGATCCCGCCGATCGCCGGATTGCAGGACATATGCCCCAGCGTATCTATGTTGTGGGTGAGCAACAGGGTATTGAGACCCATACGGGCTGCCGCTGTTGCTGCTTCGGTTCCTGCATGACCGCCACCGACGACGATCACATCAAATTGTTCATGGTATTGCATTGGGGATCACCTTGATCTGCACGCCTGAAGATCTTTGTTTGCCTGGTCTGAAGGGCGGATCATTCTATCTGTTTAGCATCCGGAGGGGAACGTCTACTTCAGGATCAGTATGGATCAGGGAGAGGTTAAATAGATCTTAAGGATCTTTAGATCGATCTTTTATTGGATATTTTATTAGGATCCGCGACTTCTGTTGATAAGGCATTTTTGATCATAAAGATCATTCGGTTAAGGTCGATCGCTGCTTGTGGAAAAGCTTGGATCCAGAGGGGGCGAACGGGGGGATAACATGGGTTTTTATACACAGATACATGGTCGGCAAGATCTAATACATGAATAACTATAGGTTTTGCAGAGCTTAGCACCTAAGTTATGCACAATTATCCGAGCTCATGTGGGGAGCTCTCGGGAAAAACTTATCCGGATCCACCTGTTAATAACCTGGTGGATAGGGATCTGGGGATAACCAGGGAGATCGGAGGTCGTGACCGGATCTCCCTGGCCCTGATCAGCCGATCAAGGTCATCCAGTCGTGGATCCAGGTTTCTGCGGCATCTTCGGGGATCTCGTGCTGGGTCACGTCTATTTCCAGGAGATCCCCCAGTCGGCTGGCACCGCACCCGGCCAGCAGCCGATCCAGCGTCTTGCCGCCCTGGCAGAAGGTGTCATAACTGCGATCCCCCAGGGCGATCACTCCGTACTTGAAGGCGGCGAGATCCGGCTGCTGTTCGGCAAGATCCCGGGCAAAGGGCTGCAGATTGTCGGGTACATCCCCCGCACCATGGGTGGAAGTGACCACCAGCACGATGGCTTCTGGCTCGGTCAGGATCCTGGCCAGGCTGGCGGGGTTGTGGATCTCCGCCTGGTGGCCCGCCTGTTCAAGCAGGCCGACCACATGATCTGCGACATATTCGGAGGCCCCCAGCATGGAGCCGACGACGAGGTTGAGTTTGGCCATGGAATGGATCCTGATGTCATCGAAAAAGTGAAGAGGGGGGATCTTACCGCCAAAGCATGTGGATAAATATGGATAAAGCTTGGGGATAAGGATCCTGTCCACTTTTTTGCAGCCAAAACCGGCCTCGTGGCCACTGTGGCGCCTTCTTTCCGCCTGTTGCGACCTCATCGCACATTTCGTTGTCAAACGACACTTCAAAACATCAATTAACAATGCAGATGCAAATGATTAGCAATTATTGAATCGATTCGATCACGGCACCTGTAGTAGCATGGCGCTGCTTTATTCGCCTGAGGCGCCGGGCTGACCGGCCCAATTGGGCACCCATAATAAGAAATCAAACATAACTTATTGATATTTGAGACACTTATATGATTGCGCAAAAAAATACCCCGAATGCCGTGATGCGAAAGAGAGGCGCACAGCTGCTGCCGCTCTCCTGTCTGCTGGCGTCCCTGCCCGTGTTGGCGGCGGAACAGGCGGATAAAGAGTTGCCCAAGGCGGGCGAAACCATGGTCGTGACCGGGACCGCCATGAAGGTCGAGGTCCCCATGGCAGAGACCCCCCGTGCCGTTTCCGTGGTCAATCGCGAAGAGCTGGACCAGCACGCCGTACTCAAGCTAGACGAGTCCCTGCGCTATCGCTCCGGCGTCCTGTCCCAGTCCTATGGTTCGGACACGGATGCTGACTGGTTCAAGGTTCGCGGCTTCGATGCGGCTTCTTACCTGGATGGCAACCGCCTGTTCAGCACCGGTTACTATGTCTGGACCCCGGAGCCCTTCGGCCTTGAGAGCGTGGAAGTGCTCAAAGGCCCGGCCTCCATTCTGTATGGCGAAGCCCCTCCCGGAGGCGTCATCAACGCCATCAGCAAGCGTCCGACCGCGACCCCGCAGGGACTGGTGAACCTTCAACTGGGCAACCGGGATCTGCGCCAGGTCGGGGTGGATGTCTCTGACTCTCTTACCGACAACAGCCGTTATCGTCTGGTGGCCCTCTACAACGAGCGGGACGGCGTGCTGGATGGCACCTACAACGAGCGCGCCTATCTGGCGCCGAGCGTGACCCTGGATATTTCGGATCGCACCACGCTGACGCTGCTCTCCAGCTTCAAGCACGATGAAGGGGTGCCGACCAACGGCTTCTTCCCGGTCTATGGCACCCTGAATACCTCCGGCGGCCAGATCGATCCCTCCACCAACCTGAGCCAGCCGGATTACGATCGCAATCGCAATACCCAGATCTCCGCCGGGTACGAGCTGGCCCACCAGCTCAACCAGACCTGGGAGTTCAAGCAGAACGTTCGCTTCAACTACAACGATCTGCTGCTGCGCCAGACCTATATCTTCCCGACCTATGAAGGCACCACCGCCTACCGCGGCCTGGTCTACCGGGATGGGGATACCAAGAGCGCCACCATGGACAACCAGATGGTGGGCTACTGGAACACCGACAGCACGGAGCAGACCCTGCTGCTGGGGGTGGATCTGCAGCGCCATGTGAATGAAGGTCAGGAAGCCGACAACTATGGCATGGGCGCTATCAACACCATGAACCCGGATTACAGCGGTTTCCCCGGTTTTGATGAATCCACCGCGACCCACCAGAAGAGCACCAAGGGTCAGAGCGGCCTCTATGCCCAGCACCAGATCCGCTGGGATGATCGCTGGCTGCTGACCGCGGGCGGTCGTTTCGATTACGTGGAAACCCACAACATCAGCGAAGCCAAGAGCAAGAACGAGAAACAGTACGACGACAACCTCTCTCTCTCCGGCAGCCTGATGTACCTGGCCGACAACGGTCTCTCCCCTTACTTCGCCTATGCGGAATCCTTCGAAGTGCTGCCGGGGATAGACCCCAACACCGGCAACTCCTACAAGCCGCTGGAAGGCAAGCTCTACGAGACCGGGGTCAAGTACGCACCCAGCTTCCTCGATGGCTACATCAACCTGGCGCTGTTCGATCTGGAGCAGACCAACTCCCTGGTCTCTACCGGCTCCGGCCAGCAGACCCAGGCCGGTGAAGTGACCTCCCAGGGGGTCGAACTGGAGGGGAGCGTGCAGGCCACCGAGGCGTTGCGCCTGACCGCTGCCTATACCTATACCGATGCCAAGACCAACGACACCGGCAACGGCGATCGTCGTGCGAGCCTGATCCCGCGCCACCAGGCCTCCTTCTGGGGCAACTACAAGGTGCAGCAGGGCCCGGTATCCGGTCTTGAGCTGGGTTCCGGCGTGCGCTATGTGGGTTCCAGCGTCGGCATCGGCGCGGTGAATGCGGACTACACTCCCATCTATGGTTCCGCCCAGGTACCGGCACACACTGTATGGGATGCGATGATCGGGTATGACTTTGCCAAGAACTGGCGTGCCCAGATCAACGTCAACAACCTGCTGAACGACACCTATGTGGCGAGCTGCGACTACTACTGCTACTACGGCGAGCCGCGCAGCATAGTCGGCACCGTCAACTACCGCTGGTAAGCGACAGGCCGGGCGGGGGCGAAGGCTCCCGCCCTCCTTCCATTCATCTACAGGCCTGTCATGGAACTCTTGTCACTGGTTTATCGCCAATACCGTTGGCCCTTCATCGCCATTACCCTGCTCAGCCTGCTGAGTGCTGTCAGCGGGATAGGCGTCATTGCCTTCATCAATCAATCACTTATCGAATCAGTCGGGGATCCGCTGCCGATCCTGGGTCAGCTTGTCGGCCTTGTCTTGCTGCTGCTGGTGGTCACGCTCGGATCCCAGCTGGCCCTGACCACCCTGGGTCACCATTTCGTCTACCGGTTGCGTGGCCGCCTGCTCAAGCAACTGCTGGATACCGACGTCGCCCGTCTGCGTCAAATAGGGCAGGGGCCGCTCCTGGCCTCCCTTTCCAGCGACATCGGTCAGATCACCATCGCCTTCGTGCGCCTGCCGGAGCTGGTACAGGGTCTGGTGCTCACTCTGGGCTCCATCATCTACCTTGGCCTGCTCTCTCCCGCCTTGCTCGGTGTTACCGCCCTCTGGGTCACCGTGACCATGGTGGTGGGCTGGCTGCTGGTGAACCGGGTCTATCGCCACCTGGCGCACATGCGCCAGGCCGAAGACAGGCTCTACCAGAACTACCAGTCCATCATCGCCGGGAGCAAGGAGCTGGCGCTCAACCGCGAGCGTGCCCACTTCGTCTACCACCAGCTCTATGAGCAGAATGCCCGGGACTACCGGGAGCAGATCATCCGCGCCGATACCTACCACCTGAGCGCGGTGAACTGGTCGAACATCATGATGCTGGGTGCCATCGGCCTGGTCTTCTTCCTGGCCAACGGGCTGGGCTGGGCCAACACCAATGTGGCCGCCACCTTCGCCCTGACCCTGTTGTTCCTGCGCACTCCCTTGCTGCAAGGTATCGGAGCCCTGCCGACCCTGATCGCCGCCCAGGTGGCGTTCGACAAGATAGCTGCCCTCAATCTGGCAGAGCCGGACGAAGCGTTCCCGTTGCCGCCTGCGCCTCGCCCCTGGCAGCGCATCGAGCTGGATCAGGTGAGCTTTCACTACCAGGGGGAGGGCGGTTTCTCCGTGGGCCCCATCAATCTGGTGATCGAGCGGGGGGAGCAGATATTCCTCATTGGTGGCAACGGCTCCGGCAAGTCGACCCTGGCCATGCTGCTGACCGGGCTCTGTCAACCGGTCTCTGGCCGGATCCTGCTGGATGGGGAGCCGGTCACCGATCGCAACGGCTATCTGGGGCTCTTCTCCGCCATCTTCACCGACTACCACCTGTTCCAGCATTTGCTGGGGCCCGAGCCGAAAGAGGCGCTGGTCGCCGAGTGGCTTGAGCGGTTGCAGATGGGCAGCAAGCTTGCCATCAAGGATGGCTTCATCGCCGATATCGACCTCTCCCAGGGCCAGCGCAAGCGGGTCGCCCTGCTGCTGGCCCTGGCAGAGCAGCGGGAGGTGATGCTGTTCGACGAGTGGGCTGCGGATCAGGATCCCCAGTTCCGCCGCATCTTCTATCAGGTGCTGTTGCCGCGCCTGAAAGAGATGGGCAAGACGGTGATCGCCATCAGCCACGACGATCACTACTTCTCTCTGGCCGATCGCCTGCTGGAGATGCGCCAGGGCCGCCTCACCGAACTTACCGGCGAGCAGCGCGAGCAGGTGAGCCGGGATGCGGTCGCCCATCTGGATGGCAAGGTGCCGGCCTGATGCTGGCACCGATGAGACTGGCAGCAAGCCAGCACAGGAATTGCTTATGTTCGAGATGAAATCCGCCAGCTTCGCGGTCAATGACCGCACGCTGCTGCACCCCACCAGCCTTCGCTTCGAGCAAGGTCGGGTCTATGGCCTCATCGGCCACAACGGGTCGGGCAAATCGACCCTGATCAAGCTGCTGGCGCGCCAGCAACCCCACAGCGGCGGGGAGATCCTGTTCGATGACCAGCCGTTGTCTGCCTGGGGCAACCGGGAGTTTGCCCGTCAGGTGGCCTATCTGCCCCAGCACCTGCCGAGTGCCGAAAACCTGCTCGGCCGCGAACTGGTGGAGATGGGGCGCTACCCCTGGCGCGGACTGCTGGGCCGGATGGGAGCGGAAGATCACCGTCAGGTGGAGCGTGCCATCGCCCTGACCCACACCGAACGCTTTGCCGATCGGCTGGTGGATACCCTCTCCGGCGGTGAGCGGGGGCGAGTCTGGCTCGCCATGCTGCTGGCTCAGGAGAGCCGTTTCATCCTGCTGGACGAGCCGCTGGCCGCCCTGGACGTGGCCCATCAGGTGGAGGTGCTCACGCTCGTCAAGCAGCTCAGCCGCCAGCTCAACCTCGGGGTCATCATCGTCATTCACGACATCAACATGGCCTCCCGCTTCTGCGATCGGCTGGTGGCGCTGCACTCCGGCCGTCTGCTGACCCACGGCGAGCCCGAACAGATTATGACAGGGGAGACCCTGAACGCCATCTATGGCATCCCCATGGAGGTCATTCGCCATCCGGCCCATGACCACGCCATCGCCATCGTCTGACCGGGGGCCGCTCTTGAACCGTTTATTGAAGATGGCGCCCTGTCTGCTCAGTCTGCTGCTGCCCCTGGCAGGGGAGGCCGGGCAGCTTGTCACCGCCACCGACGCCACCAGCGCTACGCCTCGCATCGCCACAGTGGACTGGACCATAGCCGAGACCCTGCTGGCTCTGGGGGTCACCCCGATGGCGGTGGGGGATGTGGCCCCCTATCGCGCCTGGGTCGGTGAACCCCAGCTTCCTGCCGGGGTGATCGATATCGGGCTGCGTGCCCAGCCCAACCGGGAACTGTTGGCGGAGCTCAAACCGGATCTTATTCTCATCTCGCCGCTGGCGGCCCCCCTGGCGCCGACTCTCTCCCGCATCGCGCCGGTGCACTCCATCGCCCTGTATGAACCGGGCACCGATCTGTGGCTGCGACTGCGGGAAGCGACCCTGACCATAGCCGCCCTGGTCAACAAAGAGACCGAGGCCGAACGCCAGCTCGCCGCGCTGGAGCTGGATCTGGAACAGATGCAGGCGGCGCAGCCCGCCGATCTGCCCCCCTTGCTGGTGGTGCAATTCATTGATGAGCGCCATGTGCGGGTGTTTGGCCATGGCAGCCTGTTCGAGGCAGTGATGCAGCGCCTCGGCCTTCGCAACGCCTGGCAGGGAGAGACCAATGCCTGGGGATTCTCGGTCGCGAGCCTGGAGCAGTTTCTCGGGATGTCGGAGGCCAGGCTGGTGGTGGTGGACCCCGTGCCCGTAGGAGTTGGTGAAAAACTTCAGGAGCCTGGATTGTGGCAGCATCTCCCGCTGGTACAGAACAATCCGGTGATCCATCTGCCTGCGACATGGAGTTTTGGTGGCATATTGGCGGCCCGCCGCTTCGCCACCCTGCTGGACGGTGCCTTGCGGGAGCAGGCTGTCCACAGAGCAATCGGGGGATCAAATCAATGAGCTCTTCTCTTTCTTCGCCCCTGCTGCGCCCGGGTCTCTGCCTGTTGGTGCTGACACTGGGGCTGGCTTGCACCGAGCTGGCGCGTCAACTGCCGGGGGCGCTCTGGTGGCAGGCCCTGTTCTCCCCCGAGCTGGACGATGCCCGCCAGGCGGTGGTTCATTTCAGCTGGCTGCCGCGCCTTGCCATCTGCCTGCTGGCCGGTGCCGCCCTCGGGCTCGCCGGTACCCTGATGCAGCAGGTGCTGCGCAATCCCCTGGCCTCGCCCACCACCCTGGGGGTGGCCTCCGGCGCCCAGCTGGCGCTGATGATGGTGACCCTGCTCGCCCCCTCCTGGCTGCTGATCGGGCGGGAGTGGATCGCCATGGCCGGGGGAAGCCTGGCCATGGGGCTGGTCTTCGCCCTGGCTTGGCGCCGTCAGCTCAATCCCGTGGTCATCGTCTTTGCAGGGCTGGTGATTAACCTCTATCTGGCCGCCATCAGCATGGGATTGCTGCTGTTCTTCCAGGAAGAGCTCAAAGGGTTGCTGGTGTGGGGGAGCGGATCTCTGGCCCAGAACAGCTGGAGCGGCGTCGGCTATCTGCTGCCACGGTTGCTGCTGGCCGCGATGCTGGCGGTGGTGCTGGTGCGCCCGCTGGCAGTGCTGGAGCTGGACGATGCCAGCGCTCGCAGCCTGGGGGTCTCTCTCAAGCACCTGAGATTCGCCGGCCTCGGCCTCGCGGTGTTTGTCACCGCCTGCGTGGTGAGCGTGGTGGGGCTGATCGGTTTTATCGGGCTGGCGGCGCCCGCCATGGTGCGGCTGCTGGGGGTCAGAAAACTGGCCCAGCGGCTGCTGTGGGCACCCATCCTCGGCGCCCTGTTGCTGGCGGCCACCGATCTGCTGCTGCAGACCCTGAGCCGGTTCTGGCCTGTGCTGATCCCGACCGGCGCCATGACGGCCCTGTTGGGGGCGCCGCTGCTGCTCTGGCTGATCCCGCGTCTTGGTATCAAGCAGAGTGCGCCTAAGGCGAACTCCTCTCTGTTGTTGGCCCGCCATCCGGCGCCGACTCGCCTTGTCGGCCTGATGGTGTTGGGGCTGGCTGTGGCGGTGATCGCCTCCCTGTTGTTTGGGCAGGGGATGGGCGGCTGGGGCTGGCCGAGCTGGCTGCGGTGGCAGGCCCAGCTGGAGTGGCGCTTGCCGCGCACGCTGGCAGCGGGTGCCGCAGGCGTGTTGCTGGCGCTGGCAGGCACCCTGTTGCAGCGAGTCAGCAACAACCCCATGGCGAGCCCCGAACTGCTGGGGGTGAGCGGTGGCACCTTCATGGGGGTGATTGCGGCGGCCCTGTTGCTGCCCGCCTTGCCGCTGCCCATGCTGCTGCTAGGGGGGCTGGTGGGCGCCTTCGCCTGCCTGCTGCTGCTGGTGCTTATCAACCGGCGCAACGGCTTCCAGCCGGAGCGGATACTGCTGTCTGGCATCGCCATCACGGCGCTGTTCGAGCCGTTGCAGGCCATCGCCCTGGCCAACGGTGACCTGCGGGTGCAGCAACTGCTCTACTGGATGTCCGGCTCCACCTATTACGTCACCCAGCCGGTGGCCCTTGCCCTGGTGGTGTTGGCGCTGCTGATGCTGGCAGCCTGCCTGCTGGTGAGCCGCTGGCTCGATCTCATGCCCATGGGGCCGGCGGTAGCGACGGCTCTGGGGATCCACCTCGGCCGCGCCCAGCTCACCATCCTGCTGCTGGTGGCCGTGCTCACCGCCAGTGCCACCATGGTGATAGGCCCGCTCTCCTTTGCCGGTCTGCTGGCGCCGCACCTGGCCAGATTGATGGGGCTGGTGAGGGCGCGCTGGCACCTGCTCGGCGCCGCAGGCTGTGGCGCTTTGCTGATGGTGTCGGCGGACTGGATCGGCCAGCAGATCCTCTTTCCCCAGGAGGTGCCCGTCGGTCTGGTCTCCACCCTGTTAGGGGGTGCTTACTTCATGTGGTGCCTGCGCCGCCTCTAGGTCGGTGGATGAAAAGCGCACAAAAAAAGCCCGGGATGAACCCGGGCTTTTCATTGCCTGCTCTGCGGACTTACTTGCCGATGCAGAAACTGGAGAAGATGCGGCCCAGCAGATCGTCGGAGCTGAACTCGCCGGTGATCTCGGAGAGGGACTCCTGCGCCAGGCGCAGCTCTTCGGCCACCAGCTCGCCGGCCACGAACACTTCCAGCTGCTCCTTGGCCACCAGCAGCCGCTCGGCGGCGCGTTCCAGCGCATCCAGATGGCGGCGGCGGGCCATGAAGCCCCCCTCGGTGTTGCCCTGGAAGCCCATGCAGGCTTTCAGGTGCTCGCGCAGGGCGGGCAGCCCCAGCTCGGTCTTGGCGGAGATGCGGTAGACGGCGTGGCCCTGCTCCTGACTCGGAGCCAGATCCTCGCCGGTCAGGTCGGCTTTGTTGCGCACCACGGTGAGGCCGATCTTTTTTGGCAACCGATCAACAAATTCCGGCCAGATCTCCCGCGGGTCGACCGCATCCGTGGTGGTGCCATCCACCATGAAGAGCACCCGATCGGCCTGTTCTATTTCGGCCCAGGCACGCTCGATGCCGATTTGCTCCACCTTGTCCTGGGTATCGCGCAGGCCGGCGGTGTCGATGATGTGCAGCGGCATGCCATCCAAATGGATGTGCTCGCGCAGCACGTCGCGGGTAGTGCCGGCGATCTCGGTGACGATGGCGGACTCGCGGCCGGCCAGGGCGTTGAGCAGGCTCGATTTGCCGGCGTTGGGGCGACCGGCGATCACCACCTTCATCCCTTCCCGCAGCAGGGCGCCCTGCTTGGCCTCGCCGCGCACGGCATCCAGTTCGTCCATGATGGCGTAGAGATCGCCAGCCACCTTGCCGTCGGAGAGAAAATCGATCTCCTCGTCCGGGAAGTCGATGGCGGCCTCCACGTAGATGCGCAACCGGGTGAGGCTCTCCACCAGCTGCTGCACCTTGCCGGAAAACTGGCCCTGCAGGGAGTGCATGGCGCTGCGGGCGGCCTGCTCGCTGGAGGCCTCGATCAGATCGGCGATGGCCTCGGCCTGGGCCAGATCCAGCTTATCGTTGAGGAAGGCGCGCTCGCTGAACTCGCCGGGACGGGCGGGGCGGATGCCCTCGATCTGCAGGATGCGGCGCACCAGCATGTCGAGGATGACGGGGCCGCCATGGCCCTGCAGCTCCAGTACGTCTTCACCGGTGAAGCTGTTGGGGGCCTTGAACAACAGGGCTATGCCCTGATCCAGCGGTTGGCCCTGCTCGTCCCTGAATGGCAGGTATTCGGCATAGCGCACCCTGGGCAGCCTGCCGAGCACGGTTTCGGCGACCCGCTCGGCGGCGGGGCCTGAGACCCGGACTATGCCGACGCCGCCACGGCCGGGGGCGGTGGCCTGTGCCACTATGGTGTCTGTTGTCATCTTGCTTGACTCGTCTGTTCGGTGATTGCGGACATTGTAATAAAAAAGGCGGCCCGAAGGCCGCCTCTTTTGTCATCAGGGAAGATTAGCTGCGGGAATGCAGGCCTTTCTTCTCCAGCTGACGATAGATGATGGTCTGCTGGATGATGGAGATGACGTTGCTCACCAGCCAGTACAGGGTCAGACCTGCCGGGAACCAGAGGAACATGAAGGTGAAGATGATAGGCATGAACTGCATCACCTTCTGCTGCATCGGGTCCGTGATGGTGGTCGGGCTCATCTTCTGCAGGTACCACATGGAGGCACCCATGAGGATCGGCAGCACGAAGAAGGGGTCCTTCACCGACAGGTCGGTGATCCACAGGGCGAACGGCGCGTGACGCAGCTCAACAGACTCCATCAATGCCCAGTAGAGGGCGATGAAGATGGGCATCTGCACCAGGATGGGCAGACAGCCGCCCAGCGGGTTGACCTTCTCCTTCTTGTACAGCTCCATCATGCCCTGGGACATCTTCTGGCGATCGTCGCCGAAGCGTTCCTTGAGCGCCGCCAGCTTGGGCTGGAGCATGCGCATCTTGGCCATGGAGGTGTACTGGGCCTTGGTCAGCGGGAACATGATGCCGCGCACCAGCAGGGTCAGCATGATGATGGCCAGACCCCAGTTCTGGACGAAGCCGTGGAACACGGTCAGCAGCCAGTGCAGCGGCTGGGCGATGAACCAGAGCCAGCCGTAGTCGACGGTTAGGTCGAGGTGGTTGGCCACCTTGGCCATCTGATCCTGCAGCTTGGGACCGATCCACAGCTTGCCGCTCACCTCGGCCTGCTGGCCGGCGGCGACGTCAACCAGGGGCGCCTTGTAGCCGATGATGGCCTGGTCCTTGCCCGGGATCACGCGGCTGTAGAAGCTGTTGGTGTCCTCGGCATTCGGCGCCCAGGCGGAGACGAAGTAGTGTTGCAGCATGGCGACCCAGCCACCCTTGGTGGTCTTGTTCAGGTCGGCATCCTTCATCTCGTCGAAGGTGTACTTCTTGTAGCGGTTGTCGTCGCTGGAGAAGGCACCACCACGGTAGGCGCTGGCCACCATGGCATGGCCTTCCTGATCCTTCGGCGTGGTCATGGTCTGCTTCAGCTGACCGTAGAACTGCACCTGGACCGGCTCGGCAGACTTGTTGTCGATCTTGTAGTCGACCCCCACGGCGTAATCGCCGCGCTTGAGGACGAACTCCTTGGTGAAGACCACGCCCTTGCTGTCGGTCCAGGTCATGGGGACCACGACCTGATCCTGACCGTCGGCCAGCTGATAGCTGGTCTGGGCCACATCATAGGTGGGACGGCCCTCGGCCTGACTGTCCGGGCCATTGCGACCGACCAGGCCGCTCTGGGCGACATAGAGGTGCGCCGGCTGGCTGGTCAGCAGGGTAAACGGCTGTTCCTTGCCTTCTTCCAGCTTGTGGGCCAGCAGTTCGGCAGAGACGATGTCACCGCCCTGGGTATCCAGGGTCAACTTGAGCACGTCGGAGGAGACGGTGATCAGCTTGCGCGCGGCGTTACCATTTGCTTGCTCGGAAACCTGGGGAATATCACCGGTCTGACCGGCTTCAGGTACGAAATGTTCGGTTTGGGCCACAGTCGTCGGGGCCGGCTTCGGAGCCTTGTCGGACTCCCACTGTTGCCAGAGCAAGAAGCTCACGAACAGCAAACCGATCAGGAGTAAATTGCGTTGTGATTCCATAGTCTTCAGTTTCTTCGCTTTGGTTGCGGAACCGGGTCATAACCACCCTCGGATAAGGGATGGCATTTTAATAGACGTTTGCTGGCTAACCAAACGCCTTTTATGAAACCGTGAAGTCGGATTGCTTCTATCGCAAATTGGGAACAAGTCGGGGTGAAACGGCAGCGCGGCCCGAGCAGGGGACTAAGGATTAGCTGATACAGGCGTATCAGTTTGATGGCTACCCATTGCAACGGCGTGACAGAGTGCGCCATAGCTTTTCCAGTAACTTGAACAGCGCTTCGTTGTCCATCTCCTTCACGCCACCCTTGGCGATCACGACGATGTCGATAGCGGGCAGATTGGCTTGATTGAGGCGAAAACTTTCCCGAACCACTCGTTTTACACGGTTGCGCCAGACGGCACGCTTGAGCGCCTTTTTGGGCACGGCGAGACCAAGACGGGGGTGTTCGAGGGAATTGGGGCAAGCAAGAAGCGTAATTTGCGGAGAAGCGGCCCGGACAGGCTCGGCGAAAACGCGTTTGAAGTGTTCGGGAGTTAACAGACGTAACTCCCGAGAGAAGGCGTGCTGGGTAGGCATTAGACTACCAGGCGGGCACGACCCTTGGCACGACGAGCGGCCAGAACTTTGCGACCGTTGGCGGTAGCCATGCGGGCGCGGAAACCGTGAGAGCGCTTGCGCTTCAGGTTGGACGGTTGAAAAGTACGTTTCATGATTCGATTCCGTATTTCTGTACAGTTTTGATTGTCACACTTAGCCGACGCGCCAGCTATAGCGTGTGACGACTAGCAAAAGAGGCCGAATTCTAAACAGAGTTCGGCTTCTCGTCAATCCGCCGTTCCCTCCCGTCTCGCCCTGCTCGTCAAACAAGAGCAGGAGAAGCTGGCAGGATCCAGAGGATCAAGGGCCCCGAATTATACTGGCAACCCTGGGTTAAACAAGGATCCGCCAAGAAAAAAGGCGGCAGAGCCGCCAAAGAGAGAGCTATTTCAGCACTTTGCGCAGGAATTCCCGGGTACGGGGATCCTGCGGATCGACCAATATCTGGCTCGGCGGGCCCTGCTCCACGATCCGGCCTCCCTCCATGAAGATCACCCGATCGGCGACATCACGGGCGAACTCGATCTCGTGGGTCACCACCACCATGGTCTGGTGCTGGCGGGCGAGCTGCTTCATCAGGCCCAGCACCTCGTCGACCCATTCGGGATCCAGGGCCGAGGTGGGCTCGTCGAACAGGATCACCTTGGAGTGGGCCGCCATGGCACGGCCGATGCCGACCCGCTGCTGCTGGCCGCCGGAGAGGGAGGCCGGGTAGGCATCCTGCTTCTCGGCGAGGCCTATGTCCTTGAGGATGCCCAGGGCCGTGGCACGAGCCTCCGCCTTCGGCTGTTTCCAGACGGTGATGAGCCCCTCGGCGATGTTGTCCAGTGCCGTCTTGTTGGCGAACAGGGCATAGTTCTGGAACACGAAGGAGGCGCGCTTGCGCAGCTCGATGGCCTGCTGATCGCTGGCCCTGGCCAGATCCAGCTGCAGATCATCGATGGCGAGCCGGCCGGCGTCCGGGGTCTCCAGCAGGTTCAGGCAGCGCAGCAGGGTCGACTTGCCGGTGCCGGAGGGACCGATGATGACGACGATTTCCCCCTTTTTCACCTCAAGATCGATGCCGTTGAGCACCTGATTTCCGTCATAGGCCTTGGAAAGACCCGTTAGCTTGATCATGACAGGTCTCCTTTAATAGGCGCGGTTCAGGCGCACTTCCAGCAGGTGCTGCAAGCGGGTGAAGAAGATGACGACGACCCAGTAGACCAGGGCTACCGCCATGAAGCTCTCGAAGAACTTGAAGGAGGAGGCCGCTTCCATCTGGGCTTTGCCCATGATCTCCGCCACTCCCAGGGTAAACGCCAGGGAGGTGCTCTTGATCATGTCGATGAAGTAGTTCATCAGGGACGGCGTCGCGATGCGGGCGGCCTGGGGCAGGATGATCCGCTGCATCGCCTGCAGCCGGCTCATGCCGATGCTGAGGGCGGCCTCCATCTGGCTCTTGTGGATGCCGAGGATGGCGGCCCGGATCGACTCGGCCATGTAGGCGGCAAAGTGCAGGGTCAGGCCTATGATGGCGGCGGTGAAGGCATCCATCCCCACGAAGATGGGGAAGAGCTGCGGCAGTCCGTAGTAGAGCAGGAACAGCTGGACGAGCAGCGGGGTACCCCGGAAGAACGAGATATACAGCATCGCCAGCCAGTGAATTGCGGGAACGCGAAAGACCCGTACTATCGCCAGGATCAGCGACAGTACGAGTGCCAATACGAATCCCCACAGGGCCATTTCCATCGTGGTGCCCAGGTATTTGAGCAGGATGGGGAACAGCCCTAGTGTGTACTCGAGATCAAATTCCATCATTTATTTGCTGGTGATGTCCGCAGAGAACCATTTTTCCGAGATCTTGGTCAGGGAGCCGTCTTTGCGCATGGCGGTCAGGGCCTCGTCGACCTTCTTCAGCAGTGCCTGCTTCTCCGGAGTCTTCAGGAAGGGCAGGGCGTTCTCGATGGTCTCGAACGGTGCGCCAGCCTGTTGCAGCGGCAGCTTGGATTCCTTGATCAGCTGGGCGGTGGAGACGCGGTCCATCACGAAGGCATCGATGCGACCCAGGGCGACGTCCTGCTCGAAGGCGGAGTCATAGGTGCGGATGTCGATCTTCTTGTTCGGGTCGTTCTTGCGCAGCAGCTCTTCGAAGTTGGAGCCCAGGTTCACCGCAACGGTCTTGCCTTCCAGATCCTTGAGACCTTGGATGCTGTTGTTGCCCTTGCGCACCACGATCTGTGCGCCGTCATAGACGTAGGGCTGGGAGAAGTCGTACTTGGCCTTGCGCTCGTCGGTGATGGTGATCTGGTTGGAGATGGTATCGACGCGGCCGGTTTCCAGCATGCCGAACAGGCCGGAGAAGCTGGCGGTCACGAACTCGACCTTGTAGCCGGTGCGCTCACCGATCTGGTTCCACATGTCCACCTCGAAGCCTTGCAGCTTGTCCTGCTTGACGAAGGTGAACGGGAAATACTTGCCGGACATGCCGACCTTGATGGTTTCCTGGGCGATGGCTTGACCGGACAGGCTGGCCAGCAGAATGGCGGCGCCGGAAATCAGTTTGATGGTGGATTTCATGGGGATTCCTCTCTCTGTAGTGCTGTATTTTTAGTTGTAATCACGGGACGGCGCTGATGTTATTGGAATAAAATATAAAAAATAAATGATATTTGGTTATATAAAATAACTGTGGTCGCAGAGTTCCATTCTGTCCACATCGCCGGTTGGCGGCTGTGGGTAACTTTGGGGATGAAATGAGATCCTGGGGCGTTGGATCCTTGAAAGTCAAGGATCTTATTTGCTGGATCCGTGCGGCGGCAACTGGAGATCCGGCCACTAAAAACGTAGAATAGCCGGTCTTTACTTAATCAATTGACGGGAGTCTAGAGTGACTGCTTCGCTATGGCAGCAGTGCCTTAACCGGCTGCAAGATGAGTTGCCCTCGGCAGAATTCAGCATGTGGATCCGGCCGCTTCAAGCGGAGTTGAGTGACAATACTCTGACCCTGTATGCACCGAACCGCTTCGTTCTGGACTGGGTACGCGACAAGTACCTGCTCCGGGTCAACGGCATCATCAACGAGCTGTGCGGAGCCGATGCTCCCACCCTGCGTTTTGACATCGGCAATCGCCCCCATCCCATCGCGGTCGCCAGGGCGCCGGCCCGCGGTGTCGATCCTGTGAATAACTCTCCCAAGAGCTGGGAGAACAAGGCCGAAGCCAAGCCCGAGCCGAATCACAAGAGCAACACCAACGTGAACTACACCTTCGAGAATTTCGTCGAGGGTAAGTCCAACCAGTTGGCCCGTGCGGCTGCCCGTCAGGTAGCAGACAATCCGGGTGGCGCCTACAACCCGCTGTTCCTCTACGGTGGCACCGGTCTGGGCAAGACCCACCTGCTGCACGCCGTTGGCAATGCCATCAAGGATCGCAAGAAAGACGCCAAGGTCATCTACATGCACTCCGAGCGGTTCGTGCAGGACATGGTGAAGGCGCTGCAGAATAACGCCATTGAAGAGTTCAAGCGTTATTACCGTAGCGTCGATGCCCTGCTCATCGATGACATCCAGTTCTTCGCGAACAAGGAGCGCTCCCAGGAGGAGTTCTTCCACACCTTCAACGCCCTGCTCGAAGGCAACCAGCAGATCATCCTGACCTCGGATCGCTATCCGAAGGAGATCAACGGGGTGGAGGATCGTCTCAAGTCCCGCTTCGGCTGGGGTCTGACGGTGGCGATCGAGCCGCCCGAGCTGGAGACCCGGGTTGCGATCCTGATGCGCAAGGCGGACGAGAACCAGATCCACCTGCCAGACGAAGTGGCCTTCTTCATCGCCAAGCGGCTTCGCTCCAACGTCCGTGAACTGGAAGGTGCCCTCAACCGGGTGATCGCCAACGCCAACTTCACCGGCCGCGCCATCAACATCGACTTCGTGCGCGAGGCGCTGCGCGATCTCCTGGCGTTGCAGGAGAAGCTGGTCACCATCGACAATATCCAGAAGACGGTGGCGGAGTACTACAAGATCAAGCTGGCGGATCTGCTCTCCAAGCGCCGCTCCCGTTCCGTTGCCCGCCCGCGCCAGCTGGCGATGGCGCTGGCCAAGGAGCTGACGAACCACAGCTTGCCTGAGATAGGGGATGCCTTTGGTGGCCGTGACCACACCACGGTTCTTCATGCCTGCCGCAAGATCGAGCAGCTGAAGGAAGAGAGTCACGACATCAAGGAAGACTATTCCAACCTGATCCGTACCCTTTCTTCCTGATAACGGAACGGAGTGCACAGATGCAGATTGCATGTTCCAGCCTGATCCGAATCCTTTCCTCCCAATAACAACGGAGAGCACAGATGCAGCTCGAAATTAGCCGTGAGGCCCTGTTACGTCCCCTGCAACTGGTGTCCGGTGCCCTGGGTGGCCGGCCGACCCTGCCCATCCTCGGCAACGTCCTGCTCGATGTCAGCAATGGCCTGCTGTCGCTGACCGGGACCGATCTCGAGGTGGAGATGATCGGACAGGTCTATCTCAACAGCGACAGCCAGGATGGCCGCACCACAGTGCCGGCGCGCAAGCTGCTGGACATCTGTCGCGGTCTGCCGGAAGGGGCGGAGATCCGCCTCAGTACCGAGGGAGAGCGCCTCATCATCCGTTCCGGCCGCTCCCGCTTCAACCTGTCGACCCTGCCGGCGACCGAATATCCGAACATCGAGGATTGGGAATCCGTGCTCGAGTTCGACATCAGCCAGCTGGAGCTGAAAAAACTCATCGACGCGACCCAGTTCTCCATGGCGAGCCAGGACGTGCGCTATTACCTGAACGGCATGCTGTTCGAGAGCGAAGGCCACGGCTTGCGTACCGTGGCGACGGACGGTCACCGGCTGGCCACCTGCCGCCGCGAGGTGGTGGGGGAATCGCTGCCCGATCATCAGGTCATCCTGCCCCGCAAGGGGGTGCTGGAGCTGGTGCGCCTGCTGGAAGCGGAAGACAAGCCGGTGCGGCTGCAAGTGGGCCGCAGCAACCTGCGCGCCGCCCTGGATGGCTTTATCTTCACCTCCAAGCTGGTGGATGGCCGTTTCCCGGACTGGCGCCGCGTCATCCCGAGAGGGAGCGACAAGGCCCTGATCGCCGGTCGCGAGGATCTGCGCCAGGCCTTTGCCCGTGCCGCCATCCTCTCCAACGAGAAATTCCGTGGGGTGCGTCTCAATCTGCAGGAAAACCTGCTGCGCATCACCGCCAACAACCCGGAACAGGAAGAAGCCGAAGAGCTGCTTGACGTACAATACGCCGCTGGCGAGATGGAGATCGGCTTCAACGTCTCCTATGTGCTGGACGTGTTGAATACGTTAAAATGTGACCAAATCCGGATCAGCCTGAGCGATTCCATCAGCAGCGCCATTATTGAGGATTTTGAGAACCAAGATGCCCAGTACGTGGTGATGCCGATGCGGATCTAGTCGTGTCCCTGGTCAAACTCCAGCTCAGCGACTTTCGCAACATCCAGCACGCCAGTCTCGCGCTGTCTCCCGGCCTCAATATCCTGGTCGGGAGCAACGGCAGCGGCAAGACCAGCGTGCTGGAAGCCATTCATTATCTTGGTCTCGGCCGCTCGTTTCGTACCCATTTGACCGGGCGGGTCATCCGCCAGGGCGAGCGGGCTTTTACCCTGTTTGCCCAGTGCGAGCTGGAGGGGCGTCAGGTGCCCATCGGGCTTGCCAAGGACAAGGGGGGCGAAACCCAGCTCAAGATCGCCGGTGCCCAGGCCCAGCGTCTGGCCGATCTGGCGGAGCTGTTGCCGGTACAGTTGATCCACCCCGATGGTTTCAGCCTGCTGACCGGTGGGCCCCAGGCTCGCCGGGCCTGGCTCGACTGGGGTGTTTTCCATCAGGAGCCGACCTTCTTCTCCCTCTGGGGGCGGGTGCGTCGGCTGTTGAAGCAGCGCAATGCCTTGCTGCGCCAGAGCACCCAGTATCGTCAACTGGCATTCTGGGATCAGGAGCTGGTGCGACTGGGTGGCGAGCTGGCGGGGTTTCGCGCCAGTTATTGTCAGGCCATTACACCCCTGATCAAGGAGATGACGGCAGATTTTCTGCCGGAGTTCGATATCAGTCTTGGATTCTATCGAGGCTGGGAAAAAGACACTCCCCTCGATGCATTGCTGGAGGCGGGGTTCGAACGGGATCGTTCGCTGGGGTACACTGGGGTCGGTCCGCAGAAGGCGGACGTGCGGCTCAAGGCGAACGGCGTGCCCGCGCAGGATATTTTGTCCAGGGGTCAGCTGAAGTTGCTGGTCTGTGCCATGCGGCTGGCCCAAGGGCTCTATTTGAATCAACATAGCAGCCGCGGCTGTATTTTTTTAATTGATGATTTTGCCTCTGAACTGGATGTCGACAAACGTCGTCTGCTGGCCGCAAGGCTGAAGCAGTGCGCGTCCCAGGTGTTCATCACCGCCATCGATACCGGTCAGCTCGCAGACATGATGGATGCGAGTGACTGCAAGCTGTTCCACGTGGAACAAGGCAAGATCTCCGAAACGTTAGAGAAGGCAGAGAGTAAGCTATGAGTGAAAATACTTACGACTCCTCGAATATCAAGGTGCTCAAGGGCCTGGATGCGGTCCGCAAGCGCCCGGGGATGTATATCGGCGATACGGACGATGGATCGGGCCTGCACCACATGGTGTTCGAGGTCGTCGACAACTCCATCGACGAGGCTCTGGCTGGCTACTGCTCCGATATCCAGGTCAAGATCCATTCCGACGGCTCCGTCTCCGTGCGCGACAACGGTCGCGGCATTCCGGTGGACATCCACCCGGAAGAGGGCCGCTCCGCCGCCGAAGTCATCATGACCGTGCTGCACGCCGGCGGCAAATTCGATGACAACTCCTACAAGGTGTCCGGCGGTCTGCACGGTGTGGGCGTCTCCGTGGTGAAC
The DNA here is from genome assembly GCF_041402625.1 of Aeromonas sp. S19(2024). Taxonomy (NCBI): domain Bacteria; kingdom Pseudomonadati; phylum Pseudomonadota; class Gammaproteobacteria; order Aeromonadales; family Aeromonadaceae; genus Aeromonas; species Aeromonas sp. S19(2024). The sequence continues at coordinate 45,968 of NZ_JBGLQU010000012.1, forward strand.
GCGCTTTCCGACAAGCTGCTGCTGACCATCCGCCGCAACGGTCATGTCTACGAGCAGACCTATCACTTGGGCGAGCCGCAGGCACCCCTCAAGCAGATTGGTGACAGCACCGGCACCGGGACCGAAGTTCGCTTCTGGCCGAGCCCGACCATCTTCAGCGACACCCTGTTCCACTACGAGATCCTGGCCAAGCGTCTGCGCGAGCTATCCTTCCTCAACTCCGGCGTCTCCATCCGTCTGATGGACGAGCGTGACGGCCGCGAGGCGCACTTCTGCTACGAAGGGGGCATCAAGGCCTTCGTCGAGTACCTGAACCAGAACAAGACCCCGATTCACCCCAAGGTGTTCCACTTCACCACCGAGCAGGACGGCATCGGTGTCGAAGTCGCCATGCAGTGGAACGACGCCTATCAGGAAGGGGTCTACTGCTTCACCAACAACATTCCGCAGCGGGATGGTGGCACCCACCTGGTGGGCTTCCGTACCGCGTTGACCCGGACGCTGAACAACTACATGGACAAGGAGGACTACAGCAAGAAGGCCAAGTCCGCCGCCAGTGGTGACGATGTCCGTGAAGGTCTGATTGCCGTTATCTCCGTCAAGGTGCCTGACCCTAAGTTCTCCTCCCAGACCAAGGACAAGCTGGTCTCGTCCGAGGTGAAGACCGCCGTGGAACAGGCGATGGGCGAGAAGCTGGCAGACTTCCTGCTGGAGAACCCGGGCGACGCCAAGATCGTGGTCAACAAGATCATCGATGCGGCCCGTGCCCGCGAAGCGGCCCGCAAGGCCCGCGAACTGACTCGCCGCAAGGGCGCGCTGGATATCGCCGGTCTGCCCGGCAAGCTGGCGGACTGTCAGGAGAAAGACCCGGCGCTCTCCGAACTCTACATCGTGGAAGGGGACTCTGCTGGCGGCTCCGCCAAGCAGGGTCGCAACCGGAAGAACCAGGCTATCCTGCCCCTCAAGGGCAAGATCCTGAACGTGGAGAAGGCCCGTTTCGACAAGATGATCTCCTCCCAGGAGGTGGGTACCCTGATCACCGCTCTGGGCTGTGGCATCGGTCGTGACGAGTACAACCCGGACAAGCTGCGCTATCACAACATCATCATCATGACGGATGCGGACGTCGATGGTGCGCACATCCGTACCCTGCTGCTGACTTTTTTCTATCGTCAGATGCCGGAAATCATCGAGCGTGGCTATGTCTTCATCGCCCAGCCGCCGCTCTACAAGGTGAAGAAGGGTAAGCAGGAGCAGTACCTGAAAGACGAAGACGCATTGTTGCAGTACCAGACCGCCATGGCGCTGGACGGTGCGACCCTGCACGTCAACGAGTCTGCCCCGGCCATCGGTGGCGAGGCGCTGGAGCGTCTGGTCAACCAGCATCGCGCCGTGACTCACCTGATCACCCGCATGTCCCGTCGCGCCCCGGAAGCCGTGCTGACCCAGCTGATCTATCAGCCTGAGTTGAACGAAACCCTGCTGGCCAGCGAGAGCGATCTGCTGGCATGGTGCCAGAGCATGGAGGCCGTGCTCAACGAGAGCAACCACGGCATCCAGTACCAGATGCAGGTACGCCGCGACGAGGAGCGCAGCCTGTTCGTGCCCCACGCCGTGGTACGCCAGCACGGGGTCGACCGCGAATACCCGCTCAGCTATGACTTCCTGCAATCCTCCGAGTACCGTCAGCTGGTCTCCCTGGGCAAGGAGATCGCCAACCTGATCGAGGAAGGCGGTTACATCAAGCGTGGCGAGAAGGTGAAGCCGGTCGCCAGCTTCGTCGAAGCGGTCGAATGGCTGATGGGCGAAGGCAAGCGTGGCATCTACATCCAGCGCTATAAAGGGCTGGGGGAGATGAACCCGGAGCAGCTGTGGGAAACCACCATGGATCCGGAAGCCCGTCGCATGCTGCGTGTCACCATCGACGACGCGGTCGGTGCCGACCAGCTCTTCTCCACCCTGATGGGTGATGCAGTAGAGCCCCGTCGCGACTTCATCGAGACCAACGCCCTGCGGGTTGCCAACCTCGACGTCTAATCAGACGGTCCGACAACCATCAAAAGCCGCTCCTCGTGAGCGGCTTTTTGTTTTCTGGGGCAAGGAAGAGGGCGCGTTCCACGTGAAACATGTGGGACCTAGACTCTGTCACCACGAAAGGTGCGGCGCCACTCCCGCGGCGACACCCCGAAGCGGGCGCGAAAGTGCTTGCGCAATATGGTGGCAGACCCGAGCCCCACCAGTTCGGCGATGCGTTCCACGGTGTGGGAGCTGGACTCCAGCAGCGTCTGGCTGCGGCGCAGGCGCTCCGCCATCAGCCACTCCCCGAGGGAGAGACCGGTGGCGAGCTGGAAGCGGCGGCTAAAGGTGCGTCGGCTCATCATGCAATGTTCCGCCAGGCTGTCCAGGGTGTGGGGCGCGGCCAGGTGCAGGCGCAGGTGATCGAACAGCTGGTTGATCCTGGCATCCCGGGTGGTGGCGGGTACCGGCTGCTCGATGAACTGGGCCTGGCCACCCTCCCGGTGGGGAGGCACCACCAGCCGCCTGGCCAGCTTGTTGGCAATCTGGCTGCCGTGATGCTGGCGAACCAGATAGAGGCAGCAGTCCAGGCTGGCGGCGGTGCCAGCCGAGGTGATGAGCCCGTCGTCGTCGACGTAGAGGGCATTGGTATCGAGCCGCACCCGGGGGAAGCGCTGGACGAACTCCTGTTCAAATTCCCAATGGGTGGCGGCACCGCGCCCGTCCAGCAGGCCGGCATAGGCCAGCACATAGGTGCCGAGACAGAGCCCCACGATCTGGGCTCCCCTGATCCGGGCGGCAACCAGGGCATCGAGCAAGGGTTGGGCGGGGCGCTCGGCCGGATCGCGCCAGAAGGGGATGATGATGATATCCGCCTCCAGCAGGCCCTCCAGGCCATAGTCGGCCTCCATGCGAAAGCCCTGGGAGGAGGCGGGTTGCCGCGTGTCATCCCCGGCGCAGAGTCTCAGCTCGAACAACGACTGGCCCGGCATCATCTTGTCGCCAAAGATGAGGCAGGGCACCGAGCAGTGAAAGGGGCTGAAGCGATCGAAGGTGATGACGGCGACGATAAGGGGACGGGGCATGGTGGCAGACTCCTTTGCACTCGGATCCCCATCATACGGGGCAGCAACAGAAAGCCGAAGAGCCATGTGGTGCCCGGCCTCTCGCTCAGAGCACCATGGTGTCGCCATCCTCGGGCACCCGTACCCGGGCGGCCATCCCCTGGCTGTCCAGGTAGTCGCGCAGCTCCCGCCGGGACAGCAGGGCATGATTGACCGCCTCCATGTGGCTGGCGATCAGGGTGGCCTGCGGGGCGGCCTGATAGACGGCGGCCACATCCTCCTTGCCCATGATGATGGCGCCCAGACCCGTCACCTGGGCATCGCCGCAGTTGAGGACGACGACCTCGGGTTGGTGCCGGTGCAGCGCTTGTTCAACCTGGGCATTCCAGACGGTGTCGCCGGCCAGATAGAGGGTCTTTTCGGCGGGATGGGAGAAGACCACTCCGCTGACCTCGCCAAGGCGATCCCCCAGCAGGGCCATGATGGTATCGCTGCCGTGCCGGCCTTCCGTCTGTTGCAGGCGAATGCCAGCGAACTCGCCGACCTCACCCAGCAGGCGCACATCCTCGAAGCCGCATCCCCTCATGGTGTCGGCATCTTTCTGATGCTGCACGAACAGGGGAAGGTGCCTGGGGATCTTCGTTTTCACGACATCGTCCCAGTGATCCAGATGGTCATGGGTGACAATCACCGCATCCACCTCCAGCAGGGTCGCCATGGGCAGCGGCAGCTCGACCAGGGGGTTGCGAAGATGGCTGTTGGCCATGCCTTCGAAGCCGGGGTAGCTCCCCTTGGGGGCCAGCATGGGGTCGATGAGGAAGCGGGTTCCTGCGTAGTGGATGAGCAGGGTGGCGTTGCGAACCTGGGTAATCTTCATGGCGTGCTCCGGTTTCTCGTTGGGGACACGGCCAGTATGGAGGGGTGAGGGACGGATCATGAGTGGCCCTCAGGCCTATTATCGATCTAATCGGGCCATTCTTGATGGCCTGCATTTCTTTTGTTTTTACCCCTTGAAAGCCAAATGCTGGCCCCTATATAGATAACAAGGCCGGAACGCTCGACAGAGGTTTCGACCAGGCGCCCGTCCATCAGGAGGGCAAACAATCCGTTATCGCTCACAAGAGGGTAATACTATGCGTTCTATCGACTTTTCTCCGCTCTATCGTTCTGCCATCGGTTTCGATCGTCTGGCCACTCTCATCGAATCTGCCGCCAGCAATGGCAATGCCGGATATCCCCCCTACAACATCGAGCAGCTGGGTGACAGCGACTACCGCATCAGCATGGCGGTGGCGGGCTTTACCCAGGAAGAGCTGGAGCTGAGCTTCCAGGAAAATCTGCTGACGGTGAAGGGCAGCAAGCAGGCCGACACCGAGCGCAACTACCTCTATCAGGGGATCGCCGAACGCGGTTTCGAGCGCCGCTTCCAGCTGGCCGACTACGTGCGGGTGAAGGGGGCCGACCTCAAGAACGGTCTGCTGCACATCGACCTGGTGCGCGAAGTGCCCGAGGCGATGAAGCCCCGCAAGATCGAGATCAACGGCTGACAGCCTGACCTCGTCGCATTGCTGATGTTTCCCGGGTGCCGATGGCGGGCCCGTGGAGAGTAAACCCTGTTGCTTTATAGAAGGATAGGATCATGCGTAACCTCGATTTTTCTCATCTCTATTCCAATGCCGTCGGCTTCGAGCGGATGGCCCGCGAGCTGGAAGGCCTGTTCGATCAGAAGACCTCGGCCTACCCCCCGTACAACATCGAAAAGCGGGATCACGACAGCTACCTCATCACGGTTGCCGTGGCCGGTTTCGATCGCAATGAGCTGGAGCTGGAGACCGAAAACGGTACCCTCAAGGTGAAGGGGCGCAAGGTCGCCACCATGGGCGAGCGCCAATTCCTCCATCAGGGGATCGCCGAGCGGGACTTCGAGCTCGCCTTCAAGCTGAGCCAGCACGTGGAAGTGCAGGGGGCCAGGCTGGAGCACGGTCTGCTGACCATAGAGCTGGCCCGGGAGCTGCCGGAAGCGCTCAAGCCTCGCGCCATCCCCATCGGCAAACCCGATCAGCTGGCACTGCCCGGTTAAACAACATCGCTGACCACCTGATAGAAAAGAGGCCTGCATCTGCAGGCCTCTTTTTTTCATGCCGAAGGGGGAATCAACCGGCGTAGAGGGCGTTGATCTCGTCGGCCAGGATGGCGATGCCGCGACGCACCAGATCTTCGCTCTGGGCATAGTTGAGGCGGATGCACTCCTGGCTGTGGCGCCACTCGGGGTCGTCGATGCCGGGGAAGAAGTAGTGGCCGGGCACGATCAGCAGGTTCTTCGCCTTCAGTCGCTCATACAGCTCCTGGCAGTGGATCGGCAGGTCTTCGAACCAGAGCCAGAGGAAGAGGGCACCCTCCGGCTTGTGGATGTGGAAGCGCGGGTCCGGAATGGCCTCGCGCAGCAGCTGGACCGCGAAGGTGGCTTTGTGCTGGTAGAAGGGTTTCACCACCTGTTCGCTCAGGGTGATGATGTCTCCGCTCTCGATCATCGGAATGGTGATGGCCGGACCCAGGCTGCCCGGTGCCAGATTGATGATGCCGCTCAGGTTGGTGATGGCCCGGATGATCTTCTCGTCGGCGATGACGATGCCGCAACGGGTGCCCGGCAGGCCGAGCTTGGAGAGGCTCATGCAGAGGATGGTGTTGGCGTTCCAGAACGGCTTGGCGTCGCTGAAGATGATGCCGGGGAAGGGCACGCCGTAGGCATTGTCGATGAGGAGCGGGATCCCCTTGTCACGGGCGATCTGATCGAGGTGTTCGATCTCCTCGTCGGTGAGCACGTTGCCGGTGGGGTTGGTCGGCCGGGAGACACAGATCACCCCGATGTCGTCGCCCACCTGCAGGCTCTCGAAATCCACGTGGTATTTGAACTGGCCGTCGGGCAGCTTCTCGATGGTGGGCTTGTAGGCGACGAAATGATCGTCCGAGAGGGCCGAGTCGGCATAGCCGATGTATTCGGGGGCCAGGGGGAACAGCACCTTCTTCTTGCGACCGTCGGCGAATTCGCCGGCCAGCAGGTTGAACAGATAGAAGAAGGCGTTCTGGCTGCCGTTGGTCAGGGCGATGTTGCGGGCGGAGATCTCCCAGCCCAGCTCCTTGCTGAGCAGGGCGGCCAGCGCCCTGGTGAACCTGTCCTTGCCCTGGGGGCCATCGTAGTTGGCCATGGCCTTGATCAGTTCGCCGTTGTCGAGCAGGGTATTGGCCTCGGCCTGAAAGCGTTCCAGCATGGCGGGGATGGGGGCCGGATTGCCGCCTCCCAGCATGATGGCGTCGGGATTCAGCAGCCCTTGATTGAGGTCGTCCATGAGTTGGGTAATACCGGCGTGGCGAGTGAACTTCTCGCCGAACAAGGAGAATTCCATTCGGTGGCAAATCCAGAGTCAGTTAAGGGGGGAGCTAGCACCATAGCTCACTTCAAAAGCGGGTGTCGATCAAAAAAACGGGGCGTTTCACGTGGAACAGGGTTGCCATGATGGAGGTGGTAAAAAAAACCATTTATAGGTTTTAAAATAACCAACATTCGATTCAGGAAGGGGGGTGGCAGCATCAAAAAATTATTTATATCAATAAAATCATGCTGTTATAAATCTGGCACAACTATTGGAATAGCTATCTGGTCATCTCAACCACACCGGAGCACGCCAGATGAAGATCCTGATCGCTACCCTGATTGCCAGCAGCCTGAGCCTGAATGCCATGGCCGCCGAGAACCCCAGACCCGAGCTGGACAGCGCCGCCCTGCAACAGGAGATGCTGGCCTTGCAGCAGCAGGCCTCCCATGACGTGGTGGCAGAGGCCATTCAAAACCTCAAGCCGCTGGCCCTGGAGACCCTGGTGGTGGAGGCGAGTTCGGCCGATGCGACTCATCCCGAGAGTTGAGGTAGCGCAAGGGGGTCTGCCCCGTGTGCTGCCTGAAGAAGGCGATGAAGGCGCTGTCGCTGGCGAACTCCAGCGCAGCGGCCACCCGGCTGATGGGCTCGGCTTCGGCCAGCAGTTCCATGGCCCGCAGCAGTCGCCACTGCTGGCGCCAGGCCTGGTAGCTCATGCCGGTCTCCCGCATGAAGATGCGGCCTATGGTCTTGTCACTGGCACCCACCCGTTCGGCCAGCCGGTTGAGCCGATCGGGCAGGGTGTCACCCCGCTTTAACTCCTGCAGCCAGCCGGTCAGACGCCCGTCTGACGGCAGCGGCAACTGCCAGGATTCCCGCGGCGCTTGCGCCAGCTCTTCTTTCAATAATGCCAGTGTGCAGGTTTGCTCTGCTTCCGGCTTGTCCCAGGGCCAGAGCGCCATCCGCTCGATGATCTCCCGCAGCAGCGGGTTGACCGCCAGCACCGCCATCTCGTTTGGCAACGCGGGCTCCGGCTGGAAGTAGAGGGAGCGATAGGCCACTACCCCGCGCATCAATACCCGGTGGGGCAGGCCTGCTGGCAACCAGGCCGCTCGCGTCGGCGGCAGCAGGCAGACCTGATCGTCCAGCTCTATGGTCATGCAGCCTGCCTGGGCGAACAGCAGCTGGTGGCGCTGGTGCTGATGGCGGCCGGAGTCGTGCCAGCCGAGGGCGGCGGCAATACCGATGGCGCTGCCGTCGTGCTGGTCCGGATCAAAGGGGTGATCGGGAAGAATAAAGGCCATGTGTCCGATTCTTGCTGTTTATAGTCCGCCTTATTGTAATCGGACATGTTATCCCTCTCTAGAATGGCGACCTCTTGTGAAGGAGGTGTGTCATGAACAACAGGTTGCCACCGCGCTGGCTGGTGGTCGGATTGATGATGTTTCCCCAGATGGTGGAGACCATCTACAGCCCGGTGCTGACCCATATCGCCACTGAGTTTCGGGTGAGCGAGGGGCAGGCGTCCCAGACCCTGTCGGTCTATTTTCTGGCGTTTGCGGCGGGCGTGGTCTGCTGGGGCCGACTGTGCGATCTCATCGGGCGGCGTCCCGCCATGCTGGCGGGGTTGCTGACCTATGGCGCCGGCACCCTGCTGGCGTTGCTGGCCACTCAATTTGAAACCCTGCTGCTGGCCCGGGTCATCGCGGCCTTCGGCGCCGCCGTGGGTTCCGTGGTGACCCAGACCATGCTGCGCGACAGCTATCAGGGCAGCGATCTGGCGCGGGTCTTTTCGGTGATGGGCATCGCGCTCTCCCTGAGTCCTGTGCTGGGGCTGGTGAGCGGTGGCCTGCTGGCTGATGACTTGGGTTATCTCGGGGTATTCGGCGCCCTGCTGGCGCTGGCAATCGGCTTGTTGCTGATGGCTTGCTGGCAACTGCCGGAAACCCGCCCGGCCACCACCCAAAGGGTCGCACTCTGGCCGCTGGCCTGCCGGATGGTGCGTGATACCGGCTTGTGGCGCAGCGCCGCCCTGGTCGCCTTGTTCAACACCATGCTGTTCGGCTACTACAGCCTGGCGCCGTTTCTGTTTGCCAGTCTGGGGTTGAGCGCGGGCGAGTTTGGTTACTCCGGCATCGTGCTGGCGCTGGCGACCCTGGTGGGCAGCCTGCTCAACAAGCATCTGTTGGGCCGTGGCTGGACGCCTGCCTCGTTAATACGGCTCGCCGCCGTGCTGGCGTTGGGTTCGGGTTGGCTGGTGTGGGCCAGTCAGGCATCGCTCTGGTTTCTGCTGCCCATGACGGGAGTGGTGGTCGCGTTCGGGCTGGCTATCCCCAATGTGCTGAGCCAGGCGCTGCTGGCCTATCGGGAGGTGGCGGGCAGTGCCGGGGCCCTGTTCGGGCTCGGTTACTACCTGTTGCTCAGCCTGGGGTTGGCGGTTGCAGCCAGCTTGCAGGATCTCGGTCTGCTGCTCGGGGGTTGCGGTCTGCTGGCCCTGTGCTGTGGTTGGCGTCGTTCCACGTGAAACATCAGCTGCCGATAAAGCGGTAGCCGATGCCGGCTTCAGTTTCGATCAGGGTGGGTTGCTGGGGGTTATCTCCCAGCTTCTTGCGCAGGCTGGCGATGACGATGCGCAGGTAGTGGGTATCTTCCTTGTGGCTCGGCCCCCAGATGTCGATGAGCAGCTGGGTCTGTTGCACCAGCTTGCCGGGGTGGCACACCAGGGCCTGCAACAGGGCGAACTCCTTGCGGGAGAGGGGGATCTCCTCGCCCTGCAGGGTGACTTTGTGGCTGCTGCTGTCCAGGGTCAGGCCACACTGGGGGAAGTGGCGGCATTCGCCGCTGGTGGCGCCGACCCGCTGGCGCAGCAGCACCCGGATACGGGCCATCATCTCCCCGACGCCGAACGGCTTGCTCATGTAGTCGTTGGCCCCCGCATCCAGCAACCGCACCTTCTCCTGCTCCGAGTCCCGCGCCGAGAGCACCAGCACGGGATTGGCGTGATGTTCGCGGATGGCGTGCAGGATCTGCATGCCATCACCGTCCGGCAGGCCCAGATCCAGGATCACCAGGTCGGGGTTGAGGTGGCGATACTGCGCCATCCCCTCGGTGACGCCGACCGCCTCACTCACCTGATGTCCTTCGGCGATCAGGCTGATCCGCAAAAAACGGCGGATGGCCGCCTCGTCGTCGATGATCAGTATGTGAGCCATTCAGCCTCCCGTTTGCTGATTGAAAAGGGCGGCGACCATCAGGCCGCCGGTGCGTTGAGGGCCAGCGGCAGGGAGATGCGCATGCAGGTGCCGTTGCCGTTGGGGCCGGCGAATGCCCAGATGCGGCCGCCGTGGACCTCTATCATAGCGCGGGAAATGGCGAGGCCAAGCCCGGTGCCGCGGCTGCCGCAGTCACCGACCGGCTGGGTGTAGAACAGATTGAAGATCTTGTCCCGATCCGACTCGGCGATGCCGACCCCGATATCGATGATGTCGATGATGAGGTCGGGGTCCGCCAGCATCACCTTGAACTCGATGGGGGTGCCGGCCGGTGAGTAGCGGGAGGCGTTGTCGAGGATGTTGACCAGCACCTGCTCGATCAGGGCGCCGTGCACATAGAGCCGGGGGATCTGCTGATCGAAGTGCACCAGCAGCTTGTGCTGGCGCCAGGAGGAGTCGAGCCGGCGGCGGGCGCTTTCCACCAGGTCCGCCAGGTCGACCCAATCCCGTTTCAGCTGGAAATCCGGTGAACCGATGCGGGTCATGTCCAGCAGGTTTTGCACATAGCCGTGCAGGCGGCGCGCCTCGTCCTGCACCGAGTGCAGCAGTTCGATGCGGTCCTCCGCACTTATCCGGTCCCCGTATTCCAGCAGGGTGCTGCCGGCCCCCATGATGGTGGCCAGCGGCGTCTTCAGGTCGTGGGAGACCGAGGAGAGCAGGGCGGCGCGCATCCGGTCGGTCTCCGCCTGCAACTGGCTGTCCGCCAGCCGCTCGTTGAGATCGATCCGCGCCAGGGCGGCGCGGATATCGGTGAGCAGGGCCTGTAGCTGGTGCTCGGCGGCGGAGGTGAGCGGGCTGGCCAGCCGGATGCCCAGCACCAGGTCATCGCCGAGGTGATGATACTGGGCCTCGGCGGCGTTGAGGGTGGCGGTATGGGCACCGGCACTCTGTTTCTGGGCCAGGCACCAGTCAATGGCGGCCTTGTCTGTCTGGCCCGGCCCGGTCTGGGTGTCACCGGCCCGGTACTGGTAATCCCCATCGAGCGCGAACACGGGCTGCCCAAGGGCGAGGGCGATGGCCTGGGTTCCCTGTCTCAGCACGTCCACCGGGCTGCTGGCGGTGGCCAGCCCCTGGCTCAGGGAGAGCAGGGCGTTACCGAGCTGCTGGGTCTCGCGCAGACTGACCAGTTGCTGACGCTGGCGGGAGGCGAGGCGCCCGGCCGCGATGCCGACGATGAGCAGCACGAACAGGGTGAGCAGGTCGCTGTGGCTGGCCACGCTCAGGGAGAAGTAGGGGACGGTGAACAGCAGATTGTGGCCGACGAAGCCCAGCACGGCGGCCAGGATGGCGGGGACCAGGCTGGTGGTGAGCGCGGTGGCCAGTACCCCCAGCACGAACAGCATGGGCAGGGAGGCGGGGGGCAGCCAGTGGGAGAGGGCCCAGACCACGGCCGAGGTCCCCCCCATGATGGCCACCGCGAGCAGGCTCTGGCGAAGCTCACCCGGGCCTGCCGTAGGTAGGGTCAGGCCGGGCTTGCGCTTCTCGGTATCCACCAGCGTGATCTCGAATCCCTGCGCCTGTTTGAGCAGGTGCTGTACCAGGGATCGACGCCAGGGCGGGTTGCGGGATTTGCCGAGCAGCAATTGGGAGACCTGCTGCTGTTCGGCGGTTTCCAGCAGGGCATCGGCCACGGCCGGGCTGGAGAGGGTCAGCACCCTGGCCCCCAGTTGGGAGGCGAGGGCCAGCGCCTGCTCCAGCTCGGGGGAGCGTTGCCCCCTGCTGTCGATGTGCACCACCAGCCAGGGCAGTTGCCTGCGCTGGGCGAAGCGGTGGCCGTAACGCACCAGAGCGGCGCCGTGCTCATCCCCGATGCAGACCATCAGTTTGCCCCGCAGCGGCAGTGTGGTCTTGCCGGCGGCCTGCCACTGCAATTGCAGATCCCCCTCCACGTGGCTGGCGGCGGTCTGCATCGCCAGCTCGCGCAGGGCGGTCAGGTTGTTGAGGGAGAAGAAGGACTGCAGGGCGGCCTTGGCTTGATGGGGCACATAGACCTTGCCCTCCTTGAGGCGGCCGAGCAGCTCCTTGGGGGGCAGGTCTATCAGCACCAGGCTGTCGGCCTCCAGCAGCACCTGATCCGGCAGGGTCTCCTTGACCCTGACCCCGGTCAGCTGCCACACCAGATCGTTGAGGCTCTCCAGGTGCTGCACGTTGAGGGTGGTGTAGACGTCGATGCCGGCACCCAGCAACTCCTCCACATCCTGCCAGCGCTTCTCGTGGCGGCTGCCGGGGGCGTTGCTGTGGGCCAGCTCGTCCACCACGGCGATGGCGGGTTTTCGCGCCAGCAGGCCGTCCAGATCCATCTCCTCCAGCCGCTGCTGGCGGTGCAGGTGCAGTGTGCGCGGCAGGATGGCGAGCTTGTCGAGCAGGGCCAGGGTCTCCTGGCGGCCGTGGGTCTCCACCACTCCGATCAGGATGTCGACTCCCTCTCTGGCCTGCTCCCGCACCGCCTGCAGCATGGCGTAGGTCTTGCCGACGCCGGGGGCCGCGCCGAGAAACACCTTCAGCTTGCCCCTGTGCTCCTGCTCCAGGCTCGCCAGCAGGGCGTCCGCCCTCACTTCATCACGCATCCCCGTGCTCCCGTTGCATCGGCCGAACCGCGGCCGTGACCTCATTGCTCATGCTTGTCCCCGTTGTCGAAAGGGAGCCTTCCCGAACGGCAAGGAGCGCCCTCAGGCGCCCTTTTGATGATCGAGTTGCAGGTTCAACTGGAGAATGTTGACCACCTGCGGGCCAAGGATACCAGCTTGTGCCGCCGACTTGACCTGCTCCGTCAGCCGAACGGGATCCAGCCCCCGTTGCCCGGCGACCCTATCCACCTGGGCCAGCGCTGCATCGAGGGGCAGATGGGGATCGAGGCCGGAGGCGGAGCGGGTCAGCAGGGCGGGGACCCTGGCTTCCGGCTGCGCCCTGGCCGCCGCTGCGGCAAACTCGGCCCGTAGCGGCGAGCTCATCCCCAGGTTGCTTCCGCCGCCACCTATGGTGGCGAAATCGCTGGCGGAGGGGCGGGAGTGGAAGTAGTCGGCCCGCTCGAACTTCTGTGCCAGCAGGGCGCTGCCGACCACCTGCTGTTTGGCGTTGGTGAGCAGGCTGCCGTTGGCCTGCCAGGGGAAGAGCAGCTGGGCCAGCCCGGTGACGACCAGCGGATACGCTACCCCCAGCAGCAGGGTCAGGGTCAGCAGGGTTCTGATTGCTATCATGATGTGTTTGCTCCAAATGTGTTGGGTGGATGCGGGCCTGCCCCGCATCCGGTGATGCCGTTACACCAGCCCCAGGCCGGTGATGACCAGGTCGATCAGCTTGATACCTATGAAAGGCACTATCAGGCCGCCGACGCCGTAGATCAGCAGGTTGCGGCGCAGCAGGCTGGCCGCCGTTCCCTTCAGGCTGACCCCGCGCAGGGCCAGCGGCACCAGCGCGACGATGATCAGGGCGTTGAAGATGATGGCCGACAGGATGGCGCTCTCCGGGCTGCCCAGCTGCATCAGGTTCAGCGCCCCCAGCTGTGGATAGGCGGCGATGAACAGGGCCGGCAGGATGGCGAAGTACTTGGCCACGTCGTTGGCGATGGAGAAGGTGGTCAGGGCGCCACGGGTCACCAGCAGCTGCTTGCCCACCAGCACCACGTCCAGCAGCTTGGTGGGGTTGGAGTCGAGATCCACCAGGTTGCCCGCCTCCTTGGCGGCCTGGGTCCCCTCGTTCATGGCCAGGCCCACGTCGGCCTGGGCCAGCGCCGGTGCGTCGTTGGCGCCGTCCCCGCACATGGCGACCAGGCGGCCATCGGCCTGCTCCTGACGGATGTAGGCCAGCTTCTTCTCCGGCGTCGCCTCGGCGATGAAGTCGTCCACCCCAGCCTCGGCGGCGATGGCGGCGGCGGTCAGCGGGTTGTCACCGGTGATCATCACGGTGCGGATCCCCATGTGGCGCAGGATCTGGAAGCGTGCCTTGATGCCCGGCTTGATGATGTCCTTGAGGAACACTACCCCCAGCAGCTTCTCGTGGGTGCAGACCAGCAGCGGGGTGCCGCCCTGGCGTGCGATGTTGTCCACCGATTTGAGGATGAGCTCGGGCACCGCCTTGCGATCGAGGGAGAGGTAGCGCAGCACCGCGTCCACCGCCCCCTTGCGATAGTGATGGCCGTTGCGATCCAGCCCGCTCAGCCGGGTCTCGGCGCTGAAGGGGATGAGGATGTCGCTCTCCAGCTGGCTCGGCCTGGTGTGGCTCTTGCCCGCCAGGGTCAGGATGGATTTGCCCTCCGGGGTATTGTCACCGAGCGAGGCCAGCATGGCGGCCTGGGCCAGCAGGGAGGGGTCCACGCCGGGGGCCGGGATCAGCTCGTCCGCCATCCGGTTGCCGAAGGTGATGGTGCCGGTCTTGTCCAGCAGCAGGGTGCGCACGTCGCCGGCGGCTTCCACCGCCCGGCCCGACTTGGCGATCACGTTGAGCTTCACCAGCCGGTCCATGCCGGCGATGCCGATGGCGGAGAGCAAACCGCCGATGGTGGTCGGGATCAGGGTGATGAACAGCGCCAGCAGATAGAGCCGGGGCACCTGGGTGCCGTTGTAGTCGAGGAACCAGGGCAGGGTGGCCACCACCAGCAGGAAGATCAGGGTCAGCCCCACCAGCAGGGCGTCCAGCGCCATCTCGTTGGGGGTCTTCTGCCGCTTGGCTCCTTCCACCAGTGCAATCATCCGATCCAGCGTGCTTTCGCCCGGGTTGTTGCTGATGTGTACCCAGATCTGGTCGGAGACGACGGTGGTGTTGCCGGTCACGCCGCTGCGGTCGGTGCCGGACTCGCGGATGACGGGGGCGGATTCGCCGGTGATGGCCGCCTCGTTGACCGAGGCGATGCCGGCGACCACTTCGCCGTCGGCCGGGATCATCTCGCCGCTGCGCACCAGCACCAGATCGCCCTTGAGCAGGCTGGTGGCCGGTACCCATTCGCCCTTGTCATCCTGCGGGCTGTTGACCCGACGCGCCTTGAGCTGGCTCATGCCGGTCTTCAGGCTGTCGGCCCGCGCCTTGCCGCGCCCCTCGGCCAGAGTCTCGGCGAAGTTGGCAAACCAGAGGGTGAGCCAGAGCCAGGCAGTCAGCTGCCAGGCCAGCGAAGGGGCGACGCCGGAGAGCGGCTGCCCCAGCAGTGACTCCAGGGTCGCCATCACTGCCGCCAGCCAGAGGGTGAACAGGATGGGGCTGCCAAACAGCGCCCTGGGGTTGAAGCGATAGAGGGCTTCCACCATGGCCTGCAGGATCTGTGATTTCTGTTTCTTGCCCTTCACCTGAATGGTGTCGGTGCTCATTGAAGCGGACTTGCTCATTGGAAAGCTCCCTGCATCGAATAGTTGGTCACGCAGATCAGTCGGATGTGCAGCATCAGAAGGCACCTCCCAGCAGGCTCAGGTGTTCCGCCACCGGGCCCAGCGCCAGTACCGGCAGGAAGGAGAGACCCCCCATCAGCAGCACGGTGACGATCAGCAGGGTGATGAAGAGCGGGCCGCTGACGGGGAAGTCCCCCTCGCTTCGCTCCTGGCGCGGGGCACGGGCCAGCTGGCCGGCGATGGCCAGCACCGGAATGATGTAGCCGAAGCGGCCGAGCAGCATGGCCAGCCCGATGGCGATGCACTGCCAGCTGTCGGCTGCGGCAAAGCCGGCGAAGGCGGAGCCGTTGTTGCCGGCGGCCGAGGCGTAGGCATAGATCAGCCGTGACAGACCGTGGGGGCCGTCGTGACCGATGACGGTGGCGGAGTCCGGCATCAGCAGGGTAATGCCGCCGATCACCAATACCCCGACCGGCATCACCAGCATGCTGGCGACCACCCACTTCATCTCGGTGATGCCGAGCCGTTTGCCCAGATAGGTGGGGGTGCGCCCCACCATCAGGCCGCACAGGAACACGGTGAGCAGCACGAACAGCATCATGCCGTAGATGCCGGCACCGACGCCGCCGAACACCACTTCACCCAGCAGCATGTTGATCATGCCGACCATGCCGGCGAGGGGGGCGAAGCTGTCGTGCATGGCGTTGACCGAGCCGTTGGAGGCGGCGGTGGTCGCCACTTCCCAGATGCTGGACAGCACGGGGCCGAAGCGGCTCTCCTTGCCTTCCCAGTTGCCGGCTTCGCTGGTGAGGTGGGCGAGGGCGGGATCCGGCTTCAGCTCCTGGCCGATGGCGAGGCAGAGCCCCAGCACCAGCATGATGGTCATGGCGATGAGGATGGCGCGGCTGTGGGCCAGATCCTTCACGTAGCGACCCAGGGTGCAGACCATGGCGGCGGCCAGGGTCAGCAGGGCGACCATCTCCAGCCAGTTGGAGAGGGCGGTGGGGTTCTCGAACGGATGGGCCGAGTTGATGCCGAAGAAGCCGCCACCGTTGGAGCCGAGCTGCTTGATGGCGATCTGGGAGGCGGCCGGGCCGAGCGGCAGCAGCTGCTCCTGGCCTTCCAGGGCGTGGAACGGCAGGTAGGCAGACAGGCTCTGGGGCACCCCCTGCCAGACCAGCAGCAGCGCCAGGATCAGCGCCATCGGCAGCAGCACGTAGAGACAGAAACGCACCAGATCCTGCCAGAAGTTGCCGAGGTGGGTGGTCTGCTGGCGGGCGATGCCGCGAAACAGGGCGATGGCGACGGCAGCGCCGGTGGCGGCGGAGACGAAGTTCTGGGTGGTGAGCCCCACCATCTGGCTGAAGTAGGAGAGGCTGGCTTCGCCGGAGTAGGCCTGCCAGTTGGTGTTGGTCATGAAGCTGACCGCGGTGTTGAAGGCGAGTTGCCAGTTCAGCCCGGGCAGCTGCTGCGGGTTGAGGGGCAATAGCCCCTGCGCCATCAGGATCAGGAACAGCAGGCCGAAGCCTGCGCCGTTGAAGGCCAGCAGGCTGAGGGCGTAGGACTTCCAGTCCTGCTCGCGCCCGTCCGTGCCGCAGCAGGCCAGGGTGGCGCGCTCAAGCGGGGCCAGCCAGCGACTCTTGCCTTCAAACACCCGATACAGGTAGTTGCCAAGCAGAGGCGCCGGCAGCAGCACCAGCAGCACGAACGCGACGGGATAGATGATCTCTTGCCACATATCCGGTTCCTCACTCATGAGTGCGCGCGAGGGCGCGCAGCAGATAACCCGCGAGGGCGAGGACCAGCAGCAGATATAGCCAATTCATAACGACTCCGTTGAGGTAATTAGCGTCAGGGATCGATGCATATCCGTGTCGATCCCATGGGTCTCATTGACGCTCAAAGGGTATGTAAAACGGGCGTAAAGGCGCCATAAAGCCCAATTTGGCTGGCGTAAAATCGGCGTAAAGAAGGCAGGTTTTGTTGGCTGGTGGACAGGCAAGGCACAAAAAACCCAGCCTGAGCCGGGTTTTGGTAGCAAGTGGTGGAAGCTGACCCGATGGTGATGAGGTCAGCTTCAACCCCGCTTATCGCATGGTCACAAACTCTTCCGCGCTGGTCGGATGGATGGCGACGCAGTTGTCGAAGTCCGCCTTGGTGGCGCCCATCTTCATGGCGACGCCGAAGCCTTGCAGGATCTCGTCCATGGCGAAGCCGATGCCATGCAGACCGACCACCTTCTCTTCCGGCCCGACGCAGACCAGTTTCATCCGGGTGGGCTGGCGATGCTGGGTCAGCGCCGAATACATGGCGGTGAACTGGCTGCGGTAGACCTTCACCTGATCTTCACCGTATTCGGCAACGGCTTCCGGCTCGGTCAGTCCTATGGTGCCGATGGGCGGGTGGCTGAACACCACGGTCGGCACCAGATCGTAGTTGAGGTGCTCGTTCGGCTTGTTGTTGAACAGCCGCTCCGAGAGGCGGCGGCCTGCCGCGACAGCCACCGGGGTGAGCTGGATGCGGCCGGTGTTGTCACCGACGGCATAGAGGTTGGCGACGGCGGTGTTCTGGAACTTGTCGGTGGGGATAAAGCCCTTCTCGTCCAACTCGATGCCGGTGGCAGCCAGATTGAGGTTGTCGGTGGCGGGCACGCGACCGATGGCCCAGATCAGGCAGTCGACGGTGAGGTGGCGGCCATCTTCCAGCTGCAGGGTCAGGCTGTCGTCGGCGTTCTTGATGACGGCCTTGGGAATGGCGTGGGTGTGTAGCTTGGGCCCTTCCTGCGTCATGATCTCCACCAGGGTCTCGTGGATCATGGGGTCGAAGTTGCGCAGCGGCGCATGCTTGCGCACCACCAGATGGGTCTCGGAGCCAAGTGCCTGCATCACGCCTGCGATCTCCACGGCGATATAGCCGGCACCCACCACGGCAACCCGTTTGGGCTGGCTTTGCAGGTCGAAGAAACCGTCGGAGTCGATACCCAGTTCGGCGCCCGGAATGGTCGGGACCTCGGGGCGGCCGCCGGTGGCAATCAGGATGTGATCGGCGCTGTACTGCTCACCGTTCACCTCGACGGTATGGCTGTCGACGAAGCGGGCGAAGCCCTTGATGACAGTGATCTGGTTCTTGCCCAGCACGTTCTGGTAGGACTGGTGAATGCGCCCGATATAGGCCTGACGGGATTCGATCAATCTGGCCCAGCTGAAGTGGTTGAGCGTGGTGTCGAAGCCGTAGTCAGCGCCATATTTCAGGGCATCGGCGATCTGGCCTGCATACCACATGGCCTTCTTCGGTACGCAGCCGACGTTGACGCAGGTGCCACCCAGCTCTTTGGCTTCGATCAGGGCGACTTTCTTGCCGTACATGGCTGCCCGGTTGGCCGAGGCGATGCCGCCGCTGCCGCCACCGATGGCGATGTAGTCAAAATGCTGTGCCATTGCGAGGTTCTCCGCTCGTTAAGAATGCAGTCACAGCATGATGGGGACAAAGCGGCCGGCCCACAAGAGCCGGTGCTCAGTTCTGCTGGATGGGCAAGCGAATGTGGAACTGGGCGCCCTGGCCCGGTTCGCTGGCGCAGTGGATGCGGCCGCGCAGCAGCTGGACCACCAGGTTGTAGATGATGTGAGTGCCGAGCCCGCTGCCACCCTGTCCCCGCTTGGAGGTGACGAAGGGATCGAAGATGCGCGGCAATATCTCCGGGGGGATGCCGCGGCCGTTGTCACTGTAGTCGATGACCAGCTCGTCTCCCTGCTGCGCCACCTGGATGGTGATCTTTCTGGGCCTGTCCCAGCCATCGAAACCGTGATGGATGGAGTTGAGGATCAGGTTGGAATAGATCTGGGTGAAGCTGCCCGGGAAGGAGTAGATGCTCAGCTTGGGATCGCACTGGATGTCCACCTCGCACTGGGCCTTCTTGAGCTTGTAGCCGAGGGAGACCACCACCTGATGCAGGTTGTCGGCGAGGCTGAAGTTGTAGCGGGCCTCGGAGGACTGATCCACTGCCACCTGCTTGAAGCTGGCGATGAGCTCGGAGGCGCGTCTCAGGTTGCCTTGCAGCAGTTGCATCGACTCGTCGAGATTCTGGGTGAATTCGTTGAGGTAGGAGCGGGAGAGCTGCTTGGCCTCGATATGCTGCTTGAAGTCGGCCACCCGCTCCTGCAGGTAGGAGGAGGCGGTGACGCTGATGCCGATGGGGGTGTTGATCTCGTGGGCCACGCCGGCAACCAGGGAACCGAGGGAGGCCATTTTCTCCGACTCCACCAGGGTCTGCTGGGCCTGCTTGAGATCGTCATAGGCCTTGCCCAGCTGGTCGTTGGCATCGCTCAGGCTGCGGGTGCGTTCAGCCACCTTGCCTTCCAGCTGCTCGTTGAACAGGGTGATCTCCCGCTCCACCTTTTTGAGGGGGGTGATGTCATAGCCAAAGCCGATCAGGTACTTGAGGTTGGGCCCCTCGTAGAAGGGAGCGAAGGTCCACTGCAGTACCAGCTCGTTGCCCTGCTGGTCGTGCATGGTGATCTCCCTGTCCTCCAGGGCGCCCTGCTCGGCCAGGGTGGCGGCCAGCTCGTCACGCTGCTCCTTGCTGACGAAGAGATCCAGCCAGTTGTGCTGCAACAACTCCTGGTGGTGATAGCCGGTGAGCAGGATGGCCGCCGGGTTGATGCTGGCGATGTTGAGGTCCGGCTCCATGCAGCAGATGACCATGTTGGCGGAGTTGATCAGGGTGGCGGAGAAGTCCCGCTCCTGTTGGAGCTGATCGGCGGCCTGATGGCGGGCCGTGAACTCGTCGTTCAGCCGGGTGCGCATCTGGTTGAGGGTGGCGGCCAGGGTATCGAATTCGTCAGGGGACTTGCGGGGCAGGGGGCGACCTTCCAGGGTCAGCTCTACCGCGAGGCGATCCAGGCTCAGTTTCTGGGCATAGCTGACGATGCGGTTGATATGACGGATCACCAGATAGTAGATGATGACCAGGATGCAGAACGAGACGACCAGGGTCTTGATGGTCTGGCTGACCAGGATCAGCACGGATTTCTCGATGAGGCGCTGGTAGACCTGCTCCAGGGAGGCGGCGACGAACAGCTTGCCGACCACTTCCCCCTGATAGCTCAGGGTGAACTCGCGGGAGATGTCGTATTGGGGCTGCTCCACCCCCTGGGTGAGCAGGGGCACTTCCGAATTGCCCAGCATCTCCTTGACCATGACGAACTGCATGTTGGGCAGGTTCATGATGCCCTCGATCTGCACCTTCACCTGCTCTTCATCCAGGTTCCAGAGACTGGCCGAGATGGGTTGCAGGAAGGAGGCCTCGATCTGGCCGATGCTGGCCTCGATGACGGTCACATCCTTGTTGTAGTCCCAGGCGAGCTGAAGCACGGTGATGAGCAGTGCCAGCACCGTACTGCAGATCAGAATGTAGGAAAGCAGACGATAAGAGAGTCCGTTAAGGCCGACGGCCTTGGAGAAGATTCCTGACATGGCGTCCTTGCGGTCTGGATTGAGTGCGGTTTAGTTTAACTGCTTCATGGACTTATGTCGTGTGTCATCCAATGGATAAAAATAAGGCCCCTTTCGGGGCCTTTTTTGTGTGGGCTGGGATCAGTGACCGCCCTTGGCTTTTGCCGGGATGGATTCGTCGAATTCCGGCAGCGGCTTGTGTTCGGATGCCAGGAAGGTGTAGATGACCGGCAGCACGAACAGGGTGAACAGGGTGCCGATGGCCAGACCCGCTACGATGACGATGCCGATGCTGAAGCGCTGTGCCGCCCCCGCACCCGAGGCATAGAGCAGCGGGATAAGGCCTGCGATCATCGCCGCCGTGGTCATCAGGATGGGGCGCAGACGGACCTTGGCAGCTTGCATCACGGCTTGCATCCGGTTCAGACCATGGAGCAGCTGCTCCTCCTTCGCCACCTCGCAGATCAGAATACCGTGCTTGGTAATCAGACCGACGAGGGTGATGAGACCGACCTGGGAGTAGATGTTCATGGTGGCCATACCCCACGCCAGGGCGATCAGCGCGCCACTGATGGCCAGCGGCACCGACACCATGATGACCAGCGGGTCACGCACGGATTCGAACTGGATCGCCAGCACCAGGAAGATGATGGCCAGGGCCAGGGCGAAGGTGGCGTAGAGCGCATTCCCTTCGGTCACGAACTGGCGGGCTTCCCCCATGAAGTCGTAACGATAGCCTTGGGGCAGCTTCTCTTCCGCGGTCGCCTTGAACCAGTTGATCGCATCCCCCATGGCCACGCCCGGTGCCGGCACGGCGCCGATGGTGGCGGAGTTCAGCTGGTTGAAGTGGGGCAGGGCACGGGGCTCTCCCTTCACTTCAATCTTGATCAGGCTGCCCAGCGGGATCGACTTGCCGTCGGCGGCACGCACGTAGTAGCCCTTGATGGACTCGGGGTTGAGACGGAACTTGCGCTCCACCTGCGGGATCACCTCGTAGGAGCGGCCATCCAGGTCGATACGGTTGACGTAACCGTCCGCCATCATGGTGCCCATGGTGATGCCGATGTCCTGCATGGTGATGCCGTAGGCACCCGCCTTGTCCTTGTCGATGCTGATCTTCATGGTGGCCGAGTCGTAGTTCAGATCGAGATCCGAATAGACGAACTGGCCGTTGGCCTGGGTTGCCGCCAGCATCTCACCCGCGATCAGGAACAGGCTCTCGAAGCTGTTCGGGGTGGTGATAACGAACTGGATGGGCAGACCGCTCGACGCCCCCGGCAGTTCCGGGAACTGGAAGGTGGTGATGGCCATCCCGGGGATGTCCTTCACCAGACCGGCGACCCGATCCAGCACCTCTTTCTGGCTCGCTTCACGCTGGCTCCAGGGCACCATGGAGGCGATACCGAACGCCTGATTGGAGTTGAACACCCCCGAGAAGACCTGGGAGTAAGCGATCTCCGGCTGGTCGTCCAGGACTTTGTTCACGTCCGCCATGGTGTTTTCGATGTAGTCCAGGTTGGCGTTGGAAGGCGCCGTCCCCAGCACCGCCATGACGCCTTTGTCCTCGGACGGGGCCAGCTCGCTCGGAATGAACTTGAACAGCAGCGGCAGGCTGGCGAACACGATGACGGCAAACAGGATGACCACGATGCGCTTTTGCATCACGGCATGGAGCATGGCGTCGTAGCGGGCCGTCATCCGGTCCAGCAGATCGTGCACGGTACGCTCGAACTTGCCGGGCTCCTCGTTGGCCCTGAGCATCTTGGCGCACATCATGGGCGACAGGGTCAGGGCGATGATGCCCGAGACGAACACGGCTCCTGCCAGGGTCAGCGCGAACTCCTTGAACAGGGAGCCGGTGATGCCCCCCATCAGGGCGATGGGCGCATACACCGCCGCCAGGGTGACCGTCATGGCGATGACGGGCACGGCGATCTCCCGGGTACCTATGATGGCGGCCCGGAACGGCTCTTCCCCTTCCTTGATGTGACGGTCGACGTTCTCCAGCACCACGATGGCGTCATCCACCACCAGACCGATGGCCAGCACCATCGCCAGCAGGGTCATGAGGTTTATGGAGAAGCCGAACATGTCCATCATCATCACCACGCCGATGAGGCTCAGGGGAATGGTGATGATGGGGATGATGACCGCCCGGAACGAACCGAGGAACAGGGTGATCACCACCAGTACGATGGCGGCCGCCTCCAGTATGGTCTTGATGACCTCGTGGATGGATTCGTTGATGGCGATGGTGGAGTCATACAGGATGTTCACCTGCATGGTGCTCGGCATGTTGCGCTTCAGGCTCGGCAGCAGCTCCAGCACATCGTGGGCGATGTTGATGGGGTTGGCTGTCGGGGCTGCGTTGATGGCCAGAACCACGGCTTCGCGGCCATTGGCGCTGGCGCGATAGATATCGTGGCTCTTCTCCAGGGAGACCTTGGCGATGTCGGAGAGACGGATCACCTTGCTGTCGCGGGTGGCGACCACCAGACGCTTGAGCTCTTCGATGTTGCCGACCTGGGTCTCGGCGTTGCCGTTGAACAGGGTGAAATAGCCGGTGGCCTGGCCGGTCGCGGACTGATAGTTGTTGCTGTTGAGCACCGTCATCACGTCGCTTGAGGTCAGGTCAAAGGCGGCCATCTTGGCCGGATCCAGCCACACCCGGAGGGCGAATTCGACCCCGCCATACAGATCCACCTTGGAGACCCCGCCCACGGTAAACAGCTGGGGCTTGATGACCCGCTCCAGGTAGTCGGTGATCTGGCTGGAGTTGAGCTCCGGGCTGGTGAAGCCCATGTAGAGCACCGCCGTGGTGGAGCCGGTGGAGGAGGTGACCGAAGGGTCTTCCGCCTCTTTGGGCAACTGGGAACGCACCGAGTTGACCTTGGCCAGGATGTCGGACAGCGCGGCGTTCGGATCGGTGTTGAGCTTCATGTACGCCGTCACCGTGGAACTGCCCAACTGGCTCGAGGAGGTCATGAAGTCGATGTTGTCGGCCTGGGCGACCGCCTGCTCCAGGGGCTGGGTGATGAAGCCCTGGATCAGGTCCGCACTGGCGCCATAGTAGCTGGTGTTGACCGTGATGACGGTGTTGATCACCTCGGGGTATTCACGCACCTGCATCTTGAAGATGGCCTGGAAGCCCAGCAGGGCTATCAGGAAGCTGAGCGAGATCGCCAGCACAGGCCGTTTTATGAATATGTCAGTAAATCGCATCGCAGCTCTCCGCGCTTACAGCATCGGGGTTTGTGCCGGAACGGCAAGGGCATCGTTCTCGACCACGTGCACCTTGGTATCGTTGCTCAGGCGAACCTGACCCGACAGCACGATTTGATCGCCAGCCTTGATGCCGGACAGCACATGGACATCGTTGCCGCGACGCTCACCTGCCTTGACCACCACCTGCTTGGCGCGTTTCACGCCGTCAGCCTCGTGAATGACGTAGACGTTCTCGCCATAGAGGGTGAAGGAGATGGCGGACTGCGGGATCACGATCTGGTCTTTCACCGTGGGCAGTATGATGCTGGCGCGGGCGAACATGCCGGAACGGAGCTGGCCGTCGTTGTTCGGAATGTCTGCCTGCACCTGGATCAGGCCGCTCTGATAGTTGACCGCGGGCTCGATGGCCGTGATCTGGCCGTCAAACTGGGTCTGGGGATAGGCATCCACGTTGATCTTGATGGTCTGTCCCAGGGTGATTTTGGAGATGTCGGTCTGGGGCACGGTGAAGCGCAGGCGCATCACGCTGGTGTCTTCGAGGCGCACGATCTCGGTACCCGGTTCCAGATACTGGCCGAGGAAGACGTTGCGCAGGCCCACGGCGCCGCTGAAGGGGGCTCGCACCTCACGACGGGCGATGGTGGCCTTCAGACTGTCGATGTCCGCCTCGAGGGAGCGGTAGCTTGCCTCGGCATCATCCAGCTGGTCCCGGGAGATGGAGTTCTTCTGATAGAGGTTCTTGTAGCGCTCGAACTTGGCCCTGGCTGCCGGCAGTCTGGCCTGGGAAGAGTTCAGATTGGCTTTTTCCACACTGGAGTCCAGGCTCAGCAGCAGTTGATCCGCTTTGACATGTGCCCCGGATTCGAACCGGATGCTGTCGATGGTGCCTGACAGCTCGCTGGAGAGGGTGACCCCCTGGTTCGGCTCGATGAAGCCGATGGCTTCAATGGTGGGGACCCAGTCCTGCGCCTTGGTGACCATGGCGGTGACCGGGAACTCGGGCTCGGGCCGATTGGCCATGAACTCTGCAATCTTCTTCTGCTTGAACATATTGAAGCCGATGACACTGCCAAACAGGGCGAGTGCTATCAGCAACATGATGGCCATCCACTTTTTCATGAACAGGCTCCTGTGATGG
The DNA here is from genome assembly GCF_041402625.1 of Aeromonas sp. S19(2024). Lineage (NCBI taxonomy): Bacteria > Pseudomonadati > Pseudomonadota > Gammaproteobacteria > Aeromonadales > Aeromonadaceae > Aeromonas > Aeromonas sp. S19(2024). Next base: position 70,820 of record NZ_JBGLQU010000012.1, read on the forward strand.
AAACATTAGGGTTTAAAATGGCATTCCAGCTGGCCCGGATGACCGTCTCCAGCTGTTCCTGCGTCAATTCGAAATCGTGAACCCGGCGCTGCTGTGCCAGGTTGGCCACGCAATCCAGACTCAATGCTTGCAACACCAGAATGGGGAGATCGATGAAGAGTCCCTGTTGGCGTCCTTGCTCAAAGAAGCGCTCAAGTGGCGCCCACGTCGCCATTATGACCGGATCCCGCTCCAATTCAGCCCCCAATGGAGAACTTTCGTACTGCAATTTGCACTTGAGTGCATTGGGGTAGCTGGTGAAGATGGCATCGATGTTGAGCCAGAGGCGTCGATACTGCTCATAGGACACCTCTTCTATCTGCACACCTTCCATGACCAGGGGATGACACTTGAGGATAGTGTGCTGATAGAGCTGGCGGATCAGATCATCCTTGTCGCTGAAATAGCGATAGATGGTGCCTGCCGCCACCTTGGCTTTCTTGGCGACCACGGCAATGGAAAGGCCGTAGAAGCCCTGCTCGCCGAGGATCTCGTGAGCTGCTTCGAAAATGCGTTCTTTCTTATCCATGGTTATCAGAGGTCAACGACTGAATGAACGTTCATTCATTCTAGGTGGGCGCAAAGGCAAGTCAAGCATTGCCCATCATCTCTGACCCTATGGGGTGAGGGATTCAAAAAGTAGTGGGGAATTGCTGGATCCAGCCTGAACAAAACAAAAATAGTTGAAAAGGGTCGGAAGTGATTGAAAAACAGGCACTTGATTCTTTGTGTCAAAAAAAGAGTAGACAAGGTCGGCATCATCATCAATAATGCGCCCCGTTCGACAGCGTAGCGCCCGTAGCTCAGCTGGATAGAGCGCTGCCCTCCGGAGGCAGAGGTCACAGGTTCGAATCCTGTCGGGCGCACCATCAAAAGTGCGCCGGTTAAACGGGCGTGTTGAAGAACGAAAACAGCTGTGGTGGCTGTAGCTCAGTTGGTAGAGTCCCGGATTGTGATTCCGGTTGTCGTGGGTTCGAGCCCCATCAGCCACCCCATTTTACAGCTTGTCAGGTACGCGAAGGTGGCGGAATTGGTAGACGCGCTAGCTTCAGGTGTTAGTGCCCCCCGGGTGTGAGGGTTCGAGTCCCTCTCTTCGCACCATACTTGCTGTATGACGAGGATGACCAGATGGTCATCTTTGTGTTTTTGGAATACCCCCTCGGTGATTAGCGCAGCCCGGTAGCGCATCTGGTTTGGGACCAGAGGGTCAAAGGTTCGAATCCTTTATCACCGACCACATTTGAAAACCCCGCTCAGGCGGGGTTTTTGCTTTTTGGCGTTTCTCTTCCGCTTTTTCCTGTCACGTCTTTTTACACTTCTTCAGGCGCCTGTTCGCCACGAGTTCGCTATGCTGGGGCCCGGAGCCGCGAGACAGGGGACGCTCGGGCACGGACCAGATACAAGGCCTATGCATCACCATATCACTTCTCTTCAACTCTCCGTGCTGGCCATGGCCGCACTGCTGCTGGGTGGTTGCGCCCTGCAGCCGAAACCGGAAGATCTTCTGATGGGCGCCGCCCCCAAGCCAAAGGCCGAACTCGAGGCCACCTTGGTAACCAGTGGTGGCTTCTGCGTGACCCTGAGCGAGCAGGGCCGTCTGCTGACCCAGCCCTGCGATCAGCAACCGAACCAGTCATTCAGCTGGGATGTCGGCGCCCTGCAACTGGCCGGGGATTGCCTGGTCGCCAGAGGGGAAGATGGTCTGGGGATGGAGGTGTGCCGGGAGGAGAGCCATCAATGGCAGTGGCAGGGGGATCGTCTGTTCAATCGGCAGGTGTCGCTGTGCCTGGATGTGGCGGGTCGCCGTCACAAACCGGCCGTCCCCCTGCGCCTCGCCGAATGCTATGGCGGCGCCAACCAGAGCTTTGAGTGGACGCCATCCGGCACGCTGTTGAACCGTCTGATGCACCCGGCACTGGCGTGGTGACAAGAGAGCGAGAAACAAAAAGGGTGGCCACATGGGCCACCCTTTTTCGATCCGCGATGGGGATGCCTAATCAGCGGGTCTGGGAGGCGAACAGTTTCTCCAGATAGACAGCAACGCCATCTTCATCGGAAGTGAGGGTCTGTTCGTGCTCTGGCAGGGCCTGCTTGAGGCGATCGTGGGCGTTGCCCATGACCACACCACGGCCCACCATGCTCAGCATCTCGAAGTCGTTCATGCCATCGCCGAAGGCCACGGCCTGTGACATCTCCAGGCCGTGCTGCTCCAGCACGGCGCGCACGGCATTACCCTTGTGCACACCGGCATGCATCACCTCGAGGCAGTCAGGCAGGGAGAAGGTGACGTTGATCCGATCACCATATTGCTGGTTGAGGTGCGCCTCTATCTTCAGCAGCTTGTCGTGGTCGCCGATGTAGAACACCTTGTTGACCCTGTCCATCGGGTGGCTGGCGAGATCCGCCTGACGGTAGCTGAAGCCGGAGTCGTGATGGAACTTCAGCAACCAGGGCAGCTCCTCTTCCACCAGCCACTCGTCGCCGTAGTAGACGTTGATGTGGATGGACGGGTCGCGTTCCATGGCGATCAGCTCGGCCGCGACCGTGCTCGGTAGCGCCTGGTTGTAGACCAGTTGATCCTGCTTGTCGTGTACCACGGCGCCGTTGGAGGTAATGAGGTAGATATCCAGCCCCAGCGCATCGCGGATGCTGCGCACATCCACATGGTGACGGCCGGTGGCGACCACGAACTTGACGCCCTGGTCGACCAGGCGGTGCAGGGTATCCCGGGTGCGGGAGGAGATCTGGTGCTGCCCGTTGAGCAGGGTACCATCGAGATCGGACACAACTACCTTGAACATCATTACCTCGACTTCAATTGAACGCCGGGGGAGTGTACCCCAGCGTCTGCCGTCACCCCATTTATTTAGGGATCCAAAAAATAACCAGCCCCTTCTGGTCGCGTCAGTAGCGCGCGAAGAAGGCCAGGGTTGCATTGAGCGCGGCGTGGCGCTGGGGATCCGCCTCGATGAAGAGCTCGTGCCAGGCCCCTTCGATGCGCAGCGGCCTGCTCCCTTCACATTGGGCCTTGGCGCAGAAGGCCTCCTGGGCGGCGTTGTCCACCACGCTGTCCTCACCGGCCTGCAGCAGCAGCAGCGGCGTCTTGATGGTGCCGGCGTCGGCCACGGCCGCGTCCGATCCTGTGATGGCCTGATGGATCCAGTGGGCGGTGGCGCCCCCCAGCCTGACCTGGGGATGCTGTTCGTAGATCTGGCGGAAGGCCTCATAACGCGCCGTGCTGTGGGTCAGCTCGTTGTCGGCAAAGCCGTGATCCTCATAGGGTCCCTGACCCGGGCCGTAGGGGGGCTCGCCCACCCAGCCGCCGACCGTGCCGATGGTGGCCGCCAACCCCTTGGCCAGCCACTTGGGCAGGCCGCCGAGGTTGATGCCCATCATGGGGGAGGAGAGCACCGCCGCCTGGATGTCGTTCGGCCAGCGTTCCAGATAGCGGGCCGAGATGGCCCCCCCCATGGAGTGGGCCAGCAGGAACAGCTTGGCGGGTTGGTCCTGGGCGATCACTTCGTCATGAAACTGTTTGAGATCGGCGACATAGTCGTCGAACTGGTCGACATATCCCTTCTCTTTGTCGGCCAGCATGCGGTCTGACATTCCCTGGCCGCGATGATCGATGAGGTAGAGGCTGTAACCCTGGCGCCAGAGATCCCAGGCCAGCTCCTGATACTTGAGGTAGCTCTCGACCCGGCCGTTGACGATGAGGATGGCGCGATCGATCTTGGGCTGGCGCAGGGCGGCATAGCGGAGGGTGACCCCGTCCTTGCCCTGGAACTCCCCCTCGACGGCATGCTGGCGCCAGAAGTCGGGCAGGGTCTGCTGATAGAGGGCGGGGACGTCGGCTTCAGTGGTTAGCTGGTAAGGATTGCTCACGGCAAGGGCTCCGGCAGAAAACAGGGTCAGGGCCAGCAGGGAAAGGGAGGCAGGTTTCATCGGGCAAGCTCCTCGCGCCAGTGGTGGTAGAGCGCAGTGATGTCGTTCGAGCAGAGCAGGGGCATGGCGGCTTGCAGGCGGGGCAGCGGCCAGTCCCACCACTGCATGGCTTGCAGCATGGCGAGCTGCTCCTCGTCAAAGCGGGGGCGGATCGGCCTGGCCGGGTTGCCGCCCACTATAGAGTAGGGGGCCACATCCCGGGTGACCACGGCCCGGGTGGCAATGACGGCGCCATCGCCGATGGTGATGCCGGGCATGATCATGGCTTCCGAGCCGATCCAGACATCGTTGCCGATCCGGGTGTCTCCCTTGCGCAGAAAACCGTCCTGCACGCCATCACCGAAGCGGGCAGCATCGAAGGGGAAGGTGGAAACCCAGTCCATCCGGTGACCCTGGTTGCCCGCCAGCATGAAGGTGGCGCCGGAGGCGATGGAGCAGAACTTGCCGATGATCAGGCGGTCAACTTCCTTACCCCATTGGCCACTGTCCCAGGACTCCCGCGTCGAGCCATCGCCGAGCAGGTAGCGTACGCAATGATCCTCGAACGGCTTGCCGTGGTAGTAGCCGGAGTAATAGCTGTACTCCCCGGCCTCGATATTGGGGTTGGTCAGATGATCCCGTATGACCTGGGATTCCAGCCAGCTGCCGAACGGATTTTCCATCACTGATCCTGCCATTCATCTTCTTCCTGTTGTGCGGCCCATCCTTTGCGGGTCAGCTGCATCTGCTGCCACCAGCGTTCGTCCGCCAGGATCTCGCCGGCCGGACCGAGCTGGGGGTAGGGCATCTCTTTCTCCTTGCAGAGCTGGGCATAGACGGGATAGCCCCCCTCGAACAAGATGGTGTTCTGCTCTTCCAGGCTGAGTGGACAGCCGCGCTGATAACAGCCGGCCAGTTCGCGCTGGCGCTGGGCCTCGTAAAGGATGGCTGCGGCGGCCACCGAGACGTTGAGGGACTGCACCATGCCTACCATGGGGATGACGATATGGTGATCGGCCAGGGCCAGCGCCTCTTCGCCGATGCCGTGCTTCTCCTGGCCCACCAGGATGGCGGTGGGTCTGGTGTAGTCGATGGCACGAAAGTCCACGGAGCTGTCGGAGAGGTGGGTCGCCAGGATCTGCATGCCGGAGGCCTTGAGTTCGGTCACGGCACTGCCGATGTCCGGGTGCAGCTTCACGTCCACCCAGTTCTGGCTGCCGCGGGCGGTGCCCTTGCGCTTGTGGATCCAGCTCTTGGGCCAGACCGCGTGCACCCGGTGGATGCCGATGGCATCGGCAGTGCGCACGATGGCGGCCAGGTTGTGAGGTTTATGAACCTCTTCCATGCAGACGGTCAGGTCGAGCTGGCGCTGGGCCAGCATGTCGGAAATGCGTTTGAAGCGTTCAGGAGTCATGTCGGTTTCAATGTCGTGAGGCCGGTGCATGCAACAAGGCTGGTGGCTTGCGGCATGGGGCCCTGGGTATCTCTTGAAAAGCAGCAGGCGGCTTGCGCCGCCTGTGTTCAGTTTTTCTGTCGGCTCACCCTGAGCACGTTGGGCATGACCCGGATCTTGCGCATGATGTTAGCGAGGTGGATCCGGCTCTTGGTGGTGATGAGCAGGGTGACCACATAGACCCGGCCATCTTTCTCCTCAGTGCTGATGGCGTGGATGTTGGCGCCGGTGGCGGCAATCACGTTGGCCAGCTCCGCCAGGGCGCCCTGGTGATTGACGATCTCGATGCTGATGCCGGTGCGGAATTCCTGCTCCTGCTCCTTGTCCACCTCCCACTGCACCGGCAGGTATTTGTCCGGTTCGCGGCTGTAGCCCTTGATGTTGCGGCAGGACTCCTGGTGGATCACCAGTCCCTTGCCCGGGCTGATGTGGGCGATGATGGCATCCCCCGGGATGGGGCGGCAGCAGTTGGCGAAGGTGACCAGCATGCCGTCGGCACCCTTGATCGGCATCTTCTTGCTGGTGGATTTGGGCTGCTCTTCCGGCGGCAGCTCATCCCCCAGCATGCGGCGTGCCACCATGACGCTCATGGCGTTGCCAAGGCCCACGTCGGCCAGCAGCCCCTGCAGGTTCTCGTGTTTGGTGTCGGCCAGCACCTGCTTGACGCGGGCTTCCGGGATGTCTTCGATGTTCTTGGCGCCGAGGGCATGGTTGAGCAGGCGACGACCCAGCACCACAGACTCTTCGGTGCGCAGGTTCTTCAGGAACTGACGGATCTTGGAGCGCGCCTTGGTGGTCACCACGAAGTTGAGCCAGGCCGCGTTCGGGCGGGCGCCGGGGGCCGTGATGATCTCCACCGTCTGACCGGAGTGCAGCGGGCTGCTCAGCGGATAGGGGTGGCGGTCGACCCGCGAACCGACGCAGGCATGACCGATGTCGGTGTGCACCGTGTAGGCGAAGTCCACCGGGGTGGCGCCGGCGGGCAGCTCCATGATGCGGCCCTCCGGTGTGAAGACGTAGATCTCGTCGGGGAAGAGGTCGGTCTTGACCCCCTCGATGAACTCGAAGGAGCTGCCGGCGCTCTGTTGCAGCTCCAGCAGGCTCTGCATCCAGCGCTGGGCGCGGATCTGGGCCGTGGTACCCGAGCTGTCCCCATCCTGCTTGTAGGCCCAGTGGGCGGCGACGCCCTTGTCAGCCATCTGGTCCATGAACTCGGTGCGGATCTGCACCTCCACCGGTACCCCGTGGGGCCCCACCAGGGAGGTGTGCAGGGACTGGTAGCCGTTGGTCTTGGGGATGGCGATGTAATCCTTGAAGCGACCGGGGCGCGGCTTGTAGAGGCTGTGCATCTGCCCAAGCACCCGGTAGCAGGTGTCTATGTCTTTCACTCTCACTCTGAAAGCATAGATATCCATCACTTCGTGGAATTGCAGTTCTTTCTTCTCCATCTTGTTGTAGATGGAGAACAGGTTCTTCTCGCGTCCGCTCACCTGGGCATCGATACCGGCTTCCCGCAGACGCCCCTCAATCTCGCTCTGGATGGAGTCGATGATCTCGCGCCGGTTGCCACGGGCGCGGCGCACCGATTCCCGCAGTACCCGGGAGCGCATGGGGTAGAGCGCCTCGAAACCGAGCTCTTCCAGCTCGTTCTTCATGGTGTGAATACCGAGGCGGTTGGCGATGGGGGCGAAAATCTCGAGGGTTTCCCGGGCGATGCGGCGGCGCTTGTCCGGTCGCAAGGAGCCGAGGGTACGCATGTTGTGAGTGCGGTCGGCCAGCTTGATCAGGATGACCCGGATGTCCTGGGTCATGGCCATCATCATCTTGCGGAAGTTCTCGACCTGGGCTTCCTTGCGATCGCGGAACTTCAGCTTGTCGAGCTTGGAGACACCGGAGACCAGCTCGGCGACGGCGTTGCCAAACTGCTCGGCAAGATCGTCCTTGGTGACAGGGGTATCTTCGATGACGTCGTGCAGCACGGCAGCCATCAGAGTCTCGTGATCGAGGCGCATGTCGCCCAGGATGCGGGCCACGGCAACGGGATGAGTGATGTAGGGTTCACCACTGGAACGCATCTGTCCCTGGTGAGCATCACGGGCTACCACATAGGCTTGCCTGAGCTTCTCAACCTGCTCGGGTGGCAGGTAGGAACTGGCTATTTCTTTAAGATTTTCAAATAAATACAAGACAGTCCCCGCAGCGGTTAAACGGCAATCCGTGAAATTGAGGGTATGCCCTCGAGTTTGCGAGGTTTTCGAGCGGTTGTAAATGGGGAGAACAGCCGGCACCCGGGCGGGCGCCGACTATGGGAGGCGACTGACTTAGCCGCGACCTTCTGCGATGGCAGCAACGGCAGCCAGCTCGGCGGCTTCCTGCTCTTGCTGCTCATAGCGGTCCTGAGTATCCATCACCTGGTTGTTGACCAGACCCAGTTCGATCTCGCGCAGGGCGATCACGGTCGGCTTGTCGTTCTCTTCGTCGACCAGGGGATCCTTGCCTTGTACCGCGATTTGACGAGCGCGGCGCGCAGCGACCAGCACCAGGTCAAAACGGTTACCTACCTGTTTTACAGCATCTTCTACAGTAACGCGGGCCATGCGGGACTCCAGTGTTTGGGCTTTCTGTGATTGAAAAAGCGGTGTTTAAAAATGACGCAAAAGTTTACTTGTTTTTGGCTTACTCTGCCAGTAGCTGTTTCAGCAAGTTTTGCTGGGCCTGCTGTTGCTGACGCATTTCCAGGCGCTGGCACTCTATGATGGCCCTGAGCTGGAACAGTGCCTGATCAAAGTCTTCATTGATGATGACATAGTCATACTCGTCGTAGTGCACCATTTCGGCAATGGCTTTCTCCATCCGGCCCTTGATCACCTCGGCGCTGTCCTGGCCGCGGCCGATCAGGCGGCGCTCCAGCTCCTCGCGGCTGGGGGGCAGGATGAAGATGGACTTGGTCGGCATCAGTTCGCGGATCTGGCGGGCACCCTGCCAGTCGATGTCGAGGAAGACGTCGATGCCCTGCGCCAGACAGGCCTTGATGGCGGCGCGGGAAGTGCCGTAGTAGTTGCCGAAGACTTCTGCCCACTCCAGAAAGTCACCGCGCTCGATCAGCGCCTTGAACTCTTCCACCTTGACGAAGTGGTAGTGCACCCCGTGCTCTTCACCGGGACGGGTGGCGCGGGTGGTGTGGGAGACCGAGAGTTGCATCTTGCCGGCGGCGTTGTGCTGGGTCAGCAAGGCATTGAGCAGACTGGACTTACCGGCCCCGCTCGGGGAAGAGATGATATAGAGAGTGCCTTGTTGCGCCATGTCTGTACCTTTAAGCGATGATCCGCGCTTTGGTTGTAGCAGAGGCCGCCGTCTTGTGCCCGATAAGGGAGACGGTTGCTCGCAATGCGCGGAGGAATCAGAGTCAGGAGGATGTAAAGGCGGCGAATGTTAGCAGATGGGGGCGGATAAAAAAACGGCCGGAATCATATTCCAGCCGATCAAAATATCCGTAGCTTGCTGTGCGGGCGTTACCCGCATAGAGGGCCATTCTGCCCACGGAGCCGGGGCCGGGCCATCAGATTATCCCTGCGCCAGGGCTCGGAATTTCCGAGTTGCCCTGGGTCGGTAGAAGATGCTTGTCGGTACAGAGGCGGTCGAAGGCGGCGATGACCCGCTCGCGGCTTATCTTGGCCATGGCGTCCGGATCCTTGAGGCGGGTGCGCCAGCCGAGCTCGGCCAGCGGCTTGCCGGTCTCCTGCTCAATCAGTTCCTGATAGACGCTGACCAGATAATCCCGGCACAGATAGGGGCCGGTACGGGCGGGGTTGTGGTGGGCGTAGAGGCCGATCACGGGTGTCCCCACCAAGGTGGCCATGTGGGCCGGGCCGGTATCCGGGGCCAGCACCAGGCTCGCCTCGCCAATCAGCGCCAGCAATTGCTTGAGGCTGGTTTGCCCCACCAAATCTTCCGGCTTGCTCTGGCTGAGGCGCTGGATCTCGGCGGCGAGATCCCGCTCCAGCCTGGCCGGTCCGCCGCACAGATAGACCTGAAAGCCCTTGTCTGCGGCATGATCCGCCAGCGCGGCGTAGCCGGCGGCAGTCCAATTCTTGAATGCCTTGCTGGCAGCGGCGCAGATGAGCAGGGTCGGCTTACCACCCACCTTCTCCCGGGCCCAGGTCTGGTGCTCGGCGCTGATGGGCAGTTGCCAGTCCGGGGTCAGATCTTTTATCCCGAGCTCTTTGGCGAAGGCGAGAAAGCCGTCCAGCACGTGGGGGGAGGCGGGTGAGGGGACCCGATGGTTGGTGAACAGCCACTGACCGTCGCTGGCGCGCTCCCGATCAAACCCGAGTTTGACCTTGGCCTTGATGCCGAGGGTGGCGATGCTGGCGCGCATGGCGGCCTGCAGGTGGAGCAGGGCATCGAACCTGCGCCCCTTGAGGGTCTGCCAGAGATCGCGATAGCCGCGCCACCCCTTGCTCTTGTTGAAGGGAATGACCTCGACCCCCGGCAGATCGGCGAACAGGGTCGCCTCAATCTTGCCGGTGATCCAGGTGATGCGGGTCTGGGGCCACTCCCGCTGGATGACGCGCACCAGCGCCAGCGCGTGGCAGCAATCTCCGATGGCGGAGAGCCGCAGGATGCAGATGGAGGAGGGCGGCGTTTGGAACAGCGGCATGATGTGGCGCAACGATGGCAAAATGGATGGATGGCATTATGCAAACTCCCCTGTGGATTGTAAAATTGCGCCGGTTGCCCGACCGACACGGCTTTCTGAATGGATGCCCTGCACCCACTATCGACCGGAATTCTCATCATGCTGACACACACCACCCACAACCAGGTCTGCTGGTATGCCGACGGAGTCTTCCGCGATCCTTCCCCTGCCTTGTTCGATCCTGTCTGGTGGCAGACCCATCGCCAGGTGGTGGGCTCTTCCATCGGCCGCGGGGTGACCTGGTTCGTGAAGGATGAGTCCCGTCACTTGGTGCTGCGTCACTACTACCGTGGCGGCATGGTGGGCAAGCTGGTGCGTGACCGGTTCTGGTTTGAAGGGGTGGAGAGCAGCCGGGCCATGGCTGAATATCGTCTGCTGGCGACCCTGAGTGAACAGGGGCTGCCGGTGCCGCGCCCCTTTGCGGCCCGCATGGTCAAGCAGGGGCCCTTCTATCGGGCCGACATCCTGATCGAGCGCATTCGCGGCGCCAAGGATCTGGTGGCCCTGCTCAAGCAGGGGCCGATCGCCGGTGAGGTGTGGCACAAGATAGGCAAAACGGTGCGCCAGTTGCACGATGCAGGGGTCTATCATGCGGATCTCAACAGCCACAACCTGCTGCTCGACAAGGAGGGCAAGGTGTGGGTGATCGACTTCGACAAAGGAGCCATCCGCTCCCCCGGCAACTGGCAGCAGGCCAACCTGGAGCGGTTGCTGCGCTCCTTCAACAAGGAGTCGCAACTGCACACCAGCTTCCACTTCGTGCCGGAAAACTGGCAGGCCCTGATGGCAGGCTATCAGGGCAAGGTGGTGTGACGTCGGGTTCCACTTCGTAGCTGGAGGCTGGCAGGCCCTGATGGCGGACCACCGGGGGCGAGAGGTGCGAGGCCAGCGATGCTGGCGCGGTTGCTCGGCGCCAGCACCAATGTTACTTATTGAGTGTGATTGCTTGGACAGATATTCAGATCCGGTTTCGAGGCGCGTGATGGAAAGGTATGAGACTCCCGGGGTTGAGGTCACCACTCCCCTTGAGGTGACGCTGATGGCACAGGCCATGGCGATGTTGGAGGCCGGGATCTGGACCTGGTCGGCCGGGCAGGGTCTGAGGCGGGACCCTTCCTGTCTGCAACTGCTGGGTCTGGAGGGGGGCGAGCTGGGAGATCTCGGCTGGCTGGATCGGGTACATCCGGATGATGCTCCCCGTCTGGCAGAGGCCCTGGAGGCCTGTCAGCATGGGCGCAGCAACGGGCTTCGACTCGAGTACCGCATCCTGCACCATCAGGGCCATTACATCCGGCTGGAGGAGCGGGTCCGTCGCGACGAAGGGGGTCAACTGCTGGGGGTGGTTCGCCATCTGGATGCCGCCATGGCGCCCCTGGAGGATCGCCATGACACGGATCCCCTCACCGGCCTCGAGAGCCGCAGCCACTTCGAGCTGTTGCTGGATGAACGGCTGGCCAGCGAGAGCGGCAGTTTCTGTCTGCTGCAGTTCAGCGTGGATCACCGCAGCAAGATCCTGCAGTTGTTCGGGGAAGCGGCCTGCGACGCCATGCTGGCCAAGCTGGCCCGCATCGTGCGCCGCGAGCTGCGCCGGGAAGATCCCTTCGCCCGTTGGGACGAAGACGGCTTCATCCTGATGCTCTCCCAGACCGATCGGTTGAGCGGCCTGGAGATTGCCGAGCGGCTGCGTCTCGAGATCGCCGACGCCAGCCTGCTGCCCCAGCGCCCGGTGACCGTGAGCATCGGCCTGGTGCAGAGCCAGATTGCCGAGCAGCTCGATCACCTGCTGGCCCGGTTGGCCTCCTGCCACGGTCAGGCGAAGCGGGAACACAACGCCGTGGTCGGCTGACGGCCAGTCACTGTCCGCGTACCCATTGACGCCGATGGACCCATCAGCGTCAATGGTTTCAGTCAGCGCTCACTGACCTGCTGACGCTGGCAGACCCAGAGAGAAGCCAGCATCAGCAGGGCGCCCAGACCGAGCCTGAGCAGGTCGGTATCTTTTCCCCAGAGCACCAGATTGACCAGCAGACCTGCCGGGATCAGGGCGTTGTTCATGATGGCCAGCACGCCGCTGCTGACCAGGGTCGCCCCCTTGTTCCACAGGAAGTAGCCGAGCCCGGATGCCCCGACCCCCAGCCAGAAGAGGATGCCCCATTGCAGGGGGCTGGCGGGATATTGAGGTTTGCCCAGCAGCCACCAGGCGGGCAGGGCGATCACCAGGGCGCCCAGATAGAAGCAGCCGAACACCGCCAGCTGGGGCGGCTGCTCAGCCTCCCGGGCCAGCAGCACCTTGTAGCCTACCTGGCCCAGGGCGAAGCAGACGTTGGCGCCCTGCACCACCAGGAATCCCAGTACATAGCTTTCGGTCAGGCCGTCGAAACGGATGACGGCCGCCCCCAGCACCGCCAGCAGGGCCCCCCACAGATAGACAGGCTTGAAGCGCCCTTCCAGCAGGTCGTGGATCAGGGTGACATAGATGGGGGTGAAGATGGTGAACACCAGCACTTCCGGTACCGTCAAGAGCAGGAAGGAGTGGTAGTAGAACAGATACATGATGCCGAGCTGGATGGCACCGAGGGCCATCAGCTTGGCCACCAGATCGGGGCGCAGCCAGCGACGGCGCAGGAAGGGCAGAAACACCAGGCTGGCGAGCACGATGCGGGTCAGTACCGAGAAGTAGGCATCCACCTGACCGGCAAGGTAGACCCCGATCAGGCTGAAGGAGAAGGACCAGAGCAGGGTAACCCCTATCAAGTAGTTCATGTGATTGAATTGTCGTCAGTTGTCAATTTTGAGGGCGCTATGATGGCCGAGTTGGAAGGCGCGATCCAGCGTTTATGGGAAGGGTTGTCACAGATCGGAGCATTTGCCTTCGAGGCGAGCAACGGGGTCGGATCCGCCACCGACTGGTGCGGTCGCGGGGAGGGTGCCGTGGTGGTGACCGATCACCATGGGGGGTGGCTGTATGCCGAGACGGGTCGCTACACCACGCCCCATGGCCGGGAGCTGACCATGCACAACCGCTTCTGGTGGCAGCGCGGCGAGCAGGGGATCCGGCTCTCCCATCTGCGCTACGAGCAGCCGGTGGTGCTGTTCGAGTTGCTGCCGCAGGGGGATGGTCGCTGGCTCACCGCCGAGCCCCACCTGTGCGGCCAGGATCACTACAGCGCCGAGTTGACGCCGACCGAGGACGGCTTTCTGCTCGGCTGGCAGATCACCGGCCCACGCAAGAATGAGCGGCTCGGTTATCGCTATCGGGTGTGACGGGCGGCAGGGCAAGGCAGGCATAAAAAAACCGGCGCAGGGCGCCGGTAGAGGGGACAAATCGGAGGTTTTGTTAAAACGGTCCCAAAAACAGGAGAGATACACTCTCGTCACACACGCAGAGAGGGTCTTCAGGCATTCAGTGCATAGTTCAGCATGGCTTGCAGCTTGCTGTCGAAGAACCAGGGCAGCAGCACCATCAGCAGACCCAGCACCCCGGCCAGCCGGTGGCGATACTGCCAGCCGGCTATCAGTACCAGACCGCCGCAGAGGGTGGTCAGGATGCCTGACATAGGGCAGCCTCCCGCTGTTGGCGGCGCTGCTGTGCCCACTGGTTGAGGGCGACCGAACCCAGGATCAGGGCCAGCGCCACGCCCGTGGTGGACTGGATCTGCTCGCCGAGGAACAGGGCTCCCAGCATGACGCCGAACAGCGGCACCAGGTAGTTGCTGAAGGAGGCGAAGGTCGGGCCCGCCTTCTGGATCAGCGCCATGTAGAGGAAGTAGACCAGGCCGGTACAGAAGATCCCCAGCATGGCGACGGCGCCCATGGCCTGCTGGCTCGGCAGGGTGAGGCTGCTCAGGTCGGCCACGAAGGGCGCGGCCAGCAGCAGCTGGATGGCCGAGGAGATCAGGATGTTGCGGGCCACGACCACAGGATGGTCCTTGGCAAAGCGCTTGATCATCAGCAGGCCGATGGCGAAGCAGCTGGCACCGAACAGGATGGCCATGGCACCGAGCAGCCCGGCATTCATGCCGCTGGTCAGCTTGGGCCAGAACAGTACCAGCACGCCGACGAAGCCGATGATCACGGAGACGAGGCCGCCCTTGGTGATTCTTTCACCAGAAATAAACAAGGGAGCCGCCAGAATGGTCACAAAGGGGATACAACCCATGACCACGGCCGCGATGGCGCTGTCCACGTACTGTTGTCCCCAGGCCACCATGATGAAGGGGATGGTGGCGTCGAGCAGGGCGATCAGCATATAGGTTCGCCAGGGTGTGTGTTCACTCTTGAGGCGCATGAACAGGCAGAGCAGACCCAGGGTCAGGCTGCCGCACAGGGCGCGTCCGGCGGCCACCATGATGGGGGGCAGTTCAGCCACGGCCTGGTGCATGAAAATGAACTGGGAGCCCCACAACAGGCCGATCGCCAGCAACAACAGATAGCTACGCATTTGAATCTCCGATGTAATTCGCCTGCGCATTCTATGCAATCTGCTACTATGCCAAAAATGAATTGTCGTCATTCAACTATGGTCAATATCGATGGAACTGCCCCTCTCCCGCCTCGACCTCAACCTGCTCACCGTGTTCGACATGCTGATGCAGGAGCGCAACGTCACCCGTGCCGCCGAACGGCTGCACCTCTCCCAGTCCACCGTCAGCCATGCGCTGGGGCGGCTGCGAACGGCGCTTGACGACCCCCTGTTCGTGATGAGTCGGCGCGAGATGATGCCGACCGAACGGGCCAAGGCGCTGGCGAGCCCGGTGCGCCAGGCGCTGGCGATGCTGGAGCAGGGGCTGCGTCAGGCCAAGGGATTCGACCCGGCAAGTGCCCGGCGGATCTTTCGCATCGCCACCCCGGGCTCGGTGGAGCACGGCCTGGTGCCGGTGCTGGTGGAGTGGATGGTGCAGCAGGCTCCCCACTGCCGACTGGAAGTGTGCGAGCTGGCGGACAGCGACTACGAGCGGGAGTTGGAGAAGGGGGAACTGGATCTGGTGATCGGGTTTGCCGGTGCCAACCACCTCTCGCCCCGGTTGTGGCGCGAGGAGTGGTTCAGCAATCCGCTGGTCTGTTTGTCGCCCCTCGGCAGCGCTCTGCCCGACATGCTG
Organism: Aeromonas sp. S19(2024); assembly: GCF_041402625.1. Classification (NCBI taxonomy): domain Bacteria; kingdom Pseudomonadati; phylum Pseudomonadota; class Gammaproteobacteria; order Aeromonadales; family Aeromonadaceae; genus Aeromonas; species Aeromonas sp. S19(2024). Next base: position 86,034 of record NZ_JBGLQU010000012.1, read on the forward strand.
GGGCCGGGAGAACTGGTCAGCCGCCCCCATATCCACACCTCCAGCTGGGGCCACAGCCAGGCCATGGTGGATCTCTGGCTGGCCCGTTTCGGGGTGGAGCGGGAGCTGGGGGTCAGGCTGCCGAGCTTTATGGCGGTACCGCCGCTGATGGCGACCGGCCGCTACCTGGTGGTGGTGCCCGAGATGATCGGGCGCCACTTCTGTCGCCACTATCCGTTGCGCCTGCACCAGCTGGAACCCGCCATCCCCATCGTCTACCTGATGGCGGGCCACCCGCTCAGTGCCCATGACGAGGCGATCGGTTGGTTCAAGGGGTTGTTGCACCGGCTGGCGAGGGAGCGCTACGGCGCGGATGCGCTCGGCCATCCCGCGCCGCAGGGGGCAGATCACGCCAATCCGGAGAAGTAGTCCAGCCCCATCGCCCCCTTCACCTCGGCCAGCACCTCGTCGGTGAGGGCCCGGGCCTGCTCGGTACCCTGCTGCAACAGGCGCAGCAGCTGGCGCTTGTCGGCGATGGCTGCCTCGCGCCGCTCCCGCATCGGAGCAAGCAGGGTCTGCAGGCAGTCGTTGAGTACCTGCTTGCAGCGCATGTCCCCCAGACCACCGCGCTGGTAGTGGGCTTTCATCTCGGCCACCAGGGCCTTGTCGGGGTGGAAGGCATCCAGATAGGCGAACACCGTATTGCCCTCCACCTGACCTGGATCGCTCACCTTGAGGTGATTGGGGTCGGTATACATGGCGAACACCGCCTGCTTGATCTCGTCGCTCGACATGCCGAGTTCGATGGTGTTGCCAAGGGACTTGGACATCTTGGCCTTGCCGTCGATGCCGGGCAGGCGGCCGGTGTCGCTCAGGATGGGCTGGCACTCGGTCAGCACCTCTTTGCCAACCAGGGTGTTGAAGCGGCGCACTATCTCGTTGGTCTGCTCCAGCATGGGCAGCTGATCCTCGCCCACCGGCACGTGAGTGGCACGAAAGGCGGTGATGTCGGCGGCCTGGCTGACCGGATAGACGAGGAAGCCGGCGGGCAGGCTGCGCTCGAACCCTTTTTGCTGGATCTCGGCCTTCACCGTGGGGTTGCGCTCCAGCCGGGCGACGCTGACCAGGTTGAGGTAGTAGGTCGTGAGTTCGGCGAGGGCGGGCAGGGCGCTCTGCAGGCAGAAGGTGGTCTTGGCCGGGTCGAGGCCGGCGGCCAGGTAGTCGGCCATTACCTCCAGCACGTGGTCGGTCACCTTGGCCGGGTTGTGGCCGTTGTCGGTCAGCGCCTGCAGATCGGCGATCATGACGAACTGGCGGTAATGGTGCTGGGCGGCCACGCGCTGGCGCAGGGAGCCGACGTAGTGGCCGATGTGCAGTTTGCCGGTGGGGCGGTCGCCGGTCAGGATCACGGGGTTGTGCATGTCACTCTCTCCAGTTGGGTGAGCCGGGAGGCGACAAAGGGATGAAAACAATGACCGCCTCTCGGCGGTCACGGTGTTTTCTTTGGGAAATTCTACATAGAAAAGCAGTGCCGCCTGTTTAGAAGCGGCACCACCAGTAGTTGTGATTGAATGAGGTCATATTCATGGCAAATCACACTACGCCTGTTCGATCACTTCTGCAAGGGCACGACCAGCATGTCGCAGGGCACGGTATTCATCAGCTGGCGTGCGCTCGAGGTGAGCAGGCTCCAGAAGCTCTGGCGATGGCCGCACACCAGCAGGTCGATCTGGTAGTCCTTGACCGCCTGGTTAACCCGCTCGCTCAGATCGCCGCAGATGACCAGCTTCTTCTCGATGGGGTAGTCCACCGAGGCGAGGAAGGCTTCCAGCTTCTCCTTCGCTTCGGCGATCACCTGGTCCTGCACGTTGTCGATGTCGATGTCGATCATCTCGGTGTAGAGATCCTTGAGGTCCACATCCACATGGATCACCGACAGCTTGGCGCCGTTGGAGCGGGCCCGGTCGACCGCCTTCTCGATCACCTTGCGGTTGTCTTCCGACAGGTCGATCGCGGCCAGTACGTGTTTGTAATAGGTTCCATTCATGGGAGTTCTCCTCACTGATCCTGGGTCCACTATACCAATGTCTGCTGAAACTAAAACGGCATCGTCGCCACAGTTTCAGGATTTGCCTGACCCCGAACCGGAAGGCGTAGAGGTGCAGGTGGCCGGGGAGTGCATATTTTGAACAGGAGTTTGACGCCGGTCACAGGCGTGCTATTGCCCTCGGGAAGGTGGGGGAATAGGATGTGCCCGTGCTTCGCAATGAACACAAAACAACAAAAAGCATCTGAATACCGCTTTGGGGAGCCTCGCGCTCCCTTTTGTTTTTCTGCCCTCTTCCAGCCCATATCCCGTCCGACATCAAGGTAATCCCGCCCCCCTTGGTTATGCTGTAGCCAGTTCCCTTGGCAAAACGGCCAGGGCTCCTCACCTGCAACCGGGTGACGCTGTCATGGCCGTTTCTCATGTCCCACCGATGCACCGGAGAGTCCTTCATGATCATTCATCCCCAGATCCAGGGTTGTGTTGCCCGCAATTGCCACCCCATGGGTTGTCGCGCCGCCGTGCTGCAACAGATCGAACAGGTGCGGGCGGCGGGGCCGTTCAACGGGCCGAAACGGGTGCTGGTGCTGGGGGCATCGTCCGGTTTCGGGCTGGCGTCCCGGATCGCGCTCACCTTCGGCGCCGGGGCCGATACCCTGGGCGTCTCGTTCGAGCGGGGTCCCTCCGACAAGGGGCTCGGCAGTGCTGGCTGGTACAACAACATCTGGTTTCGTCAGGCGGCGGAGCAAGCCGGTCGCATCGCCGTCAACCTGATCGGGGATGCCTTCTCCGACACCATGCGCCAGCAGGCCATCGACGTCCTCCGCCAGCAGCTCGGGCAGGTGGATCTGGTGGTCTATTCGCTGGCGAGCGGAGTCAGGGTGATGCCGGATGGCACACAGGTACGCTCGGTGCTCAAGACCACAGGCCAGCCGCTGCAAGGCTGGGGGCTGGATCTGGAGCACGATGCGCTGGTGCAGCAGTCGCTGGTGCCAGCCACCCCGGAGGAGATCCGCGACACCGTCACCGTGATGGGGGGCGAGGACTGGCAGCGCTGGATGCAGGCATTGCAGCAGGCGGATTGCCTGGCCCCCGGTGCCCGGACCGTCGCCTACTCCTACATTGGCCCCGAGTCCACCTATCCCCTCTATCGGGACGGCACCATCGGCTATGCCAAGGAGCACCTGCACGCCACCGCCGAGACCATCAACCTGCAACTTGCCGGGATTGGCGGTCATGCCTGGGTGTCGGTCTGCAAGGCGCTGGTGACCAAGGCGAGCGTGTTTATTCCGGTGCTGCCTGTCTATCTGGGCCTGTTGATGGGGGTGATGAAGGAGCGTGGTGTCCACGAGGGCTGCATCGAGCAGATGCAGCGGCTGTTTGCCGACAAGATGTACGGGCCCAGAGGGGTCGTCGCCGATGGCAACCGGCTGATCCGGATGGATGACCACGAGCTTGAGCCAGCGGTGCAGGCCGCCGTCTCGGCACTCTGGCCCAAGGTGACGCCGGAGAACTTTCGCGCCCTGGGGGATTTTGCAGGGTTGCGCCAGGAGTTCATGCAGCTCAACGGCTTCGAGCTGCCGGGGGTGGATTACGGTGCGCCGGTGAACGTGGCGTCACTCACTGAGCTGACGCCCTGACACCCGCACGAGGGGCCATCAGGCGACGTTGCAGGCCAGTTCAGGGGAAAGGTGGGGAGACTGGGCCAGCACGGTCTGGTTGCGCCCCTGGCGCTTCGCCTGATACATGGCCATGTCGGCCCGATGGATGAGCTGGCTCAGGCTGTCATCCTGCGTCGAGCGTTCCGCCACTCCGATGCTGATGGTCATGTGGGGGGCCGCCAGGTAGGCGATCCGGCTTCTCAGCTGCTCCGCCTGCCGCCAGCAGGTGGCCCCGTCCTGGGTCATGGCCACCAGAAATTCTTCCCCGCCCCAGCGCCCGATCAACTGCTGGTCCGGCGCCCAGCTCTTGAGCTCCCTGGCCAACTGCCGGATAGCCTGATCCCCCGCCTGGTGACCATGCTTGTCGTTGATCTGCTTGAAGTGATCGATGTCGATGATGAGCAGGGTCAGGGGCGTTTCGTGCAGCCATTGCTGACCCAGTCTCTCCAGCAGGGCGCGCCGGTTGGGCAGCCCGGTCAGCTGATCGAAGGTGGCGAGCTTGTAGAGGTGGCGCGAGCTGCGGTGGAGCCTGCGGGTGGTGAGCCCGAGCAGGATCAGGGCGACGGCCAGCAGCACCAGCAGCAGCAATTGGTAGTAGCGGGCACTCTGCTGGTAGAGCAGTTGCTGGCGCTTGCTCTCGTTTTCCTGCTGCAACGCGCGATTGCTGGCCTCGCTGCGAGCCAGATCCATCTCGACCTGGAAGGCGGCCGCGTGCTGGCTCAGGGTCTGGTTGAAGTGCTGCTTGTAGTACTGCATGTAGCGGGTCATGGCCCCGTAGGCCTCGGGGTAGCGGCCCAGATCGGCCAGCAACCTGGCCTGCATCGCCCGACCATCCATGGAGAGAGGGGCGGTGTGCTCCATCAGCAGTTGCAGGGCCAGCTGCTTCTCGCCACGACCCAGCAGGGTTCTTGCCCGGATCTCGGTCAGACGGGAGGCTGCCTGCGGGCTATCCAGCCTGTCATAGATGGCTTGTGCCTCCTCCAGGCTGCGCCAGGCTGAGTGCCAGTCCGCCCGTGCGTTGAACACCATGGCCTGGTAGCCGAGGACGATGGCGCGATAGTGGGGTGACAGGCTCGGCGTGGCCAGCAGGGTATCGAGCAACTGGCTGGCCCTGGCAGGCTGACCCATGTCGATGTAGAGCCTGGCCATGTTGGCCCGGATGATGGCCTGGCTGTTGGGTTCGTTGAGCTGCACCATCTGGCCGAGGGCATCCTGATAATAGGTCTCGGCCTCACGGTAGAGATTGAGGTCCGCATAGAGGTTGCCGAGGGTCATCAGCAGACGGCCGCACTGCAAGGTGGAGAGGATGGAACCCGGCTCTTTCTGCTTGAGGTGATAGGCGGTCTTGAGCTCGAGGATCGCCTCTTTCATCTGCTGGGTACGGTAGAGGGCGAGCCCGTTGAGGGCATGCCACTCCGAGACCTGCCTGGGGTGATGCCGGACCGCTGGCCAGAGCTGGGTGAGCAGCTCGAGCGCCTGATCCGGCGTATCGGCATCCAGGGTCAGGGCAATCTGCTGCAACCGGAAGTCGAGCAGGCGAAGGGTCTCCTGCTGGGCATTGGCCAGACCGCGGGCGCGGGCATTGTCGCGCTGTGCCTGGGGATAGCGGCCAAGGGCTGCCTGGGCCAGGGACCTGGCGTAGAACAGTTCCATATCCTGCTGGGGACTGGCGTCGAGGCGCTGCAGATAGCCGACGGGATCGCGCGCCGCCTGCAATTCAGCCTCTTTCAGCAAGGAGGGAGCTGCCTGCAACTGGGTCATCCAGAGCAGCGCCAGTGCCATTATGAATCTCATTGAATCCTTTCCCCGACCAATGGCGCCATCATAATGGCTGATGTCACCTACACCATGTTTCTTTGCTTCTCTATAACCGTATGGGGGAGAGGATGAGGTGAAAAGTCGTCGCAACTGCGGGGTGCGTCGGTTGTCTCTGGTTGCGTCAGGATGCAACAGTGGCGACAATCGTGGGCAAATCACAGTGGAGAATCATCATGTTGGCCAAAGCCATGATCGAGAAGTTGAACGAGCAGATTAATCTTGAATTCTATTCCTCCAACCTCTACCTGCAGATGAGCGCCTGGTGCGAGGACAAGGGCTTCGAGGGGGCCGCCACCTTCCTGCGCCAGCATGCGGTCGAGGAGCGCCAGCATATGGAGCGCCTGTTCACCTACGTGAGCGAGACCGGCGCCATGCCGGTGCTGGGGGCCATCGAAGCGCCTCCCCATGAATTCAAGTCCCTGGGTGACATCTTCCGCACCACCCTGGAGCACGAGTATCACATCACCAAGTGCATCAACGGTCTGGCCCACGTCGCCTTCACCACCCAGGATTACTCCACCTTCAACTTCCTGCAGTGGTACGTGGCCGAGCAGCACGAAGAGGAGAAGCTGTTCAAGAGCATCGTCGACCGTCTGAGCCTGGTGGGCGAGGATGGCAAGGGCCTCTATTTCATCGACAAGGAGCTGGCCGAGTTGGCCAAGGGCGCCCCGGCCAGCATCATGGACGGCAACGCCTGATAGTCGTGGACACTTAGTGTTCAGTCAGTACAATGACGGCCCCTTGTAAAGGGGCCGTTTTCTATTTGCAGGTGTCCTTGTACCGCTGTGCTGGTGTCTGCCGGGTACAATCACGGTCCTTTAAGGTAAAGGGGCCGTTTTTCTTTTGATGGGTGAGTGACGATGAAACAGGTGGATGTGGTGGTGATCGGTGCCGGGGCGGCCGGATTGATGTGTGCGGCCCAGGCTGGCTACCGGGGTCGCTCCGTGCTGGTGCTCGACAACGCCAAAAAGCCGGGCCGCAAGATCCTCATCAGCGGCGGCGGTCGCTGCAACTTCACCAATCATCAGGCGGGTCCCCATGCCTTCCTTTCGGCCAACCCCCACTTCTGTAAATCGGCGCTGGCGCGCTATACCCAGCAGGATTTCATCGATCTGGTGGACAGGCACGGCCTGAACTACCACGAGAAGACGCTGGGCCAGCTCTTCTGCGACGACAGCGCCAAGGATATCGTCGACATCCTGCTGACCGAGTGCGACTGGGCTGGCGTGACCCTGCAGTTCCAGACCGAGATCCTCACCGTCAGCAAGACAGATGAAGGCTTCGTGCTCGACACCAGCAAGGGGGAGATCGCCTGCTCGTCGCTGGTGGTCGCCACCGGCGGCCTCTCCATGCCGAAACTCGGTGCTACTCCTTACGGCTTCAAGCTGGCGGAGCAGTTCGGCCTCACCGTGTTGCCGACTCGCGCCGGGCTGGTGCCCTTTACCCTGCATCAGGCCGACAAGGAGGCCTTCGCCGATCTGGCGGGGGTCAGCCTGCCGGTGGCGGTGACCGCCGAGGATGGCACCCGCTTCAAGGAGGCCATGCTGTTCACCCATCGCGGCCTCTCCGGCCCCGCCATCCTGCAGATCTCCTCTTTTTGGCTGGCGGGGGAGAAGATCCACATCAACCTGCTGCCGGATCTCGACATTCCAGAGACCCTCAAGACCTGGGCCCAGGCCCATCCTGCCCAGGAGCTGAAAACCGTGCTGGGGCGCGAGCTGCCCAAGCGCTTCGTCGACAAGCTGGTGGAGCTGGGATGGCTGGTGAGCAAGCCGATGCGCCAGTACAACGAGCGGGAGCTGGAGGCGGTGGCCACCCTGCTGGGGGATTGGCAGATCCTGCCCAACGGCACCGAAGGGTATCGCACCGCCGAAGTGACCCTGGGGGGAGTGGATACCAACGCGCTCTCCTCCAAGACCATGGAGGCGCGCACCGTGCCCGGCCTCTACTTCATCGGCGAAGTGGTCGATGTGACCGGCTGGCTCGGTGGTTACAACTTCCAGTGGGCCTGGTCGTCGGGCTGGGTGGCAGGCCAGTACTGCTGAGGAATGCCGCGGCCCTGCGGTGAATGGTCCCGTCAGCGGCCTCTCGGGTGACAACTTCCAGTTGACCCGGTCGTCGGGCTGGAGTGCTGACAAAGAGGCTCGGCGGATGAGTCCGAGCGGATCGGGCCGTGTCAGGCGGCCCGAGTGATGGAACCAAACGCGGCCTGCTCAGGCCGCGTTTTTTATGGTCGGTCGCTGGTTGCCGCTTGGCCTCTAGCCTCTCCTGATATTGGGCAGGAAGGCGGTCAGCAGGCCAATAAGGGGCAGATAGGCGCAGACCTGATAGACGGTTTCGATGCTGGTGGCATCGGCCAATCTGCCCAGCAGGGCGGCCCCTATCCCTCCCATGCCGAAGGCGAAGCCGAAGAAGAGGCCGGAAATGGTACCGACCTTGCCGGGTACCAGATCCTGGGCGTAGACCAGGATGGCGGAGAAGGCCGACGCCAGGATGAGGCCGATGACGATCGACAGCACCGAGGTCCAGAACAGGTCGACGTGGGGCAGCAGCAGGGTGAAGGGAGCGACGCCGAGGATGGAGATCCAGATCACCCGCTTGCGACCGATGCGATCGCCGAGTGGCCCGCCGAGCACTGTCCCCGCCGCGACGGCAAACAGGAAGGCGAACAGATAGAGCTGGGCGCTCTCCAGCGACAGGTGGAACTTGTCCATCAGGTAGAAGGTGTAATAGCTGCTCAGGCTGGCCATGTAGAAGAACTTGGAGAACATCAGCAGACCGAGGATGGCCAGTGACCAGCCAATCTGGCGGCGGCTCAGGCCGGTGCCGGCATGGGCCCTCATCCGCCGATGGAAGCTGGCGGCATGGTGGCTGGACCAGCGGCCGACGAAGCTGAGCACGATGACCCCGATGAGTGCGAACAACGAGAACCAGGCCGCACTGCCCTGTCCCTTCGGCACTATGATGAGCGCCGCGAGCAGGGGGCCGATGGCCGATCCCAGATTGCCGCCGATCTGGAACAGAGACTGGGCCAGACCGGGCTGGTTGCCGGCCGCCATGCGGGCGACCCGGGAGGATTCCGGGTGGAAGACGGAGGAGCCCATGCCGATCAGCATGGCCGACAACAGCACGGCGCCAAAGCTGCCTGCCTGCGACAGGTAGAGCAGCCCCACCAGCGTGAAGCCCATGCCCAGAGGCAGGGAGTAGGGCATGGGTCTGCGGTCGGTATAGAGGCCAATCAGGGGTTGCAGCAGCGAGGCCGTGAACTGGTAGGTGAGGGTGATGAGACCTATCTGGGTGAACGACAGATCGAGCCCCAGCTTCAGGAGGGGATAGATGGCCAGCAGTACCGACTGCATCATGTCGTTCAACAGGTGCGAGAAGCTGATGGCGGCGATCACCGGATAAGCGGTGGTAGTCGGGTTGTCCACCGCGGGCGGGGCGGTGATCGGGGTGTCGGTACTCAAGGTCTTGTCCATGGCTGGGGTATCACTCCCTCTACCATGCCCTATCCCGGCGCATCTGGACATAACCAAAGTGGGCGAACGCCCGGATTGCGTTCGCGCGGCGCGCAGGCCGTTCATGCTGACGGCGTGTGGATGGCTGGTCAGATCTTGTGCTTGGCGCGGGGCGGATTAGTATAGAAGGCCTGCCGCCGTTATCCGGCCCATCACCCGCCATGGAGGGAACATGTTCGAAAGCCTGGGTGTCATCAACGTCTGGACCTATCTGGTCGGTCTCTTCTTCATCATCATCGCCCCGGGCCCGAACTCCCTCTACGTGCTGCGAACCGGTGCCGTGCGCGGCATAGGCCCGGGTTATCGCGCCGCCCTCGGCGTCTTCGTCGGCGATGCCATCCTCATTTTCTGCGCCTATCTGGGGATCGCGTCCCTCATTCGCACCACCCCATTGCTGTTTACCCTGGTGCGCTATCTGGGCGCCATCTACCTGCTTTATCTGGGGGTGAAGATCCTGCACGCGAACTTCATCGCCAAAAAGGCGGGACCGGCGTCCGAGATGGATCCCGGTGAGCGCTATTTTACCAAGGCCCTCACCCTGAGCCTCACCAATCCCAAGGCGATCCTGTTCTACGTCTCTTTCTTCGTGCAGTTCATCGACTTCAGCTATGCCCACACCTGGATCTCCTACCTGGTGCTGGCTGGCATGCTGGAAGCCATGAGCTTCGTCTACCTGACCCTGCTGATCTTCGGCGGTACCCTGATGGCCCGCTTTTTCCGTCAGCGCCAGACGGCGGCCCGTCTCGGCAACGGCCTTATCGGCCTCTTCTTCATGGGGTTTGCGGCCAGGCTGGCGACGCTCTCCTCCTGACCCCGGGGATTGCTGACCGTCCGGTGTCGGGCACCTAGTCTGGCCAGCAATCCTTGCCCACCGGGATGAAGCGGGACTGGTAGACGATGAGCTTCTGGTTGCCCGGCTGATTGATCCCGGGATTGTGGTAGGTCTCCCCGGGCAGCAGGTACTTGCTGTCCGCCTCGCTGTCCGCCTGCTGGCAGCCCCGTTTTACCATGAACTCGAAATAGGTGTTGCCGGTATTGGTGATGGTGCTCTGTGCCGGGTCCAACTGGTATGCAAAACGTGACTGACGCGGACGCACCACCAGGATGGACTGCAGGGCCAGTTTCACCTCGACGGTTCCCCGGTGCTGCGTCTGGCTGCCTTCATCCACCTGGGCTGCCGGTGACTCGGTGAAGGTGATGCGGTAGTAACGCTCATGGTCATCGGCGGGCCCCTTGTAGTAGAACTTGACGTTCTGGGCATGTCTGGCGTGCAGGGTGAAGCGCCTGGGGGCAAACAGCAGCTCACCGGGGACGGTGGGCAGTGTCCTGCCTCTGGCCGTGGGGTCGCTGATTTTTTCCATCTGTATGTCGTACAGCTTGGGTGAAGCACTGTTGTTGGTCAGGGTTCTGGTAATGAGCTCCTGCTCTGGCGCCATGGCAAGAGTCATGGCGCCGATGTCGAGGGCGGCGGCCTGTGAGGCCAGCAAGCCGCCCAGCAAGGGCCAAAGTAGACGATGCATGTTGTACTCCATGGTCAGCGCCAGGTCCCCTTGATGGTGATGGTGCCGCTTTGTTCCACCTCGCCTTCCCACATCTCGTCGCCCATGGTGCGCTGCACCATGGGATCGGTCAGGTCGAATTCCAGCGCCAGCTTGTAAAACCGGGTGATGCCCTGACCGTTGACGGGATCATTCCACTCCTGCGGTGGTTGATTGTCCTGTATTCCGAGGGTGCGAATATCCACCGGTGTGCGATCGCAGCGAATGGCGTGCCGTGAACCCGCTCCATGAGCCACCGAATCGAATACCAGCCTGGTAGGGATGGGGACGGCCTGTTCAGGTGCGAAGGAGCTTGCCGGATAGAAAGTGCAATATCCCCGATAAGGCGACCCTCTGTCCTGTGAAATAGAAATTTCCAGCATATCGGCACTGATGGGGCCGCTATCAGAGATATTGTATGAGAAGCTCAGAATATCTTTTCCGACCTGCCCCTCCCTGTAAGGATTGCTGACGCCCTCCGAAGACAAGATGGATACGCTGAAGTCCCGTGGTTTTATATGAATTTCGGTTGTGCCGCTGAATTCATAGTATCCACTCTCGGGAGCATATCCATTCTTCATATTGAAGTTGATCAGACTGCGAGTCAGTTGATCTTGCAGTCCCAGCCTCACAACTTGTTTGAAGAAATTGCTGGACAAGAAAAGATAAACAGATGGCTGTCCTCTTAAATAGCTGATGTTGTAGCGAGAGCCTTTGCTTGCCCAATTTTTCAAATCTGCGCTCATTTGCAGATCCGCAGAACCAATGGCGCTATTCAGCGAGCTGTTTTTGACATTGGTATACATGTAGGGCTCGGTGTAGTTCTGACTGCCATCTTCATTGAAGTTGTAATCAAGAAAACGACACAAAATCCCATCTCGGGTGCCCAGCCTGTAATTCTCACAACCTTGTGAACCGGGCAAGACATAAGGAACACCATTGCTGTCCACAATGACTTCACTTATTGCATTGGTTTGTACGAAGCGAAGATGGCCGGCCTTCTTGTGCTGCATGTTTCTGACATACCAGTTTCCGCTGTTCTGATTGATGCAGCGTTCACCGGCTGCCGCGTCATATTTGAGCGTGGTCCTGCACAGGTTCATCTCCCTGTTCAAAACAGCTCCGACAGGCATGGTTCGAAGATAATCAAAGAAACTTGCACTCAATTTGCCATGACCCCACCCGGCAGATGCCCCGATGAGACCGAAAAAGCCCAAGTCATCAACGACGGCCGGCTTGTTGACCGCCTCAGCGGTGTCGGGGTCACAACGGGTATAAGACATGATGCAGCGTTGGTTGACATAAGGGCGGCGAATAGGGCCGTTTTCCCACATATCGACGTTCCAGTTGTTGATATCGGTGTTGTATCCGTTATCAACGTACGCCAGGCTCACCTGACCATTTCCTTTGAGCGAGGTCCAGGCATTTGCGCCGGTCAGACGCGGATCCAGACCATCGGTCGGCGCAACAAACAGGTTGTTGTCTTCCTGATTTTCAATAAACAGAAAATGGCGCAGCGCGGCATTCGGCCAGACGGTTTTGGATACGGCCGCACTGCCTTGCTGTGCCCAGCTGGCGCCAAGTGCAATGACCAGCAGCAATCTGTGTGTGATGTTCATGTTCAATACTCTCTCACCATGGCGTAGGTGGGCAGCCCCTGGCAGGTCACGATGCCGACCCAGGCCGCGCCCATGTGTTGTGCAAGATCCAGGTCGGCTTCACAGAAGTCGCTTCCCCGGCGGAAAGTCAGCATGGGGTTGGCCTTGTCCACGTCCAGGGTGAACTCGCCGACCTCGTTGGTCACCGTGGTGCCGATGTGGTTGTCAATGCGGGCGTTAGCAAGCAGCGAGCCATCTTCTGCCCTGAGTACGCCAAACACGGTGACCATCTCCTTGATGCTGCTGCCGGCATCCAGAGTGGCGACGTTGCCGGGGAACAGGGTGTAGCGCTGCTTGCCGGTGTTGATGTCATAGCTGTCCTTGCCCGTCTTGCTGTTGAGCAGTTCCACCTCGTATTCCTGATAAGGCGGGAGCGCTAGGAAGGTCTGTTCCCCTTGCAGGGGGTAGTCCTGTCCATTCACCTTGGCGAGCATCTGTCCTTCCCGGTGGATGCCGGTATTGATGATGAGGCCTGAACCAGAGGTGCTCCGGCTGGATGCGATCACGTCGTTCTCCGTGGTGATCAGGGCACCCCGTGCAATCAGGTTGCCATTCACGTCGCCGCCATGACCGCGACCCAGCGTCATGGTGCCGCCGATGACCCTGTTCTCGAACCCCAGGGTGCCGGAAAGCGCCATATTGTGTGTGTCGCTGCCGTGCATCATGCGGGAGGCATTCAGTGCGGCCAGGTTGATGGCTCCCTCCATGCGCTTCTGATAGTTGAGGTTGGCCGTGGTCTGGCCCTGCTCGTTGCTGCTCATGCCGAAGCTGAACAGATTGTCGAACGGGATGGCGTAGTCCAGGGTGATGCTCTTGTTGCTGAATCCATTGAGTGTGCCACTGTCGCTCTGCAGGCTGGCGCGCATGGAGAGGTTGCCGTATCGGCCCGCATAGAGGTGCTGGTAGTAATCCGCATAACTGCGATCGCTGTTCATCTGACGGTCGTGCGTGGTGTTGAAGGTCAGCTGGCCCATGCCGCTGACCCAGCCACCCAGATTGATCGTGATGCCGGCAGAATAGAGCTCGGTTGCACTCACTCCCAGGGCATCGCCTGCATACAGTTTTTCCTGGCTGACCCACAGGGAGGCATTGTCATGGGCTTGCAAGGAAAGGCTGGACGCCAGCCGCCAGGAGTGATCGGTGGACAGCATGCTTTGCAACTGGGTGCCGAGGCGATCCGTGACCTGCCAGCTTGCGCGTGCCTCGCCGACGGCCGCATCCCTGAAAGCATAGGTGGTCGTCGCCAGATCAAGGGTATCCAGCGAGCGTGCCAGCGACAGACCGAGCAGGGGGGAATCGCCGCTGTGCTGGCTGTTCTCCATCATGCCTCCCCACCATTGCCATCCCCACTCCCGGGTAAAGCCCTGATTGCCGCCCAGCTTGGTGACTCGCTGGGTGGTCGTGCTGGTCAGGCGGCCGTCGACATAGACTTCGACCGTGACGTTGTAGACCCCGTTGGGGAACGCGGAGGTGTCGATGTGCTGGTTGCCGATCGCCAGGTTTTGCAGGCCTATCAGGCGTTCATCCCGATAGACCCTGGCCTCGCCGTTGGCGGGCATGAAGACTTGCACCGGAGTGGTCGATTCGTTGGTGGTCTGTTTTCGAGATTGCGCCTGGTTGCCATAGGATGCGCCGTAGAGGCGACCCGTGGTCAGGCCCGTCACCACCCCCAGTGTCTGCAGGTCCCATGTCGAGACCATGCCTGCTGCGATGCGGCGATCATCGAGATCCCGTTCGTACATGGCGCGGTAGATATCGCCGCTCTGCTCCGGCTCACCCAGGTTGTAAAGGGAGGCATCCACGGCGACATGGTGCGCGCCCAGCCCGACGGTACTCTCCAGCTGCAGGAAATTGGAGTCCTGGTGCCCGCTCTGGGGGGTATTGATGAAGGAGTAACCCAGGTTGTAGCGCTGTACGCCCGTCAGGGTGTCCACCGTCGGGGTCAGTGCTACACGGTTGTCAGATTGCCTCGCCTGGCCAAAGGCATCCCGTGACACCCGGATGGTGAGCAGCATGGCGACGAGGTCCAACTGCATGCTGGCATCGGCATCGATCTGCAAGTCGCCATCGGCAGAAAAGGTGCGTCTTTGTTTGCTGGAGAGCAGAGTGGTAAGGGCATCGTTCAGCACGCCTTGCTGCTGGCCGGCACTGAAATCAAGGTGCAACAAGTGCAGCTTGCCGTCTTGCAGCAGCAGGGTGGCATTGCCGATGGTGTCGTCGGTCAGGGTGTCGATCCTGTTGTCCTCATCCGTGTATCGCAGGCGTACCGGTACCGCCAGCCCCTCTTCCAGCGCCTTGGCAAAACTGGCAGGAATGATGACGTTGGCAATTTTGAGAGGGGCAGCAGTGCTGGCCGAGGCTGACATCGCAATCAGCCAGGAGAGCGGCAACAGCCAGGCTTTTTTCAACATATCGAGCACCATGGTTCCGGGTGTGGAGATCGAGAGCCGTCACCCTGCAAGAGGGTGGGGCGGCACCGTGATAGGGGGTTACTTGATGACGACGAATTCCTGACCCAGCCAGAGTCCCAGGTGGCTCTTTGGATCACGCATATTGACCTGCTTGAACCGGCGTTGCTTGCCCGGCAGGTCGTAGTAGGTTTCCTTGCACAGCTCCTCGCCTTTCAGGCAGGGGCCATACGCTACCGTGCGATAGGAGGCATTGCCCTGGTTGGTGAGCGTGTCGTCCTTCAGGTCATAGGCGAACCGGTGCTGGCGTGGTGTTACCACCAGAATGGTGCCTATCTGTGCTGACGTGGTGGCAACAGCCTGACGGCGTTCGTTGCGCTGATCGTCGACGGAGAGCGCCGTGTCCAGCCAGCGGATGCGGTAGTAACGCTCCTTGTCATCCTGCGGACCCTTGTAAAAGAACCTGACGTTGTTTTTGGCATTGGCGGGCAGCATCAGCCTACTGGGTGACAACATCAGCTCGCCGCTGACTTCCATGGGGATCTCCTGCCCTCCCTCTTCCGGTGAGGTGATGCGTGTCACGCTGATCGTGACCAATCTGGCCTGGTCACTGCCATTTTCAATCTGTTTGGCGACCTCCTGGCTGCCTGCATCGATGAAGGTGGTGACGGCGCCGACATTGATTGCCTGGCTGATACCGGGAATGAGCAGCAGCCATATCGCTGCAATTTTCAGGTTCATGATGTGCCCCTAAGAGAACAAAGGGCCCCGCAGGGCCCTCAATGGTAAGCGGTGGATGAGTTAGCTCCAGTTCGCTACGAACTCGACGTTGACTTCACCGCTCCACAGGCCGTCCGGCAGGGCGTCAAAGGTGGTGGGGGTGCCGCTGGCAGTGGCACTTTCAATGTTGAAAGTGAAGGAACCCTGCGCTGTGACGCGTTCGGCATCGTTCTTGAAGCCGTTGGCAAGAGGAGAAAGATTCCCCCCCGTGATGCCGGCAGCGGTGTCGATCAGGGTGGTGTAGGCGGTTGTGCTGACCGGTGCGCCGCCCCACAGCACGCCCACATCGACGGTGGAGTCGCCACCCAGGTGATTCAGGGTGCCGTTCAGCTTCTTCGCCTTCAGGGTGAAGTCGGTCGCGCTGGCATCACCCTTGATGGCGACATCGAACAGGCCGTTGACGGTGTTGAACCCCTTGATCCCTTCGGCATATTGGAAGGAGAGGCTGGAGAGCGGGGTGACCACCAGCTCGGAAGTGGTGTCTTTCTTGGCAGTGGCCTGCCAGGTCGCGACGGCAGACGCTTCTACGGCGGCTTGAGCGGTGGCGGCAAAGCCCAGGGTAGCCACGGACAGAGCAATCAGAGTCTTCTTCATTACGATATTTCCTACATATCTTCTGGATGGTATTGACCACCCGGTTGGTTCATTGCCCGTCAGGGGCATGCCTTGCCACGTTGGCGACGATTCGACCAGTCGTGGCAGCCGGACCTGGAATATGTTTCTCCTCGGACCAGCTTGTTTTTTCGTCGACTAAGATAACGATCGGATCTGTTTTGATCGACCGAATGGTGCGTAGGAAAAATCTCAAAGGATGGTGGGGCGCAAACTTTATAAAATAATTGATTTCCCTTTCCTTTCAGTGGGGTGTTGTGTCTCATGTATTTGATTTATATGTTTTTTAGGTCTTTTATTGCGGGAGGAAGAGCACAGGAAAAACCGGGAAGGAGGGGACATCAACGAGGGAGGGGACCCGGCCACCACCAGGCTCCATACGAGGCAAATAAAATGCAATATATTGATAAATATATAAAAAATAAATGAAGCTATAATGGTGATTAACTTGAGAATGCCATTTTTATATTTATTTAACATATTGAAAACAAGATCAAGCTGTATGGTGTCGTTGCTTGATTTGTAGTTAATATGCTCGTCGGACAGGGCTGAATAACGGATCTATATATGGCGAAGGTATTGATAGTTGATGATCATCCAGCAATAAGAATGGCCGTGAACATGTTGTTGAAACAGGAAGAACATCATGTGTTAGGCGAGGTTGATAATGGTGTTGATGCTATCGCCATGGCCAGGAACACCCATCCAGATATTGTCATTCTTGATATTGGAATACCTCAGCTTGATGGCATCGAAGTGATAAAGAGAATCAAGATGCTGGATATTGGCGCCAAGATTCTGGTGCTGTCTGCACAGTCCACCCACCATATTATGGTGCGGTGCCTGCAAGCTGGTGCCGAGGGGTTCTTGTCCAAGCTGGATG
Organism: Aeromonas sp. S19(2024); assembly: GCF_041402625.1. Classification (NCBI taxonomy): domain Bacteria; kingdom Pseudomonadati; phylum Pseudomonadota; class Gammaproteobacteria; order Aeromonadales; family Aeromonadaceae; genus Aeromonas; species Aeromonas sp. S19(2024). The sequence goes on from NZ_JBGLQU010000012.1 coordinate 102,936, forward strand.
ATTTGTATTTGCTGAAGGATGCGATAGCAAAAATAGAAAAGCGGCAACTCTATTACCCCCGTGACGTCATCGCCGGCGCCAGGCATGCCCATACGGTCGATCGGGAAGATCTGCTGTCGACCCTCTCTTCCCGCGAGATGAGCGTGCTGCTGCAGATTTGTCAGGGTCATGCCAACAAGCAGATTGCCCAAAGCATGCTGTTGAGCGAGAAAACCGTCAGTACCTACAAGACCCGGTTGATGAAGAAACTCAACATCACCAACATCGTTGATCTGATCAGTCTGGCCAGACGGCAGAAACTGCTGTGAACAGGGCGAAATTGCTGTTGCTTCTGCTGGCGCTGGTCTGGGTGTGGCCGCTGGCGGCCCAGGAACCGGAAGAGCCCCTGCTGCAAGTCTATTCGCGGGATGGCGGGGAATACCTCGATGCCAGCCCCTTGCCGCTGCATGGGGAGGAGTGGCGCTGGTTGCAGGCGCGCGAGCGGCTGATCCTGGGAGTGCCCAGACCTGACAACCCGCCTATGGACATCACCCTGAGGGCGAATGCCTATGAAGGGGTGACGGCCGACATCGTCGGCATGCTGACCCATCTGCTGCACATCGAGATCCTGGTGAAGGGATATCCCTCCAGGGCGGCTGCCATTGAAGCGCTCCAGCGGGGGGAGATCGATCTGCTGAGTACCTCCAATTCCTATGAGCGGGAACAGCATCTTCTGCTGACTGATAAATATATTGCTGACGACCCTGCCATCTATAAAAACATTCAGGTCAAAGAGCGAGAAATAAGAACAGTAGCCGTGCCGGAGTATTATTTGCCGTTCATGGACATCATGCGCTATCTGTCGGACTACAAAATTAAAATATACCCATCCCGCTATAGTGCATTGTCCGCGGTAGCATATGGTCAGGTTGATGCCGTCATGGTGGACATGATCTCCGGCAATTTCATCGTCAACAAGTTCTATCAGAGCAGCATTCAATTATTGAAGCCGCTCTATATCGATACCGCCGGTTTTGCCTTTGCCCTCAATCCCAAGGAGCGGCGACTCAAGAGGATCATGGATATCGCGCTGGGGGAGATCCTCGAGGGCAAGCGGGCGGAAGTGGCCAAGCGCTGGAATGGGGGGGGCCTCTCCATCGGTGCCAGCAGAATCGACCTGAGCCGCGAGCAATGGGAATGGCTGAGCAAACGGGAGAAGATCCGGATTGCGGTGAACAGCGGCATCCCGCCCCTCAGTTTCTATGACGTCACCGGTACCATGCACGGCGTGGTCGCCGATCTGCTGCAGGTCATGCGAGCCAAGCTGGGGGTGGAGCTCGAGGTGGTGCCTGCCAAGACGCCGGAGCAGATGACCCAGTTGCTGGATAGCGGCCAGGTGGATGCGGGGGTGTTGAGCCCTTCTGCCGAGCGCAGGAACCGCTATCTGTTCAGCCGGGCCTTTGTCCTCGATCCCCTCTCCTATGTGGTGGGGCTGCGCCACCGGGAGGTCCCCCCTGCATCGCTGCTCAAGACCGGCACCGTGGCCATGGTCAGAGGCTTTATCTCGACCCAGGCCATCGAGGCGGAATACGGCAAGCTGACGTCGCGGCAGTTCGATACGATTGAAGATGCCATGCGCTGTGTGGCGATGGATGTGTGCGATGTGACCATACTGCCGCTGCGGGTGGCCAAGTACTACGTGAACAGCAAATTCCCCGACAGCCTGATCATTACGGGGGAGCTGTTCGATTCCATCCCCATCGGTGCCGCGTTGGCGGTCACCCCCGCGCATCCCGTACTGCGGGACATTCTGGACAAGGTGATTGCCATCATTCCGCCGGATGAGCTGGAAGGGCTCTCCAACCGCTGGCGAGTGAGCCCCCAGCAGGAAGCCATCACCTGGCAGGAGTTGATTCAAGAGTTCGGGGTCTTTATCGCCTTGATCCTGCTGCTAACCCTCTGGGTTGGCCTGTGGGGCCTGTCCCTGCGCAAGCAGATCCGCGAGCGGCGACTGGTGGAGGGGGCGCTGAGCACCCAGCTCAAGTTCATCGCCGATCTGGTGGACGGGACACCTCACCCCATCTATGCGCGGGATTTGAACGGGATCCTGGTACTGTGCAACAGCAGCTATGCCAGCTTCCTTGGCGAGCCCAAGGTCAGCCTGCTCGGCACGGGCCTGGACGACGCGCGAACGCGCTGGCCTTTTCTTGCTCCCCTGCACGGGGATCTGGTGCTTTCCTGTGACAGCCGCCGCGCCCAGGAGGGGGATCACCGTCTGGTCCTGCCGACGGGCGGGGTCGACGTCTATCACTGGGTTCAGCCTTACTACGATCTGGACGGCAATGTGCAGGGGGGCGTGGGAGGCTGGATCGACGTCAGCGAACGGGTACGCCTGCTCGATGAGCTGGCGGTGGCCAGCCAGGAGGCCCAGGAGGCAAACCGTGCCAAGAGCACCTTCCTCGCGACCATGAGCCACGAGATCCGTACCCCCATGAATGCCATCATCGGCTTGCTGGAACTGGCGCTCAAGCGGGGTCGGCTGCACGAGGAGGATCAGGCCTCCCTCGCTATTGCCCATGGCTCGGCCAGCGATCTGCTGAGCCTCATCGGCGACATCCTGGATATTTCCAAGATCGAGTCTGGCCGGTTCGAACTTGCCCCCGAACCCCATGACATCGTGACCCTGACAGCATCGGTCGTCACCGTCTTTACCGCGTTGGCGAGGCAGAAAAATCTGCGGCTGGATCTCGTCACGGGCACTCCTTCCTGGGTGCAGATCGATGGTCTTTGTTACAAGCAGATTGTCTCCAACCTGATCAGCAACGCCATCAAGTACACCGAGCGCGGGTCGGTCACGGTGACGCTGGCCTCCCGGGTCAGCGATGGCTGGTGTACCGTGCAGCTAACCATCCTGGATACCGGTATCGGCATCGATCAGGCCGAGCAGGCCAGGCTGTTCGAGCCCTTCAGCCAGGCCAGCCAACCCGAGAAAATCCAGCAGTCGGGTACAGGCCTGGGTCTGATGATCTCCCGCTCCCTGTGCGAGACGATGGGCGGCTCCTTGAAACTGGAGAGTGCGCCCGGGCAGGGGACTCGGGTCAGTATCGAGATCAAGCTGCCGGTGGCCGATGCCGTGGCGATGCCCGCCACGCCTGCACAGGAGCCGGCGGTGGAGCCGGTGCGGCGACTGAAGATCATGGTCGTGGACGATCATCCAGCCAACCGGTTGCTGGTCAGCCAGCAGCTGGCTTATCTGGGCCATGACGCCACGGCCGTCGAGTCGGGGGAAGAGGCGCTGCGGCTGCTGATCGGAGCCAGGGTGGATGTCATCATGACCGACTTCAACATGCCCGGCATGAACGGCTTCGAGCTGGTTCGCCAATGCCGGGAGCTGGAGCGGCTGCACGGCTGGCGACGCCCCGTGATCCTCGGGCTGACGGCCGATGCGCGGCAGGAGCAGATCAATGAAGGGCAGGCGGCAGGGATGGATGACTGTCTGTTCAAGCCCGTCGGGCTGGAGGCGCTCGATCATTGCCTGCGTCGGCACATGCAGCGGGAAGAGCAGAGTGACATGGTCGTCTGTATGGAGGAGATCCGGCGGTATCTGGGGCCGCTGACCGCACATCAGTCGACCCTGATGGTGCCTCTGCTGGCCGAGTTTGTGCGGGCCAGTGACGACGATATCGCGGGATTGCAACGGGCCGCGGAGGAGGGGCATGTCGGCCAGTTCATCGACCGTATACATCGTCTGAAAGGGGGCGCCAGGATCATGGGCACTCTGAAACTGGTGGCGACCTGCAGCGAAATAGAATCCTGGGAGCTCGATCAGGCCAGGCTGCCCGAGGCGCTGGCCCGTTTGCAGCAAGAGTACGAGGTCGTTCGGTTGGCGGCGACCCAGCTGCAGGTGATGGAAGGGGAGGAATGAAGGCATGGGAACATGCCTTCGGCTCCTGTGGTCAGCCCAGCCAGTACACCATCAACTCATAGGCGGCTTCGCCCACCTGGTCCGGTCTGGCTGACGGGGCCTGATAGCTGAGGTAATAGCGGGTCGCCTGGGCCAGGGGGAGGGCGCGGCTTGCTTCGAGGGGTTGTCCGTTGAGCGCCAGCGTGATCCGGAGATCATCCTGCTGTGGCAGGGAGCCGTAGAGTGCGCGGGCTTGCAAACGATAGGTGGTGTTGAAATCCGGGTGGCTCAGGTCTGCTGCCAGGATCTGGACGGGAGCCTGTGCCGGATCCGAATTGATGGCCTGGAGGCCTGGGTGGGTAAGCGCTACTTCCATGTTGGTCTCTTTGCTGGCGGTGGCCTGCCAGTTCAGCTGGCTCACCTGCGTATTGGCGTGAACGGCGGCACTGCTGCAACCGATCATCACTGCCAGCACCATGCTTTTTTGAAACATAGTTATCTCCTTTGTCGGACTGGGCCCTCCTTGGCGAGGGCCTCCTCTTATCGGCGCTTTCCCCGAAAGCTGAACCGCTCTCCCCGGATTCGCCCATGAGTCGGCGGCAGATAAGGGGTATGATCCGCCCCCTGGCGCCATGCCATTGACGGAGGAGAGCCATGCTCGAAAATCAGATGATGTTGTTGGCGGTGTTTGAGCGGGCGGCGCTGATGCTGATGACGCTCTTTCTTCTCACCCGCACCCGGCCGTTTCAGCGATTGTTCCAGAAGCGTGACCACACCCCGGCCGAGCTGGTGCTGGTGGCGGCCATCTTCTGTTTGTTCGCGGTGTTCAGCACCTACACCGGCATTCCGGTGGAGGGGGCCCTCATCAATGTGCGGATCATCGCCATCATCTCGGGCGGCATCCTGTTCGGCCCCTGGGTCGGCATTCCGGCCGGGGTCATCTCGGGGCTGCACCGCTACCTCATCGACATGGATGGCCACACCTCCATTCCCTGTCTCATCGCCAGCATCATCGCCGGCCTGCTTGCCACCTGGCTGCACCTGCGCTGTCGCAAGTCGCGGCTCTGGCTCTATGGCATCCTGGCGGGGATGGCCTGCGAGGGGCTGACCATGCTGCTGATCTGGCAACTGACCGAGCCCCATGCGGTAGGTGTGGAGATAGTCAGTCATATTGCCTACCCGATGATCGCCGGGGCGCTCTGTATCGGGCTCATCATCAAGCTGGTGCAGGATCTGGATGACGAGAAGGAGCTGATTGCCGCCAAGCAGGCCAAGCTGGCGCTCGACATCGCCAACAAGACGTTGCCGTTTTTCCAGAACATCGATCGCCACTCCCTGAGCCAGGTGTGCGGCATCATTCGCAGCGAGATCAGCGCCGATGCGGTGGCCATCACCGATACCCGCGACGTGCTGGCCTATGTGGGGGTGGGCAAGGATTACTACGAGCTGGACGAGCACCACGCCATCAGCGACATGACCCACAGAGCGGTGCTGCTGGACCAGATCATCATCAACAACGATCTGCGCCAGTATCACCTCTCCGATTTCCACTCGGTCATCATTATTCCGCTGCGGGAAAACGGCGCCGTCAGCGGCACCCTCAAGATCTATTATCGCCGCACCCACAGCATCACCAGCTCCCTCAAGGAGATGGCGGTGGGTCTCTCCCAGCTCATCTCCACCCAGATGGAGGTGTCGCGTATCGAGCAGCTCAAGGAGATGACCCGCAAGGCGGAGTTCACCGCGCTGCAGAGCAAGATCAACCCCCACTTCCTGTTCAACGCCCTCAATGCCATCTCGTCGCTGATCCGCATCCGTCCCCAGCAGGCACGCCAGCTGATCGCGAACCTCGCGGATTACCTGCGCTACAACCTCAACAAGGGGGACACCCTCATCGACATCCAGGAGGAGCTGCAGCAGGTGCGCGACTACGTGGCCATCGAGCAGGCCCGCTTCGGCGACAAGCTGGAGGTGGTGTTCGAGGTGGACGACGTGCATATCCAGGTGCCGAGCCTGCTGTTGCAGCCGTTGGTGGAAAACGCCATCCTGCACGGCATCCAGCCCCGCAGTGCGCCGGGTCGGGTCACCATCGAGGTGAAGCAGCTGGCGGGCGGCATCCGGGTCGCGGTGCGCGACACCGGCTACGGCATCAGCCAGGCGGTGATCGACGGGGTCGCCGCCGGTCGGGTGGAGAGCCGCAGCATCGGTCTGATGAACGTGCATCAGCGGGTCAAGCTGCTCTATGGCGACGGCCTGCACCTCAAGCGGCTGGAGCCGGGGACCGAAGTCTGTTTCTATCTGCCTGATCAGGAGGCAATGCCATGCTGAAAGCCATCATAGTGGAAGACGAATACCTTGCCCGCGAGGAGCTGGCCTTTCTGGTGGGGCAGCACAGCAACATCGAGATAGTGGCGAGCTTCGAGGACGGGCTGGAGGCGTTCAAGTATCTGCAGGATCACGAGGTGGACGTGGTGTTTCTGGATATCCAGATCCCCGCCATCGACGGCCTGCTGCTGGCCAAGAACCTGCACAAGTCGAGCTATCCGCCCCACATCGTCTTCGTCACCGCCTACAAGGAGTTTGCGGTGGAGGCGTTCGAGCTGGAGGCGTTCGACTACATCCTCAAGCCCTACAACGAGCCGCGTCTCATCAATCTGCTGCAAAAGCTCGAACTGGCGGGCAAGTCCCAGCCCCAGGGTGCGGAGTCCGGGTTGCCACAGAACCGCACCGTCAATCTGGTGAAGGGGGAGCGCATCATCGTCACCCCCTGCGAGCAGATCTACTACGCGGAAGCCGACGAGAAGCTGACCCATGTCTACACCCGTACCGATCGCTACGTGATGACCATGACCCTCAGCGAGTTTGTCAGTCGGTTGCCTGCCGAGGGGTTCTTTCGTTGCCACCGCTCCTACTGCGTCAACATCAACAAGATCCGCGAGATAGTGCCCTGGTTCAACAGCACCTATCTCATCCGGCTCCATGACCTGCCGTTCGAGGTGCCGGTCAGCCGCAGCAACATCAAGGCGTTCCGTCAGCTGATGCGGCTCTGATTGTCATTCATTCCCGCCGATCTGCATTTCATGCCTTAATCGGTCGGCGGGAGTGGCGTCTTGCCTATAGTGGCCCCAATTTCCTTAAGGCCATTCCTCGAGACGCATCATGACCATCGATCTGAATCGCACCCGCTACCTCACCCTGTTGGGGACCATCATCACCCAGTTCGCGCTGGGATCCGTGTACACCTGGAGCCTGTTCAACGCCCAGCTTTCCGACAAGCTGGACGAGCCGGTGAGCCAGGTCGCCTTCGCTTTCGGCCTGCTCAGCCTCTCCCTGGCGGTGGCCTCCTCCCTGGCGGGCAAGCTGCAGGAGCGGTTCGGGGTGCGCAACGTCACCCTGGGCGCCGGCGTGCTGCTCGGCATCGGCTTCTTCCTCACCGCCCATGCCAGCAACCTGGCGATGCTCTACCTCTGCGCCGGCATCCTGGTCGGTTTTGCCGACGGTACCGGTTACCTGATGACCCTCTCCAACTGCGTGAAGTGGTTCCCGGAGCGCAAGGGGCTCATCTCCGCCTGCTCCATCGGTGCCTACGGCCTCGGCAGCCTGGGCTTCAAGTACATCAACCTGCTGCTGCTTTCCAGCAACGGCCTTGAGACCACCTTCCAGCTGTGGGGGCTGATCGCCATGTCCATGGTGCTGGTGGGTGGCATGCTGATGAAGGATGCGCCCCAGCAGGCCGCCGCCGTGCAGCAGAGCGAGAGCCGCGACTTCACCCTGGCCGAGGCGATGCGCAAGCCCCAATACTGGATGCTGGCGCTGATGTTCCTCACCGCCTGCATGAGCGGTCTCTACGTCATCGGCGTGGCCAAGGACATCGGCGAGAAGATGGTGGGCCTGCCGGCCGTGGTCGCCGCCAACGCCGTCGCCATCATCGCCATGGCCAACCTGGGCGGCCGGCTGGTGCTGGGCATCCTCTCCGACAAGATGTCCCGTATCCGGGTCATCACCATCGCCCAGTTGATTACCCTGGCGGGCATGGCGCTGCTGCTGTTCGTGCCGCTCAATGCCAACCTCTTCTTCGTGGCGGTGGCCTGCGTGGCGTTCAGCTTCGGCGGGACCATCACCGTCTACCCCTCGCTGGTGAGCGACTTCTTCGGCCTCAACAACCTGACCAAGAACTACGGCGTCATCTATCTGGGCTTTGGTCTGGGCAGCATCATCGGCTCCATCGTGGCCTCCCTGTTCGGCGGCTTCATGGCGACTTTCAACCTGATCCTGGTGTTGCTGGTGGTGGCCCTGGTGCTCTCCCTCACCATCCGCCTGCCGGCTCCCGTTGCGGCTGTCGACAGGGCCTGACCCCTCTCGCTTCTCAAGTCATAAAAAAAGACCCGGGCCTTGGCCCGGGTCTTTGCATGTCAAGGGGTGGACTCAGCGCGGAGGCAGACCCAGCAGGGCGCGCAGCTGGTGCGCGGTGGCCTCGACCGCCGCCCAGTCGCGGCCAGTGACGGTGACGTGGCCCATCTTGCGGCCGGGGCGGGCTTCGCCCTTGCCATAGAGGTGAAGGTGCACCCCGGGCAGGGCCAGGGCGCCGGCCCAGTCCGGCGTTCCGTCTTGCCACAGATCCCCGAGCAGGTTGAGCAGGATGGCGGGCTGAACCTCAGCCTGTGCCGGCAACGGCAGATCGCACAGGGCGCGCACCTGCAACTCGAACTGGCTGCAACCGGCGTTGTCGATGCTGGGATGACCCGAATTGTGGGGCCGGGGGGCCATCTCGTTGACCAGCAGCTCACCGCCGACCAGGAAGAACTCCACCGTCAGCACGCCCACATAGTCGAGGGCGGCGATGATGTGCTCGGCGATGCGCTGGGCTTCGCGCTCCAGGGCGGGCACATTGGCCGGGGAGCGGGTCTGATCCAGGATGCCGCCGCTGTGCCAGTTCTGCACCAGGGGCAGGGCACTGATGGCACCGCTCGGACTGCGGGCCAGGGTGAGGGCAAACTCCCCCTCCAGTGGCAGGCGTTTTTCCAGCACGCAGGGCACGCTGCTGGCGGCCAGGGCCGCTGGCAATTCGCCCGCATTGTGGATAGTCCACTGCCCCTTGCCATCGTAGCCCTCGCGGGCGGTCTTGAGGATGGCGGGGAAGAGGTCGCCGGGCAGGGCGGGCAGCGGCTCGCCGGGCAGCAGGGTCAGGTTCGGGGCGACCGGTACGCTGGCGCGGGTCAGGAAGGCTTTCTCTTCCCGGCGATCCTGACAGACACGTACTGCGCTCGCGGCCGGGCGCACCGGCTTGTACTGCTCCAGCAGGGCCAGGGAGGCGGCGGGCACGTTTTCGAACTCGCAGGTGATGGCGTCGCAGCGGCTGGCCAGATCGCGCAGGGCATCGGCATCGTCATAGGCGGCCACAATCTGCTCGTCGGCGGCTGCACCGGCGATGCTGACGGGGTCCGGGTCCAGCACGATCACCTTGTAGCCGAGACGGTGGGCAGACATCACGAAGTAGCGGCCGAGCTGGCCGCCACCGAGCATACCCAAAGTGGCGGGGGGCAGTATCATGCCGGCTCCTCCAGGGTGAGCGCCAGCACCCGGTCGCGCTCCTTGGCGCGGAAGCCGTCGAGCTGCTGGTGATAACGGGGAGCGTCGCCATCCTGGGCGACAGAGAGCAGGGATACGGCGAACAGACCGGCATTGGCGGCACCCGCCTCGCCGATGGCGAAGGTGGCGACCGGCACGCCCTTGGGCATCTGCACGATGGAGAGCAGGGAATCCATCCCCTTGAGCTGGCGGGTGGGGATGGGCACGCCCAGCACCGGGATCGTGGTCTTGGCGGCCAGCATGCCCGGCAGGTGGGCTGCGCCGCCGGCGCCGGCGATGATGGCGCGCAGACCGCGATCGCGCGCACTGGCGGCATATTCAAACAGGAGATCCGGGGTGCGATGGGCGGATACGACGCGCGCTTCATAGGGCACGCCGTGCTCCTTGAGGATGCGGGCGGCGGCCTGCATCACGGGCCAGTCAGAGTCGGAGCCCATTACCAGGCCGATCATAGGGGGGGTCGTCATTACGGCTTCCTCGGATGTCAAACGTTTGCCGCATGTTACCAAAAAGCCGTGGGATCTGGCTCAACATTTCTTGTGTTTGACCCTCTCGAATGACGGTCAACGAGCCTCAAGGTACGAGAGGGGGCGAGGATCTGCGCCACTTGGCACCGGCTTTGGGTAAAAACGACATTAGAAATCCAGATGGCTATACATCCAAGGCGGCTCTGCCTATAATCCCCCCGCTTTGGCGCATCATGCTTAAAAGGGAATCCGGTGAGAATCCGGAGCTGGCGCGCAGCGGTAAGGGGGAACGAAGCGACATCAGGGCACTGCCGTCAGGTGGGAAGCCGTCGCCGTAGGCCATCAGCCCCCAAGCCCGAAGACCTGCCAAAGTTCGTATTTCGGGCCGAGAGAAACCGGCCACGAAGTAGATGCTTACGCGAACTTAAGGATCTCTCATGTCCAAGACATTATTGGCGGCTGCCCTGTTGCCAACGGCGGCCTTTGCCCAACAACTGACCATCCCCGTCAATCCCACCATGGTGGTGACCGCTACCCGTGTCGCCCAGCCTGCCTCCAGTGTGCTGGCTCCCGTCAACGTGGTGACCCGTGACGAGATCGATCGCCTGCAAGCCCAGACCGTGACCGACGTGGTCAAGACCCTGCCCGGCGTGGAAGTGGTCAGCAACGGCGGCCGCGGCCAGCTCAGCTCGCTGCGGGTACGTGGTGGCACCTCTTCCCAGACCCTGGTGCTGGTGGACGGGGTGCGCAGCGCCTCTCTGACCGCCGGGATGACCGAGCTCAACAACCTGCCCCTCAACCAGGTGGAGCGGATCGAATATATCCGCGGTGCACGCGCCACCATTTATGGGTCCGATGCCATCGGTGGGGTCATCAACATTATCACTCGCCCGGACCAGGGGACTAATCAGCACAAGTTCAACCTGGGCGCGGGCTCCCACAAGCAGCGTCAGGCTGCTTTCAGCAGCGCCAGCCAGGTGGGTGATGCGGGTCAGATCAAGGTCGCTGGTGGTTTCGATGACGAGACCGGCTACAACGTGCATCCCATCGTCGGGGTAAACGATGGCGACAAGCATGGACACCGGGGCTATAACGCCATGGTGGATTATCAGCAGGCGCTGGCCAGCAACTGGGATCTGTTCGGTACGACCCGCTGGTTCCGCAACATTGCCCAGTACGACAGATCCTCTGCCGCTTCCGCCTGGGGTCCGGCGTTTCATCAACGCAACGAGACCTGGACCGAGAACCAGAGCTACCAGCTCGGCTCCCGCTATCACGACGAGCGCTACCTGAGCGAACTGCGCGGCGCCTTCTCCAAACAGGATGCCTACGACTACCCGGATACCAGCGGCCGCGATCAGTCCGCTGATCGACTCTATACCCGTCAATACACCCTGAACTGGGTCAACAGCGTCAAACTGGACGAGAGCTGGACCCTGGGGGGCGGCGCCGACTGGCAGCGCGACATGCTGGACGATAGTTCCCGCTCCTCTGGCGTCGCCTTCCCGAGTGACGCCGATGAGCGTGACAATACCGGGCTCTATGCCCTGGCCCAGTTTGACAACCAGGTCTGGCAGGCCGAGCTGAGCGGTCGCAGCGATGACAACGAGCAGTTCGGACGTCACAACACCTGGCAAACCGGCGCTGGCTGGCGCTTCGTTGAGGATTATCGCCTCAGTGCCCGTTACGGCACCGGTTTCCGTGCCCCCTCCTTCAACGATCTCTACTACCCGGGGTCCGGCAATCCTGATCTGAAGCCGGAAGAGTCGAAAAGCCACGAGTTGATGCTGGACGGACAGACCGCAGGTGTGGAGTGGCGCTTGACCGGTTATCGCAACGACTTCGAGCAGATGATCCAGTGGGCGCCGGACAGCCAGGGGATGTGGACGCCGCAAAACGTCGGCAAGGCGCGGATTGAAGGGGTTGAGGTGGAAGGGGAGTTCGAGACCGGCTGGCTGAGCCATCGCGTTTCCGCTGAATACAAGGATCCCAAGGACAAGGTCACCGACAAGCAGTTGCAGTTGATCTCCCGCAAGGGGGCCAAGTGGGTGAGCCAGGCGCAGTGGCAGCAGTTCGATGGCTCCCTGAGCTGGATCTACCAGGGTGAGCGTTATGGTGACGCGGCCAATACCACCCAGCTGGGCGGCTACAGCGTGTGGAACCTGGCGGTGGGCTATCAGGTTGCACCGTCCTGGAAGGTCTCCGGCAAGATCAGCAACCTGCTGGACAAGGAATACCAGACCTCGGTGGGTTACCCGGCTGACGAGCGAGCCTACTATGTGACGGTGGACTACGCACTCTGATCCCCTTGTCTGGATCTGAAAAATCAGGGGCCCTGCCATTGGCAGGGCCTTTTCTATTGGCGCCGGGCGGGAGTATGATCGCGGCCTCGCATTCAAGGGGGAGCTCAGGTGGCCAATATTCTCGTGTTCGACTCCGGTATGGGCGGTCTGACCGTCTATGGGGAGATCCGTCGCGCTCTGCCGGAGCACAACTATTTCTACTGTTTCGACAATGCCCACTTTCCCTATGGCGAGCTGAGTGAGGCGGCCCTCATCGAGGCTTGTACCGGACTGGTCAGCCACATGGTGGCCGAGCACGCCATCGATCTGGTGGTGATCGCCTGCAATACCGCCAGCACCATTGCCCTGCCATCCCTGCGTACCGCACTCAGCATTCCCGTGGTCGGCGTGGTCCCCGCGATCAAGCCTGCCGCCGCCCTGACCCGTAACGGCTACATCGGTCTGCTGGCAACGCCCGGCACCGTCAGCCGTGACTATACCCATGAACTCATCGCCCAGTTCGCCCCGGGCAAGCATGTGCTGCTGAAGGGGGCCACCGAACTGGTTATCGAAGCCGAGCGCAAGCTGGCGGGGTTGCCGGTCAATATGGCCCTGCTCAGAGAGGTGCTCGCAGACTGGATGGAAGGGGAGGAGAGGCCGGATACCCTGGTACTGGGATGTACCCACTTCCCCTTGCTCAACGAAGAGATCAAACAGCTGATGCCGGAATGCCAACTGGTCGATTCGGGTCTTGCCGTGGCAAGGCGGGTGGCGCATCTGCTGGCGACACTGCCGGTCCAGGCACCTGGCGAGGGGACGGGACGTGCCTACTGCACGCGACTGGATGCTGGGGCCCAGAAACTGACAGCCCCCTTGCAAGCTTGGGGGCTGTCGTCACTCGAAGAGGTGGTGTACTGAATATCAGGCGTCGACGTCGTTGACGTCCTTCTCATCCCGGTCCCGCTTGTCATTTGCTTCACGCACTTTCAGGGTGCGCTGCTGATACTCCTTGTCATTGAGCGCGGCGATGGCCCTGGCCGCATCGGCGACAGGCATCTCCACAAACCCGAAGCCCCTGCGTTTGCCGGTGGCCTTGTCCTTCATCAGACGAACTGACAGTACCTGACCTTGCTCGGCAAAGAGTTCGCGCACCGCAATCTCGTTGGCGCGATAGGGCAGGTTGCCTACATATAAGGTACAGGTCTCCTGGCTGGTCGCCTGTTCGAGGGCGGTGGCAGGCGCACGGTTCAGGAAGAGCGGTACCACGAAACCGCCAATGGCCAGACCGGCGGCAAAAATGACTTCGACTTTCAGAGAGAACTGCAGGGCCTGGGCAACCAGATAGCCGAGCAGCGCCAATACCAGAGCAAGAACTGCTGCCTGCACATAAACGGGAAACTTGGATAAATTCATCTTTAAAGACCTTTTGTAAATGAAAGCAAAAAAGGTGCAACACTCTATTCACCTTCATGGTAACCAGCTTTACGACCAGACGCTACCATGGACCACTTGAGGCAAATTATCCGCTTCAGTATGGCATTCCTTCAGCCAGGAAGATCCTGATAAATGCCAATAAAAGAGGGCTGAAATCATCAGCTTGTGGATAACATTGTATATATACACTGGGTAAGTTGTTTCTAACTGGATAATTTGAAGTTTCCGTGACTTTCTTCAAAAAATCCCTTGTCATCGTAACCGGCCTCCCTATAATGCGCCCCTACCAGCACGGCGGACCACGCCAACCTGATGAGCCAGCTTCCTTAGTAAGTGGGCGCCGAAAGAAAAGCGAAAACAACCGCTTGACTTTCGAAGTGAGAAGCGTAAGATGCGCCTCCTCAACGCGATAAGCGTGACGTTCTTTAACAATTTGAATCAAGCAATCTGTGTGGGCACTCACAGCATCGAGCATCAAAAACAATTTTTGATTTTCAATGTCTGATGAAGTGACCAAAGCAACTTTTAGTTGCAGCAGTTAATTCAGCAATTCATTGAGCCGCTTTTCGAAGCAACCAAACTTAAATTGAAGAGTTTGATCATGGCTCAGATTGAACGCTGGCGGCAGGCCTAACACA
>NZ_JBGLQU010000013.1:0-90388 GCF_041402625.1 Aeromonas sp. S19(2024)
TGAACGGCCGGTTGAGCGCTTCATCCAGCGCAAACTCGGCCACCACAAAGGTGCTCTCGGGCAGAGCCCCTACCTTGACGGTGAATTGTAATCCTGTGCTGTCTGCCATGAGGGCTCCTTAACCTGCCAGTTCGCAGCCCCGGGAGCTGCACGGATGACGTCTGAGATCAGGCGCGTCGCAAGATGGGTCACCATCGCCATCAGCATCGCGAGGGAAGGCACGGTGCAAACTGAGAAGCGCCGCTTTCATCTGACAAGGCAATCGTGGGAGATGGCGCGACCGGCCTTCGTTGTGCTTTGCCATCCAGCCGCCATGCAGCCGGATGGCAAAACACAAAAGCTCCGACCACATCCGGTTGAATGGGTCGGAGAAAGCTTGCACGGGTCTGATGACAGCTGACACGGCAGTCATCAGGCCCTGGGGTGCACTACAAGGAACAACGGCAATCAATAAATCGGTGATCAGGCCTCGATCGGCGCGCGCCAGTCATCAGCACCAGAGGTGCCGGCAACGGTGTGCTCCCAGTCGATCTTGCGGTAGGCCATGGAGACCTGGATCAGCTGGGTGAAGTCGGACTTCGCCGGATCCTGGCAGTGGGGCATCTGGCAGTCGATGTCAACGATGGTGGCATCGGTCAGCACAGTGCTGAAGAAGTGCTCCTGCTTGCCCTCGACGGAGGTGCGGTACCACTTCAGGGTCACTTTCGGCAGCATCTCGCCGGAGGCCAGGGAGTTGTACATCAGCGGCACGGCCTTGTTCAGGGCAACGGTGAACTTGAACGGCTTGTGGACACGCTGACCCGCCGGCTGACCGGATTGCGGATCGGTCGGCACGGTGACGACGTGCTGGAACTCTTGTACCAGCATCTCGTCTTCGTGGCCCTGCACGAAGATGTTGCCGACGGAATCGGAGGTGAAGGCACCGGCGGTGATGTTGCCCTGGGTTTTACCTTCGATGCTGATATAACATGGGGTTGGCATGGAATTGCTCCTGATGGTTGAACGGTTATGACACTCGCCCGAATCCGTTAGCAGCGTCCATGCCACTCTTTTTACCCATTACATTTCAATCAGTTATAAAAAAATCTCCCCACACAGCAGTACGCTCGGCGCAATAAGTTGTACTTTTCAACACGTTTGACCATCAGTCATTGCACTGGCAGTTCAATCTTCTGGTATGTGCGCAATTTTTTGCGCCAATCCGACGGGAACACTACTGCTCATCCACATTGGCGACGGCGGCCAGCTCTACGTTCAACCTCACCACCCCCTGTTTCAACGCCCAGGAGATCGCCTGGCACTTGCTGCTGGCCCCCAGCTTGGTGACCACATTGTTCAGATGAAAGGTCACCGTGCGCGGGGTGATCCCCAGGATCTGCGCAATATCGCTCGTCTGCTTCCCTTCCGCCGCCCAGCGGCATACCTCCAGCTCGCGCAGGCTCAGGGCATCATGAGAGGACTCCCCTACCAAACAGACCCTCACCACCGCCTCGAAGATATGCATGGATAGCCAGCTGAGAAAAGGCACCGCAGAGAGCCACTGCGCTCTGGTGCGAGGTGTGCTGGTGATCAGGGAGAGCAGGCCCACATGACCGTTGGCCCCGTGCCAGGGAAACGTAATACCGTCGCGCAATCCCGCCTGCTGCGCGAGCATCATCACGGCAAGGCGCTCATCGTCACAGACCCCCTGCACCATGAGATCCGCCCACAGGATGGGGGTGCTCTGCTCCATGCCGCGCTGGACGACGGGATCGATGGCAAAGAAGTTGGCCTGGGTATAGGCGTCAACCCACTCCTGAGGACAACCATTGAAGATGGTGACATCCGGTCGCTGTATGGTGCTGGGAGACATCAGGGCCAATCTGAAGTAGTCAAATCCCGCCTGTGTCGTCAACTGGCGCAGCAACGCCACTATGGTGTGCTCATCGTCGGCCTGTTCGAACCGGGAGATGAGATCTAACGCGTAGCTTGTATCCATGTTGTCGAATTGTTTTCAAATGGTGTCAGCATTGTTTTTCATGAAACCCAATGGGAGCTGAATCACGTACCAACAAATAGAAACGGAACCCGTGAAACCCTGATCTCAGGGCCCGCCATGAGCCTCAAGGGGCTTGCTCTCGGCGGGATGAAGGGTATGACTTAGAGAGAAATACCAATAACCAGAACTTAACTGCATTAAAATCACGAGTTTTGGCAAAAAACATCGCAATCATATAACAGCACTCGGCGGGGAAGGGATAATAAACCTTCCAGATGAGACCTTGGTCACTGACAGGCCGATCATTTTGTGTCCCGTCCCCCGTTTCTGGCCCTTTACGGGCTTCCCCGGCCTGGCACCGGCTGTTAACATGCGCCCCTTATGCCTGTTATGTGCTCTGGGGTGGCCGTCACGCCGCCCTGACCCTGCCCTGTGCGGCCTCTGCCGCCTGACTCCGGTTATGCCGACCGGCCGGTTTACCCGACCATCAACAGCCAATCCAACCCTGTGATCCCCGCCATTCCCCCTGATTTGCGGGCCTGTGGCCATGGATCCTCAACGAGCGAGAAAATCCCCATGCTGGAACGTGCAAGACAAGAGTGGTTCTCCAACATACGGGGCGATCTGCTGTCGGGCATCGTCGTCGCCCTGGCGCTGATCCCGGAGGCCATCGCCTTCTCCATCATTGCGGGCGTCGACCCCAAGGTCGGCCTCTATGCCTCCTTCTCCATCGCCGTGGTCATCGCCTTCGTTGGCGGTCGTCCCGGCATGATTTCCGCCGCCACCGGCGCGATGGCGCTCCTGATGGTGACCCTGGTCAAGGAACATGGCCTGCAGTATCTGCTGGCGGCCACCCTGCTCACCGGCCTCTTCCAGATAGCGGCGGGCTACCTCAGGCTCGGCAGCCTGATGCGGTTCGTCTCCCGCTCCGTGGTGACCGGCTTCGTCAACGCCCTGGCCATCCTTATCTTCATGGCCCAGCTGCCCGAGCTCACCAACGTCACCTGGCAGGTCTACGCCATGACCGCGGCCGGGCTTGGCATCATCTATCTGTTCCCGCTCGTTCCCGTGGTGGGCAAACTGCTCCCCTCTCCCCTGCTGTGCATCGTCATCCTGACGGCGGTGGCCATCGCCCTGGGCATCGACATTCGTACCGTGGGCGACATGGGCGAGCTGCCCGATACCCTGCCGGTCTTCCTCTGGCCCGACGTGCCCCTCAATCTGGAGACCCTGGCCACCATCTTCCCCTATTCAGCGGGGCTGGCGGTGGTGGGACTGCTCGAGTCCATGATGACGGCAGCCATCGTCGACGAGATGACCGACACCCCAAGCGATCGCAACCGCGAGTGCAAGGGTCAGGGGATCGCCAACATCGGCGCCGGTCTGCTGGGAGGCATGGCGGGGTGCGCCATGATTGGCCAGTCCGTCATCAACATCAAATCCGGTGGCCGCGGCCGCCTCTCCACCTTCGTGGCGGGGACCCTGCTCATCCTGATGGTGGTCTTCATGGATGAGTGGATCCGTCAGATCCCCATGGCAGCCCTGGTGGCCGTGATGATCATGGTCTCCATCGGCACGTTTTCCTGGGAGTCGGTACGCAACCTGAAGAGCCACCCCCTCTCCACCAACCTGGTGATGGTAACCACCGTCGCCGTGGTGGTCGCGACCCACAACCTGGCACTCGGGGTCTTCGTGGGGGTGCTGCTCGCCTCCCTCTTCTTCGCCCACAAGGTTGCCCGCGTCATGGTGGTCAAGAGCGACAGCGAGCGCAGCGGCGCCGTGCGTACCTATCTGGTGCGGGGCCAGGTCTTCTTTGCCAGCGCCGAGCAGTTCCTGGCCGGTTTCGATTTCAGGGAGGAAGTGGAGAAGGTGGTCATCGACCTGACGCACGCCCACTTCTGGGACATCACCGCCATCACGGCCCTCGACAAGGTGGTCATCAAGTTCCGCCGTGAGGGGAAAGAGGTGGCGGTCATCGGCCTGAACGACGCCAGTGCCACCCTGGTCGATCGCTTTGCCATCCACGACAAACACCAGGAGGGAGAGCCCCTGCTGGCCGAGCATTGATCCCGGCGCGCCCCAAGAGGGCGCTGCCTGCAAGCCATAAAAAAGCCCGTCTCTCCCCATGAGATGGGCTTTTTTTGGGCTGTTGGATCACAGTCAACACACGCGCCTCGGCTCGCCCATCCCGAGCCGATGCGGCAATGCGGGGTCATGACCTGCCGTCAGGGTGCAAGAGGGGCCAGGAAAGCAGGAACAGGGTGCCGCCCCGCCCGCCGGATTGGCAGACCGCACTGCCGCCGTGGGCCTCGGCAATCGCCTTGACCACGGCCAGCCCGAGCCCGCTGCCGCCACTCTTGCGCGAGCGTGACGGATCCCCCCGGCGAAACGCCTCGAAGATATGGGCGGCGACCTCCTCGCTGATGCCGGGCCCTTCGTCTTCCACGCTCAGGATGCACTGGGCGCCAGAACGATGCAGGCGCACGGTCAGCATGCCCGGCACCGCGTGCTTCTGGGCATTTTCCAGCAGCGCCATCAGGGCCTGACGGATGCGAAGTGCATCGCAACAGACCCAGAGCTCGGCATCGAGCTCCCGTTTGAGGGTGAAACCGCTCGCGGCCAGAGGGGTGGCAAACGCCTCAAGCACCACGGCAAGCTCGTCGGACAGCCTGATCGCCTCTCGTTGCAACTCCAGGTGGCCGCTGTCGTTGAGACTGAGCACCCGCAAGTCTTCGATCAGGTGGGTCAATCCCTCCACCTGACGCAGCAAGCCTTCAAAGAGCGCACGCTCTGGCGGAAATACCCCTTCGGCCAGCCCCTGCAAGCGGCCACGCAAGATGGTCACCGGGGTGCGCAATTCGTGGGCGATGGCGGCATTCCAGAACTCCCGCTCGCGGGTCATGCTCTGCAGCCGTTCGGCCATGGTGTTGAAGTCCCGCACCAGTTGCGCCGTCTCCCCGATCGCCTGTTCATCCAGCGGCACACGGGCGTCGAGCCTACCCTCTGCCACCTCTCGCAGGCTGTTCGCCACCGAATTGAGCGGGGTCAGGATGCGCCGAGAGAGGCGCACCGCCACGTACAGCGCCATCCCCAATGCAATGAGAATGGTCGAGCCGATCCAGATCATCTCGACCCTGGAGGGCATCCAGCTCTCGGAGATGCTGCCAGGCACATAGGTCACGGCAATGGCGTAGAACACATAGGTGCCGATCACCGCGAGGCAGATGATGCCGAGCGCCATCAGCCCCAGGGAGCGGATGATTTGCCTGCGCAGGCCGGGTGCCGATGTCACGCATCGCCCCCGAAGCGATAGCCGACGCCCCAGACACTGGCGGGCACCCCCTGGATGCCCTGTGCCTCCAGCTTCTTGCGCAGCTTGCTGATGTGGCTGTCCACCGTGCGCTCCTGGGTATCCCCCTCCGGCAGGCAGTGGGTCAGCAGTTCGGCGCGGCTGAACACCCGCTTGGGAGCCCGCATCAGGGAGGCGAGCAACTTGAATTCGGTCAGGGTCAGATCCAGCACCTGCTGCCCCTCATCGCGGCAAATGCTGGCCTCGTGGCTCTCCAGATCGATCTGGAAGGGGCCGACCCGCAGTACCC
The DNA here is from genome assembly GCF_041402625.1 of Aeromonas sp. S19(2024). NCBI lineage: Bacteria > Pseudomonadati > Pseudomonadota > Gammaproteobacteria > Aeromonadales > Aeromonadaceae > Aeromonas > Aeromonas sp. S19(2024). The sequence goes on from NZ_JBGLQU010000013.1 coordinate 5,578, forward strand.
GGGCCGTGGTCTGTTTCGCAGCCTGGCTGCGTCTGAGCACCGCCTGTACCCGGGCCACCACTTCGGCCGGGTTGAAGGGTTTGACCACATAGTCATCCGCCCCCATGCGAAGCCCCATCAGCTTGTCGAGGTCCTGATCCAGGGCGGTCAGCATGATCACCGGCGTGTCGCCACGGGCCCGGATCTCGCTGAGCACCTGCCAGCCATCGAGCTGCGGCATCTGCACATCCAGCAACAGGAGATCGGGTTTGCATGTCTGGTGCATGGCCAGGGCTTCGCGGCCATCGGCGGCATGCAGGGTGCGCAATCCGTGGCGTTGCAGGTAAGCGGCGAGGATGTCGGCTATCTCGGCTTCATCCTCTGCAATCAGTACCAGTGACTGGGCCGCCGGGTTGGCGGAAGCAGGAAGATACGACATGGTCGGACTCGAAAATGGGGGGCTTGAACTTTATCACCGCCTCCATGGATTCTCCACAAAGCCTCGAATCATTCGCAATAGCCCCTCTCCATAATGCCCGTTCGATGTGCTCTCGCGGCAGCACCATGCCCGGGAGGCGGTTTAACGAGGTGAATATGATGTTTGTCAAACAGCGGTATGCGGGCGCCCTGCTCGCCGTCATTGCCGTATTCGGGTTGGCAGGTTGCGATGGGACGACGCAAGCGCAAGATGCGCCGACCCGTCCTCAGGTGTCGGTGATGACGCTGGCAGGTCAGGACCTGGTCATCAGCGAGGATCTGCCCGCCCGGGTGGCCGCGGTGCGAAGCGCCGAAATTCGGGCCCAGATCAGCGGCATCGTGCAGCGCCGCCTGTTCGAGCAGGGCGCCGAAATCGGCGCAGGCACAGTGCTGTTCCAGATAAATCCAGCCCCCTTCAAGGCGGATGTCGACAGCGCCGCCGCAGCATTGCAGCGGGCCCAGGCCGTGCTGGCTCGCGCCCGTATCCAGATTGACCGCCTGCAGCCGCTGCTGCGCACCGAGGCCATCAGCCGCCAGACCTATGACGATGCGGTCTCCCAGCGTGATCAGGCGGCCGCCGACGTGGCTCAGGCCAGGGCGACCCTGGCCCGGCACCAGCTGAACCTGCAATTTGCCAGCGTGGAAGCCCCCATCGCCGGGCGCATCGATCAGGCGCTGGTGAGTGAAGGGGCTCTGGTGTCCCCCACCGACGCCACCCCCATGGCCAGGATCCAGCAGATCGATCAGGTCTACGTCGATGTGCGTCAACCGGCCTCTGTGCTGGACACCCTGCGCCAGCAGGCTGGCTCGACGGCACCGGAACTGGCGGTGGACATCCTCGGCAGCGACGGCAAGCCGCTCGGCATGCAGGGGCACATCCTCTTCTCCGGCATCGAGGTGGATGCCGGTACCGGTGACGTACTGCTGCGGGTACTGGTGGACAACCCGGAGCGGCGGCTCTTGCCCGGCCTCTACGTACAGGCGCGCATTCCCCGTGCCCGCTATGCCAACGCCCTGAGCGTGCCTCAGCAGGCGGTGGTGCGCACATCGGGCCAGACCAGCGTGTGGGTGGTGGATGGCCAGGGGCAGGCACAACTGGTTCCGGTCAACACCGCTGAACTGGTGAATAGCCAGTACCGCATCACGTCCGGGCTCAACGCCGGACAGCGGGTGGTGATCGAGGGGATCGACCGCCTGACCCCGGGGGCACAAGTCATTGCCCATCCCTGGCAATCCCCCGCAGTCAGCCAGCAGGCTGACGCCGGTAACCGTTGAATCGGAGACATTTTCATGCCGCAGTTTTTCATTCATCGCCCGGTGTTTGCCTGGGTGATCGCCCTCTTCATCGTGCTGGCGGGGGTCATCGCCATCCCCAAGCTGCCCATCTCCCGCTATCCCTCGGTGGCGCCGGTGTCGGTGACCCTCTATGCCACCTATCCGGGCGCCACGCCGCAGACCCTGAACGATGCGGTGGTGAGCCTGATCGAGCGCGAGCTGTCGGGGGTCAAGAACCTGCTCTACTTCGAGTCATCGGTAGACGCCTCCGGCAGCGCGCAGATCACCGCCACCTTCAAGCCGGGCACCGATCCGGAGCTGGCCCAGATGGACGTGCAAAACCGCATCAAGGCGGTCGAGCCTCGCTTGCCACAGGCGGTGCGGCAAACCGGCCTGCAGGTGGAGTCCGCCTCGTCCGGCTTTCTGATGATGGTCGGCATGACTTCACCGGATGGCCGCTTCGATGAGGTCGCGCTGAACGACTACATGGCGCGCAATATCGTGCAGGAGCTGCGCCGCATCGACGGGGTGGGGCGAGTGCAGCTGTTCGGCGCCGAGCAGGCCATGCGCATCTGGGTAGATCCGGGCAAGCTCGCCGCCTACGGGTTGACCATCAGCGAGGTGGCGCAGGCCATCGAGCAGCAGAACGTGCAGATTGCACCGGGGCGCCTCGGCGACGAACCCGCCCTGCCTGGCCAGCGACTGACGGTTCCCCTCACGGTACAGGGGCAGCTGACCACTCCCGAGGCGTTCGCCGCCATCGTGCTGCGGGCCGGTAGTGATGGCGCCAAGCTGGTGCTGGGTGACGTGGCCCGGGTCGAGCTGGGGGCGCAATCCTACGCCTTTTCCAACCGGGAGAACGGCGTGGCCGCCACCAGCGCTGCCATTCAGCTCTCCCCCGGCGCCAACGCCGTGCGCACCGCCGATGCGGTACGCACCCGTCTCGCTCAGCTCGCCCCCACCCTGCCGGCGGGCATGGCCTATTCGATCCCGTTCGACTCAGCCCCCTTCGTCAAGGTCTCCATCGACAAGGTGATCCACACCCTGCTGGAAGCCATGGTGCTGGTGTTCCTGGTGATGTTCCTCTTCCTGCAGAACCTGCGCTACACCCTGATCCCGGCCATCGTCGCCCCCATCGCCCTGCTTGGCACCTTCGCGGTGATGCTGCTGGCCGGCTTTTCCATCAACTCCCTGACCATGTTCGGCATGGTGCTGGCCATCGGCATCATCGTCGACGACGCCATCGTGGTGGTGGAGAACGTCGAGCGCCTGATGGCCACCCAGGGGCTATCGCCCAGGGAGGCGACATCGCGGGCCATGAAGGAGATCACCGGGGCGGTGATCGGCATCACCCTGGTGCTCACGGCGGTGTTCATCCCCATGGCGTTCGGCAGCGGCTCGGTGGGGGTCATCTACCAGCAGTTCACCCTGTCGATGGCGGTGTCGATCCTGATTTCCGCCTTCCTCGCCCTGACCCTGACGCCGGCGCTCTGCGCCACCTTGCTGCGTCCGGTCAGCCCGAGTCACCATGAGAAGCGCGGTTTCTTCGGCGCCTTCAACCGGGGCGTCGAGCGGATCACCGCAGGCTACGGCGTTCGGGTCACCCGGCTGGTCGGACGCAGCGGACGCGTGATGGCTACCTTCGCCGCCCTCTGCGCCGTGCTGGCCATTGCGGCCACCCAGCTGCCCTCCTCTTTCCTGCCGGACGAGGATCAGGGCTACTTCATGACCTCCATCCAGTTGCCGACCGGCGCCACCAGCGAGCGCACCCTGGCCGTCATCAAGGAGTTCGAGGCCCATGTGGCCTCTCGCGAGGCGCTCGACACCAACCTGGTGGTACAGGGCTTCAGCTTCTCCGGCGCCGGCCCCAATGCGGCCATGGCCTTCACCATGCTCAAAGACTGGGACCAGCGTCATGGTGCCACGGCCGCCGAAGAGGCAGAGCTGGCACAGGCCGCCATGGCCAACAGCAAGGAAGGTACTGTGATGAGCCTGCTGCCGCCCGCCATCGACGAACTGGGCACCTCTTCGGGTTTCACGCTCTTCCTGCAAGACAGGGCCAACCAGGGGGAGGCCGCGCTGCTGGCCGCCCAGGCGCAACTGCTGGCACTGGCGGCCCAAAGCGAGGTGGTGAGCGATGTCTATCCCGACAGCCTGCCCCCCGGCGAGAGCATTCACCTCGAGATCAACCGGCAGAAGGCCGAGGCCATGGGACTCTCGTTCACCAGCGTGAGCGGCACCCTGTCGGCGGCGATGGGGTCGCTCTACATCAACGATTTCCCCAACGGCGGGCACATGCAGCAGGTCATCCTGCAGGCCGACGCCAAGGCGCGCATGCAGCTCGATGACGTACTCGGCCTGCGGGTGCGCAATGCCAGCGGCGGCATGGTGCCCCTGCGGGAGGTGGTGAAGCCGACCTGGCGCCAGTCGCCGCAACAGATGATGCGTTTTGATGGTTTCCCCGCCGTGCGTCTTTCCGGGAGTGCCGCCACCGGGGTTTCCAGTGGCGCCGCGATGGCGGAAATGGATCGCCTGGTGGCGCAACTGCCGCCAGGCTTCGCCCTGGCCTGGACGGGGCAGTCATTGCAGGAGCGCCAGTCGGCGGCACAAGCCCCCCTGCTGATGCTGCTGTCGGCGCTGGTGGTCTTCCTGGTGCTGGCCGCGCTCTACGAGAGCTGGTCCATCCCGCTCTCGGTGATGCTGGTAGTCCCCCTGGGCCTGCTCGGCGCCGTGGCGGCGGTGATGCTTCGGGGCATGCCCAACGACGTCTTCTTCAAGGTGGGCATGATCACCATCATCGGTCTGTCGGCCAAGAACGCCATCCTCATCGTGGAGTTTGCCCGCCAGTTGCACGGCGAAGGGCGCTCGCTGCTTGACGCTGCGGTGACCGCCGCACGCCTGCGTCTGCGTCCCATCCTGATGACGTCGCTCGCCTTCACCCTTGGCGTGGTGCCGCTGATGCTTGCCAGTGGTGCCAGCGCGGAGACCCAGCATGCCATCGGCACCGGCGTGTTCGGCGGCATGATCAGCGGCACCCTGCTGGCCATCTTCTTCGTGCCGGTCTTTTTTGTCTTCGTCATCGGCACCCAGGCGCACATTCAGGCCTGGCGGACACAGCGAGCACAGCACCGATCATACTGACCACTGCGCGGGTTTGCTGGCCCTGGGGAGGTGATTAGCATGCAATGCATGCCTGGCACCATTTTGCGTTCCTTCGAAGAGGATGAGCGCGCCATGGTGCCGGGCCTGTGGTTCATGGCCGATGCTGCGGGGCGACCCTATCGCGGGTTGCCTCTCCAGGATTTGTGACCAGCCCTCCGTCGCCGGTGCATCCTTGGTCTTCTCCAAGATGGCGATCTGCTATCTGGCACAGGGGGCTTGCACCATCCCGGGTCGGTGCCGACCCAGCAGGAACCCGGCCTCAGCATCGCTCTGACGACCGACTCTCTTGGCCTCATCGACTGCATGCTGTCTGCCATCACCAGTCAAGGCTGGACACTCCTGGTGCCTGAACCGCTGAAGAGGCCCCCGCAAGGTTGATGACAGCCTAAGTCTCATTCAATACACCATGAAATCGAAGTCAATTTAAGTGTTGCTCAGAAATCGACACATCGCAATCACCTCAGATACATTGCAGATCTACTCCGATACTTTCCTTCTGATCGTCAGTCTCAAGAGAAAAATGAAATAAACCATTAAAAACAACATCATGAACTCTTTTTATTTAAAGATAACTCTTTCTTGCACATCCCATCAGCTGGTCATCAGGACACGTTTTCTGTGATTTGAAACACAAACTTTGATCATCACAGGGGATAAGCATTGCATTGGAAATCGATTTCAAGAAAATGAAGCCAGCATGATTTGTCTTGGCATCGATTGCATAGCGTCTGTTTGAGTCTTGACGGTTCATCGCGGTGGATATTTTTCCCATTGATTGGAGTGGTCAGTATGAATGCATCAAAAAAAGGACTTTTGGCGTCGTTGATCGCCGCTGCCCTGCTTGGCGGGTGTGGTGGGGCCGATAATATCGACTCGAATAGTGGCAACACCGGTGGTAATAACGGTGGCGACAACGGTGGCACCACGCCCCCTGGCGACAGCACCCTGATCCTGTTCGGGGTCGGTGCCAATGGGGGTACAACCCCCAGCATCCAGTCAGAGAAGGACAACTGGAGCTTGCAACCGGTCACCGCTTCTCCCGTCGCCATGACCAGCATCAGCGCCGTGCTCATCAACAATGCCGGTACCGATGACACCGCCGATGTGCAGGTAGCCGGTGACGGAGATGGCACCTTCATGCTCAAATCCGCCACCCCTCTGAACCTGAGCAAATACGCCTCCGGTTTCATCGAGTTCCAGTTGCGGACCAAGAGCAAGGTGCCGGAAGTGCTCAATGCCTCCATCGACAACGAATATCCCAACCGCAGCAGCCTGCCCATTGCCAGCGCCCTGACCGGTTCCGGCGACTGGGAAACGCTCACGCTGCCCATCAACTGCATGAAGCCCTTCCCCGGTGCCACGGCCATCAACCTCGCCACTGTGGGCACACCGTTCCACCTGGCCACCAAAGAAGCCTTCAACTACGAAATCACCAACATCAAGTACCTGCTCACCACCTCGGCCAAGCCCGTTGTCGACCCGGTCACCTGTGAAGCGCCTGGCGGCGCTACCGACCCGGGCACAGACCCAGGCACCGACCCGGGAACCGATCCCGGTACCGATCCTGGTACCAATCCGGACACAGGCTCCGGCGTCAACAATGCCCCCGCGCTGGTGGCCACCGATGCCGCACTCTACTACTCCGGTGACAAGAGCCAGGCCTTGGACCGCAGCGCCGATTACCCGGCAGCCAGCTTCGGCGGCACCCTGACCGATGAAAACCAGGTCATCACCATGGACCTGCCAGGCAATGGCGCCGCCTTCCTCGGGACCGACAGCGCCAATGGGGATCTCTCCGCCTATCAGGACGGCGCCATGCTGCTCGACTTGAAAGTCTCCAGCTACGGTGACTCCCCCAACATCCAGATCCGCATGGACGGTACCGCAGGCCCGGACTTTGGCACCTTCTTCACCATGGACAGCAACATCGTGCCCGATGACGACACCTGGTACCGCTGCATCCTGCCGGTCGCCTCTCTCATTCCGGCGGCCAACACAGGCTCGGTGCAAAAGGCGCTTTACCTGAGCGGGGCCTGGGACTCCATGGCCGGTCTGCGCTTCGCCTTCACCAACGTGGCCCTGAAAACAGCCATCCCGGCAGACTTTGACAGCAATCAGCCCTGCCAGCAGATCAAGTGACAAGGCATTGAATCTTCGAGAAATCGATTGAAAATAATTTTCTACGGATTGGAGCAATAAGATGAAATTGAAGTCACTCGCCTTGTTTGTCGGGGCATGTTGCGGGCTGGCAATGCCCGCAGTATCGAATGCCGCCGAGAGTTTTGGCTTCCACGGTTATATTCGTGCCGGCTCGATGTTTGACGCCAAGGACAACTTCGCCAAGGCGGGGTACGAATATGAGATGGACAAGACCATGGGGCGCCTGGGCTCCGAGCTGGACAACAGCTGGGAAGCGGGCCTGAACAAGTTGTGGGATCTGGGCAGCAACAAGTCGGTCAACATCCACTTCAAGGTGGAGTCCGATGCCGATGGCCTGCAAACCCGTGCCGCGCCTCGCGAAAGCGGTGTGTCAGAAACCTATGTGGAGCTGGGTGGCATCACCCCGACCGGGACCATGTGGGGTGGCCTGCGCTATTACGACCGCGAGAACTACATCTGGACCACCGACTATTTCTACACGGACTACTCGGGAACCGGCGTCGGCATCAAAGCCATGGAGATGGCGGGTGGCAAGTGGGACTTTGCCTATATCAACAGCAACGACACCAGCCACTCCGACCGCGCCAATGGCACTGAAGCCACCATGCACACCCTCCACACCAGCGCCCTCTATGGTGCCTGGGACATGGAGATCGCACTCAAGCAGATGCCCAGCAACGAGTTCACCGGCGATAACAAGCAATATGCGACCAAGGGGGCAGAAGGAACCGTCATCTATTCCCGCGACGACTTCTTCTTCATGCCGGGGGGCTTCTCCAAGTTCATCGCCCAGGCAGGACGTGGGCTGGGTTCAGGGGACTTGCTGGGTGCCAACCTGACCAATACCGCCATGTATCGCAAGGGCTCCCTGTATCAGAAGACACTGCAGGACAAGGCGGATGGCTATAAACCCTACCAGTCCAAGGTGATGGAAGGCGATCAATCCTACCGCCTCTTCCTCTGGGGTGGCTGGTATGGCGCCAATATTCATCTGCTGCCGACCCTCTCCTACCAGTACAACGACTACGAGCTGGGTGGCCATGATTCCTGGTATGCCGCATCTCTGCGCCCGGTATTCCCGATCAATGAGTTCTTCTCCATCCAGACAGAGGTCGGATATGTGAAAAACAACCTGATCATCGACAACGTCGAACGGGGTGGCACCTCTCACAAGGTCAGCATAGTGCCGACCTTCACCGTCAATACCGGCATGGGGCCCTCACCGGAGATCCGCATTCTGACGACCTATGTCGATCACAACAACGAGACCCCCTGGCAGGAAGACCGGGAAGATTTCCTGGTCGGTGTACAGGCGGACATGTGGTGGTAGGTTAGGTCGCGATACTTATCTGCACTATAATCTCGGGTCCCTTGGGGGACCCGCATTGCATACGAGGAAACACGATGAAGGGAACGAAGCAGTGTCTGCCTTTCCTGGTCAGTCTGCTGATGGCCGGATGCGCCGGCATGGGCCCGGAGCATTCGCCAGGATCGGCAGTCTCCGCCCTGCAGCAACAGGTTGAACAAGGTCGGGAACAATTGTCGAACAAGGTGGCGGTCGAGTCATTCAAGGAACTTCGCTTCCAGTCCCTCGGGCAGGAGAGCCGCTGGGTCGATGTGAGCACCGACAGCCAGGTCTATGCATTTGATTCAGGCAAAAGCTATGTAATGGCCTTCTCGCTGCCCGAAGTCAGCCAGGCAACTCGCGTCAAAATAACCATTCCGGTCGACTATACCGTCTTCCTGCCCAGCATCCTGTTGCTTGACGAGCAATACAACGCCGTTCAAACCATTCCCGGTTCCACATTCAGTTATGACGGTCGTTCGTTAATTTCAGGGCAGAACATTCAGGGGGAATTCACCATTCCGGCCCCCATCGGCAGCGCTCGGGCCGCCTATATGGTGATCTATTCCACGGCGAAGGACATGCAGGGCAGTACCCGGCTCAACCCGGACGATCTCCAGCGCGCCATGCAATATGATCGCACCACGGATGTCGCCCGCCTCATCAATGTGGAAGTGCCTCACTCTGCTACCGGACGCCTATATTTGACGCTGGACGCAGAGCCTGCTGCGAATGCGACACAGATCGCAAAAACCATATCGCCCGTGATGGTCTCACCAGATAAATCGTTGGGTGAACTGGATTATTATCAGCATATTCGCACTGCCGTTCAGAGCAAAAACTATGAGCAGGCGCTCGCCTGGGTCAAAGCCGCCGAGCAAGCCGGTTTTACCAAGGCAAAAGAGGTCTTTTTTGCCGCCCAGCAGTAGCATTCCCTCCCCTGGCAAGGCGCATCATCGCTTGTCACCACCAGGGGAAACGGGTATCCTAACTTGCTGATTTATTAAGAAGATATTCATATAACACTGGCCATGACCAGGGGTTTTCACAGTCGAGTACGGAGGGGGGATGTCGAAGTCAGCTCAGGAGAAAAAAGCCACTGTCTATGATATCGCCCGCCGAGCCGGTGTCTCGGCAAGCACTGTATCCCGGATATTGAACGGCTCGGCCAAAGTGGCCGCAGATAAACGTCAGGCGGTGGAAGATGCCATTCAGGAATTGAATTTTCGTCCCAACCTGATGGCGCAATATTTGAAAACGGGTCAGTCCATGACCCTGGGTGTTTTGACCCAACATGTGGAGAGTCCATTTTCCAACGAAATGTTGCGGGGTGTTGAACACACTCTTCAGGGCATGGAGTATGTGCCGCTGATTGTCAGTGGTCACTGGAATGCGGAAGAAGAAGTTGAGCGGTTGCGCCTGCTGGTGGCCCGGCGGGTTGATGGCCTTATTATTTTGACCGGCCACGTCAATCAGCAAACACTGCTCGAGTTTTCCCAGCAAATACCGATTGTGGCCACAGGTCACAATATCATGACCGAGCGGGTACACTCCTTCAGCATCAATAACCGGCTGGGTGGCTACATGGCGACTCGCTATTTATTGGATCTGGGTCATCGTGACATCGCCCATATCGTCGGTTTACCGGATCATAACGATGCCATCGAGCGTCATCATGGCTATCGCCAGGCCCTGGTGAGCGCAGGTATCGAATATGACCCCTCCCTGGTCATCCAGGGGGATTTCGCCGAAGTCGGCGGGCTCAATGCCGTCAAGAAGCTGGTGGAGAGCGGCCGGAAATTCTCCGCCATCTTCTGCGCCAACGATCAGACCTGTTACGGTGCCATTCTGGGGCTCAAGCAGTGCGGCTTGCGGGTGCCTGAGGATGTCTCGCTCATCGGTTTTGACGACCTGCCCTTCTCTACTTATTCCAACCCGCCCTTGACCACGGTACGCCAGCCCATCTACGAGATGGGTGTCAAGATGGTCAAGACTCTGTTGGGTTTGATCGAGAACACGGAGCTGAACTCGGACGAACTGCCCGAATTGAGCATTGTGGTGCGTGATACCACACTGCCCTACAAGGGGTGAACACAGACCGGGGCGGTTCCCTGGGCAGCATCAGATCCCTGCACAGCATCAGCGCAAAGCGGCCTTCGGGCCGTTTTTCTTTTGTCAGCCGCCTGCCCAGCGAATGACTTGCCCCTGCAGTGTCCTCTACCTTGACTCTCTGACATAGCACAGAGACCACACACAAGCAGGCGTCCCTCTTCTGCCGGCCCTCAATTCGGCCTGGCCCGATGACACCAGCCAAAGCCTGGCAATCACAACCCGATGACCCCGGTCGACCTGAATGAAACAAGGCGCCTGAAGGCGCCTTGGGGTGTGTGCAGATCCCTGCGGGAGCGTGGCCACCGTCAAGGCGCTGCGAAGGGGGATTCCGTCCCGGTGGCCGCGCTGGTTGCCAGCGTGGGGAGAGGCTCGTCCGCTTCACACAGACTGGCTCTTCTCGTGGCTGCCTTCTGGGGGGGATACCAGCTTGCCAACCCCTGCTGGATGCGCGCGGCGGCCGCTTCCGGCGTCATGGTGCCGAGCACCACGGATTGCGACACCTCCGCAAGCTCTGTGGTAAGCGATGGCTCACCCCGGGTGAGGAACTGCGCCCCCAGACGCAAGGTGGAATCGCAGGTATCCCGCCAGCCCATCATGGTGCTCGCCACCGGATCCTTGAGCTCGAAGAAGTGATTGGAGAGGGAGAAAAAGCCGGGCACCGAATTGGAGAAACGCTCGGCAAAGTCGGCGCTTGCCATCCACTCCACCAGCTTCAGGGCGGCCTCCTTGTTCGGGCTGGCGGCATTGATGCCGATCCCCATGTCGGTGTGATCGGTGAAATAGCAGGTGTCCCCCTCCCGCGCGACGGGGGGCGGGAAGGCACCAAAATTGACCTTGCCGGTGAACTGGGCCAGCGACCAGGAGCCCGCCACTATCATGGCGGCCTTGCCCGCGGCAAAGGCATCCACCGCCTGTGCTTCGGTGGCATCGGCCGGATGGGCCCCTATGTAGGGCCGCCAGCTTGCCAGCTCACGAAACGCCGCCACATAAGGGGCATCGGTCACTCGCGCCTGACCGTTGATCAGCGCCAGGCGGCCATCTTCCCCATGCCAGTAATTGGGACCGATATTCTGATAACCAAGCTCGGAGACCACCCAGCTGTCGTGAGCCGCCAGCGCCAGCGGCAGATAGCGGCCATCCTGCTTCACCTTCTCCAGCACGGCGAAGAAGTCGGCACGGGTTCGCGGCGGTGTCAGCCCAAGGGCGTTGAAGATATCGACATTGAAGTAGAAACCCTGGATCACGGAGGCAATGGGCAGGCAGAAGGTCTGGGCCCCGGAGTCGGTCTGCCAGGCGGCCTTGGCAAAGCTCGGGAAGTTCTCCATCCCGGGCAGGTCCGTCAGATCCAGCAGATGCCCCTGCTGGAACAGCCGCAGGGACTGATCATAAGGACGGCAAGTGATGAGATCCCCCGCCTTCCCCGCCGCCAGCCGCTCGGCAAGCTCCCGATCGTAATCCGCCGAGCGCTGCGAATGCAGCTTAAGGGTGATCTCGGGATGGATCGCCTGAAAACGGGGCAGAAACTGCTCCTTCCAGAGCGCCTCGTCATCCACGCGCCAGGTTTCCAGCACCAGCTCCTGGGATACCGCCGCCGTACTCAGCCCCCAGACCAGCAGGGCACTCACAGATTTCCACATCGCCTCTCTCCTACACCTTGAAACGGGCCACCAGACTCTGCTGCTGGCTGGCCAGCCCCGACAACACCTCACCACTGCTCGCCGATACCCGGGACGCCTGCTCGGTCTCGTGAGCCACGTCTGCGATGGCCGCCACGTGCTGGGCCACTCCCTGACTCACCGAAATCTGCTCCGCTGCGGCATAAGCCATGTGATCCGCAATCTCCTTGATGGCCTCCATGCGCGAGGCGATCCCCGCCAGGGCACTCTCGACATCCCGGGTCTGCTGCACGCTCTGCTGGGTCTGCTCATGGCTCTGGGCCATCACGCTCGCCACATCGCGGGCGCATCCCTGCAGGTTGTCGATCATCACCTGGATCTCCTGGGTCGCCCCTTGTGAACGGGTAGCCAGCGCCCGCACCTCCTCGGCCACCACCGCAAAGCCCCGCCCGGCCTCCCCGGCTCGGGCCGCTTCGATGGCCGCATTGAGGGCCAGCAGGTTGGTCTGTTCAGCCATGCCACGGATCACCTCGAGAATGTTGCCAATGTTGCTGCTGTAGCCTTCGAGCTTGCGGGTGATCGCCATGGCCCCGGCGATGTCGGTCGCCAGTTGCTCGATGCCATCCCGATTGGCCTGCATCAGATGACGTCCGCGCCGGCTCTCGTCATTGGCCTCCCCCACCTCCCGACGAACATGATCGCTCGAGCGCGCCACTTCGGTCGCACTGGTCTCCAGCTCGAAGATGGCGGCCGCTACCTGATCGGTCTGGGCCTTCTGCGCCTGCACCTGCGACATCACCTGCTCGCCGATCTCTGCGGTCTTGCGCGTCTCGCTCACCAGGTACTCAGAGCCGGTCTGGACCTCCATCAGAAGCGTCTTGGTGTGGTGGGCCAGCTGGTCGATGGAGTTCGCAACCTCACCAAGCTCGTTCCTGGCGGGGTAGCGAACCCGCAGCGTCATGTCACCTTGTGCCATCAGACCGAGAACCCGATTGATCCGCACCAGCGGCACCTGGATGCTGCGGGCCGTACTCCAGGCAACAATGAGGGCGATGAGCACGGAACACAGGGCCACCATCACGATCCAGGTGCGGGCGCTGTCAACCGCGACGTCGGCACTCAGCCTGTCCTCCTGCATGCTCTGGTTGCTGATGGCGATAAGTCTGTCCAGGACCTCCCCCAGTTGCTGGCTCTGCACCTCCTGCTGTACACGCAAGCCATGGAGTTGCTGGCTGATTTGCTGACGGCGCACCAGGGTGGCAATCAGCCCCTTGTCGCCAAATACCAGCTGGGGAATGCGCGCCACATGGCGGGTGAATCTGGCCTTGACGTCATCGGGGACAACAATCCGCTCCAGACGCTGGTTCGCAATGTCGATGTCTTTGGCCAGCACCCCCTGTAGCGCCACCAGATCCGTGTTGCCGTCGGCACGCAGGATCAGCTTGAGATCCCGTGCAATACCGCTGGTGATGAGCTCCGCCTTGTTCTGCAAAGAGCGACGCCCCGCCGTGTAACGCACCAGCAGGTCAGCCGCCGAACGGTAGTTGTCGTCCAGGTGCAGCAGCTCGCTCCGCATCCGTGCGAGCACCCGCTCCAGCTCGACCGACTCTTCGTGCAGGCTCATCAACTGCTCAGAGATGGTAAACAGCCGGGGGGCCTGGTCGGTGACCCGGGCGAGTTGCCGCTCACTCTCGGTATCGAGTGTCAGGGCCGCGAATGCCTTGATGTGCTGCTCATAGCGGACCTTGTCATGGGCAACACGCTGACGGGACTCGGGGAACGCCGACGTCTCCCGGATGGCGAGATGCGCCAGGCTGTCCCTGTCGGCCATCAGCAACGCAGCGCGCAGCCGGCTGGCGGTCAGGGCTTGAGGCGTCGCCTCCTCGGTCACCTGCTGGAAACGACCGTGAATGGAGGTCGTCTTCAGGTAACTGATGGCCCCGAGCAATAGCAACAGGACCAGCAGCAGCGTAAAGCCCAATCTGATCCGCTGTACGATCGACATCCTTCTCTCCCACCTCTCCCTCCGCATCGGGGCGGAGCCGGTTATCAAGGCACCAGGAGCCCGACAGGCATCCTGGTGCATCTGGCTGACGGCTTATCGACTCAACCTGCCCTGGCAATCGAGCCTGACCACTTCCCCTGAGGCCCCCAGCAGAGAAGCCGGTACCCAGCGAACGGTCGCCATGTCGATACGCGCCTGTCCACTGGTACCCAGGATGAAGGGGGTATTGACCTTCGCGAAGTCCATGCCCTCTTCGAGGCAGCGCAGGGGCAGACTCAGGGTCACCCACTTCTGCGGGGGTAACTGGCGCAAGGCCGGAGCAATCTCGATGGACTTTCCGCAGGGCCAGCCACACTGCAGCCCAAGCGTCATGTCCCCCGCTGGCGCCTGCTGCACCCGCAGCGTCACCTGCAGCTCGCTCTCGCCCTTCAGGTAGGTGCGACGATCCGCCCCCTTGACCTGGGTGGTCTGCAACTGGATCGTGGCCCCGGAGTCGACACCCGGCTTGTCCGCCCCGAGGAAGGTGACCGCTCGCGCATCCTGCTGGCGCAGGTAGTCGATGGGCTGAACCTTGATGAAGGTCATCTCGGTCACGCTGTTGCCGGAGACTTCAGTCCCCGTCCAGTTGCTGGCATCCCCCATGCGCAGACGGTGTTCTTCACCCGCCTTTGGCCCGAACAGCTCGAGCACCTTGTCAGCGGCGCTCAGTTTGGCGGGGTCGCTCTCGTTGCAGCCGAAGGTGCGTTTATCCAGGGCCAGGGTATTGAGGTTGCTGACCCGGGCCGCCACAGGGGAAGGCTTGCCGTAGCTGAGCCCGTAGCCATAGGGGAAGAGCGGTGCGTACTCACCCGCGGGATCCTGCTCGAAGGCTGGGCGCTGCCAGCCCGGGATATGGGTGGGCGTGCGATTGATGGTGGTGGCGCACTTGCCAAAGGGCCACGAGAAGGAGAGGCGTCCCTGGAAGTCATGGGCCACCTTGCCCTTGGCATCCCTGAACAGCAGATCGGTGATCCCCTCCCCCTCGGTGCCCGGCAGCCAGGCGGCGACAAAGGCGGAAGAGAGATTGAGCTCCTCATTGACGTAGAGCGGACGTCCGGAGAAAAGCACGGTCACCACGGGGATGCCGGCCGCCTTCAGCCGCTTGAGGGTCAACAGGTCCTCGTGATAGCTGCTCTTGAGATCCCCATAGGCAAGGGTCTTGTTGTCAGGAATGTCGCCGAACCACTCGGCATAGGGATCCTCCCCCATGACCAGGATGGCGACATCGGGCTTGGCTCCCGCAAACTCACCGGATCCCGTGCTTACCTGCACATGATCCGCACCGACGGTGGCGGTCACCGCATCCAGCACGCTCTGGGCACCGGGGAAATCACCGCGCCCGTTCTCGCTGCCTTGCCAGGTCAGGCTCCAGCCCCCCACCTGCTTGCCCAGATCGTTGGCGGCGCTCCCAGCCACCAGCACCCGGCTCTGCCGGCTCAGGGGCAGGATCCTGCCCTCGTTCTTGAGCAGCACCAGCGACTTGCGTACCGCCTCCCGGGCCAACGCCTTGTGCGTCACGGCACCCAGTTCACCCTGCTTGCCCGCCAGCTCACGGGCCGACGGCATGGGTTTCTCCCACAGCCCGGCCCGCATCTTGACCCGCAGGATACGCGTCACGGCATCGTCGATCCGGCTTATCGGGATCTGCCGGCTCGCCACGCCATCGAGCAGGCTCTGGCGAAACTCCATCCAGTCCTTGCGCGCCGTGACCATGAAGATGTCGACCCCGGCCAGCACCGCAGGCAGGCAGCTCCCCATGGTGCAACCGGCGATCTCGCTGTGGCCGTTCCAATCAGAGACGACAAGGCCATCAAAGCCCATCTTGCCCTTGAGCACGTCGGTCAGCAGATAGCGGCTGCCGTGCAGCTTGCCGTTGTACTCAACCCCGTCTTCTGGCAGCACGTCGCGGTTGAGCTCGTTGTGCCAGCTGTTGAACGAAGCCATGACCACCTGGGCACCGGCATCCAGCCCCGAGAAGTAGCCCACCGCGTGCAGGTTGCGCAGGTCCTCTTCCGAATAGAAGTTCTGACCCCGGTCGACCCCGTTCAGGGTACCGCCGTCCCCCACGAAATGTTTCACGTTCGAGATGACATGGCGCTGGCCGCGCAGATCCGTCGCGGAACCTTGCAGGCCACGCACCATCTCGCCGGCATAGTGATAGACGATGGCGGGATCTTCGGAATAGCCCTCATAGGTCCGGCCCCAGCGATCATCCCTGGGCACCGCCACCGTCGGGGCGAAGGTCCAATCCAGCCCGGTGGCGGCCACTTCCCGCGCCGTCACCTGGCCGATACGGTAGATGAGATCCGGATCCCGCGCCGCCCCCAGGCCGATATTGTGCGGGAACAGGGTCGCCGCGAAGACGTTGTTGTGGCCGTGCACCGCATCGGTCGCCCACATGAAGGGGATGCGATACCCCCTGCCCTCAAAGCCCGCTTCCGCCGCCTGCCAATAGGTGTCGGCCTGGTGTGCCCAGTCCTGGGCCGACGCGTGTTTGTTGTTGCCGGGCCAGCCCCCTCCCCCGTTGAGGACGGAGCCAATCTTGTAGCGCGTCACCTCCTCAGGTGTCACTTCACGAAAGTCGGGCTGGATCATCTGGCCAACCTTCTCCTCCAGGGTCATCCGGGAGAGCAGAGCCTGGATCTGGCGCTCCATCCCCTCGTCCCTGGCAATGGCGCTGTGGATCTGCGGCCAGGTGGAAAAATAGGGCATGGTCGACAACTCATCCGCCATCCCGGCACTCCAGATGCCGCACCCCACGAATAGGCAGGTCATAGACCTGGTGAGACCTGTAGTTTTACGCATTTTCCTTATGACTCTCCGGATGTTCTCGTTCATCGCCTGGACTCATCGTTCATGGCGAGTCGTCTTGAAAAACAGTCAAATTTGAAATCGATTGCAAGGATATTAAATGGTAAACAGAAATCTCTTCGTCATTCCAGCAGTATCTTTGTCATGCCATGACAAAGATCCCGCAGAAAGAGAAAATAGTGATGCAACTCACAAACTCGGAGGCGTGCATCATCAGCAGAATACCCATGAAGGAACAGAGAGAACAGGTAGATCCATGTCAGGAAGATCAACAAAATAAAATTAAAACAATAATTTAAATGCAATCGATCATATTGATTTGCCGCATGAGCTGCCTGGAACGACACCGATATAGCCAAACGGCTGGGGAGTCAGAGGAATGTTGAAAGGATTCAATGGAATTCAATTCAAGTGCATGAATATATCAATAAACGAAAATTTGCCGTCTCCATCACATTTCATAAAAGCAAACTTGATCTGCCAAAAAATTTACTGTTACCTGAATCGTGAAATCGATTTCCACTCAAGGGTTGTGTGTGAATCTTGACAGTGAAATGCGGGCCGCAGGATGACTCGGTCATTTTCTGCGTGAGTGCGAAAATCGACGCCATTATTTCCGTCTGTGATCAAAGGGGTAACAATGAAAACATCTCGGCTTAGTGCCCTGACGCTTGCCATGTCTTGCGTCATTGGCTTGCATGGCTGCTCCCTGCCCAGTGCAGGAGCATCTGGTTCAGCTACCTCCTCGGCATCTGCCGGACCTGTGGGTGAATTGCTGACCAATGGGGGCTTCCAGGGAACCGATGGATGGTGGACGGCCGGGGGGACCCTGAACGCCGAGAACCAGATGGGCTGTATCACCTTCACCGAGTCGGGCTCCAATCCCTGGGATGTCATCCTGGGTCAGTCCAATCTCGGCCTGGTGCAGGGGCAAACCTACAAACTCCATTTCACTGCCATGGCCAAGAGCGACATCAACGTCAAGGCCCTGATCCAGCATGATGGCGCCCCCTACACCAACTACATGGTGCAGGACCTCGCCCTCGGCAGCACGCCCAAACCGTTCGATATCCAGTTCACACCTTCTGCCACTGACGAGAAGACCCAGTTCCAACTTCAGATGGGCACCCAGACACCGACCACTGTCTGTATCGGTGAAGCCACGCTATCGGGCCCCTCCTTGATCAAGAAATCGGAGCTGGGCAGCGTGCGCGTCAACCAGGTCGGCTATCTGAGCAAGGCTCTGAAACGGGCGACCATCGCCACCGACAGCAAGGACGCGCTCCCCTGGACCCTGCGCAATGCCCAGGGTGAGACCATCGCGGAAGGCAAGACCACGCCCTTTGGCCTGAATGCCGCATCCGGCGAGAACGTACAGATTGCCGACTTCAGTCAGGTCACCACCCCGGGCACCGGCCTGGTACTGGAGGTCGCCGGCCAGAAGAGTCATCCGTTCAGCATCGGCGATGACATCTATCACACCATGAAATTCGATGCCCTCTCCTTCTTCTATCAGCAGCGTAGCGGCATCGACATCGAAGCCAAATATGTACAGCGCCCCGACCTTGCTCGCCCGGCAGGACACAAACCCGAGAACGTAACCTGCTTCAACAAGCTGGACGCCAAGGGCAACCAGTGGCCTGGCTGTGACTTCACGCTGGATGTGACCGGCGGCTGGTACGATGCCGGCGATCAGGGCAAGTACGTGGTCAACGGGGGGATCTCGGTATGGACCTTGATGAACCTTTATGAACGGGAGCAGCTGGCGAAAGAGGGTGACAAGAGCGCCTTTGCCGACGGCAAGGTCAAGATCCCGGAACAGCACAACGGCTACAACGATCTGCTGGACGAGTCCCGCTGGATGATGGAGTTCTTCCTCGCCATGCAGGTGCCCGAAGGCAAGAAGGCCTGGGTGCCGGTAGGCGATCAGTCCAAGCAGCTCGACAGCCTGAAACTGACCGAGATCGATGCCTCCGGCATGGTCTTCCACAAGGTCGCCGACGAAGCCTGGACCGGGATGCCGCTCCCGCCCCACAAGGATCCACAACCCCGTTTCCTGAGCCACCCCAGCACGGCTGCGACTCTGAACCTGGCGGCCACCGCCGCCCAGTCTGCTCGCGTATGGAAAGATCTGGATCCGGCCTTCGCACAGCGCAGCCTGCAGGCAGCGGAACGTGCCTGGAAGGCGGCCAACCGCCATCCGGACGTCTATGCCTATGACAATTTTGCGGGATCCGGTCCCTATGATGACACCAACCTGAAGGACGAATTCTACTGGGCTGCCGCCGAGCTGTTTGCCACCACCGGCAAAGCCGAGTACAAGCAGGCCGTCCAGCAGTCCCCTCTCTATCTGGCTGCCCCCAAGGGGGATCGCAGCGCAAGTGGTGATCTCTACTGGCAGGATCTCAGCAGCGCAGGGACCATCACGCTGGCCATGGTGCCTAACAAACTGGGCAAACAGGAAGTGGAGAAGGCACGCGCCGCTATCATCGCCGCAGCTGACGGCTACCAGAAGAGCGTGGCGACGGAGGGTTACCTTATCCCCTATCAGGCGACCGAATACCCCTGGGGCTCCAACTCCAACCTGATGAACCGCAGCATCTTCCTCGGGTTGGCCCATGACTTCACGGGAGAGCGCAAATACCTGCAGGCCATGTCCGATGCCATGGACTATGTGCTCGGCCGCAACCCCCTCGACCAGTCCTATGTGTCGGGCTACGGCAGCCGTCCGCTGAAGAATCCGCACCACAGGTTCTGGGCTCACCCCATCGACCCCGCGTCTCCCCTGGTTCCGCCAGGTGTACTCTCGGGCGGACCGAACTCCATCAACTTCAGCGATCCCGTTGCCTCCACCCTCAAGGGCAAGTGTACCGGCCAGACCTGCTGGAAAGATGAGATTGGTGCCTGGACGCTGAACGAGGTCACCGTCAACTGGAATGCCCCCTTCTTCTGGACGGTCAGCGTACTGGATGAAGGTGGATTGACCCGCTGATCACCCTTCCAATGCTCCGTCCCCGTGACGGAGCATTGTTTTACTCCCCTGCCGACCTTGCCCAGGACAGCTCCCGCACCGGTCGCCACCCTCCGCTTTACGTTTTCCTTTTCCTTTTACCCTTTTCCCTTTTCCGTCATCATTCAGAGGCTGACGGCAGCAGAACCCTCTCTTATCGATCATTTCATTGCATCTGACCGCACCTTCGCAACCCTGCCTTTACATGTCCGTCTCTTGGCCACCTTATTTGCGCATCCACTTGATCCCTCATTTGCCATCAGATTTGCTGACGCCATCCGGGCATCACCCGCTACCCGCCTCTTCTACAGTGCCCCGCGCGCGAAGAAGGCGGGACAGCAAGATACCCGGCTCCTGAATCGGGTTTCGTGACCCTCAGCGAGAACCACAAGGAAACCCCAGGCTGAGCCCGCCATCTGAGCAAGACACTGTACAGAGCCCCTTAGCCGCCACCATGACGCCCTGCCACCAGAGGGTGAAGGAGCACGGCGATGGGCTCGGTTACCCGGGGTTGCTGGCATGGTCGCCGGATCGACACCATGCCGAAAGCGCCCCCTGCATCATGCAGGGGTCCAGGAGCAGCATGAAAACCACGACAAACTTGAAATCGATATTTCAAAATACCAAATCGAATAAACATGGCTTAAACCACATCATAAAAACAATTATAACTAACTAATAAATAACGATATTTTATTTTATATGCCTTATATCAGATATCCATCAAGTGATCGCGATCACAATTACAAAACCCCATTCGTGAAATCGATTTCCCACCTTGTTGCATCGATCTATAGTGAGCCCAGCTTAATAACTGAGGAATGATCATGAAAAAAATCATGTTGTGCTGCTCTGCCGGGATGTCCACCAGCCTGCTGGTGAAAAAAATGCTGGTAGAAGCCGAAAAACGGGGCCTGGCTGCCGAGATCAAGGCTTTTGGCGCATCGGAGTTCGATGACCAGATGCCCCATTACCAGGTGGTCTTGCTGGGACCGCAGATCAAGTACATGCAACCGGAGTTGCAAGCCAAGGCGGCGGCTCACGGCATCAAGGTACAACCTATCGACATGATGGATTACGGCATGCAGCGCGGCGACAAGGTGCTGGACTACGCCCTGTCCCTGATTGGTTAAGCGTGCTCACAAGGAAGGACACACACTATGAGTTCACTCTATGGGATGCTGGTCAAGTTGATCGAACAACGGATCGGCCCATTGGCAGGAAAACTGGGCCAGCAACGCTATGTTCTGGCCATCCGTGACGGTTTTATTGCCGCGCTGCCGTTCATGATCGTCGGCAGCTTCATGCTGGTCTTCATCTTCCCACCCATCTCCAGCGAAACCACCTGGGGCTTTGCCAGAGCCTGGCTCGATTTTTCCAACACCTATCGTGCCGAACTCATGTTGCCCTTCAACATGAGCATGGGGCTGATGACAGTCTTCATCTCGGTGGGCGTCGCATCCAGCCTGGCCAAGCAGTACTCCCTGGACCCCATCACCACGGGCCTGCTGTCGCTGATGTCGTTCATGCTGGTGGCAGCGCAATACAAAGACGGCACCATCTCCACCCAGTATTTCTCCGGTCAGGGCATCTTTACCGCTCTTATTTGCGCCATCTATTCGACTGAGGTCTATGCCTGGCTCAAGCGCAACAACATCACCATCCGTCTGCCCGAGCAGGTGCCGATGGGGGTGGCGCGCTCCTTCGAGGTGCTGATCCCGGTCCTGGCGATTATCCTGACCCTGCACCCCTTCAACATGCTGCTGCAGGAAACCACTGGCATGATCCTGCCCGAGGCGATCATGTCCATGCTCAAACCGCTGGTGGCGGCTTCCGACAGCCTGCCTGCCGTCTTGCTGGCGGTGCTGTTGTGCCAGATCCTCTGGTTTGCCGGCATCCACGGCACCATGATCGTCACCGGCATCATGAACCCCTTCTGGATGGCAAACCTGGCCAGCAACCAGGCCGCATTGGCCGCCGGCCAAGCTATTCCCCACACCTTCCTGCCCGGTTTCTGGGATCACTTCCTGTTTATCGGCGGCGTGGGCTCCACCTTGCCACTGGCATTCCTGCTGATGCGCAGCCGCGCCGTACACCTGCGCACCATAGGACGAATGGGCGTGGTCCCCGGGTTCTTCAACATCAACGAGCCGATCCTGTTTGGTGCTCCCATCATCATGAACCCGGTCTTCTTCCTGCCCTTCATCCTGGTGCCGGTGATCAACGCCATCCTGGCCTGGTTCGCGGTGGATCTGGGTCTGGTTGAGAAGGTCGTGATGCTGACCGCATGGACCACGCCGGCCCCCATCGGCGCCTCCTGGGCGACCAACTGGGCCTTCAGTCCGGTCATCATGTGCTTCATCTGCATGGGGATCTCCGCCCTGATGTATTACCCCTTCGTGCGGGCTTACGAACGCACCCTGCTCAAGCAGGAAGCCGAGACGGCTGAAGCGGAAGAAGCCGCCAGATCAGAAAAAGCAGACACAATCACACCGATTCAGAGTCAGGCGTAAGCGCCAGGCGTGCGGGCGCCACGCCGCCTGCACGCCGGTCATCAAGAGGAAACTGCAATGCAATATACATTCCCCGAAGGCTTCTGGTGGGGTAGCGCCTCGTCGGCCGCACAATCGGAAGGAGCTGCCAATGTGGGCGGCAAGGCACCGACCATCTGGGATCACTGGTTCGAGACGGAGCCACACCGTTTCCACGGTCAGGTTGGCCCGGCCAACACCTCCACCTTCTACGATCGTTATCGTGAAGACATCGCATTGATGGAACAGATTGGCCACAACAGCTTCCGCACATCCATCTCCTGGGCCCGGTTGCTGCCGGATGGCCACACCGTCAACCAGGAGGCCGTCGACTTCTACAACAAGGTTATCGATGAGCTGCTAGCCAAGGGGATCAAACCCTTCATCGGCCTGTTCCACTTCGACATGCCGATGTACTGGCAGGAGCAGGGTGGCTGGGAGAGCCGCGAAACCGTGGCGGCCTATGCCGAGTACGCAGCGCTCTGCTTCAAACTGTTCGGTGATCGCGTCGCCTGCTGGATGACCTTCAATGAACCCGTTGTGGTAGTGGAAGGAGGGTATCTGTATGACTTCCATTACCCGAACCAGATGGACTTCAAACGGGCAGCCCAGGTGGCCTATCACATGATGCTGGCCCACAGTCTGGCGGTGAAGCGTTATCGCACACTCTCCCTGCCCGGCCAGATCGGCATCGTCCTGAACCTGACCCCCTCCTATCCGCGCTCTTCAAACCCGGCAGACTTGAAGGCCTCGTTCATTGCCGACCTGTTCTTCAACCGTGCCTTCCTCGATCCTGCGGTGAAGGGGGTTTATCCCCAGGAGCTGATCGATATCCTGCGCGAGCACGATCAGATGCCAGTTGTGCAAAGCGGCGACTGCGAACTGCTGGCCGCCGGCAAGATCGATCTGCTCGGCATCAACTACTACCAGCCGCGGCGAGTGAAGGCACGCATGACGGCCATCAACCCGGACTCCCCTTTCCTGCCTGACTGGTTCTTCGAGAATTACGAGATGCCAGGCCGCAAAATGAACCCTTATCGCGGCTGGGAAATATATGAGCGCGGTATTTATGACATATTGATCAACCTGCGAGATAACTATGGAAATATCCCAAGCTATATCTCCGAAAATGGTATGGGTGTCGAAGGGGAGCACAGATTCATTGGTGAAGATGGTCAGGTAAAAGACGATTATCGTATCGACTTCATTCGCGGCCACCTCCAGTGGATTCATACCGCCATTGCCGAAGGAAGTAATTGCCGTGGTTATCACCTGTGGACCTTTATTGACAACTGGTCCTGGATGAATGCCTACAAGAACCGTTATGGATTCATCAGCCTTGATTTGGAAAGCCAGCAGCGCACCGTCAAGAAAAGTGGTGAATGGTTCGCCAACGTCTCTCGTAATAATGGATTTTAAGGAGTCATAAATGATGGATCTTGAAGAAGCAGTCATGGGCATCATCGTCAATGCCGGCCAATCTCGCAGTCTCTGTTTCGAAGCCCTGCGTCAGGCTCGTGCTGGCCAGTTCAGCGAAGCGGATGCCTTGCTGCTCCAGGCCACCGACGCGGGGAAGGCTGCCCATGCCGTACAAACCAAACTGATTGAAGCCGATGAGGGCGAAGGCAAGACCAAGATGACACTGGTCATGGTACATGCCCAGGATCACCTGATGACCTCCATTCTGTGCCGCGAACTGGCCACCGAACTGGTCGAGATCTATCGCCGCCAAGCCAGCTGATTTTAACTCATCGGATCGGGAGTCCGTGCTTTTGCCACCGTTATATACGGTGGCTTTTTTTATTCTGGTTATACCAGCCAGCCGTCATGTCTTTCATACCTTTTTCAGGCAATTTCAAAAGTATGAAACTGTCATGACGCGATACCAGTATAAGTTTCAATATCTGTTTATGGCTATTCTGATGCTGCTTGTAGTCATCAATAAAACACTCATTAATAAACACACAGGAATGTGGATAATATGCGTAAACTTGGACTGATGTCAGTATTGCTGATGGCGGGAGGATTATATTCCACTCAGGCATCGGCATGGTGGTGGAGCAATCAGGATTGGCAGGTCTCTGATGGTTGGCGCAATGGCGGGTCAGAATTCGACTGCACCTGGCGCGCCGCCAACGTCTGGATGGAGTCCGGCACGGCCATCCTCCATGCGAAATCCGACAAAGGGAACAAGAGCTGTGCTGAGCTGCGAACCTACAACTACACCCGCAAGGGTCGTTATGAGGTGCAGATGCAGGCAGGATCGGTGCCCGGCACCATCAGCTCCTTCTTTACCTATACCGGAGATGCAGGCACCAGCTCTCACTATGAAGTCGACATCGAGCTGATGGGGGGCACCAACCTGCTCCATACCAACGTCTGGATCCAGGGGCGTCAGTATCCCCAGGACATCGACCTGGGCAAGTACGGTATCTCCATCTGGAACATGGAGCGCTACGCCTTCAACATCGACGAGGCGGGAGTCACCTGGCAGGTCTTCAGCCGCACCCAGAACAAATGGGTGAGCGTGCGCCGCGAGAGCCGCCCCGTCACCAGCTGGATGCAGACGTTTGTGAATAACTGGATCAGCGCCAACCCGAGCTTCCCGCCCAGTTCCTACAACGGCCAGCCCGTCTACGCCAAATACAAGTACGCCAATGTGACGCCCTGGGAGTGATCGCGATGGTCAACTAAATCCGGGCACACGGCGGCATACCCAAAACCGAAGACACAAAAAAGCCCAACTGAATAAATCAGTTGGGCTATGTAGATGGCGGAGGAGGTGGGATTTGAACCCACGGATGGTCGCCCATCGCCGGTTTTCAAGACCGGTGCATTCAGCCGCTCTGCCACCCCTCCGCAGCAGTGCGACGCATATTACCCATGCCCCCAGCCCTTGTAAATCCCTACTCCGTTTGTTTGCCCATTTATTGGGCTATCTGGCGCACAAAACCGGCAAAACCGCTGCAAACCGTGCTTTTTCAAGCGGATGGCTTGACTTGAAAACAGACTCACCCACTATAGGGGCCACTACCACATCCCCAGCAAGATGGACTTATGAGAATCAAACATGCCCTGTTCGCCGCCCTGACCGGCGCGACCCTGCTTGCGGCGCCCGTGCAGGCGAGCGAGCTGACCAAGAGCGATGTCGAGCAGATCGTGCGCGACTATCTGGTCAAGAATCCGGAGATCCTGGTCGAGATGTCCAACGCCCTGCGTGCCAAGCAGGAGAGCCAGCAGGCCGAGAACGACAAGACGCTGATAGAAGCCCATGCCAAGCAGCTCTTCGCCAACCAGGATCCCGAGAGCGGCAATCCCAAGGGCAGCCTGACGGTGGTGGAGTTCTTCGACTACAACTGCGGCTACTGCAAGCGCGCTCATCCCCTCATTCAGCAACTGCTCTCTGAGGACAAGGAGATCCGCTACATCTACAAGCAGTTCCCCATCCTGAGCGAAACCTCCTACTATGCCGCCCGCGCGGCGCTGGCGGTGAAGCTCGGCCAGCCCGACAAATACCAGGCCTTCCACGACAAGCTGTACGCCCATCAGGGGCCCCTCTCCGACGAAGCCCAGGTGAAAGACGTCGCCAGGTCCGCCGGCGTGGACTGGAGCAAGGTAGAGGCGAAGATCAAGGACGGCAGCATCGATCAGAATCTGGGTACCAACCGGGCGCTGGCCGAAGCCATGGCCATTTCCGGCACCCCGGCCTTCATCATCGGCGATCAGATCCTGCGCGGCGCACCGCGGGATCTGGCCAGCCTCAAGGCCATCATCAAGGATGTCCGCGCCGGCAAGAGCATCCAGTAACCCGCGCGTTGTTCATGAAAAAACGCCCCGGCATGCCGGGGCGTTTTGCTATTCAGGCTGCAAACCATCAGGCCTGATGGGCCGTCGCGAGAAGCTGTCAGCAAGGCGAAGAGCAGCGCATGGACCCGAGTTTATATGAATAAATGAGGTTCCTGAGCAGCCCATGACCCTTGATCACGGCTTCGCAGCAGGGCCATAACCGTTCGGGTTCTGACTTTGCCAGCGCCAGGTATCGATCATCATCTGCTCCAGACCCCGCTCAGCCTGCCAGCCCAGCTCGTCACGGGCCAGAGCCGGTTCAGCCCAGCACTCGGCAATATCGCCGGGGCGACGGGGCTTGATCTGGTAGGGAATGGCACGGCCACTGGCTGCCTCGAACGCCTTGACCATCTCCAGCACGGAATAGCCCTGACCGGTGCCGAGGTTATAGGTGAAGACGCCGGTATCACTCTTGATGCGGGCCAACGCTTTGAGGTGACCGATGGCGAGATCCACCACGTGGATATAGTCGCGCACCCCGGTGCCGTCCGGGGTCGGATAGTCGTTGCCAAAGACCCCCAGCTCCTTGAGCTTGCCCACGCCGACCTGACTGATGTAAGGCAGCAGGTTGTTGGGAATGCCGTTGGGATCTTCACCGATGAGGCCGCTCTCGTGAGCACCCACCGGGTTGAAGTAGCGCAGCAGCACGATGGCCCAGCGAGGATCGGATTTGGCGAGGTCACGCAGGATCTCTTCGACCATCAGCTTGGAGCGGCCATAGGGATTGGTGGCGCTGGTGGGGAAATCTTCCCGCAGGGGTACCGAGGCCGGATCCCCATAGACGGTGGCCGAGGAGCTGAACACCAGCCGGAACACGCCGGCCCTGGCCATCTCTTCGCACAGCACCAGGGTGCCGGTCACGTTGTTCTGATAGTAGGTAAGCGGGATCTGGCCGGATTCCCCCACCGCCTTGAGGCCGGCGAAGTGGATCACGGATGCTATTTTGTGTTCGGCAAACAGCCGCTGCAGGCAGGCTCTGTCCAGAATGTCCCCTTCCACGAAGGTGACCGGCTTGCCGGTGATCCGCTCGACCCGCTTGAGAGACTCGGGGGAAGCGTTGGAGAGGTTGTCCAGTACTACGACCTGCTGCCCGGTACCAAGCAGCTCGACCAGGGTGTGGGAACCGATGTAACCGGCTCCCCCCGTCACCAGAATTGTCATTTTTTATCCCGTACTTTGCTGAAACTGGGGTTGAGTCTACCCGCACGACCCGCCCAGGAAAAGCTCGGGATACCAATGACACCCGTCAGTACTCCAGGCTCACATCCCCTCTGGCGGTGCAGGAACAGGCCAGCGCCACCCCGCTCTCGAGGTCCTGCGCGCTCAGGGTCATCACGCTCTGGCGCTCGATTTCGCCTTCCGTGGTGCAACGACAAGCGCCGCACACCCCGGCGCGGCAAGCGGCCATCATGGTCTCCCCCGCCCCCTCCAGTGCTGCCAGCAGGGTCTGGCCAGGCAGTATCTTCACTTTCTTGCCGCTCTTTTTGAGGGTCAGCCAGAAGTGGTCGCTATCGGCCGCAACTGGCGCCGAGCCCGATGTAGCAGCAGGCAGGCCGAACGACTCCTGATGCAACTGCCCGGCGGGCAGCCCGAGCCCGGCCAGCATCTCGCTCACCACCGCCATATAGGGGGCGGGCCCGCACAGATAGACATGGCGGCTCAAGAGATCCGGCGCCAATTCCTTGAGCATCCCCGGTGTGAGCCGGCCAACCCAGGGATGAGCCGTTGGCGCCTCTTCCCCTACTTTCTCCAGCACTAAAGCATGGCGCACACCGGCATGAGCCTCGGCCAGCGAAGCCAGTTCCCTTGCGAAGATCACATCCCCGGGGGTTCTGGCGCTGTGAATAAAGCGAATGTCTGCATCCGGCCGTTTGGCGAGCTCGTCCCGCAGCATGGCCCACATGGGGGTGATGCCGGAGCCGGCGCTGAGCAACAGCGGCCGCTCGCAGGGGAGCGCGGTCAGGTGGAAATCGCCGAAGGGGCCGTCTACCCGGATCTCGTCCCCCACTTGCAAGCTCTGGTGCAGATGGTGAGAGACCAGCCCCACATCCTTGATGGTGACCTGCCAGAAAGGATCCTGCGGGCTGGAGGAGAGGGTGTAGGCGCGGCAGTGGGGCTGGCCGTCAATCATCGTGTGCAGGGTGACGCACTGGCCGGCCAGCACGGAGGGCAGGTCGCCAGCCAGGGGTTCAAATTGCCAGCTCGTCACGTCGTGGGTCTCTGCCCGGCGGGCTATACAGCGCAGGCTCAAAGAGGTGGAGGTCATCGCAAGGCTCCTCTTGCTCGGAAATAGCGTTGAAAAAAGGCGAGCCATCAGGCTCGCCAAAGGCTTACAACATGCTGAGCGTGTAAGGCTGTATCTTTGCTCAGGCCGCCAGGATCTCGGCGAGATCCGCGTCTGCCGTGGTGGTTCCTTTCAGGCCGAACTGCTCCTCCAGCACCTTGAGCAGGGCCGGGGTGAGGAAGGCCGGGGCGGTCGGGCCGGTGCGGATGTCCTTCACACCGAGCGCCAGCAGGGTGAGCAAAATGACGATGGCTTTTTGCTCGAACCAGGAGAGCACCAGGGTCAGGGGCAGATCGTTGACGCCGCACTCGAACGCGTCGGCGAGCGCCAGCGCCAGCTGGATGGCGGAGTAGGCATCATTGCACTGACCCACGTCCAGCAGGCGCGGAATGCCGCCGATATCGCCGAAATCGAGCTTGTTGAACTTGTACTTGCCGCAGCCCAGGGTCAGCAGCAGGCTGTCCTGCGGAATCGCCTTGGCAAACTCGGTGTAGTAAGCGCGCTCGGCACGGTCACCGTCACATCCCCCCACCAGGAAGAAGTGGCTGATTTCGCCAGCCTTGACCTTGTCGATCACTGCTGGAGCGGCCTGCATCAGGGCGTTGCGGGCAAAACCGATGGTGATGAAGTGCTCGAGCTCGGTGTGCTTGAAACCTTCCAGCGCCTGGGCCTTCGCGATGACCGCAGAGAAGTCCTCCCCTTCCAGATGGGTGACCCCAGGCCAGCCGACGATGGAGCGGGTGAAGATACGATCCGAGTAGTTGCCCACGTTCGGGTCGATGATGCAGTTGGAGGTCATCACCACGGCGCCCGGGAAATTGGCAAACTCCTTCTGCTGGTTCTGCCAGGCGGAGCCGTAGTTGCCCACCAGGTGCGGGTACTGCTTGAAGAAGGGGTAGGCCAGGGCCGGCAGCATCTCGCCATGGGTGTAGACGTTGATGCCAGTGCCCCTGGTCTGCTCCAGGATGAGCTTGAGATCCACCATGTCGTGACCGGAGACCAGAATGCACTTGCCCGGTACCGGAGTGACGCGTACCTGGGTCGGCTCGGGGTGGCCGAAGGCGGTGGTTTCACCGAGATCCAGCATCTCCATGATCTTGAAGTTCAGCAGGCCAATATCCATGGCGCACTTGAACAGGGGATCCAGATCGCAGGGATCCGTGCCGAGCCAGCTCATGATGCGATGGAATTCGGCGGCGACCCCGGCATCCTGCTGATCCAGCACCCGGGCGTGTTCCATGTAGGCGGCGGCACCCTTGAGGCCATAGAGGCAGAGCAGGCGCAGCCCCATGATGTCTTCGTTGACGTCGTTCTTGCCCCGGTTGACCGCGGTCTGCGGCGCCTGGGCAAGCTGGGCCAGCAGATCGGCACCCGGCTCGAAGCTGGCCGCGGCGGGCAGTGTGTCGGCCTGCACCGCCAGCGGTGCCAGCTTGGCGGCCAGTTGCTGGCGATAGGCCAGCGCCTGGTTGACGTAGGCGACGATGCGAGCGGAGTCGAAGTTGACGTTGGTGAGGGTGGCAAAGAACGCCTTGGGCACGAAAGCGTCTATTTCGCTGTCGACGATGCCGTGCTCGCGGGCCGCCAGGGCCCAGGCGCTGAGCCCTTGCAGGGTATAGATCAGCACATCCTGCAGATCAGAAGTTTCAGCCGTCTTGCCGCACATGCCTTGTGCATAGGCGCAGCCGTTGCCTGCCGGGGTACGAATAGTCTGTTCACATTGCACACAAAACATCATGTCTCTCCTAATTGGACATTTCAGTTATCTGTTTTGTGGCGATTCTATTCCCCTCTTGGAAAACTTAATAGGCATTCAATTTACCAATTAACATTTCATTGATGCAGATCAAATAGAAAAAAGCCGCCCAAATCGGGCGGCAAGCGGGTGGGAAATCAAGGAGAGACAACTCGGGTTTGCAACAACAGGGGCAATGATACGGGCCGGAGCATGGGCAGCCGGCCCCAGGTTCATCAGGCCAGATAGGCGCGCAGCATCCAGACCAGTTTTTCCTGCTGCTGCACATAGTCGGAGAGGATGGACGCAGTCCCTTCATCACCGGCATCGGCGGCCTGACCCAGGATGCGGCGCTGGGCAACCAGCAGTTCGCGGAAGCTCGCCAGCAGGGATTCCACGCAGGCACGACCGTCATGCAACCCCTTCTGCTCGGGGATGGCGGACACCTGGATGTAGTCGCTGAAACTGTGCAGGGGCACCCCATCCAGGGTCAGAATGCGTTCGGCCAGGGCATCGACTTTCAGCAGCAGGTCGTTGTAGATCTCTTCGAATTTCAGGTGCAGCTCGAAGAACTGGTTGCCGCGGATGTTCCAGTGGAAGCCACGGACGTTCATGTAGAGGATCTGGTAGCTGGCCAGCAGCTTGTTGAGCTCGGCGGCCAGGGCTTGTGATTGAACGGTATCAAGACCAATAGGGCTCTTCATGATTCACCTCCAGGTGGTAAGCATTATCGGGAACGGAGTCAGCTTATCCAGAAGAAGACTCAAAGGACAATCGTCCGTGCCTTGCCGATCAATAGCCAATGGCTATCGTCGGCAAAAAATGCACCGGCTTTCATTGCTCAAGCCGTTCGATATAGAGGATCACCTCGCCGAGGTAAATGCCGAACTTGCTGATCTTCGCGCGGTTGATCAGGCGATCGTCGTCCAGCAGATACATCCAGTCATCGAAGCTCACCCTCACCACGCTCTCATCCGGCAGTGCCAGATCAAGTTGATAACGCCAATTGAGGGCAAAGCCCTCTGTCTTGCCTACCGCCTCCCCCACCACGTCTGAAGCCGTGCCGCGCCAGTGGCCATCCGCTCCCTTGCTCAAAAACCAGGTGCGGGTCTGCCGACGGCCATCATCGAAGTAAAACTGCTCGAACAGCTCTCCCTTGCCCTCTCGCCAGTGCCCCTGCATCTCGACCCGAAAGCGACTGGTCACTTCGCCGCTGCGGTCCGTCACCAGGCCATGGGCCACCAGCTTGCCATTGAAGAAACGGGCGAGATCCCAACCCGGCCGGGAGCCGCGATAATCGTCAAGACCCGCGCCGCAACCAGAGAGCCACAGCAGGGGCAGCAACCAGGCAAGACGCCACCAGGAAGAGAACTTCATGGAATACTCCGTCAGGATTGGCCGCGCAGGCGGCGGGTCAGAGCGGGATCCCGGCTGTCGTCAGTCAGCCAGATAGCAAGAAACGCGGGGGCGAAGGCGGGATCATAGAGAGAGCCAAGGAGGCGATCTCGCAACCAGAAGTGGCCCGCCCCCTGCTCGTCCACATAAAAAACCAGCTTGTCGCCGGGGGCGACATCCGGCCAGAGCGTGGCCAGTCGAGCCAGCCAGCGTTGGCGCTCACTCTCGCTGCCAAGGCCGAGCCGCTGCCACTCGGCGGCGGTCGCCTCCAGCAAATCCTGGCGCTCGATGGCCCTCGCGTAGGTAATGCTGAGGGCCTGCGGGTAGCGCCCCGGCTGATAGCGGCCGCTCTCGCTGTAGAGGGTGGCGTCATAGAGCTTGAACCAGAGCCAGCGCATCTCCCCCTGTCCCACGGTGCGCAGCCCCTGCCAGGGGGCGGCAACGCTCTGGGCGGTCGCAAACAGTGGCAGGCTCAAGGCCGCCAGCAGCAGGCTAGTTCCACCCCATGTGCCAACGGGCGGGATCCTCCAGTTCATGCCAGTCCATCTCCTGTTCCTGCAGGGTGTTGATATCCTGCATCACCACGCTCGCCAGATGCCCCTGGGCATCGCGCTGGCAGGCCACCACCAGGTAGAAACGCTCGGCCAGCTCGCACTGGCCATCCCTGGTCCACTTGGAAAACAACAAGGTGTCGGTCGAAAAGGTGTTCATCTCGTCTCACCCTCCAGCTTGACCGTTACCCACAGGAGTACGGGTAACCACCACATCCAGATCACCGCCAGCAGCACTGCGCTTGTCCAGATGCCCCAGGGTAAGTTTACTGCCCCCATGGCGGCCCCCGCCATATAGGAGGAGGCACCCCCCACCATGCCGAACAGCCCCTGTTGCCAGCGCGGCAAGGGGCGAAGCCAGCGAAGGCCGTGGGAGAGGGTCAGGGCGAAACCGCACCAGAGCAGCAACAGCCAGAGCGGAAAACCGGACGGAAAGTGAAACAGGCCGAGGCGCCAGAGCAGGATGTCGAGCAGGCAGCCTGCCAGGGCGACCGGGATGAGGCGCCAGTCCTGCCCACGGCAGGGGGAGAAGATGAAATGGAGCAGCAGCATCCCGAGCAGCGGGCCCGGTTGCTGCCATGTCACCGCAAGCAACCAGTAGAGGTTGAACCCCAGCAGGTGGGCCCACTGCCACATGATCAGCGACCGCTTGCCGGCAAGTCCCCGGACCAGCCATGGGGCCCCGGCTTGGCGGCCTCCAGTTGCACCAGGCTGATGGCCCGCTCCCAGAATCCCCCTTCACAGTAGGCGAAGTAGAAGTGCCAGAGCCGGATGAAATCCTGGCTGTAACCGAGTTTGGGCAGCTCCGGGGCCAGCGTCAGGAAGCGTTCGCACCAGTGGGCCAGGGTACGGGCATAGTGGTGGCCGTGATCGTGCAGCCGTACCAGCTGCATGTCGGTCTCCCGCGCCAGCAGACCCGCCATCTGGGAGACGCAGGGCAGGCAGCCTCCCGGGAAGATGTAGCGCTGGATGAAGTCCACCCCGCGCAGATACTGGGCGTGACGCTGATCGGCGATGGTGATGGCCTGGATCAGCAGGCGTCCGCCGGGCTTGAGCAGGCGCGACAACTGGCGGAAATAGTCGGGCAGGAAGGCGTGCCCCACCGCCTCGATCATCTCGATGGAGACCAGCTTGTCATAGCGTCCCTCCAGCTTGCGGTAATCCTCCAGCAGCAAGGTGATGCGATCCCCCAGCCCCTCCCGCTCGATCCACGCCTTGGCATAGTCGTGCTGGGCCCGGGAGATGGTAGTGGTGGTGACCCGGCAGCCGTAGTGACGGGCCGCATAGACGGCGAGACCGCCCCAGCCGGTGCCTATCTCCAGCAGGTGGTCGTCCGGCCCAAGCTCAAGCCGCTCACAGATGGTGCGCAGCTTGGCCTGCTGCCCCTCCTCCAGGGTGGCATCCGGGTGGGGATAGATGGCGCTCGAATACTGCATGTGATCGTCGAGAAAGCCCTGATAGAGGGTGTTGCCAAGGTCATAGTGGGCGGCGATGTTGGCGCGCGAACCGGTCAGGGTATTGCGATTGAACCAGTGGCGCACCTTGTTGAACGGGAAGCTGAGCCAGCCGAGGCGCCGTTCCAGGGCGTCGAGCAGCTGCAGATTGCGGGCCAGCAAGCGCACCAGTGCCACCGGCTCCGGGCTGGTCCAGAGACCCTCCACCCAGGTCTCTCCTGCGGCGATGCTGCCCCCCAGCAGCAGGCGGCGATAAAACGCCGGATCCTGCACCACCAGCTCGGCATGCAGGTCGCTGCCCGCCTTGCCGAAACGGTGGCACTCGCTGCCGTCGTGGAGCACCAGCTGGCCCTGCTCAAGGCGCGCCAGCAATTTGAGCAGCAGTTGCTTGGCCCCCTTGTCGATGAAAGAGGCAGAGAGGGTTGATTGAGCAAGTTCCATTAGCGGCTCTCCGAATGGGTCAAGAGTGGGGTCGTTCGGTTGGGATGAACCCGCACCATGGGCTGCTGACAACACCAGGAAGCGGAATTAAGCGGGTGTGTCAGCGTCACGGGCGGCTCTCCGGATGGGTGAAGACGGGGGTGCGTTTGATAAAAAGGCGCAGGGCCTGCCAGTAGATCCCGAGCAGCACCTTCAGGGTCATCCAGGGCCAGCGAGCCAGCAGCGCCGCCAGCCCCTTGCGCGACAGCGGCGCGCGGCGCAGGGCCAGGGTGGCGTCAAACAGCTTGCTCTCACCGGATACGGGGTGGCTCTCGATATGGATCAGCGCCTCCTCTTTCGGCGCCCGGATGCGCCAGTGGTAGCGCATCCCCAGTCCCATGAAGGGGGAGACATGAAAATCCTTGTCATGGGGGGAGAGCGCCGCCAGATCCAGCAGGTAGTAGTGGCGCTCGTTCCAGGGGGTATTGGAGACCTCCGCCAGCAGGTAGCGGGTCTCCCCCGCCCGATCGCAGAAGTAGAAATTGACCGGGCTGAAATAAAACCCGAGGCAGCGCACGTTGCCAAGGAGCAGCACCCGTCCGCCGGGCTCCGCATCCCCCCCAAGGGCCGCCACCTTGTCCCAGACCGCCTGCTTGAGGGGCCCTTCGCTGCCCCGCATATAGTCCTCGCGGCGAAACGAGAGCAGTCCGGCCCGCTCCACGGCAAACCAGCGCCCCTGCTCAAGCCCGGGCAGTTCGTCCAGATCCAGCCCCAGCATGAAGAGGCTGTATGAAAAAGCGTGGGCCCTGGGGGCGAAGCGGCGATGGCGCACCGAGCCTTGCCAGATGGCGCTGATCCCCTCCCCCATTCCCTCGTCCCCCTGCGTCAAGGCCGCGGCGCCGCTCATAGCTCGGCCCCGAAGCGTCTGGCCACGTCCAGGGCGCTGCGCACCCCGTCCTCGTGAAAACCGTTGTACCAGTAAGCCCCGCAGAAGTGGGTATGCTGATGGCCACAGATCTCGCCCCGTCGCTGCTGGGCGGCGATGGAGCCCTGATTGAATACCGGATGATGATAGACGAAACGGCGCAACACCTTGCTCTCGTCCACCCGTCCACGGGGATTGAGGCTGACGCAGAAGGGCGCGGAGGAGCTTACCCCCTGCAGGATGTTCATGTTGTAGCTCACCAGGGGGCGCGCCCCGTCATCCTCACCGAGCTGGTAGTTCCAGCTCGCCCACGCCTTGCGGCGCATCGGCAGACAAGAGGCGTCGGTGTGCAGCCAGACGTCGTTGGCCTGATAGGGCATGTTCCCGAGGATGGCCCTCTCTCCGTCGCTCGCATCCGCCAGCAGGGCCAGGGCCTGATCGCTGTGACAGGCGAAGATCACCTCATCAAAATGGGCCTCCTGCCCCTGGCTGGTGACCACGACGCCATCCGCCACCCGGCGCACCGCCTCCACCGGGGTAGCGAGGCGGATGCGCGACTGCCAGCCCGCCGTGAGCGGCCCTATGTACTCTCGCGAGCCACCCGGGATCACATACCACTGGGGCCGGTTCGCCACCTCCAGCAGCCCGTGGTTGGCGAAAAACCGCAGGAAGAAGCTCAAGGGGAAGGCACGCATGTCCGCCAGGGTGGAGGACCAGATGGCCGCTCCCATGGGCAGGATGTAGTGGCGGGCGAAATAGTCGCTGAATTTCCCCGCCTGCAGGAAGTCCCCCAGGGTCAGCTCGGGGGTCAGCTCCCGCTGGCGATGCGCGGCCAGCCAGGTCCGCGCCTCCCGGTTGAAGCGCAGGATCTCGGCAACGAAGCGATAGAAGCGCGGGCTCAGCAGATTGCGGCGCCGGGCGAACAGGGTATCGAGGTTGTGACCGTTGTACTCCATCCCCTCGGGACTCTTGACCGAGAAGCTCATCTCGGCGGGTTGGCGCCCCACCCCGATGCGCTCCAGCAATTTGAGGAAGTTGGGATAGGTGCGGTCATTGAAGACGATGAAGCCGGTGTCGATGGCATAGTGGCGCCCAGCCTGTTCCACCTCCACGGTGGCGGTGTGGCCTCCCAGGGTCGGCGCCGCCTCGAACAGGGTGATGTCATGCAGCTTGTGGAGCAGAAAACCGGCGGTGAGACCGGAGATACCGGAGCCGACGATGGCGATCTTTTTCTTCATGAAGGGCGTCCTTTCGAAACGAGTGTGCGGCCAAGGCGCAGCCAGAGCCCTGTCGGCAGGGCGCCGAGCAGGCGCAGCAGCCAGATGAAGCGACGGGGAAAGTGGATCTGGTGGCGACCGGCGGCAAGCCCCGTCATGATGGCGCGGGAAGCCTCTTCCACCGTCACCAGGCAGGGCATGGGAAAATCATTCTTGTCGGTGAGCGGCGTCTGCACGAAGCCCGGGCGGATCAGGGTCACCCCGATGCCCTTGCTGGCCAGATCCAGGCGCAACGTATCCGCCAGATAATCGAGGGCCGCCTTGGAGGCGCCATAGGCCTCCGCCCGTGGCAGGGGCAGCCAGCTCACCGAGGAGCTGACGATGGCAAGCCGTCCACCCGCCCCCAGCCGCGGCAGCAAGGCGGCCAGGGCGTTGCCGGTGGCAATGAGGTTGGTCTCGATGACCCGGGCAAACAGGGCGCCGTCAAAGCCTTCTGCCGGATCCATGTATTCACAGTTGCCCGCATTGAGAATGAGCAGGTCGAGGGCGGGCAGACTCGCGGCCACCCCGGCCATGGCGGCGCTGTCGCGCGCATCGAATCGCAAAGGGGTGATCCCCAGGTCGGCCAGTGCCTGCAAGCGCACCTCGTCCCGGCCACAACCCCACACCTGCCAGCCGGCGCGCCGATAATCCAGCGCCAGCTGGCGGCCGATGCCCGAGGTGGCCCCGGTGATCAGCACCCGGCCGCTCATATCCCCAGCCTCCCCTTGATGGCACGTACCACGGGCCCCAGCAGCGGCAACTGCTCGTAGAGCATGGCCCCGAGATCGAAGTAGTCCCGGTGCAGGCACACCTTGCCCCAGGAGTCGAACGTCAGCCGGGTGGCACCCTCGACCCTGACAGCCCGGCCACCGGCAATCCTGGGGTGGGAGAAGGTCATGACCCAGGCGAGCCAGGCTTCGTTGCCCGACTGCTGCTGACTCGTTATCTCGAAACTGCACTGGGCAAGGCGCTCATAAAGGGAGGAAAAGTAGCGGGTGAGCGCGGCCAGCCCCTCTATCCGGTGCGCAGGATCGATGAAGAGCACCTCATCGGCATAGACCTCCGGCAAGCGGTGCAACTGATGCTTGTCCAATTGCAGGTAGAGGATGACAAAGCGGGCCAGCGCGTCATTCATGCTAGTTTTTCTCCAGTTCGCGGAACATCTCGATGGCCCTCACCCGTGCAACGGCATGATCCACCATAGGGGCCGGATAATCCTGCCGCCCCTTGAGCCGCAACCAGTCGTGGGGCTCGTGGAGATAGGCAGCAGGCACATCCGCCA
Organism: Aeromonas sp. S19(2024); assembly: GCF_041402625.1. Taxonomy (NCBI): domain Bacteria; kingdom Pseudomonadati; phylum Pseudomonadota; class Gammaproteobacteria; order Aeromonadales; family Aeromonadaceae; genus Aeromonas; species Aeromonas sp. S19(2024). Next base: position 43,248 of record NZ_JBGLQU010000013.1, read on the forward strand.
GCTCAGTGACCCAGGTACGAATGAACTCCCCTTGTGGATCAAATCGTTGCCCCTGGGTGGTGGGGTTGAAGACCCGGAAATAGGGCGCCGCATCGGCCCCGGTCCCCGCCGCCCACTGCCAGCCACCATTGTTGGCCGCCAGATCCCCGTCGATGAGCCGACTCATGAAGTAGTCCTCCCCGAGCCGCCAGTGGATGTGGAGATCCTTGGTGAGGAAGCTCGCCACTATCATCCGCAGCCGGTTGTGCATCCAGCCGGTGGCGTTGAGGCAGCGCATGGCCGCATCGACCACGGGGTAACCGGTGCGCCCCTCGCACCAGGCGGCGAAGGCATCCGGATCCCAGCTCCACGGCAGGGCCACCGTCTCCGGCTTGAAGGGGCGGTTCATGGAGAGGCTCGGGATCAGCACCAGCAAGTGGCGGTAGAACTCGCGCCAGATGAGCTCGTTGAGCCAGACGAAACCGGGTTGGGCCTTCGACTGGGGCCGGTAGCCGAGACGCTGCTGCAGCGCCCCCACGCACTGGCGGGCACTGATGATGCCCGCCGCCAGATAGGGGGAGAGCACGGAGGTGCCCGCCAGCGCCGGAAAGTCCCGGGTCTCGCCGTAATCGAGCACCGCCTGATCCAGAAAAGCGTGCAACCGGCGGCTCGCCTCAGCCTCCCCCACCGGCCAGCGGGTGTCCGGCGTCAGATCCCCCAGCCCGTCGTCCACCCACTCCCGCTCGGCCAGGGGCAGCCACGGCAACGGCTCGCCGCGTGGTGCGGGGGCACGGTGAATGACGAAGCCATCCTCCTCGAGAGCCTTGAGCCAGGCGCGGCTGAAGGGGGTGAAGACCTTGAACATCTCCCCCGACCCGGTCAGCACCCGACCGGGCGGCAGCACGCAGCAGCCGTTGAACCAGTGGCTGGTCATGCCCTGCTCCCCCAGCGCGGCGCTGACGGCGTGGTCGCGGCGCAGCTCGTCAATCTCGATGGCCTGGTTGGCGTAGAGCTGGCTCACCCCGAGCTCCCGGCAAAGCGCCGTCAGCGCCGTCGGCACCTCGGCAAAGGTCTCGACCCGCAGCAGATGAAGCGGAATGCCGAGGGCCGCCAGCTCGCGGCCCATGGCATCCACCTGTGCCAGCATGAAGCGCTGGCGGACCGGGGCCAGCTTGTGCTGCTGCCACTGGGTCGGCGAGACGATGAAGAGTGCGGCGACCGGTTCATCTCCGGCGCAGGCGTGGCGCAGGGCCGGGTTGTCGGCCAGACGCAGATCGTTGCGAAACCAGACCAGCCTCATGACGGTGTTCTCCCGCCCTTGCCCTTCGCCTTGGCAGTGCGGGGCGTCGCACTGACCTCTGCCAGGGTGGCGTGCCAGTTGCGGGCACGCCGCCACGGCTCATCGTAGAGGCGTCCCAGCTCGCCAAAGAAGCGGGTGCCCTCAGGCCATTCGGCTGCCTGGTCCTGCTTGCCGAGCCCGGCCCCCAGCAGGATCAGCCAGGGGGGAGTGGCGCGCCCCTCCAGCAAGGTGGCATGGCGGGGCTCCACCGCCCCCAGCAGTTGCACCTCATATCCCTGACCGATGAGCTCATACGCAGCCCAGACAAGATCCAGCGACCCCACCTGCCCCCAGCTTGCCAGGGTGACGGGGACGCCCTTCTCCTGCTCGATGAGGTGGCGGGCGAAACGGGTATGCAGCCAGCCGAGCCACACCTGTTGCAGCAACTCGCCATCGGGGCGCTCGCGCCACAGCCCCAGCAGCCGCTCCACCAGGGGCTGCAGCACCCGGCTTCGCACCAGCTCGAAGGGGTAGCTCGCCAGCAGATCGCCAAGCTCGGCCTCCGCCTTGCGCTGGTTGAAGGCGAGCAGCGCCTGGCTGAACTGCTCCAGGGTCTGCTGCCAGTGATCGCTCACTGGCGCACTCTGGGGCTCGCTCAACAGCCCCTTCACCTGACCTATGCTCACTCCCCGCTCCAGCCAGCTCAGGATCTCGCCTATCTGGCGGATATCCTGTTCGCTGTAGAGGCGATGGCCCTTCTCGGTTCGGGCCGGTTGCACCAGCCCGTAGCGGCGCTGCCAGGCGCGCAGGGTGACGGCGTTGACGCCGGTGAGGCGGGAGACCTCGCGAATGGGGTAGACGCCCTCGTCGGGGAGAGGCGCGGCTGCTTGTGATTCATCAGACATGAGAGAGTCCATCAGACGTTGGGAAGAGGCCCCGGTCATCCACCAGGGCCTGCACAGAGGGTTCAGAGCCCGTAGCGCAGCTTGAGCGTGTCGGGATGAAGGTCGAGGTAGGCCTGATCGGCCAAATCCAGCCACACCTTCACAGCCCGTAACGCAATTTCAGCGTGTCGGGATGGGGATTGAGGTACACCTGCTCGGCGAGATAGGGGTTCGGGTACTCGCGCAGGTAGTGGCGGATCAGGGTAAGGGGCACCAGCAACGGGAAGACGCCGGTGCGGTACTTGTCGATGGTGTCGCACAGCTCCTGCTTCTGGGCCGGGGTCAGCACCCGCTTGAAGTAGCCCTGCAGGTGCATCAGCACATTGGTGTGGCTGCGGCGGTTGGCCCGCAGGGTCAGCGCCGCCATCAACCCCTGGATGTAGCTGTCGGCCACCTCCTGCAGGTTGGCCTTGCCAAGGTTGGCGAGCAGGCGCCCCAGCGCCCGGTAGTGGGTGGTGGCGTGGGAGAGCACCAGGTACTTGTAGCGTGAATGGAAGCGGATCAGGGCTGAGGCGGTGATCCCCCGGGCGCAGAGCTGCTGCCAGTCGTGGTAGGCGAAGACCCGCAGCACGAAGTTCTCCCGCAGGATGGGGTCGCACAGGCGGCCATCTTCCTCCACCGGCAGCAGGGGGTTGGCCTCCATCAGCGCCTTGGCGAAGAGGCCGACCCCCTCCTTGGCGCTCCCCTCGTTGTTGGCGCCATAGATACGCACCCGCTCCATGCCGCAGCTGGGGGACTTGGCGCAGAGGATGTAGCCGGAGAGGAAGTCGAGCTGTCGTGCCTTCTGCTCACTGAAGGCAATCAGCTTGTCGGTGACGTCGAAGCTGCCGTTGCTTGCCTCGGCCCGCACCTCGCCCTGGCGCTTCACCAGCCGGATGGCGGCGCGGGGTGCGCCCAGGCCAATGGCCATCTCGGGGCAGACGGGGTGATAGTCGAAATGGGCGCCCAGATCCCGTTCGCAGAAACTGGATCGTTTGTGGCCCCCGTCGAAGCGCACTTCCTGGCCGAGCAGACAGGCACTGATACCGACCTTGATCTTGTACATGATGAAGCCCCTTGTATAAGCCTTGAGTAAGTTATAGCAGTTATACAAAAAATTGGAAGCTGTATAACTATTGCGAACTGATACGGCCAGGGGGCGGCGGGCGGATCTGCCCCCATAAAAAAAAACCCATGACCGAAGTCATGGGTAAAGGTGAAGACCCTGCAGGAAGGATGATCAGAAGCTGTATTTCACACCCAGGCTGGAGATGGAGCCTTTTTGCAGATCCCAGTTGCGATAGGTGTAGTCGGCGGTGAGGGCCAGGTTCTGGGTCAGCTTGTAGGCCGCCCCCGCCTTGAAGTCGTGCATGTCGTCGGTCATGTTGGCGTAGCGATAGCCGGTGGAGAGCTCGACGGCGCCGATGTCGTAGCGCAGGCCCACTTCTCCGTAGAGGCTGCCGCTCTTCTTGCGGGCCAGGGTATCCCAACCGGAATGGTTCACGTCGGAGGCCAGCTCCCGTTCCAGGCTGTAGCCCATCAGGCCGGTTTCACCGTAGAGGTTCAGGCCGGTGCTGAGGGGGGTGTAGACACCCATCCCCAGGCTGGAGATGGCCATGCTGTCGTTGCCGCTGCTGCGGGAGGTGTATTCGCTACCGATCCGGCCATAGACATTGCTGGTGAAGCTCTTGGAGAGATCCAGGCTGAGGCCGCCGAAGTCGCGGTTCTCCCCATCCTTGCCACCGATGTAGTCAGACTTGGTGTGGGCCCAGGTGGCAGAGCCCTTGGCATAGCTGAAGGCATCTTGCGCCAGGACGGAGGTGGAAGAGAGACCGGCCAGAACCAGAACAGACAGTGCGATCTTTTGCATTTTGTTGACTCCATGGGTTGAGTTAGGCGGACCTAACTGGAATGGAGCCATTGTGACGGGCAAAGGGGGCAACGCCGAGGAGCAAGCTGTTGCCAAACCATGTCAGATGTAAGCGGATATTGCTGGCGGTTACTGGTGCAACACTCTGCGGGGGAGCGAGGGCTCCCCCGCCGTCATCCTAGCGGAACTCCACCTCGTCGATCTGCACCCGCACCAGCGGCTTGCCGGTGAGGCCGGCGGGTCGTGCCAGCTCGATGGCCCGGGAGGTGCGTGCCTCCCCCTTGCGCAGGTAGGAGTCAGGCAGGCGGTTCTCCCCGACCCAGAAGCGCACGGGCTCGCTCGAGAGCTGCACCCCGTCGGCGCTGAACAGGGTCAGGCTGCCGTTGACGCGCACCACGTTGCGACTGCCGGTGTTGCTCACCACGAACTGCAGGCTGAGGGGATCGTCCCCCGCCACCTGGTCCAGCTTCACCGTGATGCCGTCCCGGGTCGCCTGGGAGAGCAAGTCGGGATGGGCCATGGCCTGCTCGGTCAGCACCGGGGCCGCGACACTCGCCGTCACTGCCTGACCGGCTACCGTGGCTGCCGGCTTGACCAGCAGGTATTCCCAGGTGAAATCGTCATTGAGTTGCACCTGGCGACCATCCGGCAAGGTGATCTGGTGCAGGGGAGCCGCCTCGGCCAGCAGAGGGCACAGACAGAGGGCGACCAGCAGTCGGGAGAGGGGTTTCATGGGCAGGCACTCGATAAAGGATGCGAAGGGGGCAGTATAAAGAGTCGTGCCCTCCTTGCCTATGACCCCCCTCACGTTACGCCCTCGGTCAAATGACCAGGGGGTGGGGATCCTCCAGCGTGGCAAGATCCAGGGTCACCAGATCGAACTGGGCACTCCTGAGGGCCTTCTGGATGGTGGGCTGCATGTCGAACACCAGGGCCCGCAGCCGTTCGGGCACCCGGATCCTCGCAAGGGTGGTGACCCTGTCACCCAGGGTATGGAAGAAGACCTGGGCTCCCCCCAGCCCCATGTCCACCAGCATCTGCTCGGCCATGTCGACCATCCGCAGGTGCCGCCTGTCCAGGGAGGCCATATCGACAAACCGCCGGCTCAGGCAGGCCTCCCCCACGTCTCCCCAGAGCGCCAGTTGCCGCTTGTGAAAGCCGTAGCGAAAATCCCGGTTGGTCATCCCCTGCTCGGCAAAGATCCAGAGGGTGTTGGCGGGCAGGCTGTGGAATCGGCGCAGGTACTCCCGCTTCTCCTCCACCGAGGCCGACATCAGCAGCGGCGGGCCCTCTTCATGTTCGAGCTGCTGGCAGAGGTAGCGCACCGGGTCGGTCACCTCGGCGAGGTGGCCCAGGTGGGCGCTGAAGATCATCTCGTCGGTCTTGAGCACCTGATGGGGGATGCCGTAGTGCCGGCAGTAGCGCTGTGCCCTGGCCACCGACTGGCGGCTGAGGGTGGGGTTGTCCAGGGTGATGGCGCGAAATCGCACCCCGCTGGCCCGGCACAGATCCATGCTGTAGCAGGATTCCAGTCGGCCGGAGAAGGAGACAAGCAGTTCGCTGTAACCGGCCAGGGTGTTGATGAGCCTCTGTTCCCTGGCTTGAAAGGTCTGATCGTATCCCCGATGCAGCGCAACGACATTGGCATCCATAACAACAACTCCGGATGATGAACTGGATACCATTTTGCCCGCACCAAGCTGAATATACACTTAAAGAGCATGGATAAAGCTGTACGTTATTTGCCCTCAATCAAGGTTTTGCACACTTTTTTCGCTGCGAAGCGAAACTGGCTCTCCTCAGGCAGGCAACAACCCCTGAGCGATCAGATGCGCCCGGCACCGGGCCGGATCGGTGAAGATCAGCCCCCGCAGACCGAGCGCCTCGGCCGCCGCCACGTTGGCCGGGCTGTCGTCGATAAAGAGGCACTCCCCAGCCTTGAGGTCGAACGACACCAGCAGATAGCGGTAGATGTCGGGCTCGGGTTTGAGCATCCGCACCCGGGCCGACACCACCTTGCCGCTGAAGAAGCGCCAGAAGGACTGATGCTGCTCCAGCCAGTCGATGCTGGCGTGCCCCATGTTGGAGAGGGCATAGAGGGGGTGGCCTGCACCGTGCAGTTCTTCGATAAGCGCCACCATGGCGGGATCCGGCACAAGGGAGGACGGCACCGCCTGCAAGATGGCCAGATTCTCCGCCATCGACAGGCCGGTGCGCCCCTGCGCCTGACGGGCCATGGTGTGCAGAGAGAGGGTCCCCCTGTCCACCTCCAGCCAGTCCGGGTGGTTGAACAGCTGCTCCGCGATCCCAGTCGCCCCCTCGGGTCCGCGCACCCCACTCACTATGGCCACCGGATCCCAGCGCACCACCACCCTGCCCAGATCGAAGATCACCGCCATCGTCTCGTCCCCTCTATGTGTTGTTGCCACGGATGTGGTCACGGCGGTTGCCATAAACAGGGACCAGAACGACGCTCACTCTCCCTCGGCAACCCGAGCCACCACCCTGCCCCGTTCAACGCCCCCGGGCAAGTTTTACTTGCATCGCACCGCCAAATCCCTTAATGGTTATGGCGTTACATTCAGGACACGCCCATGAACACACCATTCTTCTTTGTTTTCTCGTTTACCCGGCCCACATGAGGGAAGGCCCGTCGTCACGTGAACCATTCGCGTAAACAGAAACCAAAGACGAATCGAGCCTCCCCAGCGGAGGCTTTTTTTTGCACCACACACCACAGAATCACTGGATAGGGAACCACCATGGCAACGCTCGACGAGATCAGACACGACATCACCCAGTTGGATCAGGAGCTGCTCGCCCTGCTGGCCAAACGCAAGACCCTCAGCATCGAGGTCGCCCGCGCCAAGCAGGCCAATCCCCGTCCCATCCGTGACCACCAGCGCGAGCAGGACTTGCTGGTCGCCCTGATCCAGAAAGGGCGCGCCCTCGGACTGGATGCCCAGTACATCACCCGCATCTACCACACCATCATCGAAGACTCCGTGCTCTCCCAGCAGGCCTACCTGCAGAGCCTGCTCAACCCCCAGCAGCAGGAGCCCATGACCAGCGTCGCCTACCTGGGACCGCGCGGCTCCTACTCGAGCCTGGCCGCCCGCAAGTACCTGGCCCGCTACAAGGATCAGGTGATCGAGGTGAACTGCCAGAACTTCCGCGAGGTGCTGGACACGGTGGAGTCGGGCCGCGCCGCCTTCGGGGTGCTGCCCATCGAGAACACCAGCTCGGGCTCCATCAACGAGGTGTACGACGTGATGCAGCACACCACCCTCTCCATCGTGGGTGAGCTCACCTATCCCATCGAGCACTGCATCCTCACCGCCGTGCCCACTGAGATCGAACGCATCAAGACCTTCTACGCCCATCCCCAGGTGTTCCAGCAGTGCTCCCATTACCTCAGCAAGCTGGAAGGAGCGCGCCACGAGATCTGCGACTCCTCCTCCAGCGCCATGATGAAGGTGAAGGAGCTGGCAAGCCCGGAGGCGGCGGCCATCGGCAGCGCCGCCGGCGGCGAGCTCTACGGCCTGGACGTGCTGGCCGAGCAGCTCGCCAACCAGAAGGAGAATTACAGCCGCTTCATCGTGGTGGCGCGCAAGCCCATCGACGTAGCGCCCCAGATCCCGGCCAAGACCACCCTCATCATGTCCACCTCCCAGAAGCCGGGCTCCCTGGTGGAGGCGCTGCTGGTGCTGCGCAGCCACGAGATCAACATGACCAAGCTGGAATCCCGTCCGGTGCAGGGCAACCCCTGGGAGGAGATGTTCTACCTGGATGTCTCCGCCAACCTGCAGACCCCGGCCATGCAGGCCGCCCTGCTGGAGCTGACCAAGATCACCCGCTACATCAAGGTGCTGGGCTGCTACCCGAGCGAAGACGTCAAGCCGACCGCCGTGCCGCCCGTCTTGATGGGCAGCTGATGGGGAGCGGATCACGCCCCTGCCACACAAAGGCGAGCCCCGGCTCGCCTTTGTGCTCTCTGCTCCCTCCCCGTGAGACGCGGCCCAGTCCCGCCCTTCCCTTCCGGCGTTAAACCGCCCTCCACCCCCTTCCTCGTGGACCCGGGATCCTGGCGCTGCTGTCTTTCCACTCACCATCAGGCCATCTTCCTCCCGTTGCGGCCCCCTTTTGCCGCCTGCCGGGCCTTTCTATCGTTTGGCTTTATTTAACGACATGGCTATATCGTTAGATTTCCCTAAACAAAAAAGGCCGCCATTCCGGCGCCCGGGCGCCTCTTGTACTACCTCAGCCCCCTTTTTCCTCGCCACAGGCCGGATCCCGCCCGGCCCCTCAACCACGGTTATCCTCACCGCAGGCCCTATCCGTCCAAGGCGCCAGCCCCGGTTATTCCCCGCAGATCCGAGCTCTTTCCCGGCCAAACAAAAAGGCGAGCCTGCGCTCGCCTTTGTCTGTACCGTGATGATCGCCGGGCTCATGCCGGCGCCCCCCGGACCCGCCCTAGAACTGGCCCGCCATCAGCTGGTTCAGGTGATAGAGGTTGCGGGTATCGAGCTCCAGCTCGGTGGCATAGGTGTTGCCACGGGGATAGGTCGCCACCACCCGGGCACCGCGCACCATGCCCGCCACCGACACATCCAGGGAGTTGGAGGTCTGGGTCAGGTCCTTGTAGCTGCTCTGGCCGCGCACCTGCTGGCCGTTGAGCTGCTCCGCCAGCTCCCGGTAGGCGTCCATCTTGGAGGCGCGGATCGCCTGCAACATCTTCTCGGACTGGGAGGGACCGGGCTGGATGTCGATCACCGCATACCCCACCGCCTTGAGCACCGGGAAGTCATCGGGCTTCTCGCCCACGTCATAGTTCACCACCCGGTTGCCACTGCACGCCGTCAGCAACATGGCCATCAGGCAACCCAACAAGATTTTCATCGCTGTTTCCCCGTTTTCCTGTTCACCACACCCGATGTTTCACGGCTCAATATCAGCCAGCCCGCTTCACGCTTCATGACGCGCCACCTCAAGGGGTCAGGTTGACCAGATGACCGGACGGGCTCTGGCCCCCCCGCATCAGGTAACCGCGATTGATGGAGGCCCGGCCAAAGGAGTTGCTGGCACCGGACAAATATTGTTTCGGGATCAGGCTCTGGGCCGTGGTCTCGACCATCTTGGTGCGCAGATCGATGATGCGGGCGTTGACCAGGATCCCCTGCTGATTGCGGCTGAAAGTGCCGGTCAGGATGCGGGAGATGGGTAGCCGGGACGAGAGATCCTTGTAGTTGCGGCTCATCACGAAGTCCCCCTGCGGGGTCACCTGGATGTTGCCCGTGGTCTTGAAGTCCACCACCACCTCACCGCGCCGGTTCAGCTCGTAGATGAAGCTCTCCTCGATCTGCTGCCCCATCCAGTTGGTGTCCTTCAGGGTGTCGAGATCGACAAAGGAGGCGACCGCAATGGGCTCGGTCAGGGTCGTGAGGGACTTGCGCTCCATCAGCTGATCCGTCATGCGGGCCACCAGCCAGTTGAGCTCCATCCCCTTCGCCGCCTGGCGGGGGTCTCCCAGCTCCCGATTGATGGGGTCGGCCGACCCGCAACCGACCAATGCCAGCGCCACCGCCAGCACCGTGATAACTCTCTTCATGGATACCTTTCCTGTATCTGCACCTGACCTGTTATCGGTCGCAACCGCCAACACTTGAGGCAGGAATGCGCGCAGGATCCTCGATGATCCCAGGGCAAAGGCGCGCACTGTGCCACCGGAGCCCACCGCGCGGGCTCCGGTCAGGGAAGAAGGCATGGTTCTTGCTTTTATTTGGTCACCCGCTCCGGTGCAGACCGGATCTGTGTCCAGGATCCCTGACCCGCCCCACCGGCGGCAGTGGGGTCGCCCACTCAAGGTGTTTGTTATGAAAGTTTCGCTGCTGTTCACCCTGCTGCTGGCCAGCCTGTCGGCCAGGGCCGAACTTATCGAGGCCCAGGGCAGTGCCGCCATTCTGGGGGGCGACGAGGTCTACGCCCGCGAGCAGGCGACCCGGGATGCCCTGCGCCAGGCGCTGCTGGCCAGCGGTGCCTCCGTTTCCAGCATCCAGCGCCTGGAAAACGGCAGCCTGCGATCCGAGCAGATCCAGATCCGCTCCGGCGGCGACATCCGCCAGTACCGCCTCAAGCGCGAAGAGGTGCGCAACGGCCGCATGTACATCACCCTCGTGGCCGACATCCAGGCGGAGCGGCAGATCTGTCAGACCCAGCACTACGCCAAGGATTTGACGCTGGTGCGCCTGCGCATGCGCTACCCGGACCAGGCGAGCACCGGTGCCCTGGACGACATGCCCGCCGATCTCTCCCGCCGGCTGTTTGAAACCCTGGCGACGACGCCCCAGGTGGTCGCACGCCAGTGGCTGGACGAGAACCTGCGCATCGACCCTCTCCATCTGCAACAGGGGGATCGCAGCGCCCTCGAGGAGATCAAGGCCCTGAGCCTGCGCACCGACAGCCAGTATCTGGTGCTCGGCAGCATCGACGACCTCTCCCTCGAGCCCCAGGGCAACGCCCTCACCAGCTGGTATGAGGATCCCGTGCGCAATTTCTCCATGCAGCTCTACCTGTTCGACGGCATCAACGGCAGCCTGCTCGGCCGCAAGGAGTACAAGGGCCGCGCCAACTGGACCTTCTCCAAGCGGGAGCAGGTGGGCAGCAGCGGCGGCCAGTTCTGGCAGTCGAGCTTTGGCCAGGAGGTGGGCTACCAGTTGAAAGAGGCGGCCCAGGACATCGCCGCCGAACTCGCCTGTGCCCCCGTCACCGCCCGGATCGTGGCCCAGCACGAGCGCGGCCCCCACATCAACCTGGGCCGTCGCAACGGGGTCAAACTCGGGGACCAGTTCCGGGTCCAGCACAGCGCCGACTTCGTCGACCCCTATGGCAAGTCCCGCGTGATGCGCAACCCCGCAGATGGTCTGTTCGAGGTGGTGCAGGTGTTCGAGGATGGCGCCATCATCAGCAGTCAGAACAAATATTCACCGTTCAATGTCCAAATCGGTGACCTGGCCGTATTGGAATAGGAATCAAGGGTTTAAAAGCACAATGCTTCTTGTATAATGCCCGCCACAAGGTTCCCGTAGCTCAGCAGGATAGAGCGGTCCCCTCCTAAGGGACAGGCCACTGGTTCGACTCCAGTCGGGAGCGCCATACAAAACAAGGGGTTAGCGTCGTCATGGTGCTAACCCCTTGGTCGTTTTTGGCCTGGGGTACCACACGGGGTACCACAGCGCGCATTCCATAGCTAGAAACTAGAGAAGCAAATAAGTCTCATTTCAATTAATTTCAGATATACATTACCTCCATGAACCTACCCAAGGGACTGCTCTGTTCAGTCCCTTTTTCATTGGAGATTTCTCATGGCTCACCTGATCGATACGATGGCCTACACCGGCCAAACCCCTTGGCATGGCCTTGGCAATGTCTTACCCCCGCAACAATCTCTCGATATCTGGCTGCAGGCAGCCGGGATGAATTGGACCATCGAGCAGAGTGACGTGATGTTTAACGTCGCCTCCGATGCACTGCATATCCGTCCCTACAGCGGCAGCAAGGTGCTTTATCGCTCCGATACCCTCACCCCTCTGTCGGTGGTCTCAAGCCGCTACAACGTGGTACAGCCTCACGAGGTGCTGCATTTCTATCAAGACCTGGTGGAAGCCGGTGGCTTTGAGCTAGAAACAGCAGGCTCGCTCAAAGGTGGCCGCAAGCTGTGGGCACTGGCTAAGACCGGCCAGGATCTAAAACTCAAAGGCAATGACTTGGTAAAGTCCTATCTACTGCTGGCAACCAGCTGCGACGGCACGCTCTGCACCACGGCACAGTTCACCTCGCTGCGAGTGGTCTGCAACAACACCCTGCAGATGGCACTGCGTGGCACTACCGGAGCCATCAAGGTGCCCCACTCCACTCAGTTCGATGCCGCTGCCGTCAAAGAGTCGCTTGGGCTCGGGCTGTCTCATTGGGATGAGTTCAAGACGCAGACCAAGGCGTTGGCACAACGGCCCGTAGCCCCTGAAGAGGCACTGCGCTTTTTCAGCGACCTGTTGGCGCAACCGCTGGATGAGGAGAGCATCATTCTCACCAAGCCGGTACAACGGCTGCATGAGCTCTATCAGGGCGCGGGTATGGGCTCAGAGCTTGCCAGCTCCCGTAATACCGCCTGGGGGCTGGTCAATGCGGTCACCGAATACGTGGATCACCACCGGCGTGCCCGCAGCCAAGATCACCGGCTTGATTCCGCCTGGTTTGGTCAGGGCGCCCAACTCAAATCCCAAGCCCTGAATCAGGCACTCACTCTGCTGCAGTAATTCCGCTTCCCCATTCAAACCGCATAACGACCTCACCCGGACTGGCGCAAGCCAATCCGGGCGTCGCCATTTATGCCGTCAACAAGGAGTCGTCATGAAAGCAAAATATGGCCAAGCCTTGCGGCTGGCCTCCACTACCCAATTAACCCGCGAGCAGTGGCTCGCTATCCGCAAACTTGGCATTGGCTCCTCCGATGCCGCCGTGGCAGTGGGACTATCCCCCTACAAATGCCCGCTCAGCCTGTGGCTGGAGAAGACTGGCCGCAAGGAGCCGGAGGATATCTCCCATAAGGAAGCTGTGCTGTGGGGCATTGAGCTGGAACCTGTGCTGGCGCAGGTCTACGCCAAACGCACCGGCTTTCGTGTACGCCGAGTCAATGCAGTACTGCAACATCCCGAGCAACCCTTCATGCTCGCCAACCTCGACCGGGAGGTAGTCGGCCATCCCGATGGGCCGGGCATTCTGGAGATCAAGACCGCCAGCTATCACAGCGCCCCCCAGTGGGAGGAAGGGGTGCCGGTGGCTTACCAGTGTCAGGTACTCCATCAACTGGCCGTCACCGGCCATGCCTGGGCCGAAGTGGCTGTGCTGATCGGTGGCCAGGATTTTCGGATTTACCGCATCGAGCGTGATGAGGAGAAGATCCAAGATCTCACCGAGCGGGAAGCGCAGTTCTGGCAGATGGTGCAACAAGATCAGCAGCCAGAGCCTGACGGCTCGAGTGATGCTGCCAATGCTCTGAGCTGGCTGTTTCCACGTGATGATGGCCAGACGCTGGATCTCTCCGATTCCCCCGAGTTCAACCAGCTGTTTGGCGAACTGCTGCGCTTGCGACAGCAAAAGGAAGCCGTCGAGCTGCAGGAGTCACAAATCAAACAGCGGCTGCAAGCGACCTTGGGTGAAGCGACAGCCGGGCTGTTTGCCGATGGCAAGATCACCTGGAAGCGCAGCAAAGACCGGCTGGCGCCGGATCTGGATAAGCTCGGTCAGGATCATCCCGACCTGCTCACCCGTTACGTCAAACCGGTGCCCGGCGTGCGCCGTTTCACCATTCAACCCTTGAGGCAAACTCCATGATCAAAGGACTGGCGATCACCCCGCCCGTGATCGGGCGGATCTGCATCGGCAAGCTGGTGCAAAAACAGGATAAATGGGTACCGGAGAAGGACGACAGCTTCACCCTCACCACCCAGATACAGCAAAAGGGGGGATGGTTGCTCCATCCCCTGCATCAACACTACTCATCGCAGAAAAGTGGCCAAGGGCAGGAGCAAACCAAGATCCGCGCCATTCCGGTGCGAGTGTTATTCAACGACAGCGACCTGAATCTGCGGGCGGAATACAGCGCGTTTGACCGGCAAACCGGCAGGCCGCTCTGTGTCGGGAATGGGGAGGTGGCTAGACGTGTGGGCGCGCAAGGCATGGAGGAGGTCAGCTGCCCTGGACCAGAGCGCTGCGCCTTTGCAGGGCAACAGGGCTGCAAGCTGTACGGGCGACTGAACCTGTTTGTGGAGGGGCAAGGGGATGAGCTGGGCAGTTTTATCTTCCGCACCACCGGCTACAACTCGGTACGCACCTTGGCGGCGCGACTGAAGTACCTGGAGGCAGTGAGCGGGGGCCATACCCGCTATCTGCCGCTCACCCTGCGGTTGCGAGCCAAGAGCACCACCCTATCGTACCGCACACCGGTCTACTACGTGGATTTGACCTTGCGGGAAGAAACCAACCTGACTGAGGCAGTCAGGCAAGCACAGGAGGCCGCCCAGCGTGATCAAGAGGCGGGGCTCGCCATCGACCAGATGGAGCTGGCCGCTCGCGACCTGCTGCGCAATGGCCAATTTGAGGATATCGATGAAGAGGTGCCGATGCTGCTGGAGGAGTTCTATCCCGAAGCCAACAACGACGAAACGGCTAATGGTAACGCTGGTGTGGAGGCGACTACCTCGCATGCCGCACCGCAGAGGCCGCAACCAAGAAGGAGTCCGCTCACCAACAAATTGGGGAAAGGGACCCCATCCCCTCCCCCAGTAAATGGCGGGTGATCAGCGGGGACGCGCCAACCGCTCCACCAACCGTTCTACCGTTTCCAGCAACAGGGTTCGGTCAGCATCATCGAGCCGAGCCAGTTGCTGGCTCAGCACAATGCCCTGCTCGGTCGGGCGGTTACTGGTCTCACGCAGAAAATCCGCCAGCTCACAACCAAACAGTTGAGCGAGCTCCGCCAGCCGCACCACGGTCGGCACCACAATTCCTCGCTCCATTCGAGAGACGGCTTCCACCCCGATACTGAGGTGTTCAGCCACCTGCTCCTGAGTAAACCCTGCTTGGTTACGCTGGCGCCCAATGGCCTTACCCACGTTCTTGGCTAACTGCTCAAAGTTGATATCTGTCATAAGTCCTCCAACCAACCCCTATGGTTGGGGGTGGACTCGTTGACATGAAGAACCACAAAAGGCGAGGATCAACCCAAAAGGTTGTTGTTGGGCATTTTCTGCCTATCTAACCGGACTAGGGTTATCCCCTTCTCTACGACTTACTACCAATAGGAGTTCTCATGAAACAGCTCGTTCCATTGCTAACCCTGGCAGTCACTGCACCGAGTGCCATGGCCAGCAACATCAATGACATCTGGTCCTATCAAGACAGTGATGGCACCACCTTGGCTCAAGCGTGTAATAACAAACGTACCTGTGAGCTTATCTACAAAAACAGCCACTACCTTGCCTTGGTCAACAACCGCTCCCAAACGGGCTGTGCCACTGGCGATCTGCTGGTTGCCGAACACGCCAGTCGCAGCTTTAAGAAACTGGATACCGGCACCTGCAGCGCTTCGGCCAGTATCGAGGTCAATACCTACAATCGGCTGAACAACATCGATGTCATGGTCGGTGACCGGCTTATCAAGCGTTATCCATTAGATGCTTGGATGTGGGGAGAAATACGCAAGGCGGGTAAGGGGGCATCTTGGAAAAAGGCTGAAGATAACGCCAAAAAGCCTCAGATGCTGGATGCACCGAAAGGTCCCTCTGCACAGTGGGTGGCCGAAGAGGGGCGTTATGGCCTTCGCTATACCCTGACGCAGGGCCAGGGTTACTCACGATACGTACTGGAAATCAAATGCGCCTATCAGATGCCGGGGGCAACCTGGCCCCTGCACTCTGAACTCAGATACACCAGAGCCTACGATGCCTCAAGCAGTGTTGAGGAGATCGAAGTCAATGGTCAACGTCTGTCCGGTGAAGCCAAAAGCCAGGCCGAATGGACTCAACTCGTCAACGCGATCCTCTCCGCCTCAACCCTGAGCATCTACCGTGGGCAGGATCAAAAAGCCACATGGACGGTCAAGCCCACCAAGTTGACCTCCACTTGCGACTATTACAACGGGTGATTTATGAACATCACTTCAACCAAATGTTCGATTGCAGCCCTGATGGCTTGTGGACTGCTCTGGAACCACCCAAGCCATGCGGAAGAACAGCGCTACCTCGCTATCCAGCACACCGACACCGTCTACGCCAACCAAGGCGTCTGCGCGTACCATTTCTCCCTTGATAGTGGGGGAACCGATGAGTTTGGGCGGTTGTATATCACGCTGCAGTTTAATGACAAAAAGGGCAAATCGCTGGCCGAGTCAACGCTGGAGGTTGAGCCATTCGGTGGGAGCGACGCTACCCGCTATGGTAGTGGCTTTACAGAAGTGGATTGCGCCCAGGTAGAGCAGGCCAACTCCATCGCCATTATTCAGGCAACCGAGGTGCTCGCTCACAACCGAGTCACTCGCCTACCTGTATCCACCTTCACCCCTGAGTTTCATCAACCACTGAAGATCACCTTAGGCGGCAAGTAGCCCACTTAAGAAAAACAAAGCCAAAGGGCGTCACCATCACGGTGACGCCCTTTTTCATTTCCAACCCTTGATGAGGATCATCACCCCATGTCACGACATTTCATTATCGGCGATCACTTAGTAACACCACAGCCTGAAGGCCATCATCATGGCCTCTTTGTTGGCCATGACCAGGTCATTCAGTGTCTACCACCCGCTCCAGGAAAGCATTCAAGCCAACTGGCGCTGACCTCGTTGGCTCAATTCAGTCAGCGCTGCTCTATTGAGGTCAAACCCCATGCTCAACGCCTGTTCAGTCGAGAGGAAAGCCTGACACGGGCTTACGCCCGACTCAATGAAGGAGAGCAGGGTCAGCCGTTTGCCAACAGTGAGCTGTTTGTCACTTGGTGTATTGAAGGGATTCAGCATCCCCCCAAGCTGCTGCAGACCGCTGTAGCAACGGTGGTGGCTGCCGAAGTCGCTCGTCACACGTTAAGCAAGGCGGCCACCAGTGCAACGGCAGGACTTGCTGCCAGCACCCTAGCCACAACTGCTGGAGGTAGTGGCGCTGCTGCAACGGTAGTATCGGTGACCGGTATTGCCACAGCCCCGTTGTTAGCTCCTCTTGCCGTGGGCGCCGTCGCAGCCTATGGCGTCAGCAAACTGTGGGATTGGTTAAACGACTGACCCATCACTTCAAAGTGAAACGCAGGGGGGCTCCCCTGCTGGAACTCAATGAGGAAACACCATGACCATTCCCTTTTTCCGGGACGGCTTTGCCCTGCCCGTAGCCCAAGCATTGCTGGTTCTGCTCAACCAAGAAATCGCTAAAACCGAGCTCAATATCGAACGCTTAACCCAACTGACCTTCCACTTTCGCAACCCCGGCTACAGTGCTGAGCAAGGCGGCGTGCACCCGGTCGAGATCCGCCTGATCTGTGGGCTTGATGGCTGGCTGTTCGATTACGTCACCGACTTCAGCTACCAGGGGCAGGGCCAAGATGCTGAGCTCTGCAAGGAGCTCGATTTCAACTTCCTCGATGGGGAACACACCATGTTGGGCTGGGGACCGCTGCGGCTGGCCGAAGCGCGGGAGTTGTTCGATATCTGGCAGAGCAACTTCATTGCCTATTGCCGGTTGGAATGCTTCAGCGTCACGGTCGCAGGAGATTAGGAGGACATAATGAGCCAAGAATTAGCGCTCTCCCACTACTCACGTCAATGGTTGGGACACGTTGCCGCCAACGCCAAGCTAACCCCTACCCGCAGTAGTCAGCGCTGGCTGCTGCACCTGACACCGAATAGCCCACACATCCGCACAGTCACCCTGCAAGTCCGCTGGTCTGGCGTGCAGTGGCAACTGCTCTCCCTCACCAATGCCGATGACGGGCGCACCATGAGCCAACCGAGCGATGAGATCTGCATCGACCCCAAACGTCGCCGTTTCTGGCGTTGCCAAGCTGGACCAGTGCCACTCAACGAACAACCCCGCGTACTGGCAAGCTTTCTGGCTGACCTGCAGCGAACCTGCATCCATCACGGCAATGCCATGGAGAGTGACCCCATCGCCGACAAGGAGAACGAAGATGATTAACGCCGTGATCGCCATCGAACTAGAGGCTTATCTTGATCGCGATGGCCAGTGTATGGAGATGATATTCACCTGACAGTTGCCCACAAAAGGGAGTGGTCATACGGCTTCAAACCGGATAACAAAACGGTACCCCTACCGTGTTATCTGGAGTCACCGTATGACCACCAACGAGAAAGTAGCACGTCGTAAACTCAGCTTGCTAGAGCTCGCCAAAGAGCTCAATAACGTCAGCAAAGCCTGCAAGCTCATCGGCTACAGCCGTCAGCAGTTCTACGAGATTCGCCGTAACTATCAGACCTATGGCGCCGAGGGCTTGCTCGACAAACTACCCGGCTGTAAAGGGGCGCATCCCAACCGGGTCGCTCCCGAGATTGAACAGGCTATCCTCGATTACTCTCTCACCAGACCAACCCATGGCCCGCTGCGGGTCGCGCAAGAACTGGCTCTGCAAGGCATCAACGTCAGTGCGGGCGGTGTGCGTGGCGTGTGGCAACGTCACGACTTGCTCTCCAAGCATGACCGCTTGTTGCGCCTCGAGAAAACCCACAGGGAACAGACGATTGAGCTCAATGACGAGCAGATCCGCCTGCTCGAGCGCTTCAGCCCCGAGTTTCGCGAACGTCAGATAGAGGTTCACTACACCGGGGAACTGGTGGCGGTCGACACCTTCTTCGTCGGCGCACTCAAGGGGGTGGGCAAGGTGTATCTGCAAACCGTACTGGACTGCTACAGCCGCCACGCCTGGGGACGGCTCTACACCAGCAAGCTGCCGGTGACCTCGGTCCATGTGCTCAACGAAACGGTCCTGCCGTTCTTCGAAGCCCATGAGGCTCGGGTCTATACCATCTTGTCGGACAACGGGCGCGAGTTCTGTGGGCGCCCTGACCATCATCCCTACGAGCTGTTCCTGCAACTGGAGGGGATTGAGCACCGGACCACCAAGGTACGCAGACCGCAGAGCAACGGCTTTATCGAGCGGCTACATCGTACCCTGCTGGATGAACACTTCCGTATCAAGGGGTGGACGACCTGGTATGAATCAGTGGAGCAGATGCAGACAGACCTGGACAGCTATCTGGATCACTACAACACCCAGCGGCCACATCAGGGCAGGATGATGGAAGGACAGACTCCCTACAGCATGTTCAAAAAGGGTCTGAAATTGATACCGAAGGAAGTGCGCACTAAAGTAGCGTAAACAAGACACCGGTTTGAGGCCGGTGTCAGGTGATAACTAGATCTGTACATGGTGGTACAGCCAGGTTTTCTGGCACCAACCCGCTTTCTGTGTGCCTATGACGCCAGCCCGACCGCCAAGAAGATGCTGGAGTTGATAGCGAGCAGTCCGCTGCTCAAGGGGCTGGAATGTGACTTAGTAATGGTTGGCGAACCGAGTGACGAGCACGAACGCCAGCTGGCACAAGCCAAACAGGTGTTGAAAAGTGCGGGTATCAGGGTTGAAGCTATGCTGCTGCAAGGAGAGGTGGTGCCAGTGATTTGTCAGCATGCCACCGATGTGGGCTGTGAGCTTATCGTGATGGGGGCTTATGGCCACTCACGGATCAGGCAGTTCATTGTGGGCAGTACCACCACAGGAATACTGAAAACGACCAAAACCTCTCTGTTGCTGTTGAGGTAATCAAGCCGCAGGGGCGGGTTATCCCGCCCCTGCGCATATCAGAACCATCTCTGCACTGCCTCTCTGGCCGGGATACCGCCGGCATGGACTACCTTGTCATCGATGACGACAGCTGGCGTAGACATCACCTTGTACTTCATGATCTCGGGCAATGACTCGACTTTCTCAAGCTGGACCTCAACCCCCAGCTCATCCACCACCTGCTGGATCAGTTGAATGGTGCTCTTGCAGGTGGCGCAACCCATACCCAGCACTTTTACATGTTTCATCTCATACTCCTCATCAAGAAATTAACGGTGATACGAAGTTAAACACCCACCCAACCAGCGTAAAGGAGACCAGCAGTACCAGCAGCAAGGTGCCCAGTAACTGCCACTTCATCACTTGTTTAAGAAGAATAAATTCAGGAAAACTGGCAGCCACTGTGCTCATGCAAAATGCCAGTGTCGTACCAATGGGCAAGCCGTTGACTATCAAGCTTTCCATCACCGGGATCACACCGGTCGCATTCGAATAGAGGGGAATGCCGATCAGCACGGCAGCCGGAACTGACCACCATTGACCGGCACCTAGGTGCGAAGCAATCCAGCCATCAGGCACAAAGCCATGAAGTGCAGCACCAAGCCCCACACCGACAATGACCCAAAGCCATACCCGTTTGAAAATGGTGAGGGTTTCATCTTTAGCAAAGGCATGGCGTTTGACCAGCGAGAGACTAGGAGTATCTGTATGCTGTGGAGCCGTATTGCCTTGCAGATGTTGTCCCTGCTTGAGGGCCTCAGCGGCAAAATCAGCCAGCCAACGCTCGGCCTTTATCTTGTCTAAAAACGCCCCACCCAGCATTCCAACCGCCATGCCAACCACCACGTAAATCAGGGTGAACTTCCAGCCCAGCAGACTGACCAGCAACAAGACGGCCACTTCGTTGATGAGCGGTGAGGTGATGAGAAAGGCCATGGTAATCCCTAGCGGGATACCGGCTGAGGTGAAGCCGAGGAATACAGGGATACTCGAACAGGAGCAGAAGGGAGTAATGGCACCAAAGCCGGAGCCAAGAAGATAGCCCAACCCTCTGTGCTTGCCCGCCAAATAGTCCCTCACCCGTTCAACATTCAGGGAGGCCCGCAACATGGCCACGATGTAGATCATGACCAGCAGCAGGGCAAAGATCTTGCTCACATCCTCCACGAAAAAATGCAGCGCATCCCCCAGCTTGGTTTGTGGGCTCAGGCCCAACTGCTGATAGACCAGCCAGCTGGCGAGGTCGGTGAAAATCTGAAACATAATGGCTCCATCAACATCGGTGTTATCCAGAAGACGCAGCCTTTCACCAAAGGATGCTCATATTCTTTAATTATTTTGTTCAATGGCTGATAACTTTACATCCGCACTTTACATGTGCATATATGCGCACATATATTGATTGCATGAAGACAACACTGACCCAAACCCAAGCCATTGATGCCGCCATTGCGTCCCTTGATGGGGCCTTCTTCAAAGCCCTATGCGAGCCGCCACGGGTTGCCGTGTTAAAGCGCGTCATGCAATTGGGTCGAGCAGATGTCACCGCAATTGCCGCTGACTTGCCCCAGGAGCGTTCGGTGGTTTCCCGTCATCTACAGGTACTGCTTGAGGCTGGGATCGTTCGTGCCTCCAAGGTTGGACGACAAGTATTCTACGAAGTGGATGGCCCAGCCATTATTCAGCGTCTGGAAGAGATACTCCGTCATACCAAGAACATTACTGCACTGTGCTGCCCTGGCAGATCAGCTTGATTTTTTTGCTTAAATACGTGTATGGATGCGCACATATGAACTTAATGAATCAACAATTTGATGTAGTGGTCATCGGAGCAGGCCAGGCCGGTTTGGCATGTGGATGGCATTTAAAGCAGCAAGGGCTTAACTTCATACTCCTTGATGAGCAAATGCGGCCTGGTGGGAACTGGCGCCACTACTACGACAGCCTTGAGCTGTTCTCGCCAGCAGTCTATTCCTCGCTACCCGGTATGCCGTTCCCCGGCACACCGGGTCACTATCCAAGTCGTGATGAGGTGGTAAATTACCTTGAGCAGTATGCCGACCAGTTCCAGCTACCTATCTATCAAGGGATTCAGGTCAAACTAGTCGAGCGAGCAGAGGCGGGTTTCCAGGTAATCACCGCCGATGGTCATCGCTTACTGGCGAGCGCAGTTATTGTGGCATCTGGAGCTTTTAGCCGCCCCTACCTGCCTGACCTTCTCGGACTTAACGAATTTAAAGGCTCTCTGCTTCACAGTGCTGACTATCGAAATGCCATACCTTTTCGCAGCCAACGTGTCGTCGTTATTGGCGCAGCAAACTCCGCTGTCCAGATCGCTTATGACTTGGCCAGTGTCGCCACGGTGACGTTGGCCACACGAGAAGCAATCCGATTTGCACCGCAGCGGATATTGGGCGCAGATTTTCACACTTGGTTGAAATGGACAGGCTTGGAGAAAACCCGCTGGTTGAACGACCAGAGCACTCCGGTTCTGGATAACGGCATCTACCGCAAGGCGCTGAGAAACGGCTATTTCAAGCAGCGCCCCATGTTCACCAAGGTCACCTCAACTGGGGTCGTTTGGGCAGATGGACGGCATGAAGCCGTTGATACTCTGCTGTTTGCCACTGGCTTTCGCCCAAATATCCCCTTTCTCGAAGGCCTGCCAGTGATGGACGTAACCGGCAAGGTGATGCAGCATGATGGAAGGGCCAGCAATGTACCCGGTTTGTACTTCGTAGGCCTGCCCAAGCAGCGCAACTTCGCCTCTGCAACCCTCAGGGGAGTTGGGCCCGATACCGGGCACCTGCTTCCTCACCTGCTTCGCCACCTCACAGACCTGAGCGGCAGATAACAGAGGTCAGTTTTACTTGGATACTCCCTACTTCGCATAGCGGGCCTCAATCACTGAATACCAGCGAGTCAAGGACACCTTGCCCGCTATGAACGCCTCCTTCTGTCGATTCGGCTGATTTGCTACGGATGAGATATCCCGCAAAGCTCTGCTCGGCGCAACCAGGATTGCCATCAAACTGAATGGTGAACATGCCTAATTCACTGATCAAATCCGTCACCCGATGCAGCTCTCCTTTACGCACTATCCAGGCTGGCATTGGTCTGGGAACCGGATGTAATCGGCGCATTAGCGACCAGGCCTGATATTGTCGGGGCGCCAGTGTTTCTAATTTTGCCAGTATGTCTGCCCCAAACAGACAATGCCCACCCCCTTCACCCTGATTTTTAAGCACCCAACTATCGGTGGGCGCAGTTTCTATAAAGTGTGCGCTATCAGGGGTAACAGGGTGCATCTCCCCCAGAACACCTTTCACGGTGTCAGCCTCTTGTGGGGTCAAACCAAATGAATCGAATCCCTTTTCTCCCAAACGCGACAGCAGCATTTGCACTCGTTTGCTGGTAGCCAATTGCTGGGCGACCGTGGCGTTGACGGCGACTCTGTGTTGCTCAATCAATACGCGGGTCGCCATCAGCGCCTGGCAACATCTCTGCTCTTTGAGATCCGCAGCCTCATAATCTGAATATTGGTATCCGGCCCGCAGATAGACAGTATCGAGGGAGCCGACACCATCGAGGAGCAGTCTGTTGTTAGCGCCCGTGCTCAGTTGATTATGAAGTTCACGAAAGGTTTTGCGCTGCGTCTCAATCCCTTTGCGCTGGAGTGCCAGCTCAAGCAGGTGTTGATCAAACACATTGTTTTCATGCTCCTGCACAATCATCAGAAACCTTGCCGGGCCGGGGTCGCCAAACTCACGCTTGATCTTGAAGGTGGCCTCGGCAATGCCTGCTGACAATCCTTCAATGGCATGATTACTGACAAGTTCACCCATTGCCTGATGCGGCTCTTGCATGTACGCAGCAGGCCATTGCCGTTGCAGATAGCGGTGCAGTTCATGTATCCGCTGACCAAATGGCCCCATACCTGCGGCGATACCATTGAACTCTACCAGCTTGTGGCCATCTCGTTCGTCGTCCATGAAGTCGCTGCGCATGATAAGCAGTGGCAGCCGAGGCGCCTGGGTAGCTGATGAGTGTATCTTTTGATGCATGCTGAGCAGGGCGGAGAAAAAGGGATCGCCCGCCGTGAGGGGGTGAATGGCATCGTATAAAAAACCATGCTCCTCGGAGACGGCATAAATCAGTTTGCTTAAGGTTTGTGCCGCACTTTTCAAATGCAGGTAGTCCCGTTGGCTGATCGGTGTCGGTGCCAGGGTAAATGGGGTATGCACAGCAGAATACAGCGACTCTTTAAAGGCGACACCGTGGGTTAATGCCCACTCGACAGCATCATCTTTGGCTTTCTGAATGTCAAAAGAACTCATCAAACGATCCTGATTATTGACTCACGAACCTCAAGGCCTGGTTGCCCAGCCCTCATATCGCACAGCGATTTTCATATCTTCATCAGACGAGCGCAGCACGTCACGAGGAAGACGCGCAAGCAGCGAAAAGGATGCACTTCAATTTTCTGAACCACGTCAACCTGACCTAGGCATTGTCATATTCTCGTCATACTCCCCAGGGATGATTAATAAGAATTAATCAACCAACATGGATAGATGAACATGAAGAAAATCGTCGCTTCCGCCGCCCTGCTGGGCTTTAGTCTGCTTGGCTCCGCCGCCTTCGCGAGCGAATTCAATCTGCCCGGTTTTATCACCGAAGTGGAAGATGGGCGGTTATGGGTCTTTAAAGAAGGCTCGCCAGAGCTGGAAGAGTTCAAGCAACATGGCGAACCGGCAAAACAGTTCAGTAATATCGGAGCTGGCCCCAATGGCATGACCGTCAAGGCAGCCAATCAGGAAACCCTGGATGAGTACCTGGCCGAAGCCAAGAAAAAATAAAGAAAAGGCCAAGGAGAACACCTTGGCCTTTCTGCTGAACAGGGGTCATGGCTTACTTCACCGCTGGGGTGAAGCAGCAGACCCGCCCAGAGCTATCCAACCTGACCTGACAGTCCAGAGAGAGCTGCTGACGCAAGCGCTCCCTGGCTCGCAACAGACGCGACTTGGCGGCGGCAAGGGTCAGGCCGTATCGGGCGGCATAATCCGCCTGCTTCATGCCATCCAAATCACAGTGTCTGAGAATATCCCGGTCAGCTTGAGCTAGCTTCTCCAGCACTCTGGGCAAACAGCCCGCCAAGGAGTCGACCGCATCGAGCTCACCCTGCTGCATGGCCAACTCGTCAGATAGTGGCAGCAACGGGCGTTGCCTGCGGCTTTTATCAATCACCAGATGTCTGGCGACTTCAAATAGCCAAGCCCTGGTATTCTCAATGGCACAGAACGTACCCTGCTGGCGGATCGCCCGTAAGAAGGTCTCTTGCAGCAGATCATCGGCATCCACAGGGCTGCCGGACTGCTTGAGCAGCCACCCATAAAGCTCATGTTCATGCTGTTGCCATGCTGTCATCAGGCAAGGTGGTGCCCCCGTTGTCTGGGTCACTTGATGCGTTTCCCTTGTGCATCCACAACCTGCTCTCCATCCTCCTTGATGAAGGCCCCTTGCTGAGGATCTGGCAAGATATCCAGCACGAGTTCTGACGGGCGACACAGCTTGGTGCCAAGCGGGGTTACCACGATGGGACGGTTGATCAGAATGGGATGAGCCAGCATGGCATCAATCAGCTCATTATCAGTGAACCGAGCCTCGGCGAGGCCCAGTGCCTCATACGGGGGGACATTTTTGCGCAGCAGCTCACGCACTGTTATCCCCATCTCTTGAATAAGGGACTCCAGCATCTCGCGGCTCGGCGGTGTCTCCAGATAGTGGATAACGGTAGGCTCAACGCCTGAGTTACGGATAAGCTCCAGCGTATTGCGGGAAGTGCCACAGGCCGGGTTGTGATAAATGGTTATTACGGTCATATCGTTACCTTTATTGCCTATGTAGTCCAAGGATTACGCGGATTTACCTTCGTACCATGGCTTGGTGGCATTCACGACTTTCACGACCAGCAGCATGATAGGCACCTCGATCAATACCCCGACCACGGTTGCCAGTGCAGCGCCGGAATGGAAACCGAACAAGCTGATCGCGGCTGCAACGGCGAGTTCAAAGAAGTTGGATGCACCGATAAGGGCTGACGGACAGGCCACCGAATGCTTTTCTCCCACTTTTTTGTTGAGCCAATAGGCCAGGCTGGAATTTAAGATAACCTGGATCAGGATGGGCACGGCCAGCAGGGCAATCACCAAGGGTTGCTCAATGATGGCATTGCCCTGGAAGGCAAACAGCAGTACCAGTGTCAACAGTAGCGCCGCAACAGACCAAGGCTGGATCTTGTGCATTGCCTCATCAAAACTGGCTTGACCGTGTCGCAACAAGGCTTTGCGGATGAGCTGAGCAATGATGACCGGAATAACAATGTAGAGCACCACAGAGATAAGCAGGGTGTCCCACGGTACGGTAATACTGGAAACACCCAGCAAGAGACCGACTACGGGGGCAAACGCAAACACCATGATGAGGTCGTTTAAGGCCACCTGAGACAGCGTGAAGTAGGGGTCTCCATTCGTCAGTCTGCTCCAGACAAACACCATGGCTGTACAAGGTGCGGCAGCAAGCAAAATGAGTCCGGCGATATAGCTATCAAGCTGATCGCTTGGAAGCATGTCGGCGAACAACACACGAATGAACAACCACCCAAGGAAGGCCATGGAGAAGGGCTTGACCAACCAGTTGATAAACAGAGTCACACCAATCCCTTTTACATGCCCCTTCACTTGATGCAGCGCTGAGAAGTCGATTTTGAGCAGCATGGGGATGATCATGACCCATATCAGCAAGCCAACCGGCAGATTGACCTGCGCAATTTCCATGGCACCAATCGCCTTGAATAGGCTGGGAAATACCTGCCCCAAGGTGATCCCGACCAAGATGCAGATGGCCACCCATGCGGTCAGATAGCGCTCGAAAAAACCGATAGCAGGTGCTTCGGCTGTATTACATTGTGCTGACATAACAACTCCAAAGGGCCAGAGACCCATCAAAAAGACGAGGATCACCGACCCTCGTTACCAACATTCAACTGATGGCGTGGTAACCCGGTAGAGATCAGTGCCGCCAACAGAATAAATAGAGTGGAGATCCAGAGGCAGGCCTCAAGACCGTAGAGCTGGAACACCAGCCCGGAGAGCAGGGTGCCGAGCAGGCGCCCCAAGGCATTGGCCATGTAATAGAAGCCCACATCGAGCGATACCCCATCGGCTCCTGCATAGCTGACGATGAGGTAGCTGTGCAGGGAGGAATTGATGGCAAACAGAGCGCCAAACACCATCAGGCCGCCCACCAGGCTGATGGCCGGATGCACCTCATAGTGAATCGCCAGGGCAATCATGGCCGGGGTCAAGGCCAACACCAGTGCCCAGCCCATGGCTGCCTTGCCATCGGGCACTCGCCCCTGACGCTTGCCGGTAAAGCGGGGCGCCTGTGTCTGTACCACACCGTAGGCAATGATCCAGAGCGCCAGGAAGCCCCCCACATACCAGTGATCCCAGCCAAAGCTGGAGGCGAGGTAGACAGGCAGCGCCACCACAAACCAGACATCGCGGGCACCGAACAGGAACAGGCGGGCGGCGGAGAGGTAATTAATGGCGCGGCTCTTGGAGAAGATTTCGCTGAACTTGGGCTTGTTTTTGGCTTTGCCGAGATCCCGTTTCAGGGTCAGCACGCTAAAGCACCACACCAGCGCCAGAGCTAGTGCCATGACCAGCACGGCCCCCTGAAACCCGAGCAGGGTCAACAGGGCGCCACCAAGGAAGAAGCCCATTCCTTTCAGGGCATTCTTCGAGCCGGTCAAGAGAGCTACCCACTTGTAGAGCTGACCCTGCGCCTCTCCCGGCACCAGCAACTTGATGGAGCTTTTGGCACTCATCTTGTTGAGGTCTTTGGCTACTCCCGAGAGTGCCTGCGCTGCCATCACCCAGGGCACCGTCAGCCAGAGTGGCGGCACCAGCAGCATACCCAGCGCCAGCACCTGGAGGGCGAGGCCGATGTTCATGGTGCGGTTGAGCCCAAGGCGAGCGCCGAGCCATCCCCCCACCAGATTGGTCACCACCCCGAAGATCTCGTAAAAGAGAAACAGGGAGGCGATGGCCAGCGGGCTGTAACCCAGCCCGTGGAAGTAAAGCACCACCAACATGCGCAGAGCGCCATCGGTCAGGGTAAAGGCCCAGTAGTTGCCGGTCACCAGCAGATACTGGCGGATCTCGGGGGAGAGTCGGGTCAGTGCCATGGCGGGTTATCCTTGCGCCATGTCCATTTGACCGACCATGCGCATCAGCTCGGCGGTGCGGTTGGCATAGCCCCACTCGTTGTCATACCAGGCGTAGATCTTCACCTGGGTGTCGTTGATCACCATGGTGGAGAGCGCATCGATGGTGCAGGAGCGCGGATCCGTCTTGTAATCCACCGACACCAGCGGGCGCTCTTCATAGCCCATGATCCCCTTGAGCTCGTTCATCGCAGCCGCCTTGAGCAAGCCATTGACCTCGGCTTCGGTAGTGGGGCGGTTCACCTCGAACACGCAGTCGGTGAGGGAGGCGTTGGCGAGCGGCACCCGCACCGCATGACCGTTCAGCTTGCCCTTGAGCTCGGGGAAGATGTGGGTAATAGCTGTGGCAGAACCCGTGGTGGTGGGGATCAGGCTCAGGCCGCAGGCGCGGGCACGGCGCAGGTCGGCATGAGGGGCATCCAGGATGGTCTGGGTGTTGGTGATGTCATGAATGGTGGTCATGGAACCGTGCTTGATGCCCAGTTGTTCGTGGATCACCTTTACCACTGGCGCCAGGCAGTTGGTGGTACAGGAGGCAGCCGTCACGATAGGGTGCAGCGCCTTGTCGTAGAGGTGGTGGTTGACCCCCATGACTACGTTCAGGACACCTTCTTCCTTGACCGGAGCTGTCACCACAACACGCTTCACCCCTTGCTCTAGGTAAGCGTTGAGCAGGGCCTTGGTTTTCATCTTGCCGGAAGCCTCGATCACCACATCACAACCAGACCAGTCAGTCTGACCGATCTCCTTGTTGCGAGTGCAGAGGATGCGATGGTTACCGATCACCATCTCATCCCCCTCGCTGCTGGCTTCATGATGCCAGCGGCCATGGACGGAATCGAAGGTGATGAGGTGTGCCAAGGAGGCGGCATCCCCAGCCGGGTCATTGATACGCACAAACTCTACATCCGCCCAGTCGAAGGCGGCGCGAAATGAGAGACGGCCCATGCGGCCAAAACCGTTGATACCAACTTTGATAGTCATGCTGTTTTCCTTAACCGGCGAATACGTAGTGGGTGTTGAGGTAATTGACGTGAGGGGTCAGGGTCAACGCCTTGGGACGCAACCCTTGCACCAGGGCCTTAACCTTGGCGGGGGCGTAACCCGCCTCCAGCAACAGGATGGCCGCCATCAGCCCGGTACGGCCCGAGCCGCCACGGCAATGAATGGCCAGAGTCTGGCCCGCCGCCAGACGCGCCAGCAGATCCGCTTTGTGGTTGGCAAAGGCGGTGGCAAACGGTGCTTCGGGAGCGCAATCGTCCTCAACCGGCAGCTGGAACCAGGCCAGTCCTAACGCCTCACACTCGGCGGGCAAGGCATCAGCCTTGAATTCGCTAAGCTCGGCATCAGGCATCATGGTGACCACCGCATCAGCCCCAGCCTCTTGCAGGGTCTTGAGGGACGCTTGCAAGGAAGCCTCCTTGGTGCCAGGGCAGGGAGTGAAGATAAGGCGGGCGCCATTATCCAGGTTCAGGATGTCAAACGGGTGCATGATAAACAGCGACTCCATGTCTCATTGAGAACGTTAGGTGGGTGAAGAGTGGTTGATGGTTCGCATCGCTTGTTGCAGCGAGATGCGATCCAGTTTGTTCAGCGGCAGGCTCAGGAAGATCCTCAGCCGGTTGCCGATTTCGTGATAAACCTTGTTGAACGCAGCCCATTGTTCAACATCGCTTCCTATTACAGCTGCCGGGTCACTAAAGCCCCAGTGGCCGGTGATGGGCTGACCCGGCCATGCAGGGCACTGCTCTCCTGCCGCCTGATCACAGACCGTCAGGATAAAATCCATCTTGGGGGCATCAGGATGGGCAAACTCTTCCCACCCCTTACTGCGCAGATTGCTGGTGTCCAGATTGTGTTGCGCCAACAGTTCCAGGGTCATCGGGTGGATTTCCCCTTTCGGAGAGACGCCAGCACTAAAGGCCTTGAAGTTGCCCTGACCGAGCCGGTTGAGCAGCGCCTCAGCCATGATGCTGCGGGCAGAATTACCAGTGCAAAGGAAGAGCACATTGAACGAACGTTGCATCTCACATCTCCTTGTGGATGGGGTGACATAAATCTTGCAGCGCTTTCACGCCCACCGGTTCGACAGCTTGCAAGGGCACCACGGCATAACGCTTCGCATGCTCCTGCTTGACCGCTTCGATATGGGGCTGCTGACGATACGCTCGCTGGGCCAGCAGTGGCGAAGTGACACTGGCCGGAGCCAGCATGTGATTGACCACCCAGGCCCAGGGCTCGATACCGGCGCGGCGCAAGTCGGCTTGCAGGTTGGCCGCCTCCTGTACCGGAGTGGGTTCGGGCAGGGTGACGATCATCACCTTGGTCTGTTTCGGGTCTTGCAGTTGCATCATGGGGGTGGTGAAGTGCATCCCTTTGCCCCCCATCTGACGGGCGATCTCTCGGTGATAGGCACCGGTCGCATCGAGCAGCAGCAGAGTATGGCCAGTTGGTGCCGTATCCATCACCACGAAGCGCTTGCCCGCCTCTCGAATGATGCGCGAGAAGGCCTGAAACACGGCGATCTCTTCGGTACAGGGGGATCGCAAATCTTCTTCCAGCAGGGCACGGCCCTGGGCATCCAGACTCGCCCCCTTGGTGGCCAGTACCTGAGCACGGTAACGTTCGGTCTCTGCGTGGGGATCGATACGACTGACCTCCAGGCTAGGCAAGGCTCCTGCCAGGGTTTCTCCCAGATGGGCTGCGGGATCTGATGTGGTCAGGTGAACCGGCAGCCCCCGGCTGGCAAGCTCTACCGCCACGGCCGCCGCCAAGGTGGTTTTACCCACACCACCCTTGCCCATCAGCATGATGAGCCCATGACCATCAGTAGCAAGCTCATCGACCAGTTGCTTCAAACCAGGATGTGGTTCAGTGGTTGCGCTCTCAACCTCATCAGTCCCAGTGACCGTTGCTGCACCCAGTAACTGGCGCAGACTATCGACCCCAACCAGATTGGTCGCCAGCAGCGGCACTCTGTCTTGTGGCAAACTTGCCAGCAGCGCTGGCATATCAGCCATAGCCTGCTGCTCACGTTGCCATACGGCAGTTGCCAAGGGGTCATCAACTAGCTCGCTTTGCGGGAAGATGCCATTGATGACCAACTGCTGATTGGCAAGACCGATGGTAGCCAGTTCGTCATGGGTACGCGCCACCTCCCGCAAGGTTGAGGCTTGCGCTCGAGCGACCAGGATCAGCCGAGTTTTCCCCGCATCAGAGAGGGCTGCCACGGCCTCTGCATATTGGCTGCGCTGTTTTTCCAGCCCCGCCAGCGGCCCCAGACAAGAAGCATCGCCCTTGCCCTGCTCCAGAAACTCGCTCCATGCCCCTGGCAATTGCAACAGACGGATGGTGTGGCCGGTCGGTGCCGTATCGAACACGATGTGGTCGTATTCCCCCACCAGGCTGCTGTCGGTCAAGAGCGCAGTGAACTCGTCAAAGGCGGCGATTTCTGTGGTGCAAGCACCGGAGAGCTGTTCTTCAATACTGCGAACCACGCTCTCGGGCAACTTGCCGCGCACCGGGCCAACGATACGTTCGCGATAAGCTTGCGCAGCAGCTTGCGGGTCAATTTCCAGTGCTGATAACCCATCGACTTGAGGGATCTTGGTGATCTGGTTCCCTATCTGGGTGTCGAACACCTGGCCTACGTTTGA
This sequence comes from Aeromonas sp. S19(2024), assembly GCF_041402625.1. Classification (NCBI taxonomy): domain Bacteria; kingdom Pseudomonadati; phylum Pseudomonadota; class Gammaproteobacteria; order Aeromonadales; family Aeromonadaceae; genus Aeromonas; species Aeromonas sp. S19(2024). The sequence goes on from NZ_JBGLQU010000013.1 coordinate 74,638, forward strand.
TGCCGGATCCGTGCTGACCAGAAGTACCCGTTTGCCACTGTCACACAAGGCAACCGCACTGGCGCAGGCCAGCGATGTTTTACCCACCCCACCTTTACCGGTGAAGAAGAGAAATGGGGGCGCATCATTGAGAAACGAGTAGTTCAGAAACGGGGACATGAGAAACTCCTATCAGGAAGAACGAGGCAATTGACCGAACAGAGAGCTTGCCAGCAAGGCGATGACGCTTAGCAGCAACCACTGCTACCGGAGCAGCATCCACTCTTGACGATCCCTTTGATGGCAACGGCTTTGCTGGACTCTGCTTCTGGCTGTTCAACTTCAGCACCATCGCTTGCTGGTGCTTTTGGCAACTCCAGCCCTGCATAGCGGATCAGTTCAGCGCGGCTGGGATAGCGACCGGTGAGCACCACCTGACCATCAACCAACGTCACCGGTAATCCTTCTTCCCCAGTCAGTTCCAGGAAGGAAGCCACTGCCGGAGTTTCAGCGAAGACCAGGGGCTGCTGTGCCAGGTTGAATCGATATAGAGAGCCACCCTGTTGCTTGAGCCATTCGGCATCACCGGCAAAGGTCACCAGATTTTGGTCAACCTCTGCGCCACATACCCCGCTGGAACAGCACAGGGCCGGGTCGAATACTTGTATCAGTCTCATGATCTACTCCTCATTGCTGCAAGGCTGCGCAGGCAATACATGGGGCGAGCAACCGGATTCGGCCCTCATCACCCCGCAGGCTTCCGGATGACCGGCGCAGCACTCCTCGGTGAGATAGCCGATAAGGCTCAGCATCAGGGGAATGTTGGCGCGATAGCGCAAAAAGCGCCCCTCCTGCTCCACCGAGAGCAGACCCGCGTGCAGCATGGCTTTCAGGTGAAACGAGAGGGTGTTGGGGGCTATGTCGAGCTCGCTGGCCAGCTGGCCGGCGACCTGACCTTCCAACCCGGCCTTGACCAGCAGACGCCACACATCGAGGCGAATGCCAGATGCGAGGGACTCGAATACCTTGGTGGCGATCTCTTTGTTCATGGAATTTCCCCTTCATTCACTTCATGATTTCAACTATACAAGAATTATTGAATTGATCAACATGACCAGAGCCTATCGTCGATCTCCTCACTCCTTCTTGTCGTTCACACAGCACTCCTCGCGGAAAAACGCGATGATCTCTTCCAGCACCTCGTATTGAGAGACGCACAGCAGGGTGCGGCTCTCCCGGTTCTGCTTGACCAGCCCGACCGAAACCAGGGCCGCAATATGATGGCTCAGGGTCGAGGCGGGAATGGCGAGCTGCTTTTGCAAGTCTCCAACGGGCAGGCCTTGCTCCCCGGCCTTGACCAGGTGCTTGAAAATGAACAAGCGAGTCGGATGACCCAACTCTTTCAATGCTTTGGCGACCGCTTCCAACTCCATGATCCAACCCTCTTCATGTATGACATTTCGATAATACCAGAAATATCTTGACCACCCACACAATTCGATTATTTTAGAAATATAGTAAAACCCAAGAGGATATGAAGATGAATGACTGGTTAACCATGCTGACGGATGCATCTCGGATGTTTTTGTTCCTGGCTTTCGAGCTTTCTGTGCTGTTTCTGGTGATTAGTGCTGGGGTCAGTTTGATCCGCCAGAAGATCCCCGATACCAAGATCCAGGCCATGCTGGGGGCTAGAAAAGGCAGAGGTTATTTGATTTCGGCTGTACTGGGTGCCCTGACCCCCTTTTGCAGTTGCTCGACCATCCCCATGCTGCGCGGACTCTTGTCTGCCAAAGCCGGTTTCGGGCCAACCCTGACCTTTCTGTTCGTCTCGCCGCTGCTCAATCCGATCATCGTCGGCCTGATGTGGGTCACCTTCGGCTGGAAAGTGACGGTACTGTATGCCGTGATTGCAGCAGGCGTTTCCGTGCTGGCGAGTATGCTGCTGGACATGCTGGGATTCGAGCGTCATGTCATTGACCCCAAAGAGGCCAAACAAAGCAGCTGTGGCACCGGTTGTGGTACCACGATAAGTGAAGCTGTCAGTGTAAGCGCAACCCCTTGCGGCTCAAGCAATGGTATCAAGTCCGTCAAACCGCTAATGGCCCAGACATCCTGCTGTACCGCACAACCCGATGAGGCAGCGCCAACTATCTCTTGCTGCGCAGATGGCACTGCGGCACTGACTCAGGCTCCCGTCATTCCCACTGCCTTCGCCAAGGCGCGTATCGATGCCTGGCAACAATTCAAAGATGTACTGCCTTACTTGTTGCTGGGGGTGCTGATAGGGTCATTTATCTATGGTTTTATCCCCGCCGAGTGGATAGCGGCCCACGCGGGGGCTGACAACCCGTTGGCCATTCCATTCAGCGCAGTGGTGGGCATTCCGCTCTATATCCGGGCAGAGGCCGTGATCCCTCTTGCCTCGGTGCTGCTGGGCAAAGGAATGGGCATGGGGGCGGTGATGGCACTGATTATCGGTAGTGCGGGGGCCAGCCTGACCGAGGTGATCCTGCTCAAGGCGATGTTCAGAACACCTATGATTGTGGCGTTCCTGACCGTAATACTGGGGATGGCCGTCATGATGGGCTACCTGACCCAACTGCTGTTTGCATAAATGACAAAGGGCCTTCTGTTTCAGAAGGCCCTTTTATACAGAAAATGTTCACCAATGCTCAATGATTACTCCCCCCGAAACAGCGGTACCCTTCTCCGCGCCTCTTTGTCTCATTTTTAGCCAGATAAGCTGCCCGCACAAGCATCTTCTTGAGTGACTCGATATCATTCCGTTCAATGAGATACTCAGCATTCTCGGGGAAATGCACCAATCCCATTTTTTTACAATCTTGCAGAGAGATATTTTCATCACTCACAGCGCTGTGCCACGCTACTCTTACTTTATTAGCAAGGTTCATTCTTTCAGATTCATAATTACCTAATTTGTAGTAAGCAGCCCTATTTAAAAAAAACATCATGTGATAGTGAGGACAGGGAGCACCGGCTGTTTGCTCCTTAGCCCAAACGTATCTAATATCAGTCGAATGAACCCTTTTGCCTTCATAACGTCGTTCTGACTCATCGCACTCAATGAGCCGTTTAAGCCTAGAGAAGAACTCTTTAATTATCCTTGAGCCCGCCTCAGGTTTTAATGCTAAATACATTCCAAAAGCAGGGTCTTGTTGAAAACGGAGATCAACTCGAAAAGCAAACACTCTGGGGTAATGCTTAAGAGCTCTCTCCGATACAGAGAGGATTTTCTCTAAATTATCCACATTAAAGCTATAGTTTCGACCTTCGTAGAACTGCTGAGCAAGCAGGACATACTCTTCTATAGAAATAGACATTTGAACTCTCCCAATAGATTTTTGATAGACATTGAAGGTTTAAATCGTGATGGATGTATTTTGCGGATATTGCCGTAGTATGTTTCAAACACGGTCTATTAACTGGTGTAATCACCAGAATAGTTTGTGTATAGATGCAATTAACATTTTCTTTGAATACGGAATAGAGCAATTAAACTACCATGATAAACGATGGCTATTGCTTAGCATGGTTAAAGCAGGCAGATTCATAGGCTTTCAATATACCACCAATGAAGATGTCATTGGGTTTAAATATACACATTCATTCAACTTAAAACATATATTACTATTACCTACACAAATGCATTGAATATCAAACCAGCTTGAAAACTCTTATCCCAGATAGGACAAGACTTGTAGCATGAGCAACAAGCTAATTTGTTCAAATTATTATTCAGAAATTAGCCCTAGCGAAGATTTATTTTCTCTTCAATCCATGACTCTATTTCAGAGCTAACCCAAGCAACAGATCTTGGGCCGATCTTGACTGATGCGGGAAATTTACCGTCATTCATCTGACGGTAAACAGATGCCTTAGAGAGTGATGTCATTGCCATGACATCTTTCAACTTAAGTAGTTTCATGATGAGCTCCTTTTGTCGTCCATAGGACGTGGTGCTCGTTTAAAAAACTAAGTAATGCTCTTCAGAATGTCGTAGAAACTGAGGTATGTCACCAGAGAAAGAACAAGCGTACTCCTTACGATTCTTCGCCGCAGCTAACAAGTTGTAAGACTTGAGTATCACATCTATCCAACTTCTACGTTAAATTGACCCAGCTAGTGATTATGGTATTTAAAATGGCATCCTCACTAAATGCTGGGAAAAATCTAACGACGACTTCTATCACAGCTTAGGTGAGCGAGGCCACATGAACTAAGCATCCACATACACTAAACTGCGTGATGCAAAGCAAATAATTGACAGAAAGCGGTTTAAAAACACTCAAAAATCATTCATAAATTGACATTCATACATCACAAAAAACTCACCAAATGACTAAGTCATAAGCCCAAAACGAAGGATGTTTATATGCCAGAGATCGAAGGTTCAATTAATTTAGACCGGAGAGGGATTAGGTTTATATCCAAAGCACTAGACTTATCTATTAGCCCAACAAGCGAGAAATCTATTGCCTTGGATATGATTAATAAAAAGAAACAACATGTTTTGCATAGACTCTCATTCAATAGCCTTGGTTTAAATCACGACAGCAATATTGACGAAGCACGGGTTATTAATTGGGTTAATAATGAGTGTATAGACATTTCTCTGTTTGATTGGATTGACACTAAAAATAATAGACTGTGTATCTACGTTTGGTCTTATATTAGACTGTTAAACGAATCATCATTTAATAAAATTTTAGGCGCTCCATTGCTTAATAAAAGCGACATACTTAACACAAAAGCGTATTCTTTAGGTAGACAATGTTTTTACGAAAGCATGAACATAGAGCTACTACCAAAAGATAATAAAACAAGAAAAGACAACATCATTGATTTTTTTGATTTGATTAATATTTATGCCTTACAAAAAAAAGAACTACTGGCCCAACTTAAATTAAAATGGATACATAGCACAGAAAAAAATGACATTTTTAACTGGGCAAATAAAAACAATCAACAATGGGCGTGGAGTTATTTATTTAAAGACAGCAACCCTATATGGTTTATCAATGACAACCAACCAGACAACTACTTAAACGGAATTATTACGACGTTCGATCTGCTGAACGACGATCCGGATAAAAGAGAGCTGATAATATCAAAAATGAAGTCTGCCTGGTCTCAAAAAGCATATCGTGATAAAAACAATGGTAAAAAAGCAGTAAGTATTGTGCTATCCGAAGATATTATTAAAAAACTAGACTTTGTTTGTGAAAACACAGATAGAAGAAAAAATGAGGTAGTCACAAGGCTGATTAGAGAAGAATATGACAAAATAAAAAAAGGCGGACACTAGTCCGCCTTTTTATTTTACTTTTCTTATAAACTCAATAACATTTCCATGAGGGTTAGTTTTTTGTGGCTCATTGACTACTTCAAGTTCAACCAACTCGCCCCAGCGTTGCCATAGCATTTTTTTCTTATCATCATGTCGCGAACGATGATAGGTTCTAACCAATTTATTGAGTGGGAGATGATTCAGACATAATTCAATCACTCTCTCTTCTGCATCTAATCTCTCAGCCCAATTTGTTGCAGCACTACGCCGTAAATCATGTACGGTAAATGGCTCCATATCAGATAATGAACGAGAAATGAAACGCCTTAAAGCTCTGGTTATCGAGTCAACTAAAATTGGCTCAATTACGTCACTTTTGGGTCTGTCTGATTCAAAAACAAAGTCACCGTTTACATATAGTGCCTGTTCCTCAATCAACGCTTTCGCCTGTCGAGATAAGAATACCGAATGTGGCTTCCCATTCTTAGTATCAGGGATCGTCCAGATATCGTCTTTAATATGTGAAAAACGCATATTAGCGACTTCACCTCTACGACATCCGGTTAGTATCAATAACTTAATCGCATTCGCTGCAGGTAAAGAAATAGTTGCATGTCGAGAAACGCCACGCCCTCCAGTCGCCAAGCTACCACCACTTCCAAGATCCTCATCAATCGCCTTCCATAGCCTGCGCAATTCGGGGACTGTCAGCCATCTCTCTCTTGGCGAACCGGCACTGGCACCAAAATCCTTGGGTCGCAACAGTCTCGCAGGGTTGGCTTCGATCAGGCAGTGAACCACCGCATAATCCAGCATCTGGTTCAGCGTTCCCAACCCCTTACGGGTTTCATCTTTTGTTGCACGCCGTGTTATCTCTAACGCTTGCGCCAAGTGGGCGCGTGTAAGATCGATTAAGCGAATATTGCCCAGGGTCTTCTTGAGATGACGATTCCAACGCTCCTGATGGCATTGGAGAGTCTTTGGTTTGACGGCCTGGGCAACACGCTGTGCTTCAAGCCATCGCCCAAGTAACTCATCCATCGTCAGGGCGGTTTCATTTTTAGCCTTTTCGCTAGCAACATGCTTGCGTGGATCTATCCCTTTCTTTACCAAGGCAGCCAACTCTGCATGCTCAAGCCTGGCTCGCGCCAACGACAACGCAGGGTAATTACCCAGAACAACTGTCGCCTGAGTACCAGCAATCCGATAACGATAGACAAACCGCTTGCTCTTCCCAGCCCTAACCTCAATAGCTAATCCACCGCCATGGGGAGATTTCACCGCATAGCGAGTAATCGAAGCCTCCCCTTGCAAAATCAATGAGGGGATCTCTCGATCCTGCGTTACCGGTTTTCTTGCCATAGCATTCTCTCCCCCCTGTTTGGGGTACCACTTGGGGTACCACAGCAAACATGATATAGGGTGAGACTTCATGAAACTAGCTGAAACCCACAACAAGAAAAATAAACATTAAAAACAATATGTTACCATCAGAAGTTCAACTTTATAAAACCTTCTGAAACACTACCTACCTTGGCTCCTAAGGGACAGGCCACTGGTTCGACTCCAGTCGGGAACACCATACACAGCAAGGGGCTGGCATCGTCATGATGCCAGCCCCTTGTGCGTTTCTGCGCCATTTCCCCCCTCATCCCGGGCGCCACATGGCGGGCCTCGGGGAGCGACAACCCTCGCCACGGCCTGTGCGCCATGCCCGCCAGATCAGGCAGGCATCAGCTCGGGGACGAGGTCAGGTCCCCTCAATCCCATCTAGCGCTCTCCGAATGACTCGCTCAGGGTCTTGCGCAGGGGCTTGAGCAGGTAGTCCATCACGGTACGATCACCGGTGCGGATATCCACCTGGGCCGTCATCCCCGGCAACACGTCGATCTCCCTGCCCGTCGTGGAGGTCACGGGGTAGCTGGCAGGCTTGATCCGCACGCGATAATAGATGTCCATGCCGCGACTGGTCTCTTCCTTGAGGCTGTCAGCACTGACATAGGCCACCTCCCCCTTCACGCCGCCAAAGATGGTGTAGTCAAAGGTGTCGAAACGGATCGTCGCTTCCAGACCCGGCACCACACGGGCAATGTCCGCGGTGCTCACCTTGGCCTCAATCATCAGATCGTCGTCGACCGGGATGATCTGCATCAGCTCCTCCCCGGCCCTGAGCACACCGCCCACCGTGGTGACCCGGATGTTCTTGACGATGCCAGGCACCATGGCGGTAAACATGCTGTCCTGCTGCTCCTGCTTGCGCAGGGTCAGGGTCTGCGCGCCCTGCGCCATGTCATCCTCCGCCTTGGCCAGCTCCAGTCTGGCCTCCTCAAGGAACTGGTTGCGCCGGTTCACCAGCCGGGCCTCGGCCTCGTTGAGCCCACGCTGCACCCGCAGCAGCTCGGAGCCGCTGGCATCGCCATCAGCATAGAGCTGCTCCACCAGACGCAGCTCCTTCTGGGCCAGTGACACCGCCACTCGCATGGTTCTCAGCTCTTCCCTGAGGCCGGTCTGGCGCTGCTTGAACAGCGCCTCCTCGACACGGGCCGTCTCGGGAGAGCGTGCCAGCAGGTCAGGTGAGAAGGTGAGTCGCGGTTCACCGATGACTTCCGCCCGCAGCCGGGTGGCCCTCGCCTCCAGCGCAAACAGGCGGGCCTCCACTTCTCCAACCGACGCCCCCACTCTGGTCTGCTCCAGACGGGCGAGCAACTGACCGGGGGCCACCCTGTCCCCCTCCTTGACCAGCAACTGCTCCAGCACGCCGCCATCCACCGACTGGATGATCTGCACCCGGCTGCTGGCAATGACCTCGCCCGTGGCACGGGCGACTTCGTCCACTCGAAACCATGAGGCCCAGGCAACAAAGATCGCCATCAGGAGCGCCGTCATCCACAACCAGCCCTGACGGCCCCGGTGAGAGTTCTGCAACTTGCGGATCCGAGCCTGGGTACGCGCATCATCGTCTTGCAGGAAACGATCAGACCACATCAAGCATTCCTCCTTTGCCAGGGTGCGAAGATGCCGCCGGTCGGGCGAGCATCTGTGTCAGCACCCGATCCGGCGTGCCATCTTTTACCACCCGCCCCTGTTGCATGGCGATGACCCTCGTCGCCAGCCGGGCGGCCGCCATGGGCCTGTGGGTCGCCACGATCACGATATCCTCGGGCTGTATCGCCCCTTGCAAGGCCGTCCAGACACGCTGCTCGGATTCGCCGTCAAGGGCCGCCGTCGGTTCGTCCAGCAGCCATATCCTGGGCTGGTTGATCAGGACGCGAGCAAGCGCAACCAGCTGCCTCTGGCCGCCAGAGAGCCCCTCTCCTCCCTCGCTGATCACGAGATCCATCCCCTGAGGGCTGGATGCCGCAATGCCGTCGATGCCGAGCTCGCGGGTGATCTGCAGCAGGCGAGAGTCGCTGGTCACGCCGGCCAAGGCCAGATTGCTGCGCAGGGTGCCCTTGAACAGTTGCACGGCTTGCGGCAGATACCCCACCTGGCTGGCCACCAGTTGGGGATCGATTTCCCACAGATCGGCGTCTCCCAGACGGATGCGGCCTTCACTGGGGCAATACAGGCCGGCCAGCATCTTGAGCAGCGTCGACTTGCCACACCCGATCGGCCCGACCAGCAATACCCGCTCACCGGATTTGAACTGCAGGCGCTCGATGTCGAGCTGGCAGATGGGCGATTCGGGATAAGCGAAACGCACGCGCTCCAGGGCCACCTCCCTGGGGAGTTCGTCCGGCAGCAGCAGTTGCTGCTCCGGGCGCCGATCCCGCGACAGGGACAAGACCTGGTGCACCATCTGCAACGCCTGTCTGACTTGCTGCCACTGCGCAAGATACTGGACGCTCTGGGCGATGGGGGCGATCACCCGCCCCCCCAGGATGCTGCACGCGATCATCCCCCCCATCGTCAGGAGGCCAGCCTCGATCTGCCATACCCCGACAACCACGGCGGCCACATAGGCCAGGGTTGACAGGCTGCTGGTGCTGACGCTGGAGAAACTGCTGACCGCCTTCTGCTGGATGTTGTAGCCATCGATGGTCGCCGTCACGTCTTGCCACTCCTGTGCAAAACGCCAGCCGGCATTGTTGGCGCGAATCGTCTCTGCGCCCCGGATCGTGTCGACCAGCAACCCCTGGCGCTCGTTGCTGCGCAGCATCTGCTGTGACAGCAAGGCGCGAAGGCGCCACTGGCTGACATATCCCAGCAGCAATGCCACTGGCAGCAGCAGGGTGTACACCCAGCCCACCGCGCCGCCTATGATGGCGATAAATGCCAGAAACAGGGCGGCAAAGGGCAGATCCACCAGTGCAAACACCACGCCGGCACTGAAGAACTGACGCACGGCATCCAGCCCGCCAACCTGGGCCGCCAGAGTGCCCAGGCTGCGCGGCTGCTGATCCAGGCGCAGATGCAGTACATGCTCGAAGACCTGCTGTGAAACCCGCTTGTCAACGGCACAGGAGAGGCTGTCCAGGATCCTGGCCCGGGTGATCTTCAGCATCCAGTCCAGCAGGATGATCAACCCCATGCCGGTTACCAGGGTGGTCAGGGTCGAATAGGCCAGGGTCGGCACCACACGGTCATAGACCTGCATGGCGAAAATGGACGTGCCGACGGCCAGCAGGTTCACCAGCACGGTGGCCACGATGACTTTCCACAGCCAGCCCCGCTCTCGAAAGAGTTCTCGCCATACCAGGCGAGACGCCAGGTTGCCGGAGAAGACACTGTCGGCATCGGCACGTCTGCTCACCGGTACCCGCAGCCAGACCACCAGGGCATCCAGCAGCTCGCTCTCATCGGCCTCACGGCGCATCCCTGCCCCATCGAGCAGGGTCAGGCGACCCGTGGCATCCCGCTCCGCCAGCACCCACTCCCCCTGGGCACAGACCAGTGCCGGCAAGCGGCGCTGATCAAGACGACGCCAGGCGAGTTGCACGGGTGCAAGGTTCTTCAATCCGGCCTGGATCAGTACCTGCCTCAACCACTGCGCGGGCCCGAGGGTGGCAGTGGCTGGCGCCGCCTGTTCCCACGCCTGTGCCAGTGCATCGCGGTCGAACGGGATCTGTAACGTAGCCAACAAGTGTGTCACCAACGCAGATGACATGCCGTGCGGCGCCTGCTCGGCGGTTTGCCTATCCATGGGGTTGTAACTCCTCACCGTTCAAGGTCACCAGGGGATCCAGCCCCCCTGTCAGGGCAGCCAATTGCAAGGAGTAAATCTCCCAGTCACTCTTTGCCTGGACCAGTTGCAACTGCTGTTCACTGAATTCGCGCTGGATATTCAGCACATCGAGCCAGCTCTTGGTCCCTGCCACATACTGGCGTTGATAGGATCCCAGCACGGCCCCCAACTCCGCCAGCGACTCAGTCTGTACCCGCACCAGCCCGGCCTGCAGCTCACGGCTGCGTTGCAGGCGACGCACGCTGCGCTCCAGCTCGCTGACGGCGTAGGCCAGGTCATCTTCGGCCGCGCTCTGCTGCGCCACCGCCGCGTCTGTCCTGCCACGGGTCGCAAAGCCCATCCCCTCCAGCGTGCCCTCCAGCACCAAACTGACCCGGGTATCATCCCGGTAGGATGGCTGATCGTAATCCTGCTCTGCTTGCAGGTAGAGCGTGGGCATGGAGGCCGTTCTGACCTGCTCCACACTCGCCCTGGCCCGCTCGATCTCCTGCTTCTTGTAACGCACTTCGGCGCTGCCCTGCAGGGCGGCCTGGTGCAATGCCTCGCCCTCGCTGACCAGAAGCAGATCCGGTGTCACCGGTTGTCGGGCCGGCACGGGCGTCTGGGTCAGTGCCAGCAGATCGCTTCTCGCAATGGCCAGCTCCCCTTCGTATCGCTCCACCCTCGCCCTGGCTTGCGCGAGGCGAGTGGCCGCCAGGCGAACATCCGCCGTCGATGCCAGCTGACCCTGCTCCCGGCGGCTGATCTGCTCGAACAGCGACTGATGGGCAGCCAGACTGGCTTGAACCACCTCCAGGCGCTGACGGCTGCCAAGGACATTGGAGTAGGCCACGGCGGTCTGCTCCAGCAACTGGCGCCGCACTCGCAGCAGGTCGACACGCTCGACCTCTGTGTCGGCATCGGCAAACGCAATGCTGTTGTCGATGCGCCCGAATGCCCACAAAGGTTGGCGAGCGCGCAACGTCACCGGCGTGGAGAGGTCCTCTCCGGTCGCAGTATCCCGACTCGATTCTGAATACTGCTGCACCTGGGCAGTCACGCTGGGGTAGCGCTGACTGCGGGCTGCATCGGCAGAGTATTCCCTTGCCTCGATCTGTGCCCGTTTGCCACTCACGGCAGGGTGCTGGCTCAGGGCCGCCTGCAACGCCGCCTGCAAGCCATCGGCCTGTTGTGCATTCGCGGGCAGGGTCAACACGGCCAGGCTCAGGAGCAGCAGGCCATGCCGCCTCAGCCGCGGCAAGCTAGTTACCATGAACATTCTTCGTCGATTTCCTGTTCGTTGTGGGGCAAGGCTGTCTGTGCCACAGGCGGCACCTTGCGCTTCAGCTGCGCCGCCTTTTCCGGCTCGCCCGATAGCGTATATGCCTGCGCCAGATCCTCGCGCCATTGCCCATGCCAGGGGCACTGTTCGTGGGCCTTGTGCATCAGGGCGATACCCTCGGCCAGATAGCCCTTGCGCACATAGACAAGCCCCACCATGAAGGTGGCGGCAGCGTGCTCGGGCAGGTGATGCAGCAACTGCTTGAAGCAGTGCTCGGCTTCGTCCAGCTTCTCTTCCCGGTAGCGCGCCACGCCCGTTTCCAGCAAGCCGGGCACGGGTAGCGCCACCATGTCGTCGATCGGCTGCCATTGGATGCGCCCATTGGTGCCGCGCAGCAGCGGGGCAAGATGGGCCTCGTAACGCGCCCATCTGGCCATGGAGCTCTTGTACAGCGGCTGGCGCACCTGCCAGACGCTGGCTGTTTTCACCGGCCGTTGCAACTCGCTGAAATTGAGGACCTGAGGCTCCCAGGCCACCCCGACGTAATCCAGCATGCGCCGCGCCTCGCGTTCGGGGTCCGCCAGCACATCCTCGTAGCTCACCTCCAGGATCTCCCCGGGGAAGAGCTGGTTCCAGTGGTGCATCAGCAGGTTATGGTCGGCGAGCTGTTCCCCTATCCAGGTCAGGTCATAGGCAAAGCCCATGCCGCCGTGTTTGGCCGCGTAATCGGTAAAGTAGTTGGAGATGGCGATATCGCGGGGATCCCGCCGCACCGAGATGATCCGCGCATGGGGGAAGAGCAGCTTGATGAGACCGATGTTCTCGAAGTTGTGGGGCAGCTTGTCCACCACATGCCGCGCCCCGGGAGCATACTCCTGCAGCTCTTTGAGAAGATTGCCCGTGATGCCAGCGATCACCTTGGCGTCCAGATCGTCCACACAGTCGGGGTAATGTCGGCCGGAACCGACCCGGCGCTCCCACCGTTCAAGGCCCGCAATCACGCCGGGGATGAGCCCCAGCTCGCCCGCACCGTGGACCTGGCTGTGGCCGGCCAGCATCTGCTCGATCAACGTGGTGCCGGAGCGCGGCATGCCCAGCACGAACACCGGCAGCGTCGAGTCATTGCCAATACCCCGGCGATGTTCATAGAGCGATCTGCTGAAGGCATGACGGATGCGTGCGCAAGCTTGCCGGTGCGCCGCCGGGTCATAGCCGAGCAAGGCGCGGCTGGCGCTGTTGGCCTCATCGGCGAGTGCAAAGGCCTTGGCATAGTCCTGGCGTTTCTCCCAGGAGGCCGCCAACTGCAACAGCAGACCGGGTTTCACCAGCCCCTCTGGACCGGGGCGGCGGGCCAGCACCTCCAGATGGTGCAGGGTGGCGTCATCCTCCGGGAAGCGCCGCGCATTGATAAGCGAGGCATATCCGCGCACCGGGTCGAGCTCCTTGACCCGTTCAAACAGCGCCACCGCCTTCTCAATACGTCCCAGTTGCAGGTACAACTGCCCCAGCCCCAGCAAGGCCGGCACCTGCTGCGGATGCGCTTGCAGCACCTGGCTGTAGTGCGCGTCGGCTTCGTCATACTGCTGCTCCTGCGCCTCGACCCCGGCCAGCGCCACCTGTGCTTCGGCCAGCCAGTGGGATCGGGGAGCCCCGTCGAGACGCTCTGACGGCGGCAATGCCTGCGCCTCTTCGAGGGCCTGAGTGGCCATCTCTCTGGCCAACGCCGTCTGCCCCTGGGTCGCAACGGCAACCAGCTTGAGGCGCAATGCCAGCACGGGCTGTTGCTGCTGGCCCGCCAGATGGATGGCCCGCTGCAGCAAGGCAATGGCCTGGGACGAGCGCCCTTGCAGGGTGGCCAACTGCGCCAGTTGCTGGTGCAGGTGCTGCTGCTGCGGGTAATGCCGCAGACCACGGCGCAGCGCATCCTCGGCCTGCGCGTGACGACCACGCTCTGCCAGGCGCCGGGCGTAGCTCCCCAACAAATCGCACCAAGGCACTTCTTCAAGTTCAGACTGCTGCTGATCCAGCCAGGCATCGGCAGCCGCAAAACCTTCATTGGCCAGCCACAAATCCAGGCGCAAACTCCGCAGTTGCTGAGAATGCCAAGCAGCCTGGGCCTCAGGCCAGTGGGCCCGTTCATTGGCCCAAAAGGCTTGCGCCTCGACTAGGGTGTGTTCGGCGCAGGTCAGCTCACCGCGTTGCAAATACAGATGCAGCAGATGCTCGAATACCAGAATGCGCGGCTGCAAGGCCAGGCTTTGCTCATACAGCTGCCGGGCAGTATCAAACTCCTGGCGCTGCACATGGCAAGCAGCCAGACGTGCCAGCAACAGCGAGTGCTCAGGAGCTTCGATAAGGGCAGCGGTCAACAGCGCCAACGCGGCATCCACATCTCCCAGCAACAAATGCACTGCGGCGAGATCGACCCGCGTATCCAGATCGAGCGCCGATACGTCCAGCACAGACAGCGCATGCCGCGCCGCCAAGACATCGCCAAGGTGCGCACAGGCAAGCGCCAGGAGTACATGCTCAGCCAGAGCTTGTGGCGCCGATGAAGAACAGGCTTCGTGCAACAACTCAAATTGCCGCTGTTCGACCAAACGACGCAGCAAAATCAGGGAGTTCATATTGAATGGCACCATAATAACGCTTGGCCCTCGTGGTGAGGGCCAAGGTGAAAAGGGGTAAGGTTTAGCTCAATCAGACCAGCCCTTGAGTCGTGCCAGGGCCGTACATTGTCCCCACGTTAAACCCTTGTCCGCCAAGGAAAGCGCCAGCCCAAGAATCCACCAGCTTGACATTCACCTTAGTGTCTTGCGCAAAGCGAGCGAACCCCCCGGCTCCCGCCGCCTGCGACAAAGGGCCTGCCATGTTACTAGCGATACCGGCAAAATTGTTGGCTGATGATATCCAACTTATGGCAGTAGTGAACCCTTGTACTCGAGTAATCTCCCCGCCTCGACGACCGAGTACAGGCGCGCCATCACCAACAAGAATAATCCGGTCATCTGCACCGAGATTCGCACCTCCCGTCCAAATAGCCCAGTCACCACCCGTGTTCAGGTTAACGCTATTGCTGTCAACTCGAATGTAGATGTCATAGCTAAGAGCGCTGTCGAACACGCGCCCCCCGTTATGGGTTGAACTGTTGCCATTGACCAAATCAAATACTACCTTGACACGCAAATCGCCGGGGGCTGTATCGAAATTCAGTGTCGTTGCATCACTGATGCCTGCATGGGGATTGCCAGCTAGGTCTGTGAGCACACCGCTCCCCATCTGTAAGTTGTAGCTGCTGCCAGCGGCCAGATCCGCGGTCGGGTTGATCGTAACGGTGTTGCCGCTAATGGTGACCTGAGAAACATCAAGGACGTTGATGGTCCGGGTATCTGTGCCATTGCTAATCACTATGTTGCCGCTACCAGCAGACAGGTTTTCATTAAAAGTCAGCACAATATTTGCACCTGACATGACTGCACTAGCATTGTCTGCTGGCGTGCTGCTGACCAACGTAGGCGCAGTAGTGTCCACCAGGTAGCTGGCGTTGTCGGCCACCAGGGAATGGCTCAGGTTCGCATCATTACCCGCGACATCGCTCAGGTTGCCACCGTGAGCCTCCAGGCCATTGGCAACGATCGAGATGCCGTTGGCATCGGTCTGACCCGCCAGAATGGTGTATTGGAACAGCAATGAGGCCGTGCCACTGCCCGAGACATAATTGGCGTAGACGGTGCTGCCCCCGATATTCAGCGCCACACGGGGTGTGCCGCCTGAGGTATCGACCACGGTCGCTTCATTCATGGTCACGGTGACGCTGACCACGTCACCGGCATTCAGGGTGTTGCTCTGCGCACCGCTGGCCCCGGTGATACCCACACTGCTGACAGCTGGGGCCGTGGTGTCCACCAGGTAGCCGGCGTTATCCGCCACCACACCATGAGCCAGATTGGCGGCATTGCCCGCTGCATCACGCAACGTGCCGCCGTTTGCTTGCAGTGCATCGGCATCCAGACTG
>NZ_JBGLQU010000014.1:0-83700 GCF_041402625.1 Aeromonas sp. S19(2024)
CGACGGCAGCAATACTCTGACCGGCACCGGCCACTTCCAGGTCAATGCGGGCTCGGATCGGGTGAGCGAGGTGTCGTTTGCCGACATCAGCGAGCAGCCGGCCCTGACCGCCCTGGGCCAGAGCGTCAAATACGAGCTGGTCGACGGCGATGCCAGCATCCCGGGCAACCAGGTGCTGAAAGGCTATGTGGAAGTCAATGGCCAGCGCGTCGAGGTGCTTCAGGTCGAACTGGTGGGCAAGCTGGACAACGCTGCCAGCAACGGCTTTGACTACAAGGTGACCCTGTTCGAGGGGGTTCATCAGAGCGGCAACACCGCGACCGACCTGCCGTTCAAGCTCAACATCGTCGACAGCGACAAGGGCAGCGGCAACAACGACAGCACCACGGGTACCCTCAACATCCGCATTTCGGAAGGGGCCAACCCGACCCTCACCCTGACCGGCGTGACGGTGAGCGAAGGGCGCTTCGATGGGGCCGCCAACAACCAGACGGCGGACGACCAGCAAGCCAGCGGCACCCTGACCATCACTGCGGACTCCGATCCCGTGGTGGACGTGCGGCTGACCCTCTCGGGCCAAGTCGTGGATGGGAGTGGCAAGGCCATCACCCACAACGGTGAGACCCTCACCTGGCAAGAGGTGCCGGGCAGCAACGGCCACAGCTTCCAGGCAGTGACTGCGAGCGGCACCCTGGTGCTGACGGTGACCCTGCCGAGCGTGCCGGGGCGCATCGAAGCCCACACCCAGGCAACCCTCGATTACCAGGTGACGGTACACACCAACCTGGATCACGGGGCTGACGACAAGCTCACCCTGAGCCTGCCGGTCAAGGTGACCGACAGCGACGGCAGTGTGATCACCGGCAGCACCACGGCGGTGATCACCGATGCGGCGGATCCCGTGATCACCGCCATCGAGGGGGTGACCGTCAAGGAGTCGGACCTCAACGGGGGCAGTGGCCAGCATGGGGGTACCAGCCCGTCAGGCACGGGAGAGGTTGCCATCGGCCAGGTGACGATCGCCGCCGGGAGTGACCGGGTGGTTTCCCTGCAACTGGATGTAGCCCGCTTCAACGCCCTCAATACCCTGACGTCGGGGGGCAAGGCGGTCACCATTGGGGCAAACAGCCAGCCGGGTGTCTACTTTGGCAAGGACAGCGCAGGCAAGCTCATCTTCAAGCTGACCCTGGATGTGTCCGGCCGCTACACCTTCGAGCTGACCGGCAACCTGGATCACAGCGTCCAGGGCAAGGATCTGCTGGATATCCAGCTGCCATTGCAGGCACGGGACAGTGATGGGGATCTGAGCGCCGAAGTGATCGGCCATGTGAGCGTGCAGGATGACGTACCCGTGGCCGTGGACGCGAGCAAGACCCTGAATGAAGGGGCGAAAGTGACCGGCGATCTGCTGGCCACTGCCAGCGAGGGGGCGGATGATGCGGTGGTGAGAGCGGTGACCATCAATGGCACCGAGCACCCCATCGCCGCCACGGGCAACACCACCATCTCGGTGACAGATGGCACGGGGCAGATCATCGGCACCCTGGTGATCAATGCCGAGGGTGACTACAGCTTCACCGCCAAATCAGGCATCGATCACAGCAACAGCACCCTGGTACAGCAGATAGGCTTCCACCTGGTGGATGGCGACGGAGATACCGACGACGGTCTTCTGACCCTGACCATCCGGGACGAGGCGGGCAAGCTCACCGTGAGCGCAGTCACCGGCCAGGAGGATGCGGGGGCGAGCGATCCGGGCCAGGGGATCCCCATCACCATGAACCTGGATGTGGGGGATTTCGATCGGGGCGAGCATGTGGAGCAGTTGCTTATCCAGGCGCCAGCCAACGCCCAGGGCACCTTCTATTTCAACGGCGTCGCACTGACCACCATCACCCAGGGGGGCAAGACCTGGTATGAGGTGCCGCCCGCGGCCATGGTGGCGGTGGCCAACACCGATGACAAGTTCCAGCTCACCGGTGTCACTTTTGTGCCAAACCACGACTACTCGAGCTACAACAACGGAGGTGCTCCGCTGCGCTTCCCGGTGCAGTTGCAGGTAGGCGTCACCGAGGGGAGCAAGCCCCCGGTGCTGACCGGCAATCTGGACATCACGGTGCAGGGCATTGCCGACAAACCCCTGTGGGATGCGGGCAGCACGCACCAGCACTACACCACGGACGAGGACAGCAGCGGCATCGCCCTCAACGTCAAAGCGGGCCTCACCGATACGGACGGCTCCGAGACCCTGAGCTACCAGATAGAGTGGGCGTCCGGTGAGGGCAGCCTGACCCTGAATGGCAAGGTGCTCACTCCGGGGGCGAACGGCCTCTATACGGTGGCCGGTGGCGACATCAACAAGGTGACCGTGGTGCCCGGCAAGGACTACAGCGGTGACATCAAGCTCATTGTGACCCCGGTGAGCACCGAGAAGACCCCGGTGGTGACCGGCAAGGAGACGGCCCTCGGCGATCCGCTGGAGGTGATTGTCAACGTAAACCCGCTGGCGGACGACGCCAAGCTGACGGTGCGCGAGATCCAGGGCAAGGAAGATACCCTGATCGATCTGGGCAGCAAGATTGGGCTCGCCCATCTGGGAGACACCACGGATGGCTCCGAGCAGCTGTTCGTGCGCATCAGCGGCCTGCCCGCCGGTGCCACCCTGCTGCTGGGTGGGGTGGCGGTCACCCAGGATGCCAACGGCTATTACGAGGTGCCCTATGACCGCATCAATGACCTCAAGCTGCTGCCGCCCAAAAACAGCAACGTCGATTTCGATCTCACCATCAAGGGGGTGGTGAAGGACACCGCCATCCTGACCGATGCCAGCGGCCAGACCCACACCGTGGTGAACGAGAAGGAGACCGGCAGCCAGAGCCTGCACGTGGATCTGGTGGGGGTAGTGGATGAACCCCATTTTGATCTCAATACCACCGACTGGACCCAGGATGGCAACGGCTACAGCATCACCATCCAGGAGGATGGCCGGGCGCCCCTTGACTTCAAGCTCACCTCGGGGGAGTGGACGGATACCCCGCTCGATCACTCGGAAACCCTGAACTTGGTGCTGGAAGGGCTGCCGGAAGGGGCCAAGGTATTCGACGGCAATGGCAAGGAGCTGACCCTCACCTTCGCCGGGCTCGATGGCAAGGGCAATCCTCTCTATCAGGTGGATGTGACCAGCCTTGGCAACCTGCAGATCCAGCCGCCCCCCAACAGCACCGCGGATCTTCACCTCATCGGCCACGTGGTGGTGACCGAGAATGACGGCGACCACAAGAGTTTCGACGTGCCCCTCACCATCAAGGTGGAGCCGGCCATCGACGCTACCGACTACGCCAAGACCAGCCATGGCCTGGAGGATCAGTTCACCGTCCTCGACTGGCAGCCTGACCTGACCGACGGCGCCGAGAAGGTGACCCACCTCAGCCTCTCCGGTATCGAACCCGGGTATGAAGTCTGGATCCGCGTGGGCGGGGTCGAGACCCAGCTGACCGTGAGCGGCGGCGCCGTGGACTTGAGCGACGCCGAGCTGCAAAGCCTGCTCGGCGGTGGCCAGCTGCTGGTGAAAGGGCCCGAGGACAGCGACAGGGACACCACCCTCCAGAGCCATGTCACGGTGACACAAGTGGATGTGGACTCCAGCGCCACTGCCCAGAAGGTGATCGACGGCACCCTGCATGTGGATATCCAGGCGGTGGTGGAGCCCGATGGCAACCTGGTGCAGACCGGTCAGCTGGAGAGCCCGGACGGGCACGACATCCCGCTGGACGGCGTCTTCGTGTTCGAGGATCTGGACCCCAGCAGCGATGAGGTCATCGACTACCTGGTGATCAGCGATCTGCCCCCCGGCTTCGTGGTGGTGGGCGGCATCAACGATGGCAAGGGCAACTGGACGGTGCCCCACGACGCCCTCGGCAGTTATGCCCTGCGCTCGCCGGATGGCTTCACCGGCACCGTCACCTTCAAGGTGAGCGCCAGGGTGGTCGACCTTGGTGACAACAACGAGGGGGATGTGAGCGCCCCGGCCTATCGGGAGATCACCGCCAGCGCCGACTTCCATGGCGCGACCCACTCGGGTCAGGTGGCCGCCGATGTCGATTTTGACAACAGTACCCCCATCACCGGGGTGGAGGATCACGGCGTCAACTTCGGCAGCCAGCTCAAGCAGATGGTGACCCTGGGCACGGCGGACATCGGGGACGACGAGCTCAGCATCGTCATCACTGGTCTCCCTCCGGGCGTCAACGTACAGGGGCTCACCTATGACTTCGTCAACGGCGAGTACCTCATCAAGTTGCCGGGCGGCCTCGATGATCTCGACCGCCTGACCCTGACCCTGCCGCAAGACTATGCCGGTGACGGCCTGCACTTCAATGTGCGCCTGGTCAACACCGACACCGTGAGCGGTGACACCAAGATGGTGGAGAAGGACGTCACCCTCTCCATCACCCCGGAGGTGGACATCAACGGCGGGGCGGACGGCCTGCCCGAGCTGCAACTGAACGTGAAGGACGTAAACGGCGACGGCCAGCCTGACAACCTGGAAGACACCGACATTCATCTCGATCTCTCGGTCAAGCTCGCCGACATCAGCCCCTCGGTGGCCGATGGCGGTCTCGAGACCGTGGAGCAGGTGGTCGTGACCGTGGATCCCCAATATGGTCACTTCCTCGACAAGAACGGCCAGCCGGTCTCCACCCTCACGGTGAACAACCCGGCGGATCTCAAGGATCTGGTGTTCGTGCCCAAAGAACACTTCAGCGGCAAGGTGCCGCTGGCGGTGACGGTGGATATTCTCGATACCGCCACCACGGGCACGGTTCGGGGGAGCTGGAGCGGCAACGTGAGCTTCGAGGTGCTGCCGGTGAACGATCCGGCCAACCTCACGGTCCAGAACGTCACGGGCCAGGAAGATGGCAGCGTGAGTCTGGGGGGGCTGGGGGCCAGCCTCATCGACAACGATGGCTCCGAGCAGATCGTCGGGCTGCAGATCAAGGGGGTGCCGGATGGCTTCACCCTGTCCGCCCCGGCGGTCAACAACGGCGGTGGGGTGTGGCAGGTGCCTGTGGGCACCGACTTCTCCAAGCTGACCCTGATCCCGCCTGCGGACTTCAGCGGCACCGTGAGTCTGACCCTGAGCGCCTTCACCCTGGACAAGGGGCTGACCTTGCCCCTTGAAACCAGTGCGGGCTTCACCGTCACCGTCAATCCGGTGGGGGATGCGGTCATCACTGACATGCAGGAGCAGGCGAGCGGCACCGAAGGGGATGTGATCACCCTGAACCTGGGGGTGGAGACCCGGGATACCCAGGCTACCGGCGGCAATGCCGGCAATGTGCACGAGAACGGTCCCGAGCAGGTGCGCGTCACCCTGGAAGGGGTGCCGGACGGGGCAGAAATCCGCCTGCCGAGCGGGGTGAACGGCACCGTGGTGGATCTCGGCGGTGGCCGCTGGCAGGTCACCACGGACGGGGGCAAGCTCGACGCGGTGGAGCTCGTGACCAACGACGCCAACGGCGCCATGGCGATCAAGGTGACGGCCCAGAGCCTGGACAACGGCGCCCTCGGCCCCGAAGTGAACGGCACCATCCATCTCGATGTGAGCCCGGTCAACGACGCCCCCGTTAACGTGCTGCCCGATGATCCCCAGGTGGCACAGGAGGACGAGCCGTTCGTCATCCAGGGTCTGCAGGTCAAGGACGTGGATGCGGGCAACGGCATCATGGAAGTGCGCCTCTCGGTGGAGCACGGCACCCTGACCCTGCCGGCCGGGAGCGGCGTGACCCTGACCGGCAACGGTACCGGCGATGTGGTGCTGACCGGCACCCTGGCGGATCTCAATGCCCTGCTCTCGGGCGGCGTCACCTATCAGGGCGACCCGGACTTCCATGGCAATGACGCCTTGACCATGGTGACGGACGATCGGGGCAATACCGGCAGCGGTGGCGCCCTGAGTGACACCGATGTGCTGCCCATCCTGGTACAACCGGTCAACGATGCCCCCGTCAACCAGCTGCCGACGACGCCCCAGGTGGCGCAGGAAGATCAGCCCTTCACCATTCACGGGCTGCAGGTGAGCGATGTGGATGCGGACAACAGCCCCCTCTTGGTCACCCTCTCCGTGCTGCACGGTACCCTGGAACTGGCGGCGGGCAGTGGCGTGACGGTGAGCGGCAGCGGCAGCAACACCCTGGTGCTGAGCGGTTCCCAGGATGCCATCAATGCCTTGCTCGCAGGGGGCGTGACCTATCAGGGCGAGCAGGACTTCAATGGTCAGGATGCCCTGACCATGGTGACCAATGATCTTGGCAACACCGGCAGCGGTGGCCCCCTGAGCGATACCGACGTGCTGCCCATCGAGGTCGAGCCAGTCAATGATGCCCCTGTCACCCAGGTGCCGGGCTCATTGCAGGTGAAAGAGGATGGCTCCCTGTCGCTCACCGGGATCAGCGTGAAGGACGTGGATGCGGGCAGTGCGCCCATCTCCATGGTGCTGCGGGTGGAGCACGGTGTGCTGACCCTGCTGGGGGCGGCAGGCGCCGTCTCGGTGCAGGGGGCGGGGACCAGCGTGGTGACCCTGGTCGGGTCGCTCGATGATCTCAACGGTCTGTTGGCAGGCAACCTGCACTACGAGCCAGCCAGGGACTTCTGGGGTCAGGACAACCTGAGCATCACCACCTCGGATCAGGGCAATACCGGTGCCGGTGGCGTCCTGACCGACAGCGCCCAGATTGCCATCCAGGTGACGGCCGAGCCGGACGATCCCCA
Organism: Aeromonas sp. S19(2024); assembly: GCF_041402625.1. Taxonomy (NCBI): domain Bacteria; kingdom Pseudomonadati; phylum Pseudomonadota; class Gammaproteobacteria; order Aeromonadales; family Aeromonadaceae; genus Aeromonas; species Aeromonas sp. S19(2024). Next base: position 6,772 of record NZ_JBGLQU010000014.1, read on the forward strand.
ATTGGGGGTCGGCACCCACGATATCCTTGCGTTGCAAGGGGCCTGGGTGCCACTCAACCTCAGCGCCAGCGTGGTCAATCCGGCCCCGGGTGAGCTGTCGGTGCGGATCCAGAACCTCGGCAGCGCCCAGGTGGTGGACGAGCACGGCCAGAGCGTCGGCCACGCGGATGGCAACGACTGGTTGCTGCCGATGGACCAGTCCGTGCCCATCTACCTCAAGGATCTGCCGGCGGGGGATCATGCCCTCACCCTGAGTGCCGAATCCAGCCTGGGTGGCGGCACCCTGAGCTCGGCCACGGAGACCATCACCATCCACAGCCAGAGCGGTCACGATCTGCTGGGCTCGGATCAGGGGGACTGGCTGTTCGGCTCCTCCGGCAATGATCGCCTCCTGGGCGGCATGGGAGATGATGTGCTGCGGGGCGGTCAGGGCAACGACATCCTGACCGGTGGCGCCGGCAGCGATCTCTTCGTGTGGGGCAGTGGTGACGAGGGGACGACGGCCTCTCCGGCGATAGACACCATCACCGACTTCCGTCCCCAGGAGGGGGACAGGATCGATCTGGCGGACCTGCTCAAGGGGGTGACCGACAACAGCGTGGATGGCCTGCTGGGTCATCTCCAGGCATCGGTGACCAGCACCGGCAACGGCCTGAGTGACGTGAGCCTGTCGGTCTCCCCGGCGGGGGATGGCAATGTCACCCAGCAGATCACCCTGAAGGACGTGGATCTGAGTGGCTGGAACCTGAGCGGTTCCTCCTCTCACGACATCCTGCAATCCATGCTGGATCAGCACAGCCTGATCATCCAGCACCCCTGATGGGGTGAGAAGATGCAAAGAGCCGGCGAATGCCGGCTCTTTTTTGGCTGAATATGCTGGCTTGATGTTTTCTGGTGGTGGTAATGGGAGATGGATTTTAACGGGGTGGGTGTTGTTGCTGCTTTTCACTGTGCGGGTGGTTCAAACAACCAAAAGGGTTTGCCGCCCGGGCCTCCCATCGGGCTGCCCGGGCGGCGTCAGGGCCTTGCCGCGCCGATCCCGGTCAATGCCGGCCAGAGGGGGCGCAGGCATTGACCGGGGCGTGTCGCTTCCAAGCCGGTGCCCGTGATGATGGGCGGACCGGGGGGATGGCGGTCAGGCCAGCGCCCGTGCCAGCAGGTGCACCGGGTGTTCGCAGCGAAACGCCGTGCTCATCTCGATCTGCCACTTGCAGGTCTCGCAGTCGGTGATGACCAGATCGGGCTTGAGCCGGTTTATCTGATCAAACAGCCCCTGGCCGATGGCCTGGCTGGTGTCGTAGTTCTCGGACTTGAAGCCGTAGGTGCCGGCGATGCCGCAGCACTGGGAGTCCAGCACCGTCACCTTGACGCCGGGGATGGCCCGCAGCAGCTCGAGGGTGTAGATGACGCCCCCCATCTTCTCCAGGTGGCAGGGGGTGTGGTAGGCGATGTGCAGATTGAGGGGCTTCATGGCCGGTTTGTTGCCCCGATCGAACTCGTTCCACAGGAAGCGGGTCACCAGGGAGATGCGATCGCGCACCTTGTGGTTGTCCTGCTCCAGCAGGTGGGGATATTCGTCCCGCAGGGTGAAGCCGCAGGTGGAGGAGGTGGCCAACAGCGGCATCTCGTTGCCGAGCAGGGTGTTCTCCAGCTGCTGGATGTTGAAGGCCGCCTGCTGCCTGGCCTTGTCCATGAAGCCGTTGGCAATCAGCGGCACGCCGCAGCACTTCTCCCGCGCAAGCAGCTGGACACCGATGTTCATGGCGTTGAGCACCTGCACCAGCTCCTTGCCAAGCTGCGGGTGGTTGTAGTTCACATAACAGCCGTGGAAGTAGGCGATCTGGCGCGCAAAGCGGGCCTGACTCGTTTTCTGCTTCTTGTACCAGCCGCGGAAGGTGCCTTGTGAATATTTGGGCAAGTCCCGGTGGGAGGAGACCCCCAGCGCCTTGTCCAGCACCTGCTTCATCGGCTTGAGGCCGGTGGTGAAGTTGACCACCGGGGCCATCAGGGTGGACATGCTGCCCATTAGATCGGTGTGGGAGAGCACGAACTCGCGGATCCCCGGTTTGAAGCCGCTGTACTGGTGCTTGGCCTTGGCGATGATGTCGCCGATGCGCACCCCGCTCGGGCAAGCCACTTCGCAGCGCTTGCAGTTGGTGCAGTATTTGAGGGCGCTGTCAAAGAGCTCGGGGCTCTTGATGCGCAGCCGCTCCCCATCCGGGCCCGCCTGCTTGGGGCCGGGGTAGGCCGGGTTGGCCTTGGCCACCGGGCAGTAGACGGTACAGACGGTGCATTTGATGCACTGATCGAAAGTCTGGTTGGCATGATCCAGTAGCATGTCAGTTCTCCTCCCGTTGGGGTTGAAGGCACGGGATATGGGGCGAAATCATCATTGGGCTGAACTCAAAATGTGACCGGCAGCCTGCCAGCCGGTGGCGACCGCGACACCTGAGCCAGAGCCCTCTTTGGATTGGGCATCGTCGTGGGCCAGCACGCTGTGTCGTTGGAGTGGGAATATGTGATTCATCTCAGCCCTCCGCCAGAATATGGCCAGCGGCTTGCCAGCCAGTGGCAACGGCCACGCCGGAGCCGGAACCTTCTTTAATGGGGTCATAGTGCGCGAGCACGCTGCCGGCGCCGTAAAGGTTGGTGAGGGGCCTGCCGCCGCGCAGCACCCGCAGCCGCTCGTCGGTCTTGACCCCGAAGCCCATGAAGGGGTGGTGGTCGAACAGGCGGCGGCCGGCCCAGGTGTCGCGCTCGGCAAGGCTCAGTACGTCGGCATCGAAGATGGGTTCACGAATGCCCCCGAGGCGCGACTCCAGCCCGCGGCTGAAGAAGCTGCCGGAGGCGAGCACGAAGTGGTCCGCCTCGAACAGCTGATCCTCCCCGTGCTGGCTGTGCACCCCGATCACCTTGTCGCCGTCATAGCGGGCGCCCAGCACCCGCTCGCTGGTGAGGAAGGTGCCGCCAAGGGTCATGAAGCGGCGCTTGAGGGCCTCCTGCATCCGCATGCCGATGAGGGACGGCGGCATGGTGGCCACCTCCTTGATGGTGCAGCCGGTGCGCCGTTCCAGCTCGCTCAGACGCGGGCCGACCAGCCCCAGCGACAGGCAGGCGGGCAGCACGATATGGCGACAGCCGGGCACGCCGCATCCCTGCACCATGCGGCTGATCTCGCGGGCCAGATCCGCCAGCAGGTCCTGCTGGCCAGGCCCCTGCTTGTCGAACAGGCGGGCGATGTCGGCGGAGCGAAACTCGTGGGGATTGCGGCTGAACTGGGCGAGCTGGGGCAGGCGAATTTCCCCGGTCAGGATGCGGCTGTGGGCAAAACGGGCGTGGGTCGCGAGATTCGCCGCCGCGAGCGCCGGGTGAAAATCGCGAAACCCTTCCAGGGTGGCGAGCAGGATGGCGTCCGGGGCGGGGGCATCGGTCATGCAGGCGCAAGTGTCGGGGGAGAGCCAGGTGGCTTTGAGGGTGCCGATGGGGGTCAGCCGCTGGTGGTTGTGTTCCTGGCGCATCAAGGGTAGCCCCTCTTCTGCGCAGTGGCGTTGCAGGTCGGCCAGACTCCCCTCGATATTCTGCATCCCCACCTTGCTGTAAGGGTGATCCGGATGGGCCGCCATGAAGACGGGCAGGGCGGCGCGGGGATCCCCGTCGCTCTCCAGCAGATCCACCGAGCCGGAGGAGAAGTGCAGGGCGCTCTGGCCGGAGGCCATCAGCAGGGTCTTCTGGCCGGCCTCGGCGAGGCGCAGGGCTGCGGAGAGGCCCGCCATGCCGCCGCCGATCACGATGCTGTCAAATTTCATGGCTGCGCTCCTTGGTGGAATTGGCGGTGCTGGCATCGAGCGGGAAGGGGGGCTCGCTCACCAGGTGGGGGGCCGTCCACTCACCAAGGCCGAACAGCCCTTCATAGATCCAGTAGGTAAATTCGGCTTCGCGCAGGGCATCGCCCCACAGCACCGGCCGGGTACCCTTGTAGCGCTCCTCCAGGAACTGGCGCAGCATGACGCAGGCCTGACGACCGTCCGCCTTGCCGTACTCCTGCATTAGGCCGGCGGCGCGATAGGCGCACAGCTCCCCCTGACAGGGGCCCATACCCAGGCGGGTGCGGCGGCGCAAGTCCACCAGGTTGTCCACGTCGAGCTCCCGCAGGGCGTATTCAATCTCGCCCGCGGTGACCATCTCGCACTCGCAGATGAGGGCGTTGGCCTTGGGGTTGTCGCGGAAAAAGGCGATGACCCGCTCGCCGTGGCGGTACTGGGCCGAGCCTTCGGCGGGTACCGAGAGACCGGGGGCGGAGACCTTCTCCGGATCCCGCGAGCCGGGCAGGCTCAGCTCGGCGGTGCGGCAGGGCTTTCTGTTGCCAAGCTTTTTGGCAAGCAAGTCGGTGGCCCATTCGGCCATCAGCCGGTAGGTCATCAGCTTGCCGCCGGTGATGGTGTTGAAACCCTGGAGGCCATCTCGTTCGGCGTGATCCAGCAGCACGATGCCGCGGCTGATGTTGCGGCCGGACTCGTCGCCATCCACCGCCACCAGGGGGCGAACGCCGGCGTAGGCCCGCAGCAATCGGGTGCGGGCCATGATGGGGGCCAGTTTTATCCCCTCGCGCAGCAGCACCTCCACCTCTTCGGGCTCGACGGTGAGCTGGTCAATCTTGTGGTAATCGATGCGACTCGACGTGGTGCCGATGAGGGAGATGGTATCGCCCGGCACCAGAATGTCCGCGTCCGCCGGTTTGCGGCAGCGGTTGAGCACCAGCTGGTTGAGGCGGTAATCCATGATGAGCAATGAGCCCTTGGCCGGGAACATGCGGATGCCGAGGTCGGCATACTCGCAGATCTGCTGGCCCCAGATGCCGGCGGCGTTGATCACCTCCTGGCACTCCACCTCGAACGCTTCGCCGGTGCGGGTGTTGATGGCCTTGACCCCGTGCACCCTATCCTGGGTGCGCAAAAGCCCCAGCACCTTGCTGTGAGTGAAGATGCGGGCGCCGTGCTCCTTGGCGTCCAGCACGTTGGCAGCGGCCAGGCGGAAGGGGTCGACCGTGCCGTCCGGCACCTGGATGGCACCGATCAGCGCCGGGTTGACGTTGGGTTCAAGGCGCAGCGCCTCGGCGGGATCCAGCTGGCGGGCGTCGATGCCTGCCAGGGCGCAGGCGTCCATGAAGGTATTTTGAAAATGGATGTCATCTTCCGGCAGGGTGATGAAGAGGCCGCCGGTGTCCTCGACGCAGTGGCTGGCGATCCGCTTGAGGATGCGGTTCTCCTGAATGCATTCGCGGGCGGACTCCTGATCCGTCACCGCGTAGCGGGCGCCGGAGTGGAGCAGGCCATGGTTGCGGCCCGTGGTGCCGGCGGCGATGTCGTCCCGCTCAAGTAGGATGCAGTCGATGCCGCGCAGCGCGCAATCGCGCATGATGCCGGCGCCGGTGGCGCCCCCCCCTATGATGACGACTTGTGTGGTGATTATTTTCATTCGTGCCCGTCTCATCTCTTCCAGATGAGGCCAGTGTGGCGCCTCCACGACGTAAAATGTTTGATATGGGCCAAATTAATGTTCGTAAACGCTCATTAAGTGTGAGGTGATGAGCGAAATGTGATGAACCTCACGTCACCGTCGAGGCAGGCAGGGGAAAGCATGACTGGAGGGGAGAAGGCCAGCCCGGGGGCTGGCCAGAGGGCGGCGTGGGGGAAACCTCAGCCGCAGCACTTCTTGAACTTCTTGCCGCTGCCACAGGGGCAGGGGTCGTTTCGCCCGACCCGCAGCGGCGCCGGATCCTGCTCGCCGTCGGTGTAGACCCAGCGCCCCTGATGGCGCACGAAGCGGGAGCGCTCATGGAGGCAGTGACGTTCGTCCCCCTCCAGGAACCAGGCCTTGAATTCCACCATGCCGAGGATGTCATCGGGGCCGCCCTGGCTGGCGAGGATCTCGAGGCCATCCCAGCGGGTGTCGGTCGATGAGAGGTCGGCCGCGGTCAGCCCGTTCAGATAGTCCGGGTGCCAGCTGTGTACCAGATATTCTCCCAATCCCAGCACGAAGGCGCTGTAGCGGGATCGCATCAGCTGCTCCGGGGTGGCGGCGGGCTGGCCTGCGTGGAGTACACCGCAGCACTTGGCAAGAAAAAGAGAGGAACCGCAAGGACATAGGTTCATGAGTCAGCTCATCTGGTCGATAATTAAAGGTGGCGGGATTGTAGCGAACGCACTTCCCTTTCGGCCAGCTTCCCATGCCGTTTAGGCAGACATCATGCAGCAATGAACACAGCACAAAGGGTGACACAATGACACTTAAGCAGAAGATCCTGTTACTGGGGGCCATCCCCGTGCTGCTGATGGCCCTGGTGGTCAATCTCAGCAACTACCTGGTGGCCAGGAGCGATCTGGAATCGGATCTGGTGGTGGCGCGGGAGAGGGCAATCAAGGAGCGCAAGGCGCTGCTCAGCAGTTATCTGATGCTGGCCAAGACGGCCATCGAGGGCAGCTACGGCAAGCCTGACAGCCCCGAAGTGCGCCAGCAGGTGAAGGAGATATTGCGGCCGCTGCGCTATGGCAGCGACGGCTACTTCTTCGTCTACGACTATCAGGGCAATACCGTGCTGCTGCCGACCCGGCCCGAGATGGAGGGGAAGAACCGCTGGCAGGACAAGGATACCAAGGGTGCCTTCCTCATTCAGGGGATCATCAAGTCGGCGCGGGAAGGAGATGGCTTCTCGGAGTACTGGACCAACAAGCCCTCTATCGGGCGGGATGCCCCCAAGCTCTCCTTCAACCTGGTGCTCGACAAATATCAGTGGGTCGTGGGCACGGGCTTCTACATCGACGACATCGACAATGAGCTGGCCACCCTGCGCAGCGAGCGGGAGGAGACCATGTATGGCTCCCTGAAAACCGGGGTGCTGTTCATCCTGGTGATCCTGGGGGTGACCCTGGCGGCCACCGTGGTGATCGGCAACCGGGTCACCCGCCCGCTGGCGGATGCGGTTGCCGCACTCAATGACATCGCCGACGGGGACGGGGATCTGACCCAGCGCCTCAAGGTGCAGAGCAAGGACGAGGTGGGGCAGCTGGCCGCCGCCTTCAACCGCTTTGTCGAACGGATCCAGTCGGTGGTGAGCCAGGTGGGGGAAACCAGTCACCAGTTGCTGGGGGCCGTGGATCGGCTGCATAGCCTGAGCGAGCATGCGGACAGGCAGATGCAGGGCCACGGCAAGGAGACGGATCAGGTGGTGACCGCGGTGACCGAGATGAGCTCCACCGCCCAGGAGGTGGCGGCGAGCGCCTCCAACGCCGCCAGCGCCACCAGCGATGCGGCCCGCGAGTCCGATGCTGCCCGGGGGGTGGTGAGCAGCGCCATCGGCAGCATCAACCGGCTGGTGGACGAAGTGCATGTGGCGGCCGGGGTCATCGAACAGCTCGCCCACGAGACCGGCAAGATAGGCTCCGTGGTGGAGGTCATTCGCGGCATCGCCGATCAGACCAACCTGCTGGCCCTCAACGCCGCCATCGAGGCGGCCCGGGCGGGCGAGCAGGGGCGCGGCTTTGCGGTGGTGGCGGACGAGGTGCGATCCCTCGCGGGCCGTACCCAGCAGAGCACCAAGGAGATCAACGAGATGCTCCAGCGCCTGCAGGGCGGGGTGAAGCAGGCGGTGGAGGTGATGCAGGCCAGCGAGGCACGCAGCCAGGAGACGGTGCAGGAGGCGAGCCACATCGCCAGCTCCCTGGACAGCATGGTAGCGGCGGTCGGCACCATCAACGACATGAACATCCAGATCGCCACGGCCGCCGAGGAGCAGCACGCGGTCTCCGAGGAGATCAACAAGAACCTGGTGGCCATCCAGCAGATCGTCAGCGAGCTGACCGAGGCGTCCGGGGAGTCCAGCACCACCACCCGCGCCCTGGCAGGCACGGGTGACAAATTGCGCCAACTCGTCTCCCGCTTCCGTTACTAATCACATTTTTGCCGTCTGGACAGGATTTCCAGACGGCAAATTTGGGGATCGGCGCAGAATGTGTGAAAATCGCGCCATTCGTTCCTTTCGTTAGCCCCAACCCTATGAATGAGATCGTGAAAGGCAGTATCGATTTGATCCGTCAGCTCAACTACGGCCTGGTCTATGCCAGCCTGGAGGAGCACAAGGAGCTGTCCCGTACCGATCTGTCCCGTCTGACCGGCCTGTCGCCGGCCAGCATCACCAAGATCACCCGCGAGCTGCTGGACGGCGGCCTGGTGGTCACCTGCGGCGAGAGCTCGGTGGGGCGTGGCCGTCGCCAGACCCTGCTGCGCATCAACGAGCGCCGCTTCCAGTTTCTCTCCATGCGCCTGGGGCGCGGCTATGTGGACATGGCCCTGTTCGATCTCGCGGGTCACTCCCTGGCACGCCATCGCCATGTCTTCAACGAGGCGGAGCGTGCCGAGCTGCTGGCCAGCCTGGTGCGGGCCATCGAGGGCTTTTTGCCCAAGAAGGCGCTGCGTCTGGCCTGCATCGCCCTCTGCCTGCCCGGCCAGGTGGAGCGCCACTCCGGCATGGTCAAGCATTTTCCCTATTACGATCTGCGCAACTGGCCCCTCGGTCCCACCCTGCAGGAAGCCTTCTCGGTACCCGTGCTGGTGAGCGGCGACGTGCGCACCTGGATCCAGGCCGAGCGGGAGTGGGGCGCCGCCAGGAACTGCTCGGATGCGGTGCTGGTGTTCGTGCACAACGACATCGGGGTCGGCATGGTGGTCAATGGCCAGCTCATCGAGAGCGAGTCGGCTCTGCTCGGGGATCTCAGCCACCTGCAGCTCGAACCCTATGGCCAGCGCTGCTACTGCGGTGGCTTCGGCTGCGCCTGCACCCTCGTGACCAATCAGGCGCTGGAGGCGCAATATCGGGAGCTGCGCGAACGGATGCAGGAGTTCGATCTGCCCGAAAGCGTCACCATACGCGAGCTGTGCGAGCTGGCGCTGGCCGGCAACAGCCTGTGTCAGGACATCCTGCACCAGGCAGCAGGCCGCCTCTCCCGGGTGCTGGCGAACCTCATCTGCCTGCTCAATCCGGGCAAGCTGCTGCTAGGGGGGGAGATCACCCGGGCCGATCGACTGCTCTTCCCCATGTTGCACCAGTCCCTGGCAAGCCAGTTGCCCGCCGAGTACCTGGTGCGCCTGCAGATTGAATCCACCCACTTCTACGAAGATCCCACCAAACCCACCTCGGTGCAGGTGCACAAGGCCCTGCGCGATGGCAGTCTGCTGCTCGACTTGTTGCGAGGCGACAAGGAGGCATGAGGCTCGGGTTGCAAGGACGCTTCCTGCTCATTCTCTGTCTGGTCAGTCTGCTGCAACTGGTGTTGCTGAGCGGGGCCAGCTACTACTATGTCGCCGAGCAGCGCTACCGTGAGGTGGGGGATCAGGCCCTGGATGTGGCACGGCTGGTGGCGCGGGAGTCCGGCGTCATCGCCGGGGTGAAACGGGCGGATACGGTCCGCCTCAATGCCCTGGTGGAGCGGATCCGCGCCGAGGTCGGGGCCAGCTACATCGTCATCGGGGACAGGCAGGCACGCCGCCTGGTGCACCCCAATGCGGACCGGATTGGCAAAGCCATGGTGGGGGATGATCCCGAGCGTGCCCTGCAGGGAGAAGCCTATATCTCCAGGGCCCAAGGGTCCCTTGGGGTCTCGGTGCGCGGCAAGGGGCCCATCCGTGACGAGATGGGCAAGATCATCGGGGTGGTGTCGGTCGGCTATCTGGTGCGGGACATCGATGCGGATCTGCAGGGCTATTTGCGCTTTGGCCTGGCCATGACCTTGCTCATTGTGGTACTCAACAGTGTCGCCGCCGCCTGGCTGGCCCGGCGCTACAAGAAGGCGATATTCGGCTTTGAACCCGAGCAGATGGGGCGTCTCTATGCGGAGCTCGACTGTACCCTGCGCACGGTGCGCGAGGGGATCCTCACCATCGACGAGCAAGGGCGCCTCACCTCCCTGAACCCCAACGGCATCAAGCTGCTGCGCCTGGACGACACCACCGCCAGGAGCGCCATCGGCCAGCCCATTGGTCACCTGCTGCCGGGCAGTCGCATGCTCTCCATCCTGCAAGAGCAGACCCCCCAGTTTGACGAGGAGATAGTGCTCAACGGCCAGTCCCTCATCGTCAACCGCTTGCCGCTGGTGCGCGAGGGCAAGCTGATCGGCGCCGTGTCGAGTTTTCGCCGCAAGGACGAGCTGGCGGAACTCAGCGCCCAGCTCTCCCAGGTGCAGGCCTACAGCGATCTGCTGCGGGTGCAGACCCACGAGCACAACAACCAGCTCGGGACCATCGCCGGCCTCATTGAGCTCGGTGCCACCCGGGAGGCGCTCGCCTTCATCGGGCGGGAGGCGGCCACCGAGCAGACCCTGCTCGGCTTCCTGATGGGGGCCATCGCCAAACCCAAGGTGGCGGGGTTGCTGCTCGGCAAATACCACAGGGCCCACGAGCTCGGTCTTGAGCTCGTGATCGATCCCGATGCCCGTCTGCACGATATTCCTGCCCGTGTCAGCGGTTCCCAGCTGGTAACGGTGCTGGGCAACCTCATCGACAACGCCTTCGAGGCGACCCGCCGCCACGGTGCGCCCTATCAGCCCATCCGGGTTTCCCTGAGCGATCTGGGGCAGGATCTGGTGCTGGAGGTGGAGGATGGGGCTGGCGGCATCGACCCGCAGTTGGCGGACAGGTTGTTCGAACAGGGGGTCAGCAGCAAGCCCGAGCCAGGACACGGTATCGGGCTCTCCCTGGTGCGCAAGACCCTGGATGCCCTGCAGGGGGAGATCACCATCGAAGCCACGACGCAGGGAAGTTGCGTCGTCTGTTACATTCCCAAGGAGGTGTGAGTGATCAAGATCCTGATCGTCGAGGATGATCCCGCCATTGCCGAGATCCACCGCCGCTTCGTGCAGCGCCTCGCCGGTTTTGAGGTGCTGGGGGTGGCGTTGACCCTGTTCGATGCCAGGGAGCAGATAGGGATCCTCCGGCCCGATCTGGTGCTGCTGGATGTCTGGCTGCCCGATGGAGAGGGGTTCTCGCTATTGAGAGAGCTGCGCCAGGCGGGGGCGAGTCTGGATGTGATCCTGCTCACCGCGGCGCGGGAAGCCGCTGCCCTGCAGGAGGCGATGCGCCTCGGGGTGGTGGATTTCATCTTGAAGCCCGTGGTGTTCGAGCGGCTGCGCGACACCCTGGAGAAGTACCGTCAGAGCATCGCCGCCCTGGCGGCGTTGGCCGACATCGACCAGCAGGCGGTGGACACCCTGTTCGGTACGCCGTTGCAGCAGGTGGCGGCAGAGGGACTGCCCAAGGGCATCGATGCTCTCACCCTGCAGCGGGTGCTGACGGCCCTGACTCCGGAGGCCGCCAGTGCCGAGGAGATAGGCAGCCGGATAGGGGTGAGCCGGACCACGGCGCGCCGCTATCTGGAATTTCTGGTGGGGCAGCGACTGGCGAGCCCCGAGCTCGAATATGGCACCGTCGGGCGGCCGGAGCGGCGTTACCGCAAGCCGTGATCCGGTCGCCCGGAACCTGTTGTCCAGACAAGAAAAGAGCGCCTTTCGGCGCTCTTTTTATCAGGGTTTGCTTCCCGTGGGCATCAAGGTCTCTGCGCGTTATGGTCAGGGTTCAGAGGTGGCAGAGGCTCATCGATTCAGTGGCTGGTGGCAGGCTCCCCCTTGGGGGCCCGGCGAGCCTGCCACCACTGCCAGACGGGCAGCAGCAACATGGTCAGGGTGATCACCGTGAAGGCGAGGGTGATGGGGCGCTCCCACAGGAAGCTCAGGCTGCCGTCGTTGATCACCAGGGCCCGGCGCAGGTTGTCCTCCAGCATGCCTCCCAGGATGAAGCCGAGCAGCATGGGGGCCATGGGGAAGGTGAGCAGGCGCAGGCCGATGGCGATCAGTGCAACGATGGCCATCACATGGATGTCCATGGTGTTGAAGGAGACCAGATAGACCCCGGTCAGGGAGAACAGCAGCACCATGGGGATGAGCACGGGGCGCGGCACCGCCAGTACCCGGGCCAGGTAGGGGATGAGGGGAAGGTTCAGGATCAACAGCACCACGTTGCCCAGATACATGGAGATGATCACCGACCAGAAGACATCCGGATGCTCCATGAACAGACGCGGGCCCGGCTGGATGCCGTAGGCCACCAGGGCGCCCAGGATGAGGGCCGTGGTGCCGGAGCCCGGGATCCCCAGGGTCAGCAGGGGTACGAAGGAGCCGGTGGAGGCGGCGTTGTTGGCCGCTTCCGGGGCGGCCAGGCCGCGCAGGCTGCCCTTGCCGAACTGCTCCTGGCGCTGCTTGCCGGCGATGTTGCGCTCGGCCCCATAGGCCATGAAGGCGGCGATGGTGGCACCGGCTCCCGGCAGCACGCCGATGAGAAAGCCCAGCACCGAGGAGCGGGCGATGGGAGGCGCGATCTCCCTGACCTCTTCCTTGCTGAGCTTGAGGCTGCCGAGCTGCTGCATCTGCCTGGCCTCTTCCTCGCTGTTGTCCTTGCCGGGGCGCAGCACCGCCATCAGGATCTCTGCGAGGGCAAAGGTGGCCATGGCCAGCAGCAGGAAGGAGAAGCCGTCACGCAGATCCGGCAACCCGAAGGTGAACCTGTCCACCCCGACGCTGCGGTCGATGCCGATGGTGGAGATCATGATGCCGAACAGCGCCATGATCAGCGCCTTGAGCACCTGCCCCTTGCCGGCAAAGGCCGCCACGGCGGAGAGGCCCAGCACCATGAGGGCGAAGTAGTCCGCCGACTGGAAGGAGAGGGAGACCTTGGCGAGCAGGGGCGCCGCCACCATCAGCATGATGGCGGAGAGGGTGCCGCCGGTGAAGGAGGCGTAGGCGGCGATGGCCAGCGCCTTGCCCGCCTGTCCCTTGCAGGCCAGGGGATAGCCGTCGAAGGCGGTGACCACGGTGGCGGAGCAGCCGGGGGCGTTGATCAGGATGGAGGAGGTGGAGCCCCCGAAGATGGCGCCGTAATAGACCCCCGCCATCAAGATGATGCCGGAGGCCGGATCCAGGCCATAGGTGATGGGGATCATCAGGGCGATGGCGGTGACCGGGCCAAGGCCCGGCAACATGCCGATAAAGGTGCCGATGAAGCAGCCAAGCACCACCATCATCAGGTTGACCGGCAGCAGTGCGGTGCCGAGTCCTTGCAAGATTCCGTCTAACATGGTGACTCCTTAGAAACCGAGCAGGGTGAACAGGCGACCCGGCTCCAGATAGACGTTGAGCCCCTTGGTGAGCAGGGCCCAGAAGCCGATGGAGAAGGGGACGCTGATCATCAGGCCGTAGCGCAGGCTGGGCTCACCGAGCACCCGGATGCCCACGCTCAGGAAGGCGATGGTCGAGAGCACGAAGCCAAACCAGGTGAGCCCCAGTCCGTAGATGACCATGAGCCCGAGCAGGATGAAGACCCGGCGCCAGTCCCCCTCTTCCCGGCGCAGGGGCTCGCCCCCGGGGAAGAGCACCAGCAGCAGGGAGAGCAGTGCCCCGATCCCGGCCAGGGCATAGGGCAGGGTGCTGGCGGTGAAGGGTTCGTATTCGTCGCCGGGGTAGCCCGGTATCTCGGTGGCGTAGTAGCCATAGGCGAGGGAGAGCAGCAGAAACAGCAGGCCCCCCAGTCGCTCCTTGGTAATGTTCATCTTTTGACTCCAACATGAGCGGCGGGCCTGCGCCCGCCTGCGATGGGACAGCGAGGGTTATTTGATGAAGCCGAGCTCGCGCATCAGGCCGCCGATCTGCTGCTCCTGGCCGTCGAGGAAGGCGGTGAACTCGGGACCGGACTGGTAGAGGTTGGTCCAGCTGTTGCGGCTGCGGACCACTTCCCACTCCGGCTTGTCGTACATCTGCTTGAGCAGGGCGGCAAACTCGGCGGATTTCTCCGGGCTGATGGTGGGGGCGGCGAAGTAACCGCGCCAGTTGGCGAAGACGGTGGGGTTGTTCTGCTCGCTGAAGGTGGGGATCTGCTCCGCCCCCGGCAGGCGTTTGTCGGAAGTGACCCCGAGGATCCGCATCTGGCCCGACTTGACCGCTTCCATTGCCTCGCCAAAGCCGGTGGAGATGGCCTGGGTCTCTCCGGCCAGCACGGCGGCCATGGCGCTGCCACCGGCATCGTAGGCGACGTAGCGCAGCTTGCTGGCGTCGGCCCCGGCGTTCTTGAAGGTCAGGGCTGCGACCAGGTGATCCAGGCTGCCACGGGCGGAGCCTCCGGCGATCTTCACCTTGGCCGGGTTCTCCTCGTAGGCTGCCAGCAGCTGGGCCCAGTTCTGATAGGGGGAGTCCGCTTTCACCGCCAGGGCCTGGTAGTCGGCGATGATGGCGGCCACTGGCGTCAGGTCACGGAAGGACTGGGGCAGCTCCTTGGAGAGGGATTTGACGATGATGGGGGTGGAGTTGACCATCAGGGTCTTGTCGGACTGGGCCGAGGTCTCGATGAGGTGGGCGATGGCCTTGGCGCCGCCACCGGCGGACATGTTCTGGTAGGAGACGGTCTTGACCAGACCGGACTTGGCCAGCACTTCACCGGTGCCGCGGGCCGTGGTATCCCAGCCGCCGCCAGCGCCGCCCGGGATCAGGAAGTGGACTTCGTTGATCTGGGCGTGGGCGCCGACGCTCAGTGCGAGCAGGCTACCGATCAGGGTGCGTTTGAGGGTTCCTTGCAACATGGTGATCTCCTTGTGATTGTTGCAGGAAGGTTAATTAATCATGTCTGATTGGAAAACAATCTGACCGTAATGGCTATTAAGGCTGTTGTGCCCATTGTGTTCATTCTGGTCACGGGCCACAGAAGGATGTGCACAGAGACGAGGCGCCATGGGCGCCTCGTCCGGCAAGGATCACTGGGTCGGTTTCGCCGCCGATGTGCTGACGTCCTCCTTCGCCTCCTGTTTCAGGGCATCGCTCGCCTGCTGGCGAAGAGCCACCTGCTCCATCACCAGCTTGTAGGCGATGTAGTACTTATAGATGTTGCCCACATAGGTGACCGTCTCGGGGCCAATCTTCTCCGCCGCCACGTACTCGACATTGTGGAACCAGACGTTGGGATCCAGCCCCCGTTTCCTGGCCTCGGCGCGGAGCCGCGCCACCCTGGCGGGGCCGGCATTGTAGGAGGCGAACGAGAAGAGGGCCTTGTCGAGGGCGGTCATGGGCTCGTCCGCATAGTAGTGATCGATCATCCAGCGCATGTATTTGACGCCGCCGTGAATATTGGGCTCGAGCTTGCGGATGTCGCCGACCTTCAGCCCCTTGCCGGTGGCGGGCATGATCTGCATGATGCCGATGGCGCCCACATGGCTGCGGGCCTGGTGGTTGAGGGCTGACTCCTGGTAGCCCTGGGCCGCCATCAGCAGCCAGTCCATGTCATAGCGTTCGCCATATTCACGGAACAGCTCGACCACCTGCAGGAATTTCTTGCGCTCCGCCTCGGCGGCGGCGCTTTTGACGAACTTGTTCTGCTTGAGATAACGGGCCAGGATCTCGTCTCCCGTCGCCTTGCCACGCAGCGCCTTGATCTGCTCGTTGAGCATGGCGAGCAACTGGGGGCTCTCCTTGCGCACCGCCCAGGCGATGACGCCCCCTTCCCGGAACACGGGGGCGTCGTGAATGGTGATCCCGGGGAAAATCTTTTGCCAGAAGCGGGCCTTGTGCTCGTCCATGACGATGAAGGGGAGCAGGCCCGCATTGACCATCTCCACCAGATCTTCATCTTCGAGCACCTCCGAGGCGGGCTGGAGGTCGATGAGGGGCTCTCCCGCCGACTTGCGGGCCTGGTTGTAGGCCATGAGGCTCTCGTAGTAGCTGGAGGAGGGGCGCACGAAGACGCGCTGGCCCCCGAGATCGGCGGCGTTTTCCACCTTGGGGGAGAGGGGGCCGGAGACGAGCAGCTCCCGCACGTTTTCAAGCAGGGGATCGGTGAAGGCGATACCCTGCTTCTTGCGCTTGTCCGTGATGGTGAGATTGGCGGCGGCGATGTCGCCTTTGCCCTCGATGAGGGAGCTCAGCAGGGCTTCCCGGGCCACGGGAATGAAGACGAAGTGCACCTTGAGGTGGCGTTTGATCGCCTTTTTCTTGCGCAACTGTTCGTTGAGGCGCTTTTCCACCTGCATGAAGGCATCGTAGGTGGCCCCCCGTTGCACGCCCTTGGTGATGAAAAATCCTGTCTTGTTGTAGGTGGTGAGCACCCTGATGGTGCGCTGCTCCAGCATGACGTCGAGATCTCCCAGCCTGGGTTTGGCAAGCTCGTCGTTTTCAAAGCTCAGGGCGCTTTTCTCCGTCTCTGCTTCGGGGGCCACCTGCTTGCCGGATTCGGCCCCCCAGGCTGGCGTCAGGGAGCAGAACCACCAGATCACAATCATCCATGCGCGTTTCATCACTTACACCTCGCTCGTTTTATTGAGTGTAAGTGGCACCTTGTAGAGGATTTAGCTTATTGGGTTTGATAGACCCGTCCCCATAGCACGATTTTCACTATTCCATCCAGGAGTGCCCGCCCATGAAAAAAGGAGCCTCGAGGCTCCCTTTTTTCATGGGCGGGCAGGTACTCTGCGGCTAGAACCAGAAGCCGATGATGAAGGAGCCCGCCAGGGTCAGCATGACGTTGGCCACCGCATAGGTGCCGGCGTAGCCGAGCGCCGGGATGGAGCTGTTGGCCGCCTCGTTCACCACGTCCATGGCCGGGGCGCAGGTACGGGCCCCGGTGATGGCGCCGAGCAGCAGGGCCGGGTTCATTTTCAGCACCCAGACACCGAACAGGTAGCCTACCAGCACCGGCAAGGTGGTCACCAGCATGCCGGAGAAGAGTACCACCATCCCCACTTCGCTCAGGTGATCGAGGATGCCGCCCCCCGCCTTGAGGCCGGTACTCACCATGAAGACGGCGAGTCCGAGATCCTTGGCAAGGCGCAGGGCGCCTGGTGGCACATAGCCCACCGTGGGGTGGTTGGCACGCAGGTAGCCCATCAGGATCCCCGCCAGCAGCAGACCGACGGCATTGCCGAGGCCGAACTCTATCTGGCCGAACACCAGGGAGACGGAGCCGATGAGCAGGCCCAGCACGAAGAAGGTGGCGAAAGCCACCAGATCCGTGGTCTGGCTGTGGATGCTGATGAAGCCTATCTTGTTGGCCAGCAGCTTGACCCGCTGCTTCTCGCCGCTGATCTGCAGCACGTCGCCCTTTTGCAGCATGATGTTGCGATCGAACGGCATCTCTATCTGGGAGCGCACCACCCGGTTGAGGAAGCATCCCTTCTCGGTGAGGTTGAGCTCCACCAGATGGCGACCCACCACGGCATCATTCTTCACCACGATCTCTTCGGTGACGATCTGCAGGTCAAGGAGGTTGCGATCGAACACCTCCTTGCCGTTGCGGTAGTTGACGTCGAGCTTCTCGTGGCTCTCGGGGTAGCCCACCAGGGCGATCTCGTCCCCTTCCTGAATGACGGCGTCACCATCGGGGCTGGCCAGAATGCCGTTGCGGCGAATGCGCTCCACATAGCAGCCTGTGTGGGGATAGATGCCGGTTTCGCGCAGGGTACGACCGCCGATCCAGGCGGCGAGCTCCGGGCCGACCCGATAGGCGCGGATGATGGGCAGATAGGTCTTGCGGCTCTCGCTGTCGGAGAGCCCCCGCTCGCGGGCGATCTTCTGGGCCTCGGTGTTGAGATCCAGCCTGGCCAGGGAAGGAAGGTAGCGCACCACTAGCATCAGGCCCACCAGGCCCACCAGGTAGGTCAGGGCGTAGCCTATCCCCATGTTGTCGAGCACCGACTGCATGTCGGTCTGGTGGGGCAGGTTGAGCAATCCGCTTCGCAGGGCGTCCTGGGCCCCCACTAGGGCCGGCGTGGAGGTGAGAGAACCTGCCAGAATGCCGGCGGCCATGCCGGGCCCCAGATTGAAGAACTTGGCGAGCCCCACGGTCAGCAGCAGGGCCGACAGCAGGATCACCAGGGTCAGGGTGATGTAGTGGATGCCGTCGCGAAGGAAGACGCTGAAAAAGTGCGGCCCCGCTTCAATCCCCACGCAGAAGATGAACAGCATGAAGCCGACGTTTTCAGTGGAGGTGGAAAACTGGAATCCCATCTGGCCAAACAGCAGGGCGGTGAAGAGCACGCCTATGGTGTTGCCTATCTGGAAGTTGCCGATGCGTACCTTGCCCAGCAGCAGCCCGAAGGCCAGTACCACGAACAGCAGCAGGGAGTCGCTTTGATGTAGCAGTGTCACGAAATCTATGGTCATGCCCGGAAAAACCGAGGAAAAAAGTGGGGCCGATATTGTGCCGGATCCTGTATCAAGAAAGAAGCGCCAAAGCGGATTAACAGCCAGTTAAGTGCTGGTCTCTTCGGTGAAGATAGGGATGCGAGGGGGGGCTGGGGAAAACACCTCTATTTTACGCTGCAAGGCCCGCTGTCAATGAGTGAAATATGCTGTCGAGCCGGGAGGGGATGACGCTCCTGTGGACAATTTATTACCTGCTGCATGGGGAGCAAACGGGCATGTTTTTCAGCATTTTCCACTGAGGAAATTGAAGGGTAACAAAAGAGACTCATGACTCATCCGGCGAGGGCTGACCCGCAGGACGCGGCATAGCGAAAAAAAATCCCCCACAGGCAGCACCGCGAGTCGATTCATCCCATTTAGGGGGGAAGGGAAAAACAGCAGAAAATGGGGAAGAGCGGGGGCAGCCATCGCAAACCGGGGACAATGGCTGCCAGCCCAGATGAACCGTGGCTTTGGTCAAGTTACCCACAGAAACTGTGGATAACCCTGTTCATGAAACTTGGCGATCAGGCTGAAAGCCGCGCCAATGCTGGGCTGCAAGGACTGTTCAAAAAATACCTGCAATAAATTGTTTCTATAAAAATCAAATAGTTATGCGCAGCAGAACAAAACGCTGCTGGTCAGTATCGGGAGATCAAAAGGGAGTCAGGCCGCAGGGAAGGGCTTGTGCATTAAAATTGGAAGAGGAAAGCACTAAAGTGGATAACTTGCACCGAGATGGTGAGGAATTGGCTCCCCCGACTGGACTTGAACCAGTGACATACGGATTAACAGTCCGCCGTTCTACCGACTGAACTACGGGGGAACATCAGGCAAGGAGGTGCATCATACAGAGGTCGTATTTCGGGGTCAATAGCCATCAGGGAGGGTGAGCGGATACCCAGCTCCTTCAACTCGGGGTACACTGCTCCCTTGCCGTTTTTTGCCGGGAGTCGTCATGAGCAAGTTATTCCAGTTGGCCAGCCAGTTTCAACCCGCCGGGGATCAGCCGAGGGCCATCGCCCAGCTGCTCGATGGCATCGAGTCGGGACTGGCCCACCAGACCCTGCTCGGGGTGACCGGTTCGGGCAAGACCTTTACCATGGCCAACGTCATCGCGACCCTCAATCGCCCCACCATGATCCTGGCGCCCAACAAGACCCTGGCGGCCCAGCTCTACGGGGAGATGAAGGAGTTCTTCCCCGACAACGCGGTGGAGTATTTCGTCTCTTATTACGATTACTACCAGCCCGAAGCCTATGTGCCGACCACGGACACCTTCATCGAGAAGGATGCCTCCATCAACGATCACATCGAGCAGATGCGGCTGTCAGCCACCAAGGCGCTGCTGGAGCGGCGCGACGTGGTGATCGTCGCCTCGGTGTCGGCCATCTATGGTCTGGGGGATCCCCAGGCCTACCTCAGCATGATGCTGCACCTCAAAGTGGGAGACGTGATCAATCAGCGGGATATCCTGCGCCGCCTCGCCGAACTGCAGTACACCCGCAACGACATGGCCTTCCAGCGCGGCACCTTCCGGGTGCGGGGGGAGGTGATCGACATCTACCCCGCCGAATCGGACAAGCTGGCCCTGCGGGTGGAGCTGTTTGATGAAGAGGTAGAACGCCTCTCCCTGTTCGATCCCCTGACCGGTGCCATCGAGCAGACGGTGGTGCGCTACACCATCTACCCCAAGACCCACTACGCCACCCCGCGGGAAACCATCCTGGGTGCCATCGAGCACATCAAGGAGGAACTCAAGGGGCGGCGCGAGCAGCTGATGAGCCTCAACAAGCTGGTGGAGGAGCAGCGCATCAGCCAGCGCACCCAGTTCGACATGGAGATGATGCAGGAGCTGGGTTACTGCTCCGGTATCGAGAACTACAGCCGCTACCTCTCCGGTCGCGCGCCGGGTGAGCCGCCGCCCACCCTGTTTGACTATCTGCCGGGGGACGGCCTGCTCATCATCGACGAATCCCACGTCACGGTGCCGCAGATCGGCGCCATGTTCAAAGGGGACAGATCCCGCAAGGAGACCCTGGTGGAGTACGGCTTCCGGCTTCCCTCGGCGCTGGACAACCGGCCCCTCAAGTTCGACGAGTTCGAGGCGCTGATGCCCCAGACTGTGTTCGTCTCGGCGACCCCGGGCCCCTACGAGCTGGAGAAGTCCGGCGGTGACGTGGTGCAGCAGGTGGTGCGTCCCACCGGCCTGCTCGATCCCGAGGTGGAAGTGCGGCCGGTCAGCACCCAGGTGGACGATCTGCTCTCCGAGATCCGCAAGCGGGTCGCCGTGGAGGAGCGGGTGCTGGTCACGACACTGACCAAGCGGATGGCGGAGGACTTGACCGAATACCTGGCGGATCACGAGGTACGGGTGCGCTATCTGCATTCGGACATTGATACCGTGGAGCGGGTGGAAATCATCCGCGACCTGCGCCTTGGCAAGTTCGACGTGCTGGTGGGCATCAACCTGCTGCGCGAAGGCCTCGACATGCCGGAAGTCTCCCTGGTGGCCATTCTGGATGCGGATAAAGAGGGCTTCCTGCGTTCCACCCGCTCCCTCATCCAGACCATCGGCCGGGCGGCACGTAACCTCAACGGCAAGGTGATCCTTTACGGCGATACCATCACCAACTCCATGAAGGTCGCGATTGAAGAGACCGAGCGGCGCCGCGCCCTGCAACACGCCCACAACCTGGAACACGGCATCGTGCCGAAGGGGCTCAACAAGGCCATCGGCGATGTGATGGACATGGGGGGCAGCCGCACGGCGGGCAAGGCCGGCAAGGGGAGTCGCAAGGCTGCCGAACCGCAAGGGGAGTACCATGCCCGCTCTGCCAGCGAGATCAGCAAGGAGATCAAGCGGATGGAAGAGCAGATGTTCCAGCATGCGCGGGATCTGGAGTTCGAACAGGCGGCGGCGCTGCGGGATCAGATCCAGCGGCTGCGCGGCGAGCTGATCGAGTCATGAGCGCCAGACGCTGGCTCATCTGGCGGCGTTTGCGCCGCCTCTATCAGGGCTTTCGCCACCCAGGCACACCCTGGTGGGCGAAGGGGCTGGTGATCCTTATCCTGCTCTATGGCATCAGCCCGGTGGACGTTGTCCCCGATGTGGTGCCTCTCCTTGGCTGGCTCGACGACGCGACCCTGTTGCTGCTCCTCTTGTGGGGCTGGGAGAAATGCCTGCCCGGCGAGGTGCTGGCCGCTCTGGACAAGGCCGAGTGAGCAGAACCCTACGTTCAGGGAAAGGGAAAAAGAAGGGGGATTGAATGACTCCCTTCATGGAGTTCGAAAAAGGGGACCATGGGGAGATTGTGAGCCAGGTCTCATTGGCGTAGACTCCACGCCGTTCACTTCATGGGTACCAAAAAATGGATCTGATCCTCTTTGCCATCGACTTTATTCTGCACGTTGACGTGCATCTGAAAGAGCTGTTCGAGAATTATGGCGTCTGGGTATACGCCATCCTGTTTCTCATCATCTTCTGTGAAACCGGGCTGGTGGTGACCCCCTTCCTGCCGGGGGACTCCCTGCTGTTTGCGGCAGGTGCCCTCACCGTGGGCAGCGTACTGGACGTGCACACCCTGGCCGCCGTGCTGATCATCGCCGCGGTGCTCGGCAACGTGGTGAACTACACCATAGGCCACTTCTTCGGTGAGCAGCTGTTTCGCAACCCCGATTCCAAAATCTTTCGTCGGGACTATCTGGTCAAGACTCATGCCTTCTATGCCAAGCATGGCGGCAAGACCATCATCATCACCCGCTTCCTGCCCATAGTGCGGACCTTCGCCCCCTTCGTGGCGGGCATGGGGGCCATGACCTATCCCCGCTTCCTGGCGTTCAACCTGGTGGGGGGGCTCTTGTGGGTGCTCTCCTTCGTCTATGCCGGCCACTTCTTTGGCAATCTGCCGGTAGTGCGCCACAACTTTACCCTGCTCATCTTCGGCATCATCGCGGTCTCCTTGTTGCCCATGGTGATCGGCATGGTGAAGGCCAGGAGAAGTGCCAGCAAGGCTACCTCCGAAGGCGCGTGACATCGCCGTGCACGACATGAAAGAAGGGAGCATATGGCTCCCTTCTTGTTGGTTGGCTGAGTGGCAGGTCGCCGCTGCGCCCTTTGACCCGCTTGTGGCCTGTTACGATGATGCACACCCGCAGGCAGCCACTTCATTGGCAGAACAGGGAGAAGGAGATCCGGCCCCCTGGGCATGGGGTCGTGAGGCGATAAAGAGGAGATAAAAAGGGAGCCATGTGCTCCCTTCTTAGGGTCGAGTGACGAACTAGTTGCAGCAGCGCCCTTTTATCAGGTTGCCAGCAGCCACGATGACGAACACCAGCAGGTAGGCGGCAAAGATGACCACGAGCCACTGCGGCATGGAGAAACCGAGGAACTGCCAGCTGATCTCGCTGCAGTCGCCGTCCGGGTAGAACATCCAGGGAACCCATTTATCCAGTGGTGCCCAGGCAGGGAAGTCAACAAACCCTTCGCATACGTTGAAGGGGGAGGGGTTCATCTGGTAATCCACGTGCTTGAGCGCCAGTTTCAGGCCCCAGAAGGCGCTGTAACCCCACAGGAGCATGGCACTCCAGCGCAGGTACCAGCGCTCTGGCGCGACCATGCCGAGGAGGCCGGCGGTGAGCACGCCGAGGATGGCGATACGTTCATAGATGCACATCACGCAAGGGTGCAAACCCAGCACGTGCTGGAAGAAGAGGGCGCAGAGTTCCAGCGCGAAAGCGGAGGCTGCCAGCAATCCCCAGGCCAGACGATGACTGGCAATGCGGCGAAGATACTCGATCATCTGATTGATCTCTCAGAGAAAAATAGTGGCTGAATTAGAGCAGAGCCCCATCTGAAAAGAAAGGGGCCGAACAGCCCCTTTCATGATCAGTGTGTGGACGGGGTGGGCAGTGGCAGTGCCCCATGATCCAGCAACCACCCTGCCTGATAGAACCATTCGGTTGCAGGACCGAGGAGCAGTTCCACGGAGAAAAAGCCGACAAGCCCCAGCACCAGGGTATAGGGCAGCGCCATCCAGACCATGCGGCCATAAGAGAGGCGCAGCAGGGGAGCGAGGGCCGAGGTGAGCATGAAGAGGAATGCGGCCTGGCCATTGGGGGTGGCGACCGACGGCAGGTTGGTGCCGGTGTTGATGGCCACGGCCAGCAGATCAAAATGCTCGCGGCTGATGGCGCCGTTGATCAGGGCGGTCTTCACCTCGTTGATGTAGACGGTGCCGACGAAGACGTTGTCACTGACCATGGAGAGCAGACCGTTTGCCAGGTAGAAGAGGGCAAGCTGATCCTCCGACTTGGCGGCCAGTACCCACTGGATCACCGGTTTGAACAGCTGTTGATCGATGATGACCGCCACCACGCTGAAAAAGACGGTGAGCAGGGCGGTGAACGGCAGAGCCTCTTGGAATGCCTTGCCAAGCGCGTGTTCTTCAGTCACGCCGGTGAACGCCGTCGCGAGCACGATGACCGTCAGGCCGATCAGCCCGACTGCAGCCAGATGGAGGGCAAGACCCGTGATAAGCCAGGTGGCAATCAGCGCCTGGACGATCAGCTTGGCCTTGTCCTGCGGGGTACGTTGTGCGTCTTCGTCGCGCTCGTAGGATTCCATGATGTGACGCACGGGCTCGGGCAAGCGGGCGCCATAACCGAACCAGCGGAATTTTTCGACCAGGATGCAGGTCAGCAGGCCGCAGATGAAGACCGGGATGGTGACTGGCGCCATGCGAATGGCAAATTCACCGAAGTGCCACCCCGCCTGTTCACCGATGATGAGGTTCTGGGGTTCGCCGACCAGGGTGCAGACGCCCCCCAGGGCGGTACCGATGGCGGCGTGCATCATGAGGCTGCGCAGGAAGGCACGAAACTCGTTCAGATGCTGGCGGGAGAGCTCGTCAATCTCTTCGTCATCATGATGCAGATTGCCGGACTCATCCCGGGAGGCCACCTTGTGGTAGATGGCGTAGAAGCCGGTTGCGACGCTGATGACCACGGCGATCACGGTCAGGGCATCAAGGAACGCGGAGAGGAATGCAGACACCAGGCAGAAGGCGAGAGAAAGCAACGTCTTGGAGTGGATGCGCACCAGCATCTTGGTAAAGACGTAGAGCAGCAACTGCTTCATGAAGTAGATGCCGGCCACCATGAAGACCAGCAGCAGAAGCACTTCGATATTGGCCACCAGCTCATGCTTTATCTGGTTGGCGGAGGTCATGCCGATGAGCACGGCTTCGATGGCCAGGAGTCCGCCCGGTTGCAGCGGATAGCACTTGAGGGCCATGGCCAGGGTGAAAATAAACTCGACAACCAGCAGCCAGCCGGCCAGGAAGGGATCAACGTAGAAAATGATCGGGTTGATCAGCAGGAATAGAACGATGGCAATTTTGTACCATCGCGGAGCATTGCCCAAAAAGTTCTTTGTAAACGCGCGCCCTAGGCTGATTGGCATAATGATGGTTCTCTGTTCTGTTGTTGATATCTGCGTCTATGCAGTCGAGCCCGACCCGAGCCGAACATCCGGATATTCACCTGTATCAGATTGATTGCACATGATTTTAATCAAGGGAGCGATAACTATAAATAAGCTCGCTGAACTTGCCCAGCGAGCAAACGCTTATATCCCCATCATTTGGTGTTGGTTGACTCCCCATCTGTTGCTGTATACATATTTTTAACAAAAAGATCGGGGTAATGTGAGCAGAGGACCGACCTTCTGCTTGCCAGCATGACCGGCTTTGCTATTATTCGGGGGCCTTTTTACGCACTACAACAGAGTCATTACATGGTCATTAAAGCGCAAAGCCCTGCCGGGTTTGCCGAGGAATACATCATCGAGTCCATCTGGAACAATCGCTTTCCTCCTGGATCCATTCTGCCGGCGGAGCGCGAGCTGTCCGAATTGATCGGCGTGACTCGCACTACCTTGCGTGAAGTGTTGCAGCGCCTTGCCCGTGATGGCTGGCTCACCATCCAGCATGGCAAACCGACCAAGGTCAACAATTTCTGGGAAACCTCCGGTCTCAACATCCTGGAGACCCTGGCGCGTCTCGATCAGGACAAGGTGCCTGATCTGGTGGCACAACTGCTCTCCGCCCGGACCAACATCTGCACCATCTTCATCCGTGGCGCCATTCGCAACAACCCGGAACAGGCCGCCGAGATCTTGCGTGGTGCCGATGATGTGGAGAACACGGCCGAGGCCTATGCGGACTTCGACTACCGTTTGCATCACCAGCTTTCGTTTGCCTCTGGCAACCCCATCTATGCCTTGATCCTCAACGGTTTCAAGGGCTTGTACAGCCGGGTTGGCCGCTACTACTTCTCGGACAAGCAGGCGCGGGAAACCGCAGATGCCTACTACAAGACGCTGCGCAAGCTGGCCGAAACCAAGGATCACGAAGCCGTGTTCATGACGGTACGCCAGTACGGTATCGAGTCTGGCAAGCTTTGGACCCGTCTGCGTCAGGACATGCCAAGCAACCTGTGTGACAACTGATTGCCCTGACCCAAGAAAAACGCGCCTGATGGCGCGTTTTTTTATGCTCGGCACTGACGTCAGGCCATGCTCTTGCGGTCCGGACAACGGCCGATGATATCTGCGGATAGCTCGCCATTGTCCTGCTCCAACACCACATCGAAGCCCCACAGTTGATGCAGATGCTTGAGCACCTCGTGACGTGACTCGCCAAGGGGGATGCGGTTGTGGGGAACATAGCGCAGGGTCAGGGAGCGATCGCCTTTCACTGCCACGTTGTAGACCTGAATGTTGGGCTCCAGGTTGCTCAGGTTGTATTGAGCGGACAGGGTGCTACGCACCAGCCGGTAGCCCTCTTCATTGTGAATGGCGGACACCTTGAGGTAGTTTTTCAGATCGTCGTCATCGATGGCAAAGAGCTTCATGTCGCGCATCACCTTGGGACTGAGGAACTGGCTGATGAAGCTTTCGTCCTTGAAGTTCTGCATGGCGAAATGCAATGTCTCGACCCAGTTGGTGCCAGCGTAATCGGGGAACCAGTATCTGTCCTCCTCGGTTGGGTGTTCGCAGATGCGACGCAGGTCGGTGAACATGGCAAAGCCAAGGGCGTAGGGGTTGATCCCCGAGTAATACCGGCTGTTGTAGGGGGGCTGATAGACCACGTTGGTGTGGCTGTGCAGCACCTCCAGCATGAAGCGATCGCTGATTTTTCCCTCGTCATAGAGATGGTTGAGAATGGTGTAGTGCCAGAAGGTGGCCCAGCCCTCGTTCATCACCTGCGTCTGCTTCTGCGGGTAGAAGTACTGACTGATCTTGCGCACGATACGCACTACCTCGCGCTGCCAGGGCTCGAGCAGGGGGGCATTCTTTTCGATGAAATAGAGAATGTTCTCCTGAGGCTCGGCAGGATAGCGCCTGTCTTCCACCCCGGCAATCTTGTGCTGCTTGGGCAGGGTACGCCACAGCTCATTGACCTGGGTTTGCAGATAATCTTCCCGCGCCTTCTGGCGTCGCTTCTCCTCGGCCAGAGAGATCTTCTGGGGCCGCTTGTAACGATCCACCCCGAAGTTCATCAGGGCATGGCAGGAGTCGAGCAGTTTCTCCACCGCATCAATGCCGTGTTTTTCCTCGCATTCGGTGATGTAGTTCTTGGCAAACAACAGGTAGTCGATGATGGAGGAGGCATCGGTCCAGGCCTTGAACAGATAGTTGTTCTTGAAGAAGGAGTTGTGACCATAGCAGGCGTGGGCCATGACCAGCGCCTGCATCGGCATGGTGTTCTCTTCCATCAGATAGGCGATGCAGGGGTCCGAATTGATGACGATCTCGTAGGCCAGCCCCATCTGGCCGCGCTTGTAGTTGCGCTCGGTGTGGATGAAGCGCTTGCCGAATGACCAGTGTTGATAACCGATGGGCATGCCGACACTGGAGTAGGCATCCATCATCTGCTCTGCGGTGATCACCTCGATCTGGTTGGGGTAGGTATCCAGCTTGTAGAAGCGGGCGACACGTGCGATCTCCTGGTGATAAAGCTCCAGCAGATCGAAGTTCCAGTCAGGCCCGTCATCCAGCGGCGCTATCTTTCTTGCGGTTTCTACCATATGTGATCCCTCAAGCCGCTTGCTTCTTGAACAATTCCCGGAACACCGGATAAATGTCCTCGACCTTGCGAATGTGCTCCATGGCGAAGTGTGCGTATTGCTCTGCCACCGCCTCATATTCGTGCCACAGGGTCTGGTGGGCGCGGGTAGTGATCTCGATGTAGGAGTAGTAACGCACCCGCGGCATGATGTCGCGCATCAGGATCTCCCTGCACTGGGGTGAGTCATCGGCCCAGTTGTCACCATCAGAGGCCTGCGCCGCGTAGATGTTCCACTGGTTGGCGGGATAACGTTCGTTGATGATGTCGTTCATCATCTTGAGCGCACTGGAGACGATGGTGCCGCCGGTCTCCTGGGAGTAGAAGAACTCGTGCTCGTCCACCTCCTTGGCCTGGGTGTGGTGGCGGATGTAGACCACCTCGACATTCTTGTAAGTCCGGCTCAGGAATAGATAAAGCAGGATATAGAAACGCTTGGCCATCTCCTTGGTAGCCTGATCCATGGAACCGGAGACGTCCATCAGGCAGAACATCACCGCCTGGCTCGAGGGGACGGGCCGTTTGACAAAGTTGTTGAATTTGAGGTCGAAGGTGTCGATAAAGGGGACCGCATCGATCCTCCGTTTCAGTTCCCTGATCTCTTTTTCAAGTTGCGCGATTTCGGCGAAATGGTCGTTGGGATCGCAAGCCAGCTGGGCCAGGCGCTCCTCCAGTTCACGCAACTGACGTTTCTTGCCTGCCTGTAGCGCCATGCGCCGCGCCAGCGAATTTTGCAGGGAGCGCACCACGTTGATGTTGGCAGGCACCCCGTTGGAGGTGTAGCCGGCCCGGTAGGTCTTCATCTCCATCAGCTGGTTGAGCTGGGTCTTTTGCAGCCGCGGCAGCTCCAGATCCTCGAACAGCAAGTCCAGGTACTCGTCCTTGGAGATCTGGAAGACGAAATCATCGACGCCCTCTCCTTGATCCGAGGCCTGGCCCTCGCCACTCCCCTGGCCGCCGCCACCCCCTTTGGGCCGGTCAATCTTGTCACCGGAGACAAACTGGTCGTTGCCCGGATGCACCATCTCCCGTTTGCCGCCATGACCCTGATGAAAATGGGGTTCCCCGATGTCCTTGGTCGGGATGCTGATGCTCTCGCCCTTGTCCACGTCCTGAATGCTGCGCTTGGAGACAGCATCCGAGACCGCTTGTTTTATCTGCTTCTTGTAGCGGCGGATGAAGCGCTGCCGATTGACAGCGCTTTTGTTTTTGCCGTTGAGCCTGCGGTCGATAAAATGCGCCATAACTCCCCCTTGAACACGGCAGGGTCAGGATGACTTGCGTACCCTGAGATACCACTCGGAGAGCAGCCGCACCTGTTTACGTGTGTAGCCTTTCTCCATCATCCGTTCGACAAAGTTATCGTGCTTCTTCTGCTCCTCAGCCGAGGTTTTGCTGTTGAAGGAGATAACCGGCAGCAGCTCTTCCGTGTTGGAGAACATCTTCTTCTCGATCACGGTGCGCAGCTTCTCGTAACTGGTCCAGTTGGGGTTACGGCCTGCATTGTTGGCCCGGGCACGCAGCACGAAGTTGACGATTTCGTTGCGGAAATCTTTCGGGTTGCTGATCCCGGCAGGTTTTTCAATTTTCTCCAGCTCGCTGTTGAGAGACGCTCTGTCAAACAGCTGGCCGGTTTCTGGGTCACGATACTCCTGATCCTGGATCCAGAAGTCGGCGTAGGTGACGTAGCGATCGAAGATGTTCTGACCGTACTCTGAATACGACTCGAGGTAGGCGGTCTGGATCTCCTTGCCGATGAACTCGACGTAGCGCGGAGTCAGGTAACCCTTGATGAACTCCAGATAGCGATCGTGCAGCTCTTGCGGGAACTGCTCGCGCTCTATCTGCTGCTCCAGCACGTAGAAGAGGTGCACCGGGTTGGCAGCCACTTCCGCGTGGTCGAAGTTGAAGACGCGGGAGAGGATCTTGAACGCGAAGCGGGTGGAGAGGCCGTTCATGCCCTCGTCGACACCGGCATAGTCGCGATACTCCTGGTAGCTCTTCGCCTTGGGATCGGTGTCTTTGAGACTCTCGCCGTCATAGACCCGCATCTTGGAATAGAGGCTGGAGTTTTCCGGCTCCTTGAGTCGCGACAGCACCGAGAACTGGCCCAGCAGCTCCAGAGTACCCGGTGCGCATTTGGCCTCGGTCAGCTCGCTGTTGAACAGCAGTTTTTCGTAGATCTTCACCTCTTCCGACACCCGCAGGCAGTAGGGCACCTTGACGATGTAAACCCGGTCGAGGAAGGCCTCGTTGTTCTTGTTGTTGCGGAACTGCTGCCACTCGGATTCGTTGGAGTGGGCCAGCAGGATGCCGTCGAAGGGGAGGGCGGAGAGTCCCTCGGTACCGTTGTAGTTCCCCTCTTGTGTCGCCGTCAGCAGCGGGTGCAGCACCTTGATGGGGGCCTTGAACATCTCGACGAACTCCATCATCCCCTGGTTTGCCTTGCACAGCGCACCGGAGTAGGAGTAAGCATCGGCATCATCCTGGGCGAAGTGTTCCAGCATACGGATATCGACCTTGCCGACCAGGGAGGAGATGTCCTGGTTGTTGTCGTCCCCCGGTTCGGTCTTGGCGATGGCGATCTGATCGAGGATGGAGGGGTTCACCTTCTCCACCTTGAATTTGGTGATGTCGCCGCCAAACTCGTGAAGGCGCTTGGCGACCCAGGGAGACATGATGGGGCGCAGATAACGGCGAGGGATGCCGTACTCCTTCTCGAGGATTTCGCCATCTTCGTCGATGTCAAACAGGCAGAAGGGGTGATCGTTCACCGGTGAGCCCTTGATGCGATAGATGGGCACTTTTTGCATCAGGGATTTGAGTTTCTCTGCCAGCGAGGATTTACCGCCGCCAACCGGTCCGAGCAGATAGAGGATCTGTTTCTTCTCTTCCAGGCCCTGAGCGGAATGTTTGAGGTAGGAGACAATCTGTTCGATGGCTTCTTCCATGCCATAGAAGTCTTTGAAAGCGGGATAACGCGCGACGACGCGGTTGGAAAAGAGACGGCTGAGACGTGGATTGGTCGAGGTGTCGATCATTTCCGGCTCGCCGATGGCGGTCAGCAGACGTTCGGCGGCAGAGGCGTAGCAGGATTTGTCCTGTTTGCACATATCCAGAAACTCCTGGATGCTGTACTCCTCCTCTCTGGCCTTCTCATACCGCTGTTGATAGTGCTCGAAGATGCCCATAACTTAGCCCTCGTTATAGTCGCTTGCCCTGAAAAAGAGTGGATCACTACTTTTGTTCTGTTTACCTCTTAAGCCTAGTCAACAGCCCCCAGTAATCCATCGCCATCATTGGTTTAAGTTTGTGCGGGAGCTTCCCGATCCTCATGCGGGAAGAAGCAGTAAGTGACATACCTATGTTACTGACTGTTAAATTATTTTTGCCACGACAGTGATGCAAATGTCAAAGACATAAAAAATAAATCTTTGTGTGCCAGAGGGAGAAAATGGTGACGCTCTGTTTTGTCAGGGGGCGGTGCCAGCAAGGGCAAGGGCGGCAGGGAATAGAGGGTGAAAAGACGTGTCGCTTACGTCAACGTAATGTTATTTGTTTGGTGCTTATGCTCTAATTTTTACATTGACGCTACATTCTGGCTGCTCTAGATTGGCCCTGTGTCGAGCAGTCATCGCTTTAGCAAGAGAGTGGGTGATTGTGCAGATACTAAGCTCTGTTTAAGCACGTTTCCGTTGGCTTGACCCTCGCATCCGCGAGGGTCTTATTTTTTCAGCGCCTGAACGGCGCCAAACCTGCAAGCTCAGGATCCGGCGGGATAGAGGGCTGACACCGCCGCCAGCACCTCGGCGAAGGGATGGTTCGCCAACTGGCCAAAACCGGCCAGATCCCTGGCCTTGAGACGGGTCGTCAGCGGGGTGGCGATGCCACACAGGAAACGGGTCAGGATCCTGGGATGGCGCTGATGGCAGAGGGCGATCAGCGGATCGCACCAGGCGCGCAAACCGTGCTCGTTGGGCAAGCCCGGTGATGGCAACGGCGGCAACACGGCGATCTCTCCCCGGCAGACGGAACAGTGCCCGCACCGCTCGGGGGCCGCGTCGTCGGCAAAATAGCGGGCAAGCTCATGGCTGAGGCAGGTGGTCGAAGTGAAAAAGGCCAGCAGCGCCTGAAGGCGGGCCAGCTCGCTCTGCTCTTTCTTTTCAAACAATCCATGCAGCTCTTCGGCCAGGGTCGCGGTATCGATTTGCTGGCTCAGCACCCGATAGACCTCGGTCATCTGCTTGCTTTCAAGCTCGATCCAACCCTGCTGCTGCAGGTAGTCCAGCGCCGTCGCGGCGCGCTGGCGTTCCCCCTGGTATCCCTGCCACAGCGCCTCGAAGTCCATGGTGCACCAGGTGCGCGCCTGGGGTGCGCAGGCAAAGACCTGCTCCAGGAACTGGCGGCGTTCGGAATTGAAACGAGCGAGGATCGCCTGTTTTTCCAGTACGAACCTGAAACGGTACTCGGCAAAGTAGCTGTAGGCCGGTGCAATGACCCCCGCCATCTCCAGATAGACCAGCAGGGTCTTGAGGGGCAGTTGGCGAATGTTGGTCTCGTTGGAGAGGCGCAGCAGGCTGAATTCCCACTCGGCGCCGCTCTGGCGCACGATATCGAGCAAGTACGCGATGGCGTCCCTGTCCGGCGTATCCCCATAGACGAAGTTTTCCAGTACCGGCAACTGGGCGCGGCTCGCCAGCACGGTGCAGCGGGAGGGAAGCCCGTCACGTCCGGCGCGGCCTATCTCCTGGCTGTAGTTCTCGATGGACTTGGGGAGGTCGTAGTGAATGACCCGGCGAATGTCGGCCTTGTCGATGCCCATGCCAAAGGCGATGGTGGCGACGATGCAGTCGAGTCTGCCAGCCATGAAGTCGTGCTGGATCTGGCTGCGCAGGGCGGGATCGAGCCCCGCATGGTAGGCGCATGCCCGGATGCCGCTGGCCTGTAGCTGCGCGGCGCACTGTTCTGCGCTGTGTTGCAGAGTCACGTAGACGATGGTGGGGGCGGCCGGATCCCGGTGCAGCTCCTCGCGCAGCCAGGTATCGCGGGCACTGCCGGCCAGCGGGAGGACGGCCAGATCCAGATTGGGTCTGTAGAAACCGGTGACCACTAGATCATCCCGGTCGATGGCAAATTTTGCTTGCATGTCCGCCATGACGGCCGGGGTGGCGGTGGCGGTCAGCAACAGCACCTGGGGAATGGCCAGTTCACGGCGATGATCCGGCAGCTTGAGGTAGTCGGGGCGAAAGTTGTGGCCCCACTCCGAGATGCAGTGGGCCTCGTCCACTACCAGCAGTGACAGGGGGATGTGGGCGATGAAGCGGCGAAAGCGCTCATTTTTGAGGCGCTCCACCGAGATCATCAGGATCTTGAGCTGGCCATCGCTGGCTTGCTGCATCACGCGCCGGCTCTCTTCCGCTGTCTGGCTGGAGTCCAGAGTGGCGGCGGCGATCCCCTTGCTGCGCAAAAAGGCGAGCTGATCGTGCATCAGGGCCAGCAGGGGAGAGATGACCAGGGTCAGGTGGGGCAGTGCGAGGGCGGGCAATTGATAACAGAGGGATTTCCCCGCGCCAGTCGGGAAGATGGCTGCGGCGCTCTTGCCGGCCAGCAGACGACTGATCACCGCTTCCTGCCCGGGCCGCAAGCGATCAAAGCCGAAGTGTCGGGTCAATAAAGAGGTGATCATGGCAAGGCTCCCTGAAAAAGGGCGTCATCATATCACTTCTGGCCCAGTGGTGGCCGATGATCGGACTGGTTTGGTGACATTTTGACCGTGGTTGATATTGTGTTATCACATTGTTGTAGATTTTTTGTGAGGTAACCCTGATATTTTTCAGTGATTATGTGGAAAAAAACCATGGCAGATGGGATATTCCTGTCCGCAACCCCACGCGAACGGGACAGATCCACCAGAAGAGCTGCCCACGGCGTCACCGTCAACAGATCGGAGCCAATGCGCGGGGCTGGTTGCCAACAGGACTAATGATTCACGCACCATGAGTGCACAGGGACTACTTGATGACACAACAACACCCCCTCATTCGACTGGTCAACAGCACCAGTCTGGTTAGCCAGATCCTGGTCGGTCTGGTATTCGGTATCCTTCTTGCGATGTTCATGCCCGAGTGGGCCAAGGCGGCGGGTCTGCTCGGCAGTCTGTTCGTCGGCGCCCTGAAGGCCGTGGCGCCGCTGCTGGTCTTCGTGCTGGTGATGTCGGCGATCATCGGCCACAAGCAGGGCCAGAAGACCAACATGAAACCGATCCTGCTGCTCTATGTGCTGGGTACCTTCCTGGCGGCTGCCGTGGCAGTGGTGGCGAGCTTCCTCTTCCCCTCCAACCTGCATCTGGTGGCAGGCGCTACCGAGATCACGCCGCCGGGGGGCATCACGGAAGTGCTGCAGACCCTGCTGTTCAACGTGGTGACCAACCCGGTGAAAGCACTGCTGGAAGCCAACTATATCGGCATCCTGGCCTGGGCCATCGGCCTTGGTATCGCCATGCGTCACGCCAATGAGAGCACCAAATCACTGATTTCCGATGTGGCTCACGGGGTTTCCGCCATCGTCAAGGCCGTGATCCGTTGCGCTCCGCTCGGCATCCTGGGTCTGGTTGCCTCCACCCTGGCTGAAACCGGCTTCGATGCGCTGTTTGGCTATGCCCAGCTGCTGGTGGTACTTATCGGCTGCATGCTGTTCATCGCCTTCGTGGTCAATCCGCTCATCGTCTTCTGGAAGATCAAGCGCAACCCCTATCCCCTGGTGCTGACCTGCCTGAAAGAGAGCGGTGTGACCGCCTTCTTCACCCGCAGTTCCGCCGCCAACATTCCGGTCAACATGGCCCTGGCCGAGAGGCTGCGCCTGCCGGAAGACACCTATGCGGTCTCCATCCCGTTGGGGGCCACCATCAACATGGCCGGCGCCGCCATCACCATTACCGTGCTCACCATGGCGGCGGTGCATACCCTGGGGATGGAAGTGGACATGGCGACCGCCATTCTGCTCTCCGTCGTCGCCACCATCAGTGCCTGTGGCGCTTCCGGTGTGGCGGGCGGCTCCCTGCTGCTGATCCCGCTGGCGTGCAGCCTGTTCGGTATCAGCAACGACATCGCCATGCAGGTGGTGGCCGTTGGCTTCATCATCGGGGTGTTGCAGGATTCCGCCGAGACGGCCCTCAACAGCTCCACCGACGTGCTGTTCACTGCGGCCGCCTGCATGGCCGAGGATGAGAGCCTGCTGGATGCCGCCCCGCTCCCCAGCCGCGAAGCCTGATCCCCTCAGACTTTCTGCTCTGCACAGGCGCCCTCTTCGGAGGGCGCTTTTTATTTGCGCGCGCGTCAGGCGCCCTGCACCTTCTCGCCGTGTCATGGCATTGACAGTGCTCGGATCCCCCTGTGTGATTTCCCGGGAGGGGCCCGTTGGCCGCCTTCGTGTTCTCGCCACCGCCAACACGCCATTCCCTGTACCAACGTGCCCGGCGCTGCATTCGCCGGGCATATCGGGCTGATTGTGCTGTCAGCATGGCGGCTTGTGGCATCCCCTCTGGTGACCGAAGGGGTCATCTGTTCTTCGGTCGCTGTACGGGAAGCCCAGTCAAGGTCCTTTTGGCGGTTTTTGCCTGCGCCCTGTGGCCGGTACTTCCCTGAGTGCCTCGAAGAAAGGCTCCATTGGGTGGGGGGGTCGGCTCTCTGGGCGAAACCTCGAAGAGCGGGCGTTCCTGGCAAGGACAAGGGCTCTGGTGTTCTGCCTGGCAAGGCCGATGGCGTGCGGCAGATGACGGGATAACGCAGCACGCCTTGGTCGTGTGCCATGGGGAAAGGAATATGAGCGGCAAGCTGTCACCAAGGGGAAAGAGAGTGGGTGAAAGGGCTGTCTCTGATCTGAGGACTCTGATCATCTGAGCTCAGTGCCTGATGATCATAACGAACACAGCCCGGCAGAGAAGATCTGCCGGGCTGTGGGAGGCGTCGGGCCAGATGCTGGTCCGACGGTATCGCAGGAAGGCTTAGCCGACCAGTTGATAGAGGATGGCGGAGATGGCGATGAGGCCCATGGTCGCCACGAAGACGTTGCTGATCTGGCCCTGGTATTTCGCCATGGCCGGAACGCGCTTGATGGCGTACATGGGCATGAGGAACAGGATGGTGGCGATGATGGGGCCACCCAGGGATTCGATCATCCCGAGGATGGAGGGGTTGATCACGGCCACGCCCCACAGGGTCAGGATGAAGAAGGCGATGATGAACAGCTCCACCTTCTTGTGGTTCGGTGCCTTGCCGGAGTTGCGCATGTTCTGGACGATCATCCCTTTCAGACCTTCACGGGCACCCAGATAGTGGCCGAAGAAGGAGGAGACGATGGCCACGAAGGCAACCAGCGGACCGAAGTAGGAGATGATGGGGCTCGCATGCTGGTTGGCCAGGTAGGAGAGCACGGCGATGTTCTGGGACTTGGCTTCTGCCAGCTGGGCCGGCGTCAGGCTCATCACGCAGGAGAAGACGAAGAACATCACGAA
Source organism: Aeromonas sp. S19(2024) (assembly GCF_041402625.1). NCBI lineage: Bacteria > Pseudomonadati > Pseudomonadota > Gammaproteobacteria > Aeromonadales > Aeromonadaceae > Aeromonas > Aeromonas sp. S19(2024). The sequence goes on from NZ_JBGLQU010000014.1 coordinate 42,672, forward strand.
GCCCAGCAGGATGATGGCGGTGCGCTTGAGGATGGCGTCGGACTTGGCGACGGCATGCTCACCGTGATCACGGCGCTGGGCCAGGGCGAAGCTGGAGATGGCCGGGCTGTGGTTGAAGGAGAACACCAGCACCGGGATGGTCAGCCACAGGGTGGTGGCGAAGTCCTTGGTGCTCGGCATTTGATTCAGGGCCGCACCGGTCCAGTCCGGGATCAGGTACAGGGAGATGCCCGCCAGAATGGCGATGAGCGGATAGACCAGGAACTCGGTCACTTTCAGCATCAGCTTCTCGCCAGCCAGCATCACGGACATCATGGCCATGATGAGCACGATGGAGAGGATCCAGCGCGGGGGCGGCGTCATCTGCAACTGGTTGACGAGGAAGCTTTCCACCGTGTTGGTGATGCCCACGCCGTAGATCAGCACGATGGGGTAGATGGCAAAGAAGTAGAGCAGGGTGATCAATTTACCGGCACCCACGCCGAAGTGCTCTTCTACCACCTGGGTGATGTCGGCATTGGGCTGCTTGGAGGAAAGCACGAAGCGCGCCAGACCACGGTGGGCCAGGTAGGTCATGGGGCCGACCAGCAGCGCCATAACCACCAGCGGCCAGAAGCCACCCATGCCAGCGTTGATGGGCAGGAACAGGATGCCTGCACCGACGGCGGTACCGAACAGGCTGATCACCCAGGTGGTGTCTTGTTTACTCCAACCGCGAGATTGGACCGAGCTGATTCCTTGCTCCTGTGCGGCTGCAACATCCTGTGCGCCAGTGACAGTATTGGACATGTGTCTCACCCCGAATGTGTGGTTTTAATTAGTCGGCGCAAGAATACTTTCTTTTTAATCAAAAATGTTGATCAAATTCACCTTTGTGCGGCTGAAACCCGTACTTTCTTGTAGAAATGTGATCAAAAGAATAAAAAATCAAAATTTATTTATCAAATGCAGTGTTATTTGAATGTTAACTGGATAATTTCCCACCTCATCATGTTGTCAAAATGTTATGTCGAGATGTGCTGGGCAAGCTGGCGGATCATGCTGGCAGTGGCTCCCCAGATGAAAGATTGTTCCCAAGGGATCCAATAGATGGTGTGACGACCGTCCGCCCTTGGCAGGCTCAGGGCTATGTGCTGCCCCGGATCCAGCACGTGGGCGAGAGGGACTTCGAAGGCCTGGGCCACCTCGTCCTGGCTCAGAGTCAGCCCGTAGCCTGGGTCGAGCATGGCGAGGACCGGCAGCACATCGTAGCGCGAGACGGTATTGAGAGGGGTGAGGCTGCCGATGATCCGGATCTGGGAGGGGGGAATGCCAAGCTCCTCCTCGGTTTCCCTGAGCGCGGTGTGAATGAGGTCCCGGTCTTCCGGGTCCTGGCGCCCGCCGGGAAAGCTGATCTGCCCCGGGTGGTGGCGCAGGGCGGCGCTGCGGCGCGTCAGCAGCAGGTGCAGGCCCTCGGGGCGCTCCACCAGGGGGATCAACACGGCGGCAGGTTTGAGCCCGGCCAGTGCCAGGCGATGGGCGGGGGCGGGGCGCTGCAGCAAAAAGCGGGTCAGCAGCTCGGCACTCGTCATCTCCATGGGTCTCCTTGTGTCGGCCCCGCAGGGCCGGATGGGATCAAAGGGCATCGAGCAGTGGCAGGATGCGGGCCACCTTGTCGTAGGTCTCCTGATATTCGGCGTCGGGATCGGAGTCGGCGATGATGCCGCCCCCCGCCCAGCAGTGTAGCTGACCGGCTTCGGCGATCAGGGTACGGATGCAGATGCTGGTATCCATCCTTCCGTGCTGACTCAGATAACCGATGCTGCCGCAGTAGGCATTGCGCCGCACCGGCTCCAGCTCCTCGATGATCTCCATCGCCCGGATCTTGGGAGCCCCTGTGATGGAGCCGCCGGGGAAGCAGGCCCGCAGCAGATCCACTTCTTGCCAGCGCGCATCCAGCTCTCCGTGAATGGTAGAGACCAGGTGATGCACCGCCGGGAAGGATTCCACGGCAAAGAGATGCGGCACAGTGACCGATCCCGGCCGGCTCACCCGGCCGATGTCGTTGCGCAGCAGATCGACGATCATCAGGTTCTCCGATCTGTCCTTGTCGGCGTTGGCGAGTGACTCGGCCACCCTGGCATCCTGGGCGGGATCCGGGTGGCGAGGCCGGGTGCCCTTGATGGGCTTGGTCTCGATATGGCGCTTGTCGAGCAGCAGGAAACGCTCCGGGGAGAGGCTCAGAATGGCGCTTTGCGGCAGGCGGACAAAGGCGGAGAACGGCGCCTTGTTGGCGGCGCTCAGGGCGAGATAGGCGGACCATTCATCCCCCTGATAAGGGGCGCTGAAGCGCTGGGTCAGGTTGATCTGGTAACAATCCCCCGCCGCCAGATAGGCCTGGATACGGGCAAACTTGTCTCCGTATTCGGCCCGCGTCATGTTGCTCTGCCAGGGGCCGGTCAGGCGAAGGGGGAGGGTGGTTCGTTCGCGTTGCGCCATCAGCCAGTCGAGCCTGCGGGCGAGGCCGGCTTCATCACCCCAGTGGGCCAGTTGCCAGTGTCCCGTCGCGACATTTCGCAGCAGCGCCCAGTCGTAGATCCCGACCGCCATGTCGGGCACCTGGATGTCCTGTTGCGCCACTGCGGGTAGACGCTCGAATCGTCGGCCCAGATCGTAGCCAAAGAGTCCCAGGGCACCCCCGATAAACGGCAATCCCGAGTCATCCTCAACGCGCTCCCCAAGCAGGGCTCGCTGGGTCTTGGCGAGCAGGGCGAGGGGATCGCCGTCATGATGGTGCTGGTGGTTATCCCGGGTGAGGCAGGTGCTGGTACCCCGGGTTTCCAGGGTGGCAAGCGGATCGGCGCTGATGATGTCAAAACCGTTGTCAGCCCCCAGGGGGCCGGCGGATTCCAGCAGGATGGCCCAGGGTTGGTGTTGCAGGCAGGCAAACCAGGTGTGGAGCGAGGCCTGCGGGTCGAAATGGTGGATATGCAGTCTTGGTTTCATTTTTTGTTACATAGGCAACAGTTTGCGCCCGGCTCCCTAGCCGGTTCGGGTGGTCAAGCGTATCATGGCCGCCGGCATTTTTAAGAAAAACACCGTTATAAAAACACGCCGCAGTCTGCCGGCTCCAGGTGCATTTGCCACCTGCCGAAGGCCCGGCTCATATGGAAGCCCTTGCTCGCGCAAGCGATAACAAGGACCAGTGAGGATGATATGAGCATCATTAGAAAACAGGACTTTATCGATTCCATTGCTGACGCCCTGCAGTACATCTCCTTCTACCACCCCCTCGATTTCGTGCAGGCCGCCAAGGCCGCCTATGACCGCGAGATCAACCCGGCCGCCAAGGATGCCCTGGCCCAGATCCTGATCAACTCCCGCATGTCTGCCGAAGGTCATCGCCCGCTCTGTCAGGATACCGGTATCGTCACCTGCTTCGTCAAGATCGGCATGCAGGTACAGTGGGACAGCGACATGACGGTCCAGGAGATGGTGGATGAGGGCACCCGCCGCGCCTATACCAATCCGGACAACCCGCTGCGCGCCTCCGTGCTGGCGGATCCGGCCGGCAGCCGCAAGAACACCAAAGACAATGCCCCCGCTGTCGTGCACATCGACATGATCCCCGGCGACAAGGTGGAAGTGAGTATCGCGGCCAAGGGGGGCGGCTCCGAAAACAAATCGAAGATGGTGATGCTCAACCCCTCCGACGACATCGTGGAGTGGGTGCTCAAGACGGTGCCGACCATGGGGGCTGGCTGGTGCCCGCCCGGCATGCTCGGCATCGGCATCGGCGGCACCGCCGAGAAGGCGGCGGTGCTCGCCAAGGAAGCTCTGATGGAGCACATCGACATCCAGGAGCTGATTGCCCGTGGTCCCGAGACCACCGAAGAGAAGCTGAGGGTCGAGCTCTATGACAAGGTCAACAAGCTCGGGATCGGTGCCCAGGGGCTGGGCGGCCTGACCACGGTGCTGGATGTGAAGGTGAAATCCGCACCGACCCACGCCGCCTCCAAGCCCGTGGTGATGATCCCCAACTGCGCCGCCACCCGTCACGTGCATTTCGAACTCGATGGCTCCGGCCCGGCGGAGCTGACACCCCCCAGGCTGGAAGACTGGCCGGAGATCACCCGTGAGTCCGGTGGTAATGTGCGCCGGGTCAACGTGGATGGCATCACCAAGGCAGAGCTTGCCAGCTGGAAGAGCGGCGATACCGTGCTGCTCTCCGGCAAGATCCTGACCGGCCGCGACGCCGCCCACAAGCGCATCGCCGACATGCTGAAAAAAGGTGAAGGACTGCCGGAAGGGGTCGATTTCACCAACCGCTTCATCTATTACGTGGGCCCGGTCGATGCGGTACGTGACGAGGTGGTCGGCCCGGCTGGCCCCACCACGTCCACCCGGATGGACAAATTCACCGACATGATGCTGGGAGAAACCGGCCTCATCGGCATGATCGGCAAGTCCGAGCGCGGCCCCAAGACGGTCGAGAGCATCAAGCAGCACCAGGCTGTCTACCTGATGGCGGTGGGCGGCGCCGCCTATCTGGTGGCGAAAGCCATCAAGAAGGCGCGCGTGGTGGCCTTTGCCGATCTGGGGATGGAGGCCATCTATGAGTTCGAGGTGGAAGACATGCCGGTCACCGTGGCGGTCGACTCCCAGGGCAACAACATCCACGAGACCGGCCCGGCCTACTGGTCCGCCAAGATTGCCGAGCTGGAGACCAAGCTGGCTTGATCAATCGGGCTTCGATGCAAACGGAGGACGATTAGCCCCGTACAGCAGCATGTTGAAAGGCGACCCTCGGGTCGCCTTTTTTGCGGGCCCCATTTGACTGTCTGGACCTGAGCAAATTTACTGCTGCTGTGCTGCTGTGCTGCTGTGCTGCTGTGCTGCTGTGCTGCTGTGCTGCTGTGCTGCTGTGCTGCTGTGCTGCTGTGCTGCTGTGCTGCTGTGCTGCTGTGCTGCTTTGTCTTTGTCGCCATGGCATCCCGGGTCGGAAGCCTGGATAACCCGGTGGGCAATGCCGGCGCATTGGCTGTCACGCCGAAGGGGCGATCAGTGGTTCAGGTAGACATCCTGGCCGCCGTAACTCAGTGCCCCACCCAGAGGGGTTGAGGGCTCGAAGAAGCGGGTCAGGACACCGACACGCTGGCCCAGGGTGCTCAATGTGCTCTGGTCCAGGGCGACCTGTTCGGGCAGCCAGGTCAGCACGGCGGCACAGTGACCATTGATCAGGCTCTGCTCCAGCAGGCGCTGCCAATTCTTGATCTTGGGAGCGTGCACGACAAGCACCCTGGCAGGATTGATCCCTCTGGCCTGCAATTGCGCGGCGGCGGGTAGACCTGGCGGGGCGACGAGCAGGATCCAGCCACTGTCAGACTGACTCAGTTGCCCCAGGGCATCGAGCAGCGGTGCTTCCTGATGGAGAGGGCTGCGCCGCTGCTCTTGTCCCATCTTGCTCTGATGGCGAGTGGGCCAGGTGGTGATCAGACCGGCAGAGGAGGAGGGGGGGCAAAGATTCAGGGGCTGGCTCATATGTCGTTCCTGTATGAATAACCATGCTGTATGCGTATACAGTAGTTCTGTTCGCAAGGAGTGACAAGTCATTTGTGGCTAAAAGTGTGAGCCGATTAACAGGAGATGATTTTAACTCAATGATTAAAAAGAATATTTATATCTTTCTTATGCAGGGTGTTTTTTAACCTGTAGACAAACTTCGGGTCGGCGCTCATGGTTATACAGTCCTGTATAGGGAGAGGAGGGAGCGAGATGGACGTCAGTACCTTGCAACGACTGGATGCCAACATTCTGCTCGGGATCATCAACGAGAAGCTGCGGCTGGAGTGTGATGGCCTTGAAGAGCTGCTGGCTTACTACGACATGACAGAAGATCAGCTGGCTACCCGTCTGCAACAGATCGGGTATCACTACGACCCCATGAGCAATCAGTTCAAGGCGCATGGTTAATTGAAATCAAAGGGTGCTCCGATTGGGGCACCCTTTTTATTACCTGACGAGGAGGTGTGAATTGAAAACGCTTTCAATTTCTCCCTAGTTGGCGGTTATTTTCACGTATTTTCAGTCACAGGCAATCATTGAAAACCTATTCATGAAACTATCTTTTTTGTTTTCATGTATCGCTATGATTTAAAACGAAATTTATATTTCATTCAGGCTGGCTCAAGGAAAGGGTTTTCATGGTGAAACTGTCATTTTTATGCGTTAAAGTGTGACTCACGTTAACTTTTAAACCCTTGGCTTTAGCTAGTATGCCCCCGCCGGAGCATATTCTGAGATAACAACAGCGCCGGTCCCCCCGATGGGATGACATTTTTTATTTGTAACGAAGGAAAATGGTTTATGGCTACCAAGAAGAAGACAGACCAGGATCTCCAACTGGATAAAGATCAGCTCAAGGCGAGTATCGTGCGTCACCTGCGTTCTACCTTGGGTACAAGCGAACAGAAAGCCTCTCCGGATGCCTGGTGGAAAGCGACCGCTGCCGCCGTCAATGAACAGGTGTACGAGCGCCTGACCCGTACTCAGCAGACTCACTTCAAGAAAGATACTCGTGCGATTCACTATCTCTCTGCTGAATTTTTGATGGGGCGTTTGACCTCCAACAACCTGCACAACCTCTCCCTCTACAAAGTCTGTGAAGAGGCGCTGGGTGAACTCGGTCTGGAACTGACCGATCTGTGTGAACAAGAGCCTGACATGGCCCTTGGCAACGGCGGCCTGGGTCGTCTGGCTGCCTGCTTCATCGATTCCCTGGCCACCCTGAACTACCCGGCGGTGGGCTATGGCATCCACTACGAGCACGGCCTGTTCCGTCAGGAGATCCAGGATGGTCGCCAGATCGAGCGTCCGGACTCCTGGCGCGAATATGGCAACCCCTGGGAGATCTGCCGCCCGGAATCGGTGCAGGAGATCCCGCTCTACGGCTACGTGGAGACCGTCTTTGGTGACAAGGGTGGCCTTAAGAAGGTGTGGCACGCCGGTCGCAAGATCAAAGGGGTGCCCTGGGACATTCCGGTGGTCGGCTTCGGTGGTCACACCGTCAACATCCTGCGTCTGTGGGAATCCCGCGCCTCCGAGTTCTTCGACTGGGACGTGTTCAACGCCGGTGGTTATATCGACTCCCAGGCCGAGAAGGCCCAGGCCGAGACCATCTCCAAGGTGCTCTACCCGAACGATGAGACCGACGCCGGCAAGGAGCTGCGCCTGATCCAGCAGTACTTCTTCTGCGCCTGCTCCATCAAGGATATCATGCGCCGCTACAAGCGGGTGCATGGCAGTGACTTCAGCAACTTTGCCGCGCAGATTGCCATCCAGCTCAACGATACCCACCCCACCGTGGCCATCCCCGAGCTGATGCGCGTGCTGGTGGATGAAGAGGGGCTGAACTGGGATACCGCCTGGGGCATCTGCTATCAGGTCTTCTCCTACACCAACCACACCCTGCTGCCGGAAGCGCTGGAGAAGTGGTCCGTCAGCCTGTTCGAGAAGGTACTGCCGCGCCATCTCGAGATCATTTACGAAATCAACGCCCGCTTCCTGAACGAGCTGGTGGAGCCCAAGTGGCCGGGCAACGATGCCATCAAGGCCAAGCTTTCCATCATCGAAGAGGGTGACGTGCGCAAGGTGCGCATGGGCAACCTGTGCGTCATCGGCTCCTCCAAGGTGAACGGTGTGGCCGAGATCCACTCCAAGCTGGTGAAGGAAGATCTCTTCCCCGAGTATGCCGAGCTGTGGCCCGAGAAGATGTGCAACGTCACCAACGGCGTGACTCCCCGTCGCTGGCTGCTGGCCTGTAACCCGGAACTGGCCGAACTCTACAACGAGGTGGTGGGCAAGGAGTGGCCGCTGCAACTGGACAAGCTGCGCAGCGTGGTGAAGTTTGCCGACGACAAGGCGTTCCAGCAGCAGTTCATGACCATCAAGCGCCACAACAAGGAGAAGCTGGTCAAGGTCATCAAGGCGGAAACCGGCATCGACGTGAGCGCGGAGGCGATCTTCGACGTCCAGATCAAGCGTCTGCATGAGTACAAGCGCCAGCAGCTGAACCTCATCCACATCATGGCGCTCTACCGTCGCCTGCTGGCGAACCCGGACTATGACATGCATCCGCGGGTGTTCATCTTCGGCTCCAAGGCGGCGCCCGGCTACAAGCTGGCCAAGGACATCATCTACGCCATCAACAAGCTGGCGGAGCGGGTCAACAACGACGCCCGTATCCAGGGCAAGCTGAAAGTGGTGTTCATGCCGAACTACCGCGTGAGCCTTGCCGAGAAGCTGATCCCGGCGGCGGATGTCTCCGAGCAGATCTCCACCGCAGGTTACGAAGCATCCGGTACCGGCAACATGAAGATGGCGCTGAACGGTGCCATCACCATCGGGACGCTGGACGGCGCCAACATCGAGATCGCCGAAGAGGCGGGTGCCGAGAACTGCGCCATCTTCGGTCTGAATGTGGACGAGGTGAAGTCCCTGAAGGCGCGCGGCTACAACCCGTATGACTTCTACTACGCCAACTCCGAACTGAAAGCCGTGCTGGACTGGTTTGATACCGACTACTTCACGCCGGGTCGCCCGGGTGAGCTGGCCTCCATCAAGCGCTCCTTGCTGGAAGGGGGAGACCCTTACCTGACCCTGGCGGATTTCGAGTCCTACTCCGAGGCGCACAAGCTGATCGACGCCTGGTACCGGGATCCGGCCCTGTGGGCGAAGAAAGCCATCATCAACTCGGCCACCATGGGCAAGTTCAACTCCGACCGCTCCATCCAGGATTACGTAGACCGGATCTGGAAACTGACGAGCTGCAGCGTCGGCTGATGTCTGCTCCTGTGAAAAACCCCGCGATGCGGGGTTTTTTTTCATCTGTCGGGCTGAGGGAGGCTCAGGGCCTGTCGACCACCCGGGTGTCCGCCGGCACCCGTTTCTTGCCGGTGATCATCGCCCTGACGAGATCGCTCCGTACCAGACGATCCAGGGCGATGACGGCCAGTACATGGACGAAGATGGCCACCTGCAGCCCCTTGGCAAAGAACTCGTGGATCTCTTCCATGCGATGGGTGCCGGAGAGAGGCCCGTATTCGGTCATGATCCCGCTGGCGGCGGTGCCGACAAGGCAGGTCAACAGCAGCAGTATCATCAAGGACCCCAAAGGATTGTGACCGGCGTAGTAGGGGTGGCGCCCCTTGATCGTCTCCTTGAGATAGGTGATGACGCCGGCCGGTGTCGGCAGCCACTGGGCGAAGCGGGCATGATAGGAGCCGATGAATCCCCATACGATGCGCAGTGCCAGCAGTCCGGCCAGCGCATATCCCGCATAGCGGTGGTTGCGCGCCCCCTCTTCAAGGATGAAGAGATTCAGCACGCACAACAGCACAGTGGCCCAGTGAAATCCCCTGACCACCGGATCCCATACCTTGATTTCACGGTTGTTCTGCATCGTCTTTCCCATGAGGTGATCCCCTTGTCGTGATGTCCATGATCATCGCCATCGTCAGCCATGGCTGCGTGATGGCCGTTGTGAGCATCATGGAGGCGATTTCTTAAGTGCGAGTTAACGTCGTCGTGATGTCGCGGGTAGGGGAGAACGGTTGTTTCGGGGCGAGAAAAAGCCCCGGCGATGCGGGGCTTGGAGGGGCATTAGGGGGCGAACCTTAGTGGAGGATATCCCCCATGAAATAGGCAAGCATGGTCAGGATGACGGTGAACACCAGGTTCAGTACCAGACCGGCCCGCATCATCTCCCGCTGCTGGATATGGCCGCTGGCGAAGACGATGGCGTTGGGGGGCGTGGCCACCGGCAGCATGAAGGCACAGGAGGCGCCGACGGCGATCAGCACGGAGACCACGATGGGGGAGACCCCCAGTGCCTCGGCCACCCCGGCGAACAGCGGCACCAGCAGCGCGGCGGTGGCGGTGTTGGAGACCAGCTCGGTCAGGAACACCACGAAGGCGGCCAGGCAGAGCAGGATCACGAAGATGGGCATGGAGGAGAGGCCGCTGGAGAGGTGCTCCGCCAGGAAGGCGTTGGCCCCGGTCTGCTTGAGGATGGCGCTCAAGGTGAGACCACCCCCGAACAGCAGCAGCACGCCCCAGTCGGTGTTCTGGTTGATGTCATCCCAGCTGGCGACCCGGCTGACGGCGATGGCCAGGATGGCGCCCATGGCGATCAGGGTATCGAACTGGGGAATGCCGCCCAGCGCCTTGGCAAGAGGCTGGGATCCAATCCACAGCAGCACCGTGGTCAGGAAGATGGCCAGGGTCACTTTGCGCTGGCCTGTCCACTCGATGGTGACCTGCTCGGTGCTGACCTGGTGGGAGAGATTGGGACGGGTCACCCAGTAGAGCAGGCCGATGCCCACCGGCATGAAGATGATCACCACGGGGATGCCGAACTCCAGCCAGTCGGTGAAACCCAGCCCCATCTGGGCGGCGGCGATGGCATTGGGGGGGCTGCCCACCAGGGTGCCGATGCCACCGATGCTGGCGCTATAGGCGACGCCAAGCAGCACGAAGACCAGGGTGCGGCGCTCCTTGTGAACGTCCAGCCCCTTCAGCATGCCGAGGGCCAGCGGCATCATCATGGCCGCGGTAGCGGTGTTGCTGATCCACATGGAGAGGGCGGCCGTGATGGTGAAGAGCACGATGGAAGCCCAGCCCAGGTGTCCCTTGGCGAGCTGCATCACCTTGCCGGCGATCTGGGTGTCGAGTCCCTGCTTGGAGAGGGCTGCCGCGAGGGCAAAGCCGCCAAAGAAGAGGAACAGGACGGGGTTGGCAAAGTCGGTCAGCGACTTGCTCATGTCGAACACCCCGAGCAGGGTGGCGAGCACCGGGATGGAGATGGCAGTGATGGTGATGTTCACCGCCTCGGTCAGCCAGAGGATGGCGATGAAGATCAGGATGGCCAGCCCCTTGTTGACCATGGGGTCAAACGGGAGCCATGCCAGCATGGCGCAGAGCAGGAGCAGATCCAGGATGACGATCCCGGACTTGATGTCCAGCCAGCGTGAGGGGGGAGTGGGAGGTACAGCCGATGTGTGCATAACGTTCTCTCGGTTAATTTATGGTTGTTGTTGTGATGCCGAGGTTACATATATCCCCCTGTTTGAAACAGGGGGATATGGTCAAATCATGTGGCGACTCACAGAGTCAAGTGAAAATGGATCTTCAATCAAACAGAAATGAAACATTTCATTTTCATTTGACGGGGGAGGTGAAGGAGAGCAGCCACTCCTTGAACAGGCTCTTGGGCAGGGCGCCGCTGCGCTGTGCCAGGATCTCCCCCCGCTGGAAGACCATCAGGGTAGGAATGCTGCGAATGCCATAGCGACCTGCGATGGCGGCCTCCTGCTCGGTATCGAGTTTCACGAAGCGAAGGCGGGGCTCAAGCTCCCGGGCGACCTCCTGAAAGACGGGGGCAAACTGCAGGCAGGGGCCACACCAGCTTGCCCAAAAGTCCACCACCACCGGGATGTCGGACTGGATCAGGGCATCGAAGCTGGCCTGACGCCCCGCCACCGGGGTTTGTTCGAAGAGGGCGTGACGGCAGCGGCCGCACTTCGCATTTGAGTCTGCTTTTTCGACAGGCAGGCGGTTGCGGGTAAAGCATTGGCTACAATAGGTGGTGACAAGTGACATAATTGCTTCCTTATTTCATGGCCCGGCAACATCTTTATTGCAATCAGAGCGCCGACTAACGGTAACATAGCACTCAGTGGTTTTTCACAGTTGGCCTCCGGCCGTGACCTGATGTCACCGGATGGCCGACCATGACATGAGAATCGAGACGGGATGAAGAGTGTTGCACGGGGCAATCGTGTTGTCTTTGGCCTTATCATCGTATCGCTGGTGGGCTTTTCTGCCTATTGCTGGCAGTTGCTCAGCCAGCAGCAGCGTGCCTTCGATTTGAGCGTGGCGGCTGAGATGGTGCTCAATCGGGTCAATACCGATACCGTCTATCTGCTGGGGCGCGAGAAGGCCAGCGATGGCAGCGTACAGCAACGCCTGAGCCTGCTTTCCAGTCACCTGGACAGATTCGTCAGGCTGGTGCACGAGGATCCGGAGTCGGTGGACGACCCCGGCTCCCAGGCGTTGCAGCGGGACATCGACGGTTATCTGCTGGATCTCGCCAGGCTTTACACCATGGAGATGACCATCGAGTATCTGGCTCCCCGCTTCCAGGGCCAGCTCAAGGCGTTGCAAGGCACCCTGCCGGTCGGTGAGGCGCAGTACCGCGACCTGACCGAACTCATGCGCCTGCACCACTACCTCAGACGCAGCTGGGATCAGAACGAGCAGCGGCAACTGCTGCAACTCCAGCAGCACCTGCTCGACCGCTATGGCGAGCAGCCGAGGGTCGCGGCCCTCGTTCGGCTTGGCCAGGAGTTCAATCAGCAGGTGATGGAGTACCATCGCCTGCGCAATCAGGTGGTGGAGATGAAGGGGCTGAGCTCACTGCCCGCTTGGAAGCAGAGCAAGCTGGAGCGGGCCTCCTCCCTCAAGAGCCGCTTCTACCTGATGGTGTTGGGGGGGGCGCTGCTCTGCTTCTCGCTGGTGGCCGCGACCCTGTGGCGTCGCAACCAGAAGCTGAGCGAGCTCTCTCGCCATGCCGCGCTGCTGGCCCAGGCCAAGAGCGACTTCCTGGCCAACATGAGCCACGAGATCCGCACCCCCATGAATGCCATCATCGGCTTCAGCGCCCTGGCACTGCAAACCAGTCTGGATCCCCAGCAGCGGGACTATCTCAACAAGATCAAATCCTCGTCGGACACCTTGCTGCTGCTCATCAACGACATTCTGGATCTCACCAAGGTGGAGTCCGGCAAGTTGACCCTGGAGGAGATCGACTTCGATCTCAGCGAGCAGCTCGACTCCCTCGCCGCCATGTTCGCGGATCTGGCGGAGCGCAAGCACATCGAGGTCATCATCAACAAGTCTCCCGCCGTGCCCGACTTTCTGCGCGGGGATCCGCTGCGCCTCGGTCAGGTGCTGGTCAACCTGGTGAACAATGCCATCAAGTTCACCGAGCGGGGCGAGGTGGAGGTGGCCATCACCCTCACCAGCCAGCATCCCATGCGGGTCTGTTTCAGCGTGCGGGATACCGGCATCGGCATCGCCCCGGAGAAGCAGGCCCAGCTGTTCCAGCCCTTTACCCAGCTGGAGGCGGGCAATACCCGCAAATATGGCGGCTCCGGGCTTGGCCTCAACATCTCCCAGCGACTGGTGGGGCTGATGGGAGGGGAGATCACCGTGCAGAGCAAGCCCGGGGTGGGCTCCACCTTCCTGTTCGAGATCCCCATCTCCCAGGCGGTGTACGGTGTCTCGGGGCGCCGGGTCTTCTTCGATCACCAGCCCCTGATCCTGATGATGGATGACAACGAGCTGGTGCTGGAGCTGGCCAAGGACATCCTGGGGCGGGCGGGGGCGTCCGTCATCACGGTCAACAGCCTCTCCCGCGCCCGTCAGGTGCTGCGGGAAGAGGGGCATCACATCCGCCTCGCCATCCTCGACTGGCGCATGGGTCAGGAGGATGGCCTGGACTTGGCCCTCGAGATGTACCAGCACAGCCAGTGGCGGCGCCTGCCTGTCCTGATGACCAGCGCCTGGTCCAGGGAGGGGCTGCACGGGCGTATGGAGAGCATGGGACTGACCCATTTCCTGGCCAAACCCATGACCGAAAACGCCTTGCTGGCCAAGGTGGACGAACTGCTCAACGGCAGCTCCCATGACAGCAAGGTCCGCCAGGCGGAGGCCCAGGGGGATCAGCAGCAGTTCCGGGAGCTGCTGCGCGGCACCCGGGTGCTGCTGGCCGAGGACAACCGGGTCAACCAGCAGCTCATTCTGGAGTACCTGCGCCGGGTGGAGGCCAAGGTCACCGTGGTGGACAACGGCCGCGAGGCGGTGGAGCAGGTGGCGGAGCAGCCGTTTGACGTCATCTTGATGGATCTGCAGATGCCGGTGCTGGACGGGCTGGATGCCACCCGCCAGATCCGCAAGATGGTGGACAAGCACGATGTGCCCATCATCGCCCTCACCGCCAGCGCCATGCCGGGGGACAGGGAGCGCTGCCTTGGCGTCGGCATGAACGGCTATGTCACCAAGCCGGTGAGCAAGCTCGATCTCTACAACAACCTGCTGCAATGGGTGAAGAGCAGCGGCGGGGAGCCCAAGGTGCCCATCGAGGTTAAGCCGCCGGCCCTCATGGGCGTGCTGGATCTGGAGGATGCCCTGCGCCGGCTGGAGCATGACAGGGAGGCGCTGCAGATCCTCTTCAAGCTGTTCCTCTCCGAACACAAGGACGATCTGTGGGACATCCGCACCGCCCTGCGTCGCCAGCAGCCCGAAGTGGCGTGCCGCTTGCTGCATACCCTGAAGGGGGTCTCGGCTAACATCTCCGCTTCCCGCCTGCAACTGCTGGCCGGGGAACTGGAGTGGCGGCTGCGGCTGCAGGAGGAGCTGAGCGAGGGGGAGCTCAACCAGTTGCAGCAGGTCTTTACCCAGACCCGGGAGGAGGTCTCCCACTTCCTGCTCACCGGGGAGCAGCAGGAGTCGGTCGCCTTCCCGTTTTCGCCCCCCGACAAGCGGCTCTGAGGGAGGGCAAGATAGCAATCGTTCTCAAGTCACCCGCTTCAGGCTATGATGACCCACTCGTTCGCCCCCGCCAGGGGGCGATTGTATTGAGCTTCTCTTCACGATCACGCGGCAGCGCGCTGCGACCAAGGACTTCTCTGTGAGCGTATTTTTGCGGCTTGGCTGGTTTTTCAAGGATCAGTGGCGGCGTTATCTGGTGGCCATCTCCCTGCTGATGCTGGTGGCCCTGTTGACCGTGATCCCTCCCAAGGTGGTGGGCTGGGTGGTGGATGGCATCGCCAAGGGTGACCTGGACAGCGGCACCCTGACCGGCTATCTGGCGGGGCTTTTTGGCCTGGGACTGCTTATCTACCTGCTGCGCTACGTGTGGCGGGTCATGCTGTTCGGTGCCTCCTACCGGCTCGCCTACGTGCTGCGCAACCGCCTGTTCAGCCACTTCACCCGCATGAGCCCGGATTTCTACCAGCGCCATCGCACCGGAGATCTGATGGCCCACGCCACCAACGACATCCAGGCGGTGGAGATGACCGCAGGGGAAGGGGTGCTGACCCTGGTGGACTCCTTCATCGTCGGCATCCTGGTGCTCTCCATCATGTGCAGCCAGTACTCCTGGCAGCTGACCCTGCTCTCCCTGCTGCCCCTGCCGGTGATGGCCTTCTTCATGAACCGCTTCGGGACCCAGATCTACAAGGAGTTCAAGGCGGCTCAGGGGGCCTTCTCCCGCCTCAACAACAAGACCCAGGAGGCCCTCTCCGGGGTGCGGGTGCTCAAATCCTACGCGGTCGAATCCCTGGAGGACGAGGGCTTTGCCGAGCTGACCCGTCAGGCGGGGGAGCGCAACATGGCGGTGGCCCGCATCGACGCCAAGTTCGACCCCGTGATTTACCTGTGCATCGGCTGCTCCTATTTTCTGGCGGTCGCAGGGGGCAGCGCCCTGGTGCTGCAAGACAAGCTGACTCTGGGGGAGCTCACCAGCTTCACCATGTACCTCGGCCAGCTCATCTGGCCCATGTTCGCCATCGCCTGGCTGTTCAACATCATCGAGCGGGGCAGCGCCGCCTACTCGCGCATCGAAAGCCTGCTGGGGGAGCGCAGCGACATCGAGGAGCCAGCCCATCCCGTGGCGCTGGCCTCGGCCTTTCCCCTGCGGGTGCAGGGGCTGGGCTACCGGCTGGAGCAGCGCACCCTGTTGCAGGGGGTGGATGTCACCCTGCAGGCTGGCGCCATGCTGGGGATAGTGGGACGCACCGGGGCAGGCAAGAGCTCCCTGCTCAAGCTGCTGATGCGCCTGGCCAACCCCACGGCCGGGGAGATCCGCATGGGGGAGGTGCCCATCTCGCAACTGTCGCTGGGTGAGCTGCGCAGCCAGTTTGCCTATGTGCCCCAGGAGCCGTTTCTGTTCTCCACCACCATCGCGGCCAACATCGCCCTGGGCCGCCCCGAGGCGAGCCGGGAGGAGATTGAGCGGGTGGCGCGCATCGCCTGCGTTCACGACGACATCAGTCGCTTCCCCAAAGGGTATGAAACCGAGGTGGGAGAGAAGGGGGTGACCCTCTCCGGCGGTCAGAAGCAGCGTCTGGCCATCGCCCGCGCCCTGCTGCTGGATGCCCCGATCCTGGTGCTGGATGACGCCCTCTCGGCGGTGGATGCCCACACCGAGCAGCAGATCCTGCTGGCCCTCAAGGTCCACAAGCGCACCCTGGTGCTGGTGAGCCACCGCATGACGGCGGTGGAGCAGGCGGACGAGATCCTGGTGCTGGAGCAGGGAACGATCAGCGAGCGGGGCCGTCACGAGACCCTGATGGCCAGGAACGGCTGGTACGCGGACATGGTCCGCTACCAGCGCCTGGAGCAGGACGTGGAGGAGAGCCTGTGAACAGGATGACAAGGCCCCTGGTTTCCTTCACCCCCCGCCCGGCTCCCGCGAGCGGAGAGGGGAGCAAAGAGAGTCAATTCCCGTGGAACGTTGCGCTGGAGGCAAGCCTGTGAACCCAACCATCAAACGGCTGCTCGCCTACTGCGCCAGCTACCCCCGCTGGCTAGTGCAGGCGGGCATCTGCCTGCTGCTCGCCACCGGCGCCGAGGTGGCGGGCCCCTTGCTCATCAAGCTCTTCATCGATGACTACCTGGCGCCGCGCCGGCTGGAGTGGGGCATCATCGCCGCCCTTGCCGCCGGTTATCTGGGGCTGCAGGTGTTGTCGGCGGCCGGCTTCTATCTGCAATCCCTGCGCTTCAACCGCATCGCCCAGGCGGTGGTGCAGCGTCTGCGCGAGCAGGTGTTCGCCACCGCCATCCGCCTGCCTGCCCGCTATTTCGACAAGCACCGCTCGGGCTCCCTCATCTCCCGCATCACCAACGACACCGAGGCGATCATGAACCTCTATGTCCAGGTGATAGGGCTCCTGGTGCAAAAAGTGGTGCTCCTGTGCGGCATCCTGCTCTCCATGGCGCTGCTGGACTTGCGCCTGATGCTGGTGTGCGCCACCCTGCTGCCGGCGGTGGGAGCCGTGATGTGGCTCTACCAGAAACTGAGCGTGCCCGTGGTGCGGGCGACCCGATCCTTGCTCTCCGACATCAACAGCCGTCTCAACGAGTCGTTGCAGGGGATGCCGGTGATCCAGGCCATGGTGCAGGAGCGCCACTTCGCCAACGCCTTTGCCGGGGTGAACCAGCAACACTGGCAGGCGCGGATCAAGAGCCTCAAGATCAACGGCATCCTGCTGCGCCCCCTCATCGATCTCTTCTACATGATGGTGCTCATCGGTCTGCTGGCCCTGTTTGCCCACGAGGGGCTGAGCACGGCGGGGGCCATCCAGGTGGGGGTGCTTTACGCCTTCATCAGCTATCTGGGGCGGATGATCGAGCCCCTCATCGAGATGACCAACCAGCTCAACCAGTTGCAGCAGGCCATGGTGGCGGGGGAGCGGGTGTTCGCCCTGCTCGATGAAACCCGCGAGAGCACCGACGGGGAGGTGCGCCCCCTGGAGGGACGGGTACGCTTCGACGGGGTGGGCTTCTCCTACGACGGGGAGCAGCAGGTGCTGCAAGATGTGAGCTTTGCCACCCGGCCGGGCCAGATGCTGGCGCTGGTGGGCCACACCGGCAGCGGTAAGTCCACCATCATCAGCCTGCTGATGGGCTTCTACCCCCTGGATCGGGGGAGCATCCACTTCGATGATCACCCCATGAACGACCTGGCCCTCTCGGCGGTGCGCCGCAGCATCGGCCTGGTGCAGCAGGATCCTTTCATCTTCGTCGGCACCCTGGCCGAGAACCTGCGCCTTGGGCGTGACGGCATCGAGGATGGGCGGCTCTGGCAGGCTCTGGAGGAGGTGCAGCTGGCCGATTTCGTGCGCCGCCTGCCCGATGGCCTGGCCACCCTGATGGAGGAGGGGGGCAAGAACCTCTCCGCCGGCCAGCGCCAGCTGCTCTCCTTTGCCCGCGCCCTGGTGGGGGATCCGCGCATCCTCATCCTGGACGAGGCGACCGCGAGCGTGGACTCCCAGACCGAGCTCGCCCTCTCCCAGGCGCTCTCGGCGGCGCGCCGTGGTCGCACCACCATCGCCATCGCCCACCGCCTCTCCACCATAGTGGATGCCGATGAAATCCTGCTGCTCTCCCGCGGGTGGGTGAGCGAGCGCGGCACCCACGGCGAGCTGATGGCGCTGGGAGGACACTATGCCCAGCTGTTCGAGATGCAGAGCCAGGGTGCCTGGCTTGAAGAGAAACGGGCCTGAGGCCCACCTAAAAAAACAGCCGGCATCTGCCGGCTGTTTTTTTGACTGGCGGGGTTACACCGTGGCCTTGCTGCGGCTGACCAGCTTGGGCTCCAGGGGCGGGAAGTCATCGTTGAAGAAGGTATCCGCTTCTTCAATTTGTGCCTTGCGCTGCTTCTGGATGAAGTTGTCGAAGTCGCGCTTGATCTCGGGGTCCTTGAGGGCCTCGTAGTCGAACACGTTGGCGGCATAGAGGTAGTTGAAGTAGATGTCGACGAACTCGGCGCTGGCACAGGCGGAGGTGAACTTGCTGTTCTGGCGGTCGAAGTTGACGCGGTACTGCTTGATCTTCGGCACATAGACCAGCTCGTTGCCCACCTTGAACACTTCCACCGTGACCCCCACCGTGATGGTCTTGTAGAAGTCCTTGTTGTTCTCCACCCCGAAGCGGATGGCATCCCCCTGCTTTTGCAGGAACTTGTTGAAGCTGGCCAGCGCCGTGGTGCCCTGGCTCACCACCACGTCCATGATGAAGTTGATGAAGTCGGTGGCGATGCTGAGCCCCTTGATGTGGCGGCTGTAGCTCTGCTGATCGATCTTGCTCGGCCCCATCAGAGGGATCTTGGAGAGGGCCCTGGCCCAGAGATCCGCGTCCGTCTTGTACTGCTCGCCATAGGCTTCGGCGTAACGGTTGATGTAGGCGGTGACCACGGAGGTGATGGCGATGAGGTAGGCCTTCTGTTCCGCCAGCTTGGCCATGACGGCGGGATCGTCCAGCAGCTCGTTGGCCACGATGAACTCCACCAGGCCGTCCTTGTCGGCATAGGGATCAGCGCCCACTGCCCGGACGGTGTCGGGCAGATTGACGTCGTTGAAGAAGGCCTCGGCCTCGGCGAACTGATCATGGTTGCTCAGGCGGTTGGCCGGTGCCTCGCGCACCAGCTGGCAGAGCACCAGCTCGGCCTCGTAGTCCGACTCGCGCCACAGGGGGGCCTGCAACTGGTTGCCGAAGGTCTTCTTGTAGGCGAGGTTGAAGTCAAACAGCACCGAACTGCAGCCGCAATCCATGGCGAAGTCGACGGTGTAGCTCAGCGGCCCGGTGGGCAGGGGCTTGCTCATCTTCCCCTTGGCGCTGAGGTTGGCATAGCACTTGAGGTACTCCCGGCCAAACAGCTCGTAGGCACGGTTGTTGTTGAAGTTGAGCTGGAAAGTACCGGCGCTCTCGCCCCCGTTGAACAACTGTTGCACGTGACTCATCTCTCTATCCTTATGGTGAGATTGGTAGACGGGTTGACCCGGTGCCGAGTGGCTACTTCCGGGCCAGCAACAGCCTAGCGAGGGAGTGGGGGTTTGGTTACTGCGAATAATCCCAGTGGCGGGGGCGGGATCCTGGGCTAGCCCCCTGACGGGGAGTATTTCTTGTTGTGTTTCATTCGGATATGGCTGTCATGGTCCCGTCATCCGGGGCGGGACCTTGAAAAAATCCGGAAAAAGGGGAAAGAGAGGGGCGACCCGGGGTCAGGAAAGGCCGGTTTTATCATTTGCCAGACAAATAGAAGCTGGCCATTGCATGAATTTTGCAAATACCCTTTGGGGGGCCGCTCACAGGGATGGCACGGGAGGCTTGTCTATCGGGAAGCAGGCTGGCAACATTTGCGTCACATTCACTCATCGGATCAGTTTGCAATGGACCTGCAACGCCTCAAAGCCAACCTCGCCCTGCGTCTGTTCGCCTGGCGCTACATTCCCGTCATTGGTTTCTGTGCCCCCGTCATCGAGCAGATGGACGCCAGGGCGCTGCGCATCCGCATTCCGCTGGGCTGGCGCACCCGCAACCACCTGGGCAGCATGTATTTCGGGGCGCTCGCCACCGGTGCCGACCTGGTGGGAGGGCTCCTGGTCATGGAGAAGGGGCGGGCGCGGCGCAAGAAGGTGCATTTTGCCTTCAAGGATGTGCAGGGGGAGTTTTTGAAGCGCCCGGAGGGGGACGTGCAGTTTGACTGTGCGGCGGGGGAGCTTATCGACGCCATGATAGACGAGTCCCTGGCGAGCGGGCAGCGCATCAACCGCCCCATCCAGGTGGTGGCCACCTGCCCGTCTCGCAACGGCGACGAGGCCATGGCCCGCTTCGTGCTGACCCTCTCCATCAAGGCGAGCTGAAGGTCCGAGGGCGCTTGGCGCCCTTGTTCAAGCCGGTATCAAAGGATCTCGGGACTGCTCCCTTCCTTCACCACGGCCTTCATGCTTCATGCCGTTGAAGTTGACCATCCGCTCGGCCACTGTGCTGGGAAGCGCTTGCGTGGCAGGGCGTCAGGATCAGAGGATCTCGGGGCTGACGCCTTCTTTCACGACCACCTTCATGCCGTTGAAGTTTACCACCCGCTCGGCCACTGTGCTGGGAAGCGCTGGCGTGGCAGGGCGTCAGGATCAGGGGATCTCGGGACTGCTCCCTTCCTTCACCACGGCCTTCATGCCGTTGAAGTTGACCACCTGCGCGGCCACTGTGCTGGGTAGCACTTGCGTGGCAGGGCGTCAGGATCAGAGGATCTCGGGGCTGACGCCTTCTTTCACGACCACCTTCATGCCGTTGAAGTTGACCACCTGCTCGGCGACTATCTTGCAGCGTTTGCGGGTCTCGACCTGACCGTCCACTTCCACCAGGCCCTCGGCGACCAGCGCCTTGGCGGCACCGCCACAATCGGCCCAACCCTGATGCTTGATCAGGTCACACAAGGCAACGAAGGGGTGACCTTCGAGCAGAAACGTCTCCATGGGAAATCCTCTAGCTGGATGAATGGCTGAAACAGCGGGGGCTCATTCTAGGCAGTTAGGCGGGGCAGGGAAAGGGCCCGGGCCGAATTGCCCCGAAAAAGGGGCGAGCACAGGCAAAAAAACCAGCCCGACCGGGCTGGTTGTGTCTCTGGGGGCCACTGGCGCTCAAGGGAGTTTCACCACCGCTTCCCCCGTCACGCCGAGAGAGCCATCCCCGGATTCAGACGAGAGGTGACGCAAGGCAGGGATCGGGGCCTCGTCCCCCAGGGCCTGCGCTGGTACCCTTGAGCCACACCCTCTTCACAAGGAATCCCCGATGAAACCGTTCGCCCTGCTGCTCGGCTGTGGTGCCCTGACCCTCGCCGGTGTCGCCCAGGCCAGCACGCCGGTCCAGATCTCCCTGCCCGGTGTCAACCTGCCCTCGTCCAATCAGGTGGAAGGAGCACGGGCTTCCTTCCTCTACGGCCGCACCGGCCAGGTGAAGGGGATCGATCTGCCGGTGTTCGCCCTCTCCGACGTGGATCAGTTCACCGGCCTGCAGCTTGGTGTGTTCTTTGGCGCGAGCCGGGTGCGCCACCAGTTTGGCGGGGTCGCCATCAACGCCGTCAACTGGCACGAAGGGCAGGATACCGGCCTCAATCTGGGCTTCGTCAACCTGACCAACAATGTGAAGGGGCTCAACTGGGGGGCGGTCAACATCGCCCAGGGCAATGCCCTGGCCAACGTCGGCTTCGTCAACTATGCCGAACGCACCACCTTCCAGCTGGGGTTCGTCAATGCCACCAAGCACCTGGACGGCTTGCAGATTGGCCTGGCCAACTACGCCGAGAACGGCATCTTCCCCATTCTGCCCCTGATCAACTTCAAGAAATCCTTCTAGGGGCCAACTTGCCCTTGCTTTAGGAGGGGCAGCCATTACCCTGTGCTCCATCAAGGCTGCACAGAGGTAACAGGGGCATGACAACGGAACACATGGACGCCATCGGCATCGGTTGGGACGTGAGGGGCTGGCAGGGTAATGCCCAGGCGGTGGCGGTGGTGGGTTGGCAGGCCCGGGAGTCCCGTCTGCACTGGCTCGGGATCTCCCCCCTGTTTCGGCTGAGCTCCCGGGTCGCGCCGGATCTGGATGCCCTGCTGCGCCCGGCCCTGCAAGACGAGGTGGCGCTGATGCAGGTGCTGGCCTGCCCGCGCCTTGCTCTCGGCATCGATGCGCCCCTGGCCTTTCCCCGCGCCCTCGCCGATCTGCTGGCGGGGCGGGGGAGCGGCTTTCCCGTGCCTCAGCGGGAGATTGACAACCCTTACGCCTACCGGGATTGCGAGCGCTGGCTCCATCAGCACTATGGCAAGAAGCCCCTCTCCGCAACCTTCGACAGGCTCGGCAACAACGCCACCCTGGCCCTCTCCATGCTGCCGCGTCTCGGGGATCTGCAACTGGTGCCAAAACAGGCGAGGGCTGCCGGGCGCGCGGTGCTGGAGGTCTATCCCGCCTTGGCCAAAATGGGGGGCAAAGCCTCTGTGGTGCGGCCCGAGCTGCAACCCCACCTGCCGGCGTCCCTCATCCCTGGAACGGATCCCTATGATGCCGCGCTCTGCGCCCTGATGGCCCTGCAATATGCGGCCGAAGGGGTCGTCACCTCGCTGCCCGCCCTGGTGGACCTGCCGGACGAGATGGCACCGGACGAAGGCTGGGTCTACCACTTCGCCCGGGATTGAGACGCCCAAGGGCACCGCGCTCCCTCTGATGACTGCTGGCGACTTGCTGTCGCCACTTCGTATGGCTTGCCGTTGCCACGGTGTCAGGCAAGGGCAGGCCGCGTTCGTCCTTGTGATCTTCCGACGCCTCCCTGACCCTTGCCCT
Source organism: Aeromonas sp. S19(2024) (assembly GCF_041402625.1). Lineage (NCBI taxonomy): Bacteria > Pseudomonadati > Pseudomonadota > Gammaproteobacteria > Aeromonadales > Aeromonadaceae > Aeromonas > Aeromonas sp. S19(2024). The sequence continues at coordinate 65,607 of NZ_JBGLQU010000014.1, forward strand.
TGTTGCCTTATTTTGCGACTGCCGACTGCCGCCTTTTCATCGGACCTCATCCTTGATCCCGACTGTTCATGGCTGGTTTAAAAATCACCTTGTATGCCATCAGACAAGAGGTGTGCAGATACATTTATCACCCCGCAGCAGCGGGGCAGATGGCTCCAGGGTTGTGCAGAAACAGGGTAGCGGCGGTCAAATATGCGGCAGGTTAGGCCTGCAGAAGCATAAATAGGGAGTCAGGGCGTTAATTGCTGGAAGAGCCGTCTCTCCATCCGATATATTGCCTCTTTTCCTCAGGCTTCTTGTGCGGTGGTGTCGATGAAACGCATTCTCTCTATCCAGTCCCACGTGGTGTTTGGCTGTGCCGGCAACAGCGCCGCCGTGTTCCCCATGCGCCGTCTCGGCATGGAGGTGTGGCCCATCAATACGGTGCAGTTCTCGAACCACACCCAGTACGAGGCGGGTTGGCAGGGAATGGCGATGCCGGCGGGCCACATTGCCGCCTTGTGCCAGGGGCTTTGCAATATCGAGGTGCTGGCGCGCTGCGATGCGGTGCTGAGCGGCTATCTGGGCTCGGCGGAGCAGGGGGACGAGATCCTCGCGGTGGTGGCGGCGGTGAAGCAAGCCAATCCGGCGGCCCTCTATTTCTGCGATCCCGTGATGGGGCATCCGGAGAAGGGGTGCATCGTCGCCCCGGGCGTCACCCGCTTTCTCACCGAGCAGGCCCTGCCGGTGGCGGACATCATGGCCCCCAATCTGCTGGAGCTGGAGACCCTGTGCGATGTCCATCTGACAACCCTGGCCCAGACCCGGGTCGCCGCACGCCAGTTGCTGGAGAAGGGGGTGAAGATGGTGCTGGTCAAGCACCTGGGTCGCGCCGCCAGCGTCCCCGGCCGCTTCGAGATGCTGCTTGCCACCCCCGAGGGTGACTATCTGATCGCCCGTCCCCTTTACGATTTCGCGCGCCAGCCGGTGGGCGTGGGGGATCTCATCAGCGCCCTGATGCTGGCCAACCTGCAGGCGGGATATGAGGGGGTGAGTGCCTTCGAGCGCACCAACGCCGCGGTGGATGCGGTGCTGAGACAGACCTGGGAGGCGAATGCCTACGAGCTGCAGCTCATCGCGGCCCAGAGCGCCTTTGCCGATCCGCAGATTGCCCACAGGGCCGAGCGACTGGCCTGACGCCATTGATCAGCCCGTGACGGGACTGTCTGATCAAGGTTCAGCTTGCGGCGCTGATCGGTGTTGCATCCTGAAAATGATCGACCCTGGGGAAGGGGTCGTAGAAGTGGTGCAGCAGGGCCTTCCACTCCTGGTACTGGGGTGAGCCCCTGAACCCCCGGGTGTGATCTTCCAACCGTTCCCACTGCACCAGCAGCAGGTAGTGATGGGGATCGTCCAGGGCACGCTGCAACTGGTGGCCCAGGTAGCCGGGCATGGCGCTGATGATGTGCTGGGCCCGGGCGAAGGCCTGCTCGAAGTCAGTGGCCTTGCCGGGAATGATCTGCAGATGGGCGACTTCCAATATCATGATGGCTCCTTGCCGATGAGTCTGATTGAACCAAAAACCTATGTGCGCCGAGCCTTGGAGGGGCAAGACCGGTACGCTGTCCGATCTTGCCAGGCCGTCTGCCTCAGAGCTGCTTGTAGAAGAACTGGGTGGCGGCCAGGGTGCCGTCCCCATTGCGGGCGAAGTCCGGGATCTGGCCGGCCTCCTGATAGCCGAGCTGGCGATAGAGGCTGGAGGCCACGTCGCCGACCCGGGTATCCAGCACCAGCAAGGTACGCCTGGCGTCCCGGGCCCCTTGCTCCATGGCGTTCATCAGTGCGCGGCCCACCCCCTTGCCACGGGCCTGGCTGTGGACCATCAGCTTTTCCACTTCGGCCCTGTGGCCCCCGTTGGCCTTGGTGCACAGGGAGAGCTGCAGGGCGCCCACCAGATGGTGCTGATCAAACGCCACCCAGAGCTTGCGCACTCCATCCGCCAGCTCCCCCTCGATGCCTTGCCAGTACGCCAGCCCCTGCTCTTCCTGCAGGGGAGGCAGAAAGCCCACCGAGGCACCGCTGGCCACGCAATCTTGCAGCAGGGCGATCAGCGCCGGTTTGATGCCTCTGGTACTCTCGACCTCAAGGATCTCCATCGAATGTCCTCATCTTCTCTCTTGGCCCACGTGGGGGATTAACGTCTCGGGCGCGGACTCTCCTGCCGGTGCCATCGTCATCCGGTCAGGTGCGCCGTCTCTTAATGGATCAGTCCCTGCGCTGCCAGCCACTGGAACAGCAGGCGGGAGACGGGGGAGACTTCGGCCAGGTGGCGGCTGTCCAGCCAGCGCAGCTCGGCGATCTCCGCCGAGGCGACGGGTGTGCCGTCGGCGTCCCCCGTGTAGCAACGCAGATTGACATTCACCCCTTGCGGCTTGCCGTCCGCCTGGGCGCTGAACTCGCAGGCGAACACCAGGGTGTCGGGTTTCAGGGTGACCGCGAGCTCTTCCTCGATTTCACGAACGAGGGCCGCCTCGTCGCTCTCGCCCGGCTCGCGCTTGCCCCCCGGAATGTAGTAGATATCCTTGCCGTGGGAGCGGGCGCACAGCAGTTGTCCCTCCTTGAAGGTCAGCCAGGCGAGTTTGTCAATCATGGGCAGATTCCTCTTGTTGCCGCTTGTCAAAGGGGGGCTCGCTGCTCGCACAGGGTGCGATAGGAGCGGGTTTCCCGCATCTCGGGCGCCAGTCCCAGCCGGCTAGCCAGCGCCAGCAGTTGCGCGCGGTAGGCGGGCAGGGCGGCCTCGTCGTCAGTCATGATGGCGAGCTCGGCAAAATCACCGACACCTGCCAGGTGATCCACCGTGACGTGGAAGGCCCCCAGAAAATAGATGCTGCGCCGCTTGTCGATGGTCAGCACCGGCCGGTAGCCCAGGGTTCGCACCATGCTGGTCGCCTTGTCGGCGTCGGTGATGTTGACCGCCTCGCAGCGATCGGGTCCGGGCCCTTTGACTATCCAGAGCCGGATGCCGCTGGGGGCCATGGTGCGGATGATCAGGCTCTTCTCCTCCCGGGCCAGGGCGCCGTCAGCCGTGTCGAAGTAGCAGTCCTGCTCATGATTGTCCGCCACCATCACCTCGGGGCCGAGGGCCGTGAGGGTATGCAGAAAAGCGGCGCTGTCCGTCAGGCGGTATTTGAACTCCAACTCGAAGCGCCCCTGAAAGTGGGTGGTCATGGCCTTGCTACGGCTCCCGAACGGCAAATTAATAGGGCAGCCTAGCAAAAGCGCCGGGCTCTCCCAAGCATCGGGATCACAGCTTCGCATCGATTGCCGACTTTATGACCAGATGGTGAGGGAAAACCCGCCCTGGTGCACAGCTTGTGGCCCGGTGGCTGGGCGCCGTACGGGGGCTGTGCTCTAATAAGCTCCCTCTTTGGCGGTATTTCCGCCCTGAACAACGACAACGAGGCGGCGGCCCCGGCCGCGCCAGTGGAGCCACAGATGCAGATCACCTCACAGACCCCCTTTATCGGACTGGGCGTGGCGGGCAACTTCGCCGGTCACCTGGAGCAGGCAGGGGAGGCGGCGGACTTCGTCGCCGTCAAGGTTGACGACAAGGTCGCCCCCAAGGCGCTGTTCCCCTTCTATGTGCCGAACCATCCCGGCCAGCTCGGGGTCTTTCCCCTGAGCGGCGAGGCCATCTTCCTGCCGGAGGCGGCGGTGAGCGGGGATGAGAAGGTGCAGATTGAACCCGAGGTGGCACTGTGGTGCGAGCTGGAGTACGCGGGGGAGCAGGTGGTGGCCATCCATCCCAAGGCGTTTGGCGCCTACAACGACTGCTCCATCCGTCGCCCCAATGCCAAAAAGATCAGCGAGAAGAAGAACTGGGGTGAAGAGAGCAAGGGGCTGGCCGCGAACCTGCTGCCCCTGACCCACTTTGCCGCAGGATGCGAGCTCGATGACTACCGCATCGCCTGCTATCTGGAGCGGGACGGGGAGCTGCACCCCTACGGGATCGACAGCGCGGCGGTGGACTACAGCTACTTCCACGGTCAGTTGCTGGCGTGGGCCATCGACAAGTTCAACCATCAGCAGGACGAAGGCCCGGCCGAGCATATCCAGGGGCTGCTGGCCCAGGCGGGGCGCCCGGCCCATGCGCTCATCAGCATTGGCGCCACCCGCTACACCCCCTTTGGCGAGACCCACTTCCTCGCTCCCGGTGACACCGCCTGCGTGGTGGTCTACCCCGCCAGTCGCTACAGCGAGAGCGCCATTCGCGAAGCCATTCGCTGCCGCACCTTTGGCCCGGATGTCTCCGCCTTGCTCCAGGCAGTTAGGAGCAGGTAATAGTTAGGATTTATTAATTTAGCTAGAGGTGAAAAATCTAACGATAAACACTTCGATGGTAAAGCATAACAAAAATGATAAAAGAGGGATTTTATGTCAACTATATCTGTTCGTTCTGAAACCCAACAAAATGCTGTAGCTGGTGAAGTCGCAGCTCTGATCGCAGTAGTTAGACCAATTTTGGACGGGTTGCTACAAAGTCTGAAGGCAGATGTCGCTAATGAAGTTGGTGGATTGTCTGGTGTAAAACTTAAAATGCTTCCTCGTCTTTATCGTGCTGGCGATGGAGATTGTGGAATTTGTTTCGAATATGCTGTTCATGATGCAATCTTGCAAAAAGACTCTGATGTGCTCGAACGTGTAGAGGATGCCCTAAAATTATGTAAAGTTCCTGGTAAGGCGTATCAATCAATACTTTTCGGTGCAGAGAAAAAAGGAGCAAGTCAGTTAATTGCAACGGCTGAAAAGGTTCTTACTGATGATTCTAGACTTTTGACAGGGAAGCAGTCTCAGCCTCCAAAGTTGAAAGGATATCTGAACACTTTGGCTGCGGCGTTTCGTCGCCCAACAACAAGATTATCTCTTCCAACAAGTATCAACGGATTATGGAAGGCAGATCTTTTCCTTGGTACTACAGATGGAGATAGATATATTGGAACAACCGTAAAAATAAATCAGACTCAACTTGAGGCAGCTAATGGGCTGAGGGTTGGTATTGTGCCAGCCAGCCAAGGAGCTTCTGATAAAATTAAAAAGGATGATAGGAAAAATCTAATCATATGCCCATTGCCTTATGATCAGTCTTTTATGGAAGTTTTTTTTAGTGCATGGGGAATAGTGCAGCAGTTTATATATGCTGATGCCGAAATGCCAAAGGAAGTCGCGTTGCCAATACCCTCTCATCGGCAGGTAGTCAAAGAGTTGGTTTCACGACGAGAGTTTTCTATTGTTGAAGTTATCGAGGCACTTAAACCAATCGCACAGCCCGAACTTCTCGCTACGGCGCAAAGCTATCAATCTCAAACATCTATAATGCCAGGGCAAATCATGATAGATGGAATAATATCTCCTATACCAAAGAAATCTGGCCTGTAAATATTGATTGATGGTGTGGATTAATATGGCGCTATTAATTGTGACGTACTAGATGTAATTGTGAGATGTATTTTATCACTAGATAAAATACATCGAGATGCTCTTCATCGCCCCCGAGGCGAGAGGGGGAGGGGTCGGCCGCCAGCTAGTGGACCACGCCATCCGTTGTCTGGGGGCGACTCGCGTGGACGTCAACGAACAGAATGCCCAGGCTGTCGGCTTCTACCAGCACCTGGGCTTCGAGGTGACGGGGCGCTCCCCCCTGGATGGCCAGGGCAAGCCCTATCCGCTGCTGCACATGGCCTTGGCCGCCGGTTAAGGGCGCTAGAGCATGAAAAAACCGCCCTCGGGCGGTTTTTTGTTGTTCAGGACGCAGGGCTCGCACCGTCTCACTCCTCGTTGGAGTTGTCCTGATAGTCGCCCCGCTGGGCCTTGGGCAGACGGCGCATGGGGGCGAAACCGATGTCCTCGCCCACTACTTCCCGCTTGCGGGACTTGTTTTGCGCAGGCTGAGCCGGCTTCTTGGCGCCATCCCCTTTGCCTTTCCCGGCGGCGGGCTTGCCCTTGGCGTTGGCATGGCCACGGGCGCGGGGCGGGTTTTGCACCGGCTTGCTGCCCGGCAGGGTCTGGCGGCTCGGCTTGCCGCTCGGCTCGTATCCTTCCAGGATCTCCACGGTCAGGGATTGGCCGATCAGCGCCTCGATCTCCTTGAGCTGACCCAGCTCGTCCTGGCTCACCAGAGAGATGGCCTCGCCGCCACGGCCGGCGCGGCCGGTGCGGCCGATGCGGTGGATGTAATCCTCCGCCATCTGGGGCAGCTCGAAGTTGATCACGTGGGGCAGTTGATCGATGTCCAGGCCGCGAGCGGCGATGTCGGTGGCAACCAGCACCCGCACCTTGCCTTCACGAAAATCCGCCAGCGCCCGGTTGCGGGCCCCCTGGCTCTTGTCACCGTGGATGGCGACCGTATCCAGGCCATCTTTCTGCATTTGCTGGGCGAGCCTGTCGGCAATCTGCTTGGTGCGCACGAACACCAGCACCCGCTGCCAGTTGCCACGGCCAATCATGTGGGAGAGCATCTCCCGGCGACGCTCCCGATCGACCTGGATGATGCGCTGGCTTACCTGCTCGGCGGCGGTGTTGCTGGGATCCACCTCGATGAGGGTGGGATCCTTGAGCAGATCGTCCGCCAGCGCCTTGATGTCATTGGAGAAGGTGGCGGAGAAGAGCAGGGTCTGACGCTCCTCCGGCAGGGCCTTCATGATGCGGCGAATGTCGGTGATGAACCCCATGTCGAGCATTCTGTCCGCTTCATCCAGCACCAGTACCTCGAGGGCGCTCAGGGTCAGGGCGCCCTGGGTCAGCAGATCCAGCAGGCGGCCCGGGGTGGCGACCAGAATGTCGACCCCGAGCTTGATGGCGTCCAGGTTCGGCTTGATGCTGACGCCGCCATAGGCGATCAGGGTACGAAACGGCAGGTGGTGGGCATATTTGATGATGCTCTCGCCCACCTGGGCGGCCAGCTCCCGGGTCGGGGTCAGCACCAGGGCTCGCACCTGGCGACGACCGCCACGACCGTGGTTGGCCAGCAGTCGATGAAGCATGGGCAGGGTGAAACCGGCCGTCTTGCCCGTGCCTGTCTGGGCGCCGCCCAGCACGTCCTGCCCGGCCAGGATGGCGGGAATGGCTTGCTGCTGGATGGGGGTGGGTTGTTCGTAACCCAGCTCCTTGACGGCCCGCAGGATGTGCGGTGACAGACCCAGTTCATTGAATGACATGTTCGAGGGACACTCCGAGCCTTGGGCTCAACGGGTGACGGCAGCCTTGGTCCGTCACGACATGGAAAATAGGGTGGGCCGCCATCGAGGCTGGGCCTGAGCCCGGCAAAGCGACCGCACAAGAGACAGTGGGCGCGTAATATAGCAGATGCGAGGCGCACGCGCAGCAGCCGTGTCGCGAGCGGCGCACGCCCGTCAGAGCAGTCCCTCGATGGCCTGCACCAGATCCTCCGGCCTGGTCTGGGGGGCGAAGCGCTCCACCACCCGGCCTTCTCGGTCAATCAGGAACTTGGTGAAGTTCCACTTGATGGCCTCGCTGCCAAGGAGTCCGGGCCTTTGCTCCTTGAGCCAGCGATAGAGGGGGTGGGCCCCGGCGCCGTTGACCTCGCATTTGGCCATCAGGGGGAAGCTGACCGGGTAGTCGAGAGAGCAGAAGCGGGCGATCTCCTCGGCATCGCCCGGCTCCTGATGGCCAAACTGATCGCAGGGAAAGCCCAGGATCTCGAAGCCTTGGGGGCCGAACTGGCGATAGAGGGCCTCAAGCCCGGTGTATTGGGGGGTAAAACCGCAGCGGCTTGCCACGTTGACCACCAGCACGACACGGCCCTGCAGATCGGCGGTGGACCAGGCCGTGCCATCGAGTCGTTGCAGGGGGATGAGGGGCAGGGGCATGGTTTCTCCTGATGCAAGAGGGGCGACAAGGCGCCCGGGGGACAATCCTTGCACGTTAACGGGCCGAGGGCCGGGGAGCAAGTGGGAGGGCGTCTGTGCCCCCCAGACTCCTATTGATGGCGGGACTTCTCAAGAGAAGCAATCCGGTTTGTGCCGATGGTCCGAAGTCGCTACAAAGCGCACTCTCTCCCCTCGCTGCGAGCCTATCTTGGACTATCAAGCCGTCATGGATGCCATCTACACCCGGGGTTGGGTGATAGTGGATGATTTTTTAACCGCCGCCGAGGTGGATGCCCTCAAGGCTTGCCTGCCGGACGAGTGGCGACCGGCGGGGATCGGGCGCGAGACCCTGCATCAGGACAACCGCGATATCCGTCGGGATCAGATCCACTGGCTCGACGCCTCCCTCGGCGCGCCGGTGGCCGACTATCTGGCCCGGATGGAGTCCCTGCGTCTGGCCGCCAATCGCAGCCTGATGCTGGGGCTATTCGACTACGAGGCCCACTTTGCCCGCTACCGTCAGGGGGACTTCTACGCCACCCATCGCGACGCCTTCGCCGGGCGATCCAACCGCCGGCTCACCTCGGTGTTCTACCTGAACAACGACTGGCAGCCAGAGGCGGGGGGAATATTGCGGGTCTATGACGACAGCGAGCAGTTTCTGATGGATGTCTCCCCCCGGGGCGGGCGGCTGGTGCTCTTCCTGTCTGAAGAGTTTCCCCACGAGGTGCTGCCCGCAAGCCGGGAGCGCTACAGCATTGCCGGCTGGTTTCGGGTCAACGGCAATGGCGCCGGGCGGGTCGATCCCCCCCGCTGAGCGCATTTCATCCTGTTTCTGACACAGGAAGAGACTTTTATCTGCCCGGGCAGGGGGAGGTGCGCCCCATCGGCTGACAAGGCTTCCCCTCCCTTGCTACACTGCCCGCACTTATGTTCGTTTATGGCTTCGTCCGGTTTTCATGCGGTTGGGTTTGACATGGTGATGACGAAGCCGCTTCTCCCAAGGGATCACATCTAATGAAGAACATGCATGTCTTGCTGCTGTGCGGCGGTGGCGGCTCCGAGCACGAAGTCTCGCTGCGCAGCGCCAATTTCCTCGAAAAACAGCTCGGGCTCCTGCCCGGCATCGAAGTGACCCGGGTCGAGATGTTTGCCGACCGCTGGCTCAGCGCCGACGGTCGCGAGTGCAAGCTGGGGCTGGACAAGCTGCTCTCGTTCGACAGCGTGGCCCGTCCGGTGGACTACGTGGTGCCCTGCATCCACGGTTATCCCGGTGAGACCGGCGATCTGCAATCCTTCCTCGAGCTGGCCGGCCTGCCTTATCTGGGTTGTGACGCCGAGGCGAGCAAGGTGTGCTTCAACAAGATCACCACCAAGCTGTGGCTCACCGCCATCGGCATCCCCAATACCCCCTATCTGTTCCTGACCGAGCAGGGCGAGGCGAGCCTGACCGAGGCGAAAGCGGCGCTGGCCAAGTGGGGCAAGGTCTTCATCAAGGCGGCTTCCCAGGGCTCTTCCGTGGGTTGCTACTCCGCCAGCAACGAGGCAGATCTGGTGAAGGGCATTGCCGATGCCTTCGGTTACTCCGAGCAGGTATTGATCGAAAAAGCGGTCAAGCCCCGTGAGCTGGAAGTGGCGGTCTACCAGTATGGTGACGAGCTGGTGGCCACCTATCCGGGGGAGATCTGCGTACCCCAGGACAAGTTCTACACCTATGAAGAGAAGTACAGCAGCGCCAGTCACACCGAGACCGCGCTCAAGGCCGAGGGGCTGACTCAGGCCCAGGCCGACGCCATCCACGAGTACGCCCTCAAGGCGTTCCGTCAGCTCAAGCTGACCCATCTGTCGCGCATCGACTTCTTCCTGACCGAAGAAGGGGAGATTTTGCTCAACGAGATCAACACCTTCCCGGGCATGACCTCCATCTCCATGTTCCCGAAACTGCTGGAGCACCACGGCCACAGCTTCGCGCACTATCTGGAGCAGATCCTGCGAAAGGCGGTCTGACGTCGCCAGACCCGGTTGCAACGGATGGTGAGTAGGGGCCTCAGGGCCCCTTTTTTCATGGGGGCGAGGCGGGCAGAACGCGGGGAGGGAAGGGGGCAGGGCGCCGCCTGGCAAGCCTTGCCGCCAGGAGGGCGCGCCGTTACAATCAGCCCCCTTTTGTCCCGCCACAGGCACCGTCAGAGCCGCGTTCCATGAAGCCCATCCCCGATCACGCCGTCAACCGCCTGCGCATCTGGCGCAAGAGCGTCTCGACCCGACCCTTTCTTGCCCGTGGCGGCAGCGTGCCACGCTGCGATGCCTGCCAGCTGCGCCACGACTGGTGTGCCTGCGACTGGCGCCCGGCGATCAAGGCCGAGGCCGGTTTCTGCCTCATGATGTATGACAGCGAGCCTATGAAGCCCTCCAACACCGGGCGCCTCATCGCCGACGTGCTGCCGGATTCCACTTGGGCCTTTCTCTGGTCGCGTACCGAACCCCATCCCGAGCTGCTGGCCCTGCTGGCGGATCCCGCCTGGCAGCCCTACGTGGTCTTTCCCGCCTGCGAAAAAGCGCCCGACCGCCTGACCGGCGAGGTGGTACTGGCTCCCGGCAAGAAGCCGCTGTTCATCCTGCTGGACGGCACCTGGCCCGAGGCGCGCAAGATGTTCAACAAGAGTCCCTATCTGGACGGTTTCCCGGTGCTCGCCATCAAGCCGGATGTGCTCTCTACCTACGGCATGCGCGTCGCCCACAGCGACGAGCACCTGTGCACTGCCGAGGTGGCCGCCTGCGTGCTGGAAGTGGCCGGGGAGCTGCGGGCGGGACAAGCGCTGCAGCTCTGGTTCAATCTCTTCAGCAGCCGCTACATGGCTGGCCGGGTAAGCCGTGCACCCGGCGCTGATGAAGTGCCCCTGCTGGAGGGGCTGGAGGCCATCAAGGGCCAGAACCGCGCTCTGGATTAATCCTCATCAGCAGCCGCTACATGGCTGGCCGGGTGAGCCGTGCGCCCGGTGCGGATGAAGCGCCCCTGCTGCAGGGGGTGGCGGTTATCAAAGCACAGGCCCTCTCGCACGCTGATTGATGAAAATAGAGAATCAGTTGGCTGCCATTGTTTCGTTGGCTTCATGAGCCCGCCCTCGCTAGGATAGCGACCTGTTGACTCCTTCAGGCTCCAGGCCATGCCGGGCGCCGCCAATCACACGAGGTCTATGGATGGAACTGGAACTGCTCACCCTGGTCGCCCTGTTCGGGGTGGCCCTCGTCGCCGGCTTTATCGATGCCATCGCCGGGGGCGGGGGGCTTTTGACGGTGCCGGCCCTGCTGGCCACCGGCATGCCGCCGGCCCTGGTGCTTGGCACCAACAAGTTGCAGAGCAGTTTCGGTTCCTTCTCCGCCACCTGGTTTTATGCCCGCAAGGGGCTCCTTGAGTGGGCCATCATCTGGCCGGCGGTCATCTGCACCTTCATCGGGGCGGCCATCGGCACTCTGGCGGTGCAGACCATCGATGCCGCCATCCTGGAGCGGCTGCTCCCCTTCCTGCTGATGGCGTTTGCCTGCTACTTCTACTTCTCCCCCAGGGTGAGCGATGCGGAGAGCCAGCGCCGCCTCACCCCCATGGCGTTCGCCCTGCTGGTGGGCGGGGGTGTGGGCTTTTATGACGGCTTCTTCGGGCCGGGCACGGGGTCGTTTTTTGCCATCGGTTTCGTGGCCCTGGCGGGCTTTGGCATGGCGCGGGCCACCGCCCACACCAAGCTGCTCAACTTCACCTCCAACATCGCTTCTCTGCTCTTTTTCACCCTGGGGGGCAAGGTGGTGTGGAGCGTGGGGCTGTGCATGGCGCTGGGGCAGTTCATCGGGGCGCGCATGGGCTCCAAGCTGGTACTCAAGAAAGGGGTGAAGCTCATCAAGCCGCTGCTGGTGACCGTCTCCCTGGTGATGTCCGCCAAGCTGGTGTGGAGCCAGTACCCCGAGCTCTTTGCCTGGCTGGGCTGAGCCGGTACCCCCCATGACGAGGGCCCGATCGCAGATCGGGCCCTCTTGCGTTTCAGCCCAGTGCCGTCAGTTGCCGGAAATGGGCTTGCAGCGCCTGCACCAGGCGGGCAATGCGATCGCGCTTGAGGCTGTTTGGCCGATAGACCAGGTGGAGCGGGCGGCCCAGTCCCGGCAGGGGGCGTGCCTGTGTCCCCTGCTCACCCACCAGCGCCAGCAGGCCGGCGGGCAGGAGCACGGGGCCAATGCCTGCCTTGGCCAGCTCGATCAGCGCCAGGTAGGAATCGAGCTCCATGGCGGGGATAAGCCCGAGGGCGGCCAGGGGCTCGCGCAGATAGCGGTTGGAGGGGTTCTCCAGATCCATGGTCAGGATCTTGCGCACCTTGCCCTGCATCCCCTGACTCACGTCGCCTTCAGTCAGTTGCTTGCTGGTCACCGTTTCTTGCAAGGCGCTCTGGTGATCCGGCTGCGCCGCCTCATCCAGAGCGTCCCCCACCAGATAGAAGGGCTCCTCCAGCAGCCGTTCGGCACACAGCCCATGGCCCGGCGGCAGGCGACCGGCGCAGATCCCGAGCAGGGCATCCCCGCCGCGCACCCGGGCCAGAATGACCGGGGTGTGGTGGGTAGAGAGGGCAATGTGGGGATCCCGTTCAAGGTAGGCGTGCATGAAGCGGGCGAGGTAGCCCGCCAGCAGGGTTTCGGAGCAGGCGATGGACAGAGGGGTCTGATCCGTGAGGATCTGGCTGTCCGCCAACACCCCCTTCATTTCGGCGAGGCTCGGGGCTACCCGGGCGAGCAGTTCACGGGCCTGGGGAGTGAGGCGGATATGACGGCCATCCGGCTCGATGAGCTTCTTGCCAAGGCGCTGCTCCAGCTGGGCGATGCGCTTGCTGACCGCCGACTGACTGATATAGAGGCGGCTTGCAACCTTGGCCATGGTGCCCTCGCTTGCCAGCAGGCAGAGTGTCTCCAGCCCTTCCAGTAACATGCGTCCTCCCTCCTCGTGTGTTGGACGCGGTTACCTTAGGGGCTGGTGGCATCAGGGGCAAGTACCGTTTGCGGCCCTTGATAGCGGCCAGCGCCACGCCTTGACGGGGGGTGCGAAGATCACCAGGTTGCCGATAAGGCTCACCACCACGCCGACGATGGAGACCGTCTGCCAGACAAAGCCTTCATAGAAGGTGGAGAGGGTGAGGGCCACCAGGGGGAAGAGCACGGTGGCGTAGGCCGCCTTGCTGGCACCGATGCGCCCCACCAGGGTGAGGTAGGCGGTGAAGGCGATGACGGAGCCGAAGATGGCCAGATAGACCATGGCGGCGAGGTAGCGCGGGTCGGTGGGCAGGGTGAGTGACTGACCGAGTACCGTGACCCAGCCCAGCAGCAGCGCCACGCCGTAGACCATGCCCCAGGGTACCATCTGCAATACGTGATAGCCCTGGCGCTGTCCCCGGGCGGAGACCAGGTTGCCCAGGGAGAAGCAGAGGGTGCCGGCGCAGGCAAAGAGCAAGCCCTTCCAGCCGTTTGCACCCAGTTGCGCATCCGCCAGCACCGGCCAGAAGAGCAGCAGGGTGCCAAGCAGCCCCAGCAACGATCCTTGCAGCCAGCGCAGGCCCGGTCGTTTACCCTCGAACAGCCAGAGATTGAGGCCGTTGAAGATGCTGGCACTGGCGAAGATCACCGCCGACAGGCCGCTCGGAATATAGAGGGTGGCGTGGTAGAAACAGAGGAAGTTGGTGGAAAAGAGCAACGCGCCGAGCAGGGCAGCATATCGCTGGCCCGCCCAGGGCAGGCGCGGAAACTTGCCGCTCACCGTGAGCAGGGCGAACAGGGCCAGGGCTGCCAGGGCGAAACGATAGAGCACCGAGACTTCGATGGGGATGGGGCCGAGCTGCCAGGCGATGGCAATCCAGGTGCTGCCCCAGATGAGGACGGTGGAAACATAGAGCATCAGATTCATGGTGTGATCCCATCAAGAGAAGATGATGTGATCAGCATGAACCGTGAGGCGGGGCGCCGGCTTGCACCATCTTGCGGTTTTTTCAACGGAGGCGCAGCCTTTGACCATGAGGCGCGATAAGATGGCGACAGGAAAGGGGCGGAAAGGGGCGGCAAGTGCCGGAGAGGGAGACAAGCGTGCAGCATGCCATGCAGCAGACAAGACTGGCGGGGGTCTTTGATGCCCTGGTGAGCACCGGTGCCAGGCTGGAGGACTCCTGTTGGCTGGAGCCCGGACTCGGGGTGGCGAGCTGGTGCAACCGCTACGATCAGACCCGCTACTACAAGCCGGGCAACCACACCATCAGCGTCTACCTGCAGGGGGGCGAGCAGACCGAGCGGCTGGACGGCCCCGGTGGCTATGGCGGTGCCGGCAAGGTGTGCATCATGCCGGATCACCACAGGTCCGAGTGGCTGGTGCGCGAGGAGTTTCGCTTTTTCCACCTCTACTTCACCCCCGCCCACTTCACCCGTATCGCCGAGCAGGCGTGCGACAAGGAGGGGCGTCATCTGCAACTGGAAGACAAGACCTTCATCGACGATCCCCAGGCGGCGGCCCTGGTACAGGGGCAATTGATGAAGCTGGACTGGCAGCACGGCATCGATCGCATGGCACTCTCCCACGGTGCCTGGATGCTGATGTTGCACGCCTATCGCCATCACACCCGCGAGGCCCCGGCGCTGCCGGAGGTGCGCGGCGGCCTGGCCCCGGCCGTGGTGCGCCGGGTGCAGGAGTATCTGCAGGCTCACCTGGCCGAGCCGATCACCCTGGGAGAGCTCGCCCGGGAGGCGGGTCTGAGCGAATACCACTTCGCCCGGATGTTCGGGCAGAGCCTGGGCTGTCCGCCTCACCGCTACCTGCTCGGGCTGCGGCTCAAGCGGGCCAAGCAGTTGCTGGCGGGAAGCGAGCCTCTGGCCAGCATCGCCGCCCAGTGCGGCTTCTCCTCCCAGGCCCATTTTGGCAACCGCTTTCGGGAGGCGTTCGGCCTGAGCCCGGGCCAGTGGCGAGCCCAGTTGTCATTCTCCTGTCACAGATAACCCTGAGACTCTGGGCAAAAGAGGTGTACCCTCTGTCTCTTGTCCATTGAAAGGAATGCCCATTGAATCATCGCAAACGTCAGACCCGTACTCGCCATCTCTGGTTCAACCACTGGAATGCCCCCCTCTATCGCGCCACCCAGCCGACGCCGCCCGAACCGCTCGTTCCTCACAGTTCCCGCTGAAAACGCCGTAACCCGATAGGATTTTTCCGGCAACTTTGCCACTATTGCGCCATCAGGATGGACTGGATATGGCCGCATGTTTCTGGAACGCATTGAAGTCAAAGGTTTTCGTGGAATAAATCGCCTCTCCCTCGGGCTGGACAACACCACTGTGCTCATCGGCGAAAACGCCTGGGGCAAATCCAGCCTGCTGCGGGCCCTCTGGTGCCTGCTGGGGGATGCCGAGCCCTATCAATTTGGTCAGGATGATTTTCACCGGCCCGAAGATCCCGAGCTCGAACCCTCGCGCACGCTGCAACTGGTGCTCACCTTCAGCGAGTATCGTCCCCAGATGTGCCAGCACTCCCGCCGTCTGGCCCGCCTCGGGGCGGCCTGGATCCCGCACAAGGACAAGTTCCACCGGGTGCATTATCGTGCCAGTGCCGAGTTGCAGGACGATGGCAGCGTGCTCACCACCCACGACTTTCTCGACGGCATCGGCAAGAGCCTGACCATCGACAACAACGAGGCGCTGGTGCGTCTGCTCATCACCATGAATCCGGTGTTCAGGCTGCGGGATGCCCGTACCGCCAGGGATGGTATCGAGCGGCTGCCCTGGGGGGATCTGTGCGAGCAGCGGCTGGACGAGCTGGCCGGCAAGCTCACCGATGAGCCCCAGCGCATCGGCGAGCCAGAACTCAAGGAGGCGCTGCAGGCGGTGCAGCAGTTGATGGAGCACTACTTCAGCGCCCTGGCGCCCATCAAGCACAAGCCTCGCAGCCAGCGGGATATCGTCAATCGCCCCATGACCCTGCGCAATCCCGGCAACCTGCAGGTGCTGCTGCGCAATGCGGACAACCGGGCGCTGCAACTGGCCATGGCGGGCATGGCGGCCATGCTGCTCCACGCCCGGGGCAACCGGGAGCTGGAGGAGGGGGCCAGACCCATACTGATGCTGGAAGACCCCGAGAGTCGCCTGCATCCCACCATGCTGGCCCTGGCCTGGGGTCTGCTGGAGCAGTTGCCCGGCCAGAAGCTGCTCACCACCAACTCGGGGGACCTGCTCTCCTCCTTGCCCCTCAATCAGGTGCGCCGTCTGGTGCGCCGCCAGCAGGACATCCTCTGCCATCAGTTGGGAGGGGAGCGCTACAGCAGCGACGATCTGCGCAAGATTGCCTTCCATGTGCGCATCAACAGGCCCATGTCGATGTTTGCCCGCTGCTGGCTGCTGGTGGAAGGGGAGACCGAGATCTGGCTGCTCTCGGAGCTGGCCCAGATCTGCGGCTACAGCCTGCGGGCAGAGGGGGTGCGCATCATCGAGTTCGCCCAGTGCGGCCAGGCTCCCCTCATCAAGGTGGCCCGGGACTTTGGCATAGAGTGGCACCTGCTCACCGACGGTGACGAGGCGGGCGCCAAGTATGCAAGCTCCGCCCGCTCCCTGCTCAAAGGGGAGCGCGAGCGGGATCGGCTGACCCAGTTGCCGGCGGCAGACATAGAGCACTACCTCTACCAGAACGGGTTCGAGGGGGTGTTCCGGCGTGAGGCGGGGGTCGGGGGGCGCTCCACCCTCAACGCCGGGCGCATCATCGCCAAGGCGATCCACCATCGCAGCAAGCCAGGCATGGCCCTGGCGGTGGTGGAGGAGGCGGAGCGCCTCGGCAGCGAGCACATTCCCCCTGTGCTCAAACAGATGTTTGCCCGGGTGGTCGCCCTTGCCCGGGGACAAAGCTGACCGGCGACGTTGGGAAGACGGGGGGAGTTTGGATATACTCCCTGCCTCTTGTCCTTCCTTACCCTGTGATGGGTGCACCCGCACCCGGACTGCTGCCGGAGACCCTATGTTCGTCCAACTTCCTTTTTGGCTCTTTCCCCTGACCGGTCTGATGGCCCTGGGAGCCCTGATCGCCGTGGGGCTCGTCCTGTGGCGCGGGGATCTCTGCCCGGGCCAGCGCTCGCGGATCACTACCCAGCTCTTCTCGGTCTGGGTGATCACCGGGCTCTCCCTGATGCTGGCGGTGGAGGCCAAGGTTGCGGGCTGGCTCATCTGGAGCGGGGGGGCCGCCCTGGTGCTCGGTATCGTGCTCTCCCTGGTCCAGTCTCGCCTGGAGGGCAAGCGCGCCATCCCCGCCACCCTGCTATGGTTGCCCGCCATGCCGCTCGCCCTCTACGGGCTGGGTCTGATGCAGATCCAGGGCTGGCTCGGCGGCCTGCTGCAGATGGTGCTGCTGGGGTCGGCCTTTGCCCACCTGATGCTGCTGCGTGCCCGCCACCGCCTGCAAGCCTTCAATCTGCTGCTGCCCCTGGCGGGGCTGGTCTCCGCCATCCTGAGTCTTATCTGGCTGGCGGTGCTGGTGGGTTGGCAGGGGAGTAGCGCCGGGCTCGACCCGCTGATCCCAGGGGTCCTGACCCAGGCCAGCCTGCTGGTCGCAGCCCTGCTGCTCTGGTTCAGCCCCATCTACCGTCAGCAGGAGACGGCCCCCGTGGTGGTCTCCGTGACCCTGTGCGGCCTCATCATCGCCCAGATTGCGGCGACCAGCGTGTTGCACCAGCTGGCCTGATCCCGGCGCATTCTCCCGCCCGCACCTTGTCGTGCGGGCTTTTTTTATGGGAAAGAGGGTAAAGGCGGGGAGGGGCCTGAGGGGCGAGAGATCGCTAGCTGCCTGAAAAAACTGCGATTTGTTGCAAAAGAGCGCAGTATGTGACGGTTTAATCCCCGAATAAACTTTTTTTAGGATATTTACTTGCAATCTCAGCGTTGGCGCCTATTATGGGCGACCTCTGACGCGGGGTGGAGCAGCTCGGTAGCTCGTCGGGCTCATAACCCGAAGGTCGTCGGTTCAAATCCGGCCCCCGCAACCAACTATTTGTGTTCATGGCAAGCGCTAGCGCCTGCAGTGGAGACGAAGACAGCAAGAAGCAACTGCTCTGCTTTTTGTGGTGGCAATACAATTCGGACGCGGGGTGGAGCAGCTCGGTAGCTCGTCGGGCTCATAACCCGAAGGTCGTCGGTTCAAATCCGGCCCCCGCAACCAACCATTTGTGTCCATGGCAAGCGCG
>NZ_JBGLQU010000015.1:0-71890 GCF_041402625.1 Aeromonas sp. S19(2024)
AACTTTCGTTGCTTTGGTCACTTCATCAGACATTGAAAATCAAAAATTGTTTTTGATGCTCGATGCTGTGAGTGCCCACACAGATTGCTTGATTCAAATTGTTAAAGAGCGTCACGCTTATCGCGTTGAGGAGGCGCATCTTACACTCCTCACTTCGAAAGTCAAGCGGTTGTTTTCGCTTTTCTTTCGGCGCCTACTTCGCTAGGAAGCTGGCTCATCAGTTCGGCGTGTTCCGCCGTGCTGGTAGGGGCGCATTATAGGGAGCAGCGCCGGGATGACAAGGGCTATTTTGCGAAAAATAGTCCTTTTTACCGTTTTGCGGCTCGAACGCCTACTTATCAAACAAAAAGCCCTGCTTACGCAGGGCTCTGGCCGCTTTGAATGACGTCACTGTTACTTTTTTGACCAAAACTCACGGGCAAAGCCGCGCACCTTGTCCCAGTCGGTGAATTCCAGATCCTTGCTGGTATCCGTGCTGCCCCCGGTAATCTTCATGATCAACTGAATGATACGGGTCTGCCACCAGTTGTAACGGGAGTACTGCAATGCCCCGGCAAACACCCCCAGAGTTTTAGGCTTCCAGGGAGAGAGGCGCAGAAACTTCTTCATGTAGGCGTTGGTCTGCGGCGTCTGCTTCTCGGGCTTGCGTGCCGTCAGGTTCACGCAGAAGAACGCCGCATTGGCTACTTCCAGCTGTTCATGATGTGCGTGTATGAAGCTGAGCAGGCTGGGGTGGAAGTTACCGTAGCGAATGGAAGCGCCAATCAACACCTTGGCATACTTGCTGAGGTTGCACATGGGCAGGGTGTGCAGGTCGTGCATCACCACTTCGCATCCTGATATTTCCTCCAGCATGACATCCACGATTTTCCGCGTTTGCCCGTCCCGGGAAGAATAAAGCACCAAAATCTTGTCCATACCAACCTCAACTACGCCAGAATGCAGGAGTAAACAGTACCAGAAGTGTGAAGATTTCCAATCGACCAAACAACATGGCCACGATTAATATCCACTGTGCAGTGGCCGAGATATTGCCGAAGTTGGCCGACACCTCCCCCAGACCCGGCCCCACGTTGGTGAATGCCGCAGCCACGGCGGAGAAGGCCGTCACTTCGTTCAGCCCCGTCATCAGCAGCAACAGCATGAAGATGAAGAACAGGATGATGTAGGTGGCAAAGTAGCCCCAGACCGCTTCCACGATCCGCTCCGGTACGGCGCGGCGTCCCAGCTTCAAGGTGTAGATGGCCCGCGGATGCACCAGCCGTTTGAGTTCACGCATCCCCTGCAGGAACAAGATCATGAAACGCATCACCTTGATGCCCCCCCCGGTACTGCCGGCGCAGCAGCCGATGAAGGCGGAGAACATCAACAGCATGGGCAGAAAGGAGGGCCACTCCGCATAGCTGGTCGTGCTGTAGCCGGTGGTCGTGCCCAGCGACACCGCCTGGAACAGACCGTGGTTGAGCGCCTCCTGCCAGGTGGCGTAATGACCGTGGAACAGCAGAGAGACGAAACAGATCAACACCAGCACGCACTGGATGCTCAGAAACACTTTGAGCTCCGAGTCCCGCAGATAGCTGCTCACGCGCACCGGCTTGTGGGCAAATACCATGAAGTGAAGCGCGAAGTTGACGCTCGCCAGCAACAGGAACACCACTGTGATCAGGTTGATGGCCGGGCTGTCGAAGAATCCGATGCTGGCGTCGTGGGTCGAGAACCCCCCAACCGACAAGGTGGAGAAGGAGTGGCAGATGGCATCGAACAACGTCATTCCCGCCATCCAGTACGCGAGAGCGCAGAGGGAGGTCAGCAACAGATAGATGAACCAGAGCGCCTTGGCCGTCTCGGCGATGCGCGGGGTCACCTTGTTGTCCTTGACGGGCCCCGGGATCTCGGCGCGATAGAGCTGCATACCCCCGATACCCAGCAGTGGCAGCACGGCCACCGCCAGCACGATGATCCCCATGCCACCGAGCCATTGCAGCAGCTGGCGGTAGAAGAGGAACGCCTTGGGCAGATTGTCCAGCCCGGTCAGCACCGTTGCACCCGTGGTAGTCAGGCCGGAAAACGACTCGAAAAATGCCTCCGAGACCGACATGTTCGGCACGTCGCTGATGATGAAGGGGACGGCACCCACGCTCCCCAGCACCACCCAGAACAGCACCACGATGAGGAAGCCTTCCTTGGACCTGAGTTCCTTTTTCTGGTGGCGGTTGGGGAACCAGAGCAGCAGGCCGAGCAGGAGGGCTATGACGAAGGAGTTGACGAACTCGGTACCACCGCCATCACGATACCCAAAAGCGACCATCGCGGGCAGCAGCATGGTCGAACTGAACAGGGCAACCAGCAGACCGACGATACGAATGATGCTCAGAATCTGCATTCCGGCTCCCTCTTCAGACTAAAAGAGCGATGGATTCTAGCCATCTAAGGGACGAAGGGATACCCGACCCTGGGTCCGGTCGGTCAATTCCTGTGCGATACGGGCCCAGATCGCAGACTCCCACGCTACCTGAAGGGTGACGCTGGCACCATAATCGGCCACCAGCAACTGCCCTTGATGGGCAGAGATGAGGGACTCCACTGCCCCCATGTCGGTGTAGTCACACTGGATCACGGAAGAGGTCAGCTGACGCTTGATACAGGTTTCAAGTTGCTTGAGTGCTGCCCCCACACCACCGCCATAGGCCTTAACCAGGCCACCGGTCCCCAGCAGCACTCCACCGTAATAGCGCACCACCACGGCGGCGACTTCACCCAGACCGGCCCCCATCAACTGGGCCAGCATGGGTTTTCCCGCTGTGCCCGAGGGTTCGCCATCATCACTGAAACCATAAACCTGGCTGTCTTGCGGGGCGCCGGCGACAAAAGCCCAGCAGTGATGCCGGGCTCCCGGGTGTTGCTGTTTGATCTCGTCTATCCAGGCCTTGGCGGCCTCGACGGTCGGAGTGTGGGCGATGTAGGTAATGAAGCGGCTCTTCTTGATCTCTTCGCTCACCTCCAGTGGGGCTGCCGGTATGGGGTAATCCGTCGCCATCAGAGCCCTGCTTGTCTGGTCAGGTTCTCCACCCCGTTGGCATGCAGCACCACGTTGTCCTCGATGCGAATGCCACCATAGGGACGCAGCGCCTCCACCTTGTTCCAGTTGACCCGCTTGCCCTGCTCACCCTGGCGCAGCGGCTCCAGCAGGCTGTCGATGAAGTAGAGACCCGGCTCGATGGTGAACACCTGGCCCACTTCCATCACCCGAGTGCAGCGCAGATAAGGGAACTGCTCGGGGGCCGCCAGGTGGGTGCCGCGCTCATCCTGCATGAAGCCGCCGACATCGTGTACCTGCAGGCCGAGGAAGTGGCCGAGACCGTGGGGGAAGAAGACATTGGTCACCCCGGTGTGGATCATCTCGTCCACCGACATGTCTACCAGTTCGGTGGCTTGCAGCAGGCGCGCCAGCCTGTGGTGCATCTGCAGGTGCAGCTCACTGTAGCGGCGGCCCGGCTTGATCTCGTCGACGATCTCCTGTTGCTGTGCATCCAGCGCTGCGATCAGATCGGCGAACTCACCGCGGCGCCAGGCCCAGGTCCGGGTAATGTCGGAGGCATAACCGTGCACGTCCACACCGGCATCGATGAGGAAGGAGTAACGCTCCGCATCCGGCACCCGCTGGGTGGAGAGATGGGTGTAGTGCAGGATGGCCGCATTGCGGTTGATGGCAACAATGTTGCCGTAGGGCGCCTCATTGGCCCCCTGTCCGACCGCCTTCATGTAGGCTAGGTTGATCTCGAACTCGCTCGCCCCCGCCATGAAGGAGTCCTTGGCCGCGATGTGGCCGCGCACGCCGATGCGGTTGGCATCGCGAAGACATTCCAGCTCATAGGGCGTCTTGTAGGCACGGTGGTAGTGCAGGTAGTTGAGGACCGCCTCCGGATTGGGCTGGCCCAGTCCCAGCAGCTCGGCCACTTCCAGATGGCCGCCCAGATAGGCCCACTCCTGCTTGTTGGCCGGCAGGTGATCGGCAACCTGCTCCGGGCGAGTCAGGAAGCGAATGTCGAAGAAGTCGACCCAGAAGGCGTTGGGCAATTCCGCCACCTTGTGCCAGAAGTCCACCGGCCGGTAGAACAGCAGCACCGGCTTGCTCACGCCATCCACCAGCAACCAGCAGTGAGGGTTGTCCAGCACCGGCAGCCAGGCCTTGAACTGGGGATTCACCTTGAAGGGATAATCCTGGTCATCGAGGAAGATACGATGAGTCTGGCCGGAGTGGATAGCGAGACCGCCAAGACCCTGTTGTTGCAGGATGTCGCGGGTACGCTGCTGAAGGCTGTCGAGATGCTGGGCAAAAAGTTGGCTGTAACTGCTCATGGCGTCCTGCTCCGGGCGAATGTGACTTCAGCATAACATCAAGCGAATCAAGGCTCGAGCCACCCGGCTTTCGCTTCGTGAGGTAACGCATAGGTTACAGGCTTTTTGTTATGAAGATAAAACAGACAATTAACAAACAAAGAACAATTCAATACACTGCCCACAGACAGTAGATATCAGCCGTCAGGAACGACTCATGCAAACCCTTTGTCTGTGGACACCGGATCAGGACAGGATGCAGCACTCCAACCTCCACCAGTTCATGGCCGAGGTCAATCACTTCCATGGTCTGCAACTGCGCAGCTATGCCGACCTGTATCAATGGTCGGTGGAGAAGACCACCCGCTTCTGGCCCCTAGTGTGGCAGCACTGCGGCGTCAAGGGCGAGCTTGGCAACATTGTGGCGGAGAACCGCCAGGATATGCAGCGCGCCCGCTGGTTCCCCGACAGCCAGCTCAACTTCGCCGAGAACCTGCTGCGCCGTCAGGATGAGAGCCCGGCCATCATCTCCCGCATCGAAGGGGGTCCAAGCCGGACCCTGAGCTGGCATGAGCTGGCAGATCAGGTCGCCCGCCTGGCCCAGTGGCTGCGTGGCCAGGGAATCGGCCGGGGTGATGTGGTCGCAGCCTACCTGCCCAATATCCCGGAAACCGTGGTAGCCATGCTGGCAACCACCAGCCTCGGCGCGATCTGGACCTCCACCAGTCCCGATTTTGGCGAGGCCAGCGTGGTGGAGCGCTTCGGCCAGACCCGTCCCAGGGTGCTGTTCGCGGTGGATGGCTACCGCTACGGCGGCAAGGCTATCGACATTCAGGACAAAGTGGCGGGGGTCGTCAGCCAGATCGACAGCATTGAGCAGACGGTCATGATCCCCTTGCTGGGCCACCCCCTGCAGCTTGGCCACGACTGGCGCCAGATCCTGGCCGGTCAGCCGGATGCCAGCCTGCAGTTCGAGCCCATGGCTTTCAATGACCCGCTCTATATCCTCTACTCCTCCGGCACCACCGGCAAACCCAAGTGCATCGTGCACGGCATTGGCGGCACCCTGCTGCAACACCTGAAAGAGCACCAGCTGCACTGCGACATCAAGCCGGGGGAGCGCATCTTCTACTTCACCACCTGTGGCTGGATGATGTGGAACTGGCTGGTGAGCGCCCTCGCCTCCGGCGCCACCCTGGTGCTCTACGATGGTTCCCCCTTCTACCCGGATGGCAACGTGCTGTGGGATCTGGCACGGGACGAAGAGGTCGCCCTGTTCGGCACCTCGGCCAAGTATCTCGATGCGCTGCACAAGCAGGGTTATGCCCCCATCAAGACCCACGACTTGCCGCACTTGCGGCTGATCTGCAGCACCGGATCCGTGCTGTCGCCGGAGGGGTTTGACTACGTTTACCAGCAGATAAAGCAGGATGTGCAGCTCAGCTCCATCTCTGGCGGCACCGACATCTGCTCCTGCTTCGTCATCGGCAACCCCTTGAGCCCCGTCTATCGCGGCGAGAGCCAGGGGCGCGGCCTTGGTCTCGCGGTGCAGGTATTCAACGAGGCGGGCCAGCCGGTGCTGGGGGAAAAGGGCGAGTTGGTCTGCACCAAGCCTTTCCCGGCACAGCCCATCTACTTCTGGGGTGACGAGAACGGCGACAAATACCACGCCGCCTACTTCGAGCGGTTCGACAACATCTGGTGCCACGGGGACTGGATCGAGCTGACCCCGACCGGCGGCATTCTGTTCTACGGCCGCTCCGACGCGACCCTCAACCCGGGCGGCGTGCGCATCGGCACCAGCGAGATCTACCGCTATGTGGAACAACTCGATGAGGTGGAAGAGAGCATCGTCATCGGCCAGCAATGGAAACAGGACGAGCGGGTGGTGCTGTTCGTCAAGCTCAAGGCGGGTTGCAAGCTGGACGACGGGCTGCGTGAGCGGATTTGCCAGCAGATCAAGCGACACTGCACCGCCCGTCATGTTCCTGCCCGCATCCTGCAGGTGGATGCCATCCCCCGCACCAAGTCCGGCAAGATAGTGGAGCTGGCGGTGCGGGAAGTGGTACACAACCGCCCCGTCAACAACACCCACGCCCTCGCCGATCCCGAGGTCTTGAACCAGTATCGCAACCGGCCGGAACTGGCTAGCTGATACCACGCTCATCTCCATCGGAGGCGCCGCAAGGCGCCTCTTTTTTACCCGTTTTGTGATGAAGAGCTTTTACTCGATAACTGTTAAACAAATGTTTTAAATAGGTGTTGAAAATGTCTCCTTTTGGATCAATAGTGAGCCTCGCCCCCTGCTGGGGATAAAGGAGCACCATTCCCCACAGAGTGGGAACAAGGAGACACTCTCATGATCTACCAAGGCGAAACCCTGACGGTCAGCTACCTCGAAGACGGCATTGCCGAGCTGAGGTTCGATGCCCCGGGTTCAGTCAACAAGCTGGATCGCGCTACCCTGCTCTCCCTGAGCGAAGCGATCGCCGCATTACAGCAACAAGCCGATTTGAAGGGTCTGATCCTCACCTCCGGCAAAGACGCTTTCATCGTCGGCGCCGACATCACCGAATTCCTGGAACTGTTCGATCTGCCGCAAGAAGACCTGCTCGGCTGGCTGAAAAAGGCCAACGACATCTTCAACGCCATCGAAGATCTGCCCGTGCCAACCCTCTCTGCCATCAAGGGTCACGCCCTGGGTGGCGGCTGCGAGACTATTCTCTCCACCGATTTCCGCCTGGCTGATACCAGCGCCAAAATCGGCCTGCCCGAGACCAAGCTCGGCATCATGCCGGGCTTTGGCGGCACTGTCCGTCTGCCGCGGGTGATCGGTGCCGACAACGCGCTGGAGTGGATCACCACCGGCAAGGATTACCGTGCCGATGACGCCCTCAAGGTGGGCGCCATCGACGCCGTGGTCGCCCCGGACGCGCTGCACAGCGCCGCCGTGCAGATGATCAAGGACGCGGTCAAGGGCAAGCTGGACTGGCAGGGCCGCCGTGCCGCCAAGAAAGCCCCGCTGCGCCTCTCCAAACTGGAAGCCATGATGAGCTTCACCACCGCCGCCGGCATGGTTGCCGCCGTGGCGGGCAAACACTATCCGGCCCCCATGGCCGCCGTGAAGACGGTGGAAGCCGCCGCCGGCATGGGCCGTGATGAAGCGCTGGCCGCCGAGGCCGCCACCTTCATCAAGCTGGCGAAAACCGACGTGGCCAAGGCGCTGGTCGGTATCTTCTTGAACGATCAACACATCAAGGCGCTGGCCAAGAAGGCCGCCAAGCAGGCGAGCAAGGCCACCGGCCATGCCGCCGTGCTGGGTGCCGGCATCATGGGGGGCGGCATCGCCTACCAGTCTGCCAGCAAAGGCATCCCGGCGGTGATGAAGGACATCAACGAGAAGGCGCTGGCACTTGGCATGAATGAGGCCACCAAGCTGCTCAACGGCCAGCTCGAGCGCGGTCGCATCGACGGCATCAAGATGGGCCAGGTGCTCTCCGCCATCACGCCGACCCTCAGCTATGACAACGTCAAGCATGTGGACGTGGTGGTCGAAGCCGTGGTCGAGAACCCGAAAGTGAAGGCGGCCGTGCTGAGTGAAGTGGAAGGGATCATCGGCGAAGACGCCGTGCTCGCCAGCAACACCTCCACCATCCCCATCTCCCTGCTGGCCAAGGGACTGAAGCGCCCCGAGAATTTCTGCGGCATGCACTTCTTCAACCCGGTGCACCGCATGCCACTGGTGGAGATCATCCGCGGCGAGCAAACCTCCGATGAAACCATCAACCGCGTGGTGGCCTACGCCGCCGCCATGGGCAAGTCCCCGGTCGTGGTCAACGACTGCCCCGGCTTCTTCGTGAACCGCGTGCTGTTCCCCTACTTCTTCGGCTTCAACAAGCTGGTCGCCGATGGCGCCGACTTCGCCGCCGTCGACAAGGTGATGGAGAAGGAGTTTGGCTGGCCCATGGGCCCCGCCTACCTGCTGGACGTGGTCGGCATCGACACCGGCCACCACGCCGGTGACGTGATGGCGCAGGGCTTCCCGGCACGCATGAGCAAAGAAGGCCGCACCGCCATCGACGTAATGTATGACGCCAGCCGCTTCGGCCAGAAGAACGGCAAGGGTTTCTACGCCTACGAGCAGGACAAGAAGGGCAAGCCGAAGAAGGTGGCCGACGCCGCCAGCTACGAGCTGCTGGCCCCCATCGCCAAGCCGAAGCAGGACTTTGACAAGGAAGCCATCATCGCCCGCATGATGATCCCGATGATCAACGAGGTGGTGCTCTGCCTGGAAGAGGGCATTGTCGCCACACCAGCCGAAGCCGACATCGCGCTGGTCTACGGTCTGGGCTTCCCTCCCTTCCGCGGCGGCGTGTTCCGCTATCTGGACACTATCGGCCTGGATCGCTACGTGGCCATGGCCGACCAGTATGCCGATTTGGGCCCGCTCTACCGCGTCAGCGACAAGCTGCGCGAGATGGCTGCCCAGGGCAAAACCTTCTACTGATTGCGGAAAGGAGATCCATTCATGAAAGACGTAGTCATTGTCGACTGTATCCGGACCCCCATGGGCCGGTCCAAGGGCGGCGCCTTCCGCAACGTGCGTGCAGAAGACTTGTCCGCGCACCTGATGAAATCCATCCTGCTGCGCAACCCCAACCTCGACCCGAACGAGATCGAGGATATCTACTGGGGCTGCGTGCAGCAGACCCTGGAGCAGGGCTTCAACATCGCCCGTAACGCCGCCCTGCTGGCCGGCATTCCGAAACAGGTTGGGGCGGTCACCGTCAACCGCCTGTGCGGATCCTCCATGCAGGCGCTGCACGACGCCTCCCGCGCCATTCAGGTGGGTGACGGCGATATCTTCATCATCGGTGGCGTCGAGCACATGGGCCACGTGCCCATGAGCCACGGGGTGGACTTCCACCCCGGCATGGCCAAGTCGGTGGCAAAAGCCTCCGGCATGATGGGGCTGACCGCCGAGATGCTCGGCAAGCTGCACGGCATCAGCCGTCAACAGCAGGACGAGTTTGCGGCCCGCTCCCACCGCCGTGCCCACGCCGCCACCGTGGAAGGGCGTTTTGCCAAGGAGATCGTCGGGCTGGAAGGGCACGACGCCAGCGGCGCCCGCTTCTTCTACGACTATGACGAGGTGATCCGCCCCGAGACCACGGTCGAGACGCTGAGCCAGCTGCGCCCGGTGTTCGACCCGGTCAACGGTACCGTCACCGCCGGCACCTCCTCGGCCCTGTCCGATGGCGCCGCCGCCATGCTGGTGATGAGTGCGGACCGTGCAAAGGCCCTCGGCCTCACGCCCCGCGCCAGGGTGCGCGCCATGGCCATCGCCGGCTGTGACGCCGCCATCATGGGTTACGGCCCGGTGCCGGCCACCCAGAAAGCGCTCAAGCGAGCCGGGCTGACCGTCGGCGACATCGACCTCTTCGAGCTGAACGAGGCGTTTGCCGCCCAGTCCCTCCCCTGCGTGAAGGATCTGGGTCTGCAAGACCTGGTGGATGAGAAGGTGAACCTCAACGGTGGCGCCATCGCCCTGGGTCACCCGCTCGGCTGCTCCGGTGCCCGCATCTCCACCACCCTGATCAACCTGATGGAAGAGAAGGACGCCACCCTGGGAGTCGCCACCATGTGCATCGGCCTGGGTCAGGGCATCGCCACCGTGTTCGAACGGGTGTAAGTGAATCGCCCCTGACTGCTCACCGGTCAGGGACGCCGCCTCGGGGCGGCAACAACAGACAGAAGGCGGCCCTGCTTCCCGGCACAGCGGCCCCATCACGAATACCGGGTCGGCCTGCCGACCCTGCTGTCGAGTCTGTGGAACGCGCCACACGGGGTGCGCTCCTGCCGTCGGAATCTGCGTGTTGGCCGGCCCGTTTGGGTCGGCCTTTTTTATTCTTTTCCCGCGATCGGGGCCAATCCTGAGGCTATATTGCCCATAACTTCACATTAGAGGGGGGGCTTGCTTGCTTTTTGCTCCCCCGACAGGTTCAATCTGCACAAAAAAATGGGTGGATGCACATACATATGTCAACGAGCAAACAACTGCTTATCGTCGACGACGATCGGGAGATCCGCGAGCTGCTCAACGAGTACCTGACCCGGGCTGGTTTCGAGGTACTGACCGCGGCCGAAGGGAACGAGATGCGCCAACAACTGGCCCAGCACAGCCCGGACCTCATCATTCTGGACATCATGATGCCCGGCGACGACGGCTTTACCCTCTGCCAGCAGATCCGCCGCGACTCCCAGGTACCCATCATCATGCTCACCGCCGCCTCCGACGAGGCTGACCGGGTGATCGGTCTGGAACTTGGCGCCGACGACTACATCGCCAAGCCGTTCAGCCCGCGCGAACTGCAGGCCCGCATCAAGGCGCTGCTGCGCCGCGCCGAATTCCGCCAGCCGGAGAAAGAGAAGGAACCGAGCCGTCGGCTGCGCTTCGCCGAGTGGACCCTGGACACCCTGAGCCACCAGCTGACCCACGAAGATGGCAGCCTGCTGGATCTCTCCGGCAGCGATGCCCTGCTGCTCGGCATGTTCCTGCAGCAGCCCGGCGTGGTGCTGGACCGGGATACCATCTCGGACGCCACCCGCGGTCGCGAGAGCCTGCCCATGGAGCGCGGTATCGATGTGCAAATCAGCCGCCTGCGCCAGAAGCTGGGTGACAACGGCAAGAGCCCGCGCATCATCAAGACCATTCGCGGCAGCGGCTACATGCTGATCGCCGAAGTCCACGAGATCCCGTAACAGACAGACGCTACGGCGAGACCTTGAACGGGCAGAAGAGAAACCCATCACGGGGCAACGGCAAGGCACAGAGGTAAGCACCCCATGCTGATCGACAAGAGACACACGCTGCCATGACGGGGCAGAAGTTCTGGCGGGCCCTGGTGCCCCGCTCCCTGCTGTCGCGGATGCTGCTGCTGTTGCTGCTCGCCATCCTGCTCTCCCAGACCATCCTCACCGGCATCTGGATGCAGCAGATCCAGAAGCGGGAGCTGGAGGGCATGCTCAGCACCACCCGCAACCTGGCGCTGTCGGCGGCTTCCACCGTCAACTTCTTCAAGTCCCTGCCCCTGCAATACCGCCACATTGCCCTGGATCAGCTGCGCAACATGGGGGGCAGCCGCTTCTTCGTCTCCTTGAACGAGGAAGAGATCCACATCAGCGCCATCCCCGACAGCGAGCGCAAGACGCTGGTGCTCAAAGAGGTGCAGGAGGTGCTCAGCCGCAAGCTCTCCGACGCCATGGCGATCAAGGTGGACTTCTCCCGCCCCGAGGAGCTGCACGTCTTCAACAACGACACCCTGCTGGCGGATCTCCCCTCCTCCTGGGCCCGCTACACCCTGTCCCTGGAGCCCATCAATCCGCCGGTGCTGGTGACCCAGATCGAGATAGAACCGGGGGAGTGGCTCTATCTGGCGGCCCTGCTGCCCGCCCCCTACATGACGCTGGATGACACCGTGATGCCGAGCAACCAAGTGCGTTTCATCGCCCTGATGACGGTCTTCCTCTGCTTCTTCACCTTCATGCTGGTGCGCTGGCAGACCCGCCCCCTGCGTCGCCTCGCCAAGGCGGCGGTCAACCTCGGCAAGGACATCGACCAGCCGTCCCTCAAAGAGGAGGGTGCCTCCGAAATCGTGGCGGCGACCCGCGCCTTCAACATCATGCAGCAGCGCATTCGCCGCTTCATCGATGACAGGGAGCGCCTCTTCAGCTCCATCTCCCACGACCTCAAGACCCCCATCACCCGGCTGCGACTACGGGTCGAACTGCTGGACGACGAGGTGCAGATCGCCAAGTTCAACAAGGACCTGGACGAGCTGGAGCTGATGGTCAAAGGGGCGCTGCAGACGGTCAAAGAGACGGACATTCACGAGAACCTCGAGCAGATCGACGTCAACGCCCTGCTGGAGCAGATGGCGGAGGCCATGAACCTGCACGAGGATCTGCTCACCATCGAGGGCCACTGCAAGTGGCCCTATCGCGGCAAGCTGCTGGCCCTCAAGCGCTGCATCGGCAACCTGGTGGACAACGGCATCAAGTACGGCCAGAAGGTGCGCATCATCATCATGGATGACGAGGAGATGCTGATCCTCTTCATCATGGACGAGGGGCCCGGTCTGCCGGACGATCAGTTCGAGCGCATCTTCGAGCCCTACTACCGCCTCAGCACCGATGCCGCCGGCACCGGGCTGGGCCTTGGCATCGCCCGCAACATAGCCCACGCCCACGGCGGCGACCTGGTGCTGGAAAATCGCCCCCAGGGCGGCCTGCAGGCCACCCTCTCCCTACCAAGGCAGTAATGTATGAAGTGGTTGTCTTTTTCTGTCATCGCCCTGCTCTCCCTGCCCGTCTGCGCCTCCCAGGTGGAGGTATTGCACTGGTGGACCTCCGGCGGCGAGGCCAGGGCCGTGGAAGTGCTCAAGTCCGAGTGGGCCGAACAGGGCAACCAGTGGAACGACTTCGCGGTACAGGGCGGGGGCGGCAAGAGCGCCATGACGGTGCTCAAGAGCCGGGCCCTGGCGGCAAACCCGCCGGAGGCGGCCCACCTCAAGGGGTTCGAGCTGCACGAGTGGGGCAGCCTGGGCTTTCTGCGCGATCTCACCCCCATGGCCGAGCATCTCGGCTGGTACCCTCAGCTGCCCCCCATGGTGCGCGACACACTCAGCCAGAACGGCGCCCTGATGGCGGTCCCCACCGGCATCCACCGGGTCAACTGGCTGTGGCTCAACCGCAAGGTATTCGAGCGACAGGGGCTCAAGCCCCCCACCGACTGGGCCCAGTTCGTGGCGGTGGCGGACAAGCTCAAGGAGCAGGGCATCACCCCCCTCGCCATCGGTAACGAACCCTGGCAGATCGCGGTGCTGTTCGAAACGGTGGCCCTCGGCGAAGGGGGCAAGACCTTCTATCGCAAGGCCTTCCTCGAACAGGACAGCGCCACCCTGACCGGCCCCGACATGGTGCGGGTGCTGACTCGCTTTCAGCAATTGCGCGCCTATGTGCCCGAGAAATACGCCGGTCTGAAGTGGCACCAGGCCACCAACCTGCTGGAGAGCGGCGGCGCGGCCATGCAGGTGATGGGGGACTGGGTGAAAGGGGAGCTGAGCGCCGGCAACTACCGCCCCGGCGAGGATATCGAGTGCTTGCCAAGCCCGGGCAGCCAGGGGCTGTTCAGCTACAACCTCGACTCCATCGCCATGTTCAAGCAGCGGGATCCCGCCCAGTTGCAGGCCCAGGGCGAGCTGGCCAGGCTGTTGATGACACCGCGCTTCCAGGAAGCGTTCAACCGGGTGAAGGGCTCCATCCCGGCACTCATCAAGCCGGACATGAGCAAGTTCGATCGCTGCGCCATCCGCTCCTATCAGGACTTCCTCCACGCCGAGCAACAGGATAACCTGCTGCCCAGCATGGCGGAGGGGATGGCGGTGCCCACCAACATGCGCCAGGGGATCATGGATGTGCTGAGCAGCTTCTTCAACGACGCCAGGGCCAACCCCGAGCAGACGGCGCAGCAGTTGGAGCGCGCCATGCGCTCGACCCGTTCCGGCGCGGAGCAGAAATGACAAAGGCGGACATCGTCCGCCTTTGAGTGCCGAGAGCCAGGCTCTCAGGAGGGATCGTTCTCGTCCTCATCCTCGTCGTAGTAGTCGCTGAGCTCGATCCAGAGCCCCAGGCCTATCATCACCATGGAGCCGAACCAGGTACCGGTATTACCGATCGGGCTGCCCAGCACTATCATGGCGAACGACAAGAACCCCATGCCTGCGTAGGCTTGCAATCTGCCGTAGGAGACCTGCATATTCACACCTCCTTGTTGAATATGATTCAATTTTTATATTACTCATCGAGCGAAGCCTGGGTAGAGCTGGTTCACATTTTGGTAGCATATGCTGCATAACCGCCCCGTGGTTTGATTATTTTTTCGCCGTGAGTATCATTACTGGCCGAATTGGTTGAAGGTTGATTATTGATGAGTGCTTTATTCTGCGACGCAACGCACGAGTTGGACGCAATCGGGCTTCGTTGCCCCGAACCCGTGACGATAGCGCGCAAGAAGGTGCGGCTGAAGGTTGATTATTCATGAGTACTGAATTCTGCAATGCGACCCACGAGCTGGACGCAATCGGGCTTCGTTGCCCCGAACCCGTGACGATAGCGCGCAAGAAGGTGCGGCTGAAGGTTGATTATTCATGAGTACTGAATTCTGCAATGCGACCCACGAGCTGGACGCAATCGGGCTTCGTTGCCCCGAACCCGTGATGATGGTTCGCAAGAAAGTGCGGCTGATGGCTGACGGGGAGACCCTGCTGGTCAGCGCCGACGACCCCTCCACCACCCGCGACATCCCCAGCTTCTGCCGCTTCATGGACCACACCCTGGTCGCCAGCGAGACTGAGCAGGCCCCTTACCGCTACCTGATCCGCAAGGGTCAATAACCCCGTACCGGAGCAAACATGACATCCATTACCCGTATCGGGACCACCCAGCGCTGGTCTGATGTGGTCATCCACAACGGCACCCTCTACGTGGTGGAAGTGCCCGCCACCGAGACCGCCGACATCCACCAGCAGACCCGTGAAGTGCTGGAAAGCCTGCAGCGCCTGCTGGAAGCCAACGGTTCCGGCGTCGACAGGATCCTGATGGCCAACATCTATCTCAAGGACATTGAAGACATCGCCGCCTTCAACGCGCAGTGGGATGCCTGGATCCCGGCCGGCACAGCCCCGGTCCGCGCCTGCGTGCAGGCCCGCCTCGCCCACGAAGGCTACAGGGTAGAAGTGCAGCTGACTGCGGCTGTCTAAACAAAGCGGGATGCCTGGCTCCCCTGATGCAGACACCGCCCCCGTGCGCACCTGCGTGCAGGCCCGCCTCGCCCACGAAGGCTACAGGGTAGAAGTGCAGCTGACTGCGGCGGTCTAAACAAAGCGGGATGCCTGGCTCCCCTGATGCAGACACAGCCCCCGTTCGCGCCTGTGTACAGGCCCGTCTGGCCCACGAAGGCTACAAGGTGGAAGTGCAGCTCACAGCAGCTGTCTAAACAAAGCGGGATGCCTGGCTCCCCTGATGCCGGCACAGCCCCCGTTCGCGCCTGTGTACAGGCCCGTCTCGCCCACGAAGGCTACAGGGTGGAAGTACAGCTCACTGCCGCTGTCTAAGAGGCGGTTATCCCCTCATCCCCGACCCTTCTCCCGCAAGGGGAGAAGGGGGCAAGGAGCACAGGGCACGCCCCGGCGCCAATAGAAAGGCCCCGCCATCGCTGGCGGGGCCTTTTTCATGACTGCAACGCAGGCCGCTTAGGTGGTCGGGGTCAGGGTGATGGTCACCCGACGGTTCTGGGCCTTGCCTTCGACGGTGCTGTTGCTGGCCACCGGCTGATCCGGGCCCACACCACTGATGGCGATGCGGCTGCCGGACACGCCCTGGCCGATCAGCTGGGCGGCAACGGCATCGGCGCGATCCCGGGAGAGCTTCATGTTCAGCTCGCGGGAGCCGGTGCTGTCGGTGTGGCCGACCACGTTCAGACGGGTCTTGTCGAACTCGGCAACCACCAGGGCCACGCCGGACAGGGTGTTGGCACCGGCGGCTTTCAGCTGGGCGCTGGAGCTGTCGAAGGTAACGTTGTTCGGCATGTTGAGGATCAGCTGATCACCGTTGCGGGTCACGCTGACGCCGGTGCCTTGCAGCTTCTCGCGCAGCTTGGCTTCCTGCACATCCATGTAGTAACCGATACCGCCACCCAGGGCCGCACCGGCGGCGACGCCAGTCAGGATGCCCTTTTTGCGGTCGCCCTTGCTGGAGGAGAGCGCCCCCACGGCTGCGCCGGTCGCCGCACCCGCCAACGCGCCCCAGGCGCCCTTGGAGGTCTGGGATTCACCGGTATAGGGGTTGGTGGTACAGCCAGTGATGGCGACGGTCAGGGCAAGTGCAGGAACCAGTTTCTTGAAATGCATGAAAAAACCTCTGAAAAAGAACGACTCTAGCCGATAGCCGCGCATTCTAACCCAGAGAGGCGCCAGAGTGTGACGCGCGCATTGCGAAGATGGGCAGGGGGCAAAACGCCCCCTGCCCCTTGCGACTTACCCGGTGCAGGCCATCTTCGGACGGGCCCACATCAATATTTGATATCCCGGGCCTTGTCTCGCCCCTCCTGCTTGTTTTCACGATGCTCCTGGCGGCAGTCGGCATTGCCCACCACCCCCTCACGACACTCCTGTTTCGCGTCACGGGACTCCTGACGGGTATCCTGACGCACATCGCGGGCGTCACGGCGCTCCTGGGCCTGCTTGGTGGCCTGTGCAGGCAGGGCGGCCAGCAAGGCGGTGGCGGCAAGCAGCGCCAATACGGACTTCTTCATGATGGCTCCTTCGCCAGACAGCCTGAACCGGTCCGGCGTCTTTCAATGATAGGGGAGGGGCAAGATCCCGGTAGCGCAGACTCGGCCCTCGGGGGCGTCGTCTGTGCAGCCTCGGACCTTCTTGCACAGGGCCAGCTTCCCCTCGTGTTTGCCCTGACGAGCAACGTCATCCCCAGGGGGCAGCCGATCAGGCCGGGGAAGAGAGGGCGAACGGCGCTCAGTGACACGGGACTCCCTCGTGATGGCGCTCCCGATGGTGAACCCGTGTGACTGTATCCCGGCTGTACCAAGGGGCGAAAAGGCTCCCGGCCCGGCGCAACGGAACATGCTCCCGGGGTCTGGAGTGGTTGCCCCCCAGATGCGGGTTGTCTCATTAGAGCCCATGGCCCCAGAGTGGGTGACATTTCTCACGGAGCCATGACCATGTCGTCCCTTTCCCGCCCCGCGCTGCTCATCATCGACATCCAGGTGGGCCTCCTTCACGGCCCGGAAGCCCCCCATGCCGGGGCCGAGACCCTGGCCAACATCAATCGCCTGAGCCAGGCGGCCCGCAGTGCCGCTCTCCCCGTGCTGGCGGTGCGTCACACGGGCCCGGCCGGCAGCCCCATCGCCGCCGGCAGCCCGTTCTGGCAGCTTGCGCCTGAGCTGGTCGTCGGCGAGGCCGACCGGGTGTTCGACAAGCAACGCCCCAGCGCCTTCCATGGCACCGGTCTCGATGGCTGGCTGAAAGAGGACGGCGTGCAGACCCTGATCGTCACCGGCATGAAGACCCAGTACTGCATCGACACCACCTGCCGGGCGGCGGCAGATCTCGGCTACACAGTGGTGCTGGTGAGCGATGCCCACACCTGCATGGACACGCCGCAACTGACCGCCCCCCAGATCATCGCCCATCACAACGCCACCCTGGCCGGCCCCTTCGTGCGGCTGATGAGCAGCGACGAGGTGTGCGAGGCGCTCGACCGCACCCTTGAGCCCTGCTGATTCAGAGCAAAAAAGAAGGGAGGCTTGAGCCTCCCTTCTTCGTGCATTTCCCCTTCACGTCGCCGCTGCTTGCTGGCACTCGGCGTGGCAGGGGCAGGTCACCAGATGATCGTTCACCATGCCCACCGCCTGCATGAAGGCGTAGCAGATGGTGCTGCCGACGAAGGTGAAGCCGCGCTTCTTGAGGGCCTTGGACATGGCATCCGACTCCGGCGAGGTCGCCGGAATGTCGCCGTTGCCCTGACGCTGGTTGACGATGGGGGCGCCGCCGACAAAGCTCCACAGATAATCGACGAAGTCGATGCCCTCGGCCTCCAGCGCCAGATAGGCGCGGGCATTTTTGATGATCGACTGCACCTTGAGCCGGTTGCGGATGATGCCGGTATCCTGCATCAGCCGTTCCACATCCTGCTCGTCGAACTGCACGATGCGCACCGGATCAAAATCCGCATAGGCGCGATGGTAGCTCTCGGTGCGCTTGAGGATGGTGATCCACGACAGCCCCGCCTGTTGACCATCGAGGCAGAGCTTGGCAAACAACTCGCGGGCGTCATACACCGGCCTGCCCCACTGCTTGTCATGGTATTCGATGTATTCCGGGTCTCTGGTCACCCAGGCGCAGCGCAGTTCCATTTCCTCTCCCCTGTTTTTCATCGGCCATCGGCAGGCCGCTTGTGTCGGCGACATCATAGGGCAAGCGGCAACATAGCCCCACTAATCCCCTGTAATTTCGCCTATTATCCGACCATGCCAGACGGTATACTCCCTCGGTTCACATTCAGCAAATCTTGCTCTGATTTCATTTCGCGCGAAAAACACTATGCAAAAATTCGATGTCAAAACCTTTCAGGGCCTGATCCTGCAGTTGCAGGACTATTGGTCCCGCCAGGGCTGTACCATCATTCAGCCGCTGGATATGGAAGTGGGTGCCGGTACCTCCCACCCCATGACCTGCCTGCGCGCCCTGGGCCCGGAGCCCATCGCCTGCGCCTACGTACAACCGTCCCGCCGTCCGACTGACGGCCGCTACGGTGAGAACCCGAACCGCCTGCAGCACTACTACCAGTTCCAGGTGATCATCAAGCCCTCCCCCGACAACATTCAGGAACTCTATCTGGGCTCCCTGAAAGAGCTGGGCATGGATCCCGAGATCCATGACATCCGCTTCGTGGAAGACAACTGGGAAAACCCGACGCTGGGTGCCTGGGGTCTGGGCTGGGAAGTGTGGCTGAACGGCATGGAAGTGACCCAGTTCACCTACTTCCAGCAGGTTGGCGGCCTCGAATGCAAGCCGGTCACCGGCGAGATCACCTACGGTCTCGAGCGTCTGGCCATGTACATCCAGGGCGTGGACAGCGTCTACGACCTGGTCTGGTCTGACGGCCCGCTGGGCAAGACCACCTACGGCGACGTGTTCCACCAGAACGAAGTGGAGCAATCCACCTACAACTTCGAACACGCCGACGTGGAGTTCCTGTTCCACTGCTTCGAGCAGTACGAGAAGGAAGCCCAGAATCTGCTGGCACTGGAAAAACCGCTGCCGCTGCCTGCCTACGAGCGCATCCTCAAAGCCGCTCACTCCTTCAACCTGCTGGATGCCCGCAAGGCCATCTCGGTCACCGAGCGTCAGCGCTACATCCTGCGCATTCGCACCCTGACCAAGGCCGTGGCAGAGGCATACTACGCCTCCCGCGAAGCGCTGGGTTTCCCCATGTGTCAGCGCACAGAGAACAAGCAAGGTTAAGGAACGGACATGGCACAACATACATTTCTGGTAGAGATCGGTACTGCTGAGCTGCCGCCCAAAGCCCTGCGCTCCCTGGCCGAAGCCTTTGCCGACAACTTCAAAGCCGAACTGACCAAGGCCGATCTGGCCTTCGGCGACGTCGAGTGGTTTGCTTCACCGCGCCGTCTGGCGCTGAAGGTAAGCGAGCTGGCTGGCGAACAGCCGAGCAAGAGCGTCGAGAAGCGCGGCCCTGCCGTCGCTCAAGCGTTCGATGCCGAAGGCAAGCCAACCAAGGCTGCCGAAGGCTGGGCCCGTGGCAACGGCATCACCGTTGAGCAGGCCGAGCGCCTGGTCACCGACAAGGGCGAGTGGCTGGTTCACACCGCCAAGGTCGAAGGCCGTCCGGCCAAAGAATTGCTGGGCGAACTGGTTAGCCAGGCGCTGGCCAAACTGCCGATCCCGAAGATGATGCGCTGGGGCGACAAGACCATCCAGTTCGTGCGTCCGGTCTTCACCGTGACCCTGCTGCTGGATGGCGAGCTGGTGCCCGCTCACATTCTGGGTATCGACTCTGCCCGCACCATCCGCGGTCACCGCTTTATGGGCGAGAGCGAATTCACCATCGACAACGCCAGCCAGTACCCGCAGATCCTGCAGGAGCGCGGCATGGTGATTGCCGACTTTATGGCGCGCAAGGCCAAGATCAAGGCTGACGTCGAAGCGGCCGCTGCCGCCTTCGGTGGCGTTGCCGATCTGGACGACGCCCTGCTGGAAGAAGTGACCGCACTGGTCGAGTGGCCTGTGGTGCTGACCGCCAACTTCGAAGAGAAGTTCCTGGCCGTTCCGGCTGAAGCGCTGGTTCACACCATGAAGGGTGACCAGAAGTACTTCCCGGTCTACGACAAGCACGGCAAGCTGCTGCCGAAGTTCATCTTCGTCACCAACATCGAGTCGAAAGACCCGAGCCAGATCATCAGTGGCAACGAGAAGGTGGTTCGCCCCCGTCTCTCAGACGCCGAGTTCTTCTTCAAGACCGACCTCAAGCAGACCCTGGCCTCCCGCCTGCCGCGCCTTGAAACCGTGCTGTTCCAGCAACAGCTGGGCACCGTCAAGGCCAAGGTCGAGCGCATCGAGACCGTCGCCGGCTTTATCGCCGAGCGCATCAGTGGTGGCGATAGTGCCGTCGTGGCTCAGGCCAAGCGTGCCGGTCTGCTCTCCAAGTGTGACCTGATGACCAACATGGTCGGCGAGTTCACCGACACCCAGGGTGTCATGGGGATGCACTACGCCCGTCACGATGGCGAAGACGAAGCGGTGGCCGTGGCCCTCAACGAGCAGTACATGCCGCGTTTTGCCGGCGATGCCCTGCCGTCCGGTCTGGTGGCCTGCGCCGTCGCGCTGGCCGACAAGTTCGACACCCTGGCCGGTATCTTCGGCATCGGCATGCTGCCGAAGGGTGACAAGGACCCGTTCGCCCTGCGTCGCGCCGCCATCGGTGCCCTGCGCATCATGACCGAGAAGCAACTGGATCTGGATCTGGTTGAACTGGTTGAAGAAGCGGTACGCGTCTACGGCGACAAGCTGACCAACAAAACCGTCGTCACCGACGTGGTCGACTTTATGCTGGGCCGCTTCCGCGCCGCCTATCAGGACGAAGGCATCGGTGCCGACGTGGTGCTGGCCGTACTGGCCCGCCGCCCGACCCGTCCGCTCGACTTCGATCGCCGCGTCAAGGCCGTCAGCCACTTCCGCACCCTGGATGCCGCCCTGGCACTGGCTGCCGCCAACAAGCGCGTGAGCAACATTCTGGCCAAGGTCGAAGGCGATCTGCCGACTGCCGTCAAACCGGAACTGCTGGTCGATGCTGCCGAAAAGGCGCTGGCCACCCAGGTTGCCGAACTGCAAGCCGAACTGGCCCCGCTGTTCGCTGCCGGTGACTATCAGGCGGCCCTCACCCGTCTGGCCGCCCTGCGCGAGCCGGTCGACACCTTCTTCAACGAAGTGATGGTGATGGCCGATGACGAGGCCCTCAAGGCCAACCGTCTGGCACTGCTGAACAACCTGCGCAACCTGTTCCTGCAAGTCGCGGATATCTCGCTGCTGCAGTGATCTTGGTTGAGTAAGGGATATTAAAAACGGCGCCACGAGGCGCCGTTTTTATAAAAAACCATAAAATCTAAATAGCAGATGAATAATCTTTGAAGTTATTACCTACGAGGACATGCTCTAATACATTAAAGTCAACATGCTCATTAATCAATGGCGCATTGAGCAATCCAACTACATTCAACCAGCAAATTAATGCTGAATATTTATCTACATGAAACTCAACAAGCTCTCGGTCCCCATAACTAGCTTTATATATGGATAACAAACGACCATAATTATTTAACTCAACATTTATTAATGAGGCACTTTGTTGTAAAAAGCTAGATATAAAACCATCTGGTATATTTGAGTCAGACACATTAAGATTTTTGTTATACTTCTTTCTCAAAGATAAAGTACCTAATGCTGCCAATACACTAATAAAACTTCCTTCTATATAAGCCTTCATTCTTGGCTCAAGTTCATTCAACTCAATGTATTGGTTAGGATATAACTGCGGATTAGTATAAATTAACACATCTAATCTTTCAGAAACTCTAGAAAGTAAGCTATGAACTTCCTCTAATTTCATTGTCGCCTTTTGTACATCTAATTGCTTCTTTTGATAGTAGACT
The DNA here is from genome assembly GCF_041402625.1 of Aeromonas sp. S19(2024). Lineage (NCBI taxonomy): Bacteria > Pseudomonadati > Pseudomonadota > Gammaproteobacteria > Aeromonadales > Aeromonadaceae > Aeromonas > Aeromonas sp. S19(2024). The sequence goes on from NZ_JBGLQU010000015.1 coordinate 22,145, forward strand.
GCAAACGCGGCGCCAAGAAATGTTAAGAAAGAAAAAGTAGTTCCTATTGTGCCACCAATAAAACCACCAAAATTCGACCACGCTTGATCAGATGTAGATAATGAATAGTGTGAGATTGGTGCAAATATATAGATATAGAGAAGTAACGGAGTACTAACCAAAACCAACACACACAACATGACAATAATGAAATTTCGCTTTCCCATAGACTTCGCTCCATATTTTGGCAATGCTAATAATAAAGCTACAGGCTTAATTAGCGAAGAATTATCACCTCGGTAGGTTCGATTAGTCGTCAGGCGTAATCGGACGTTCACGTAAATTGATTCTCCCGTTCTCACGGCCAGCCGCATTGCACCCGCCCCTGACTCAAAGCAATAACCGAGACGAATGCACCTCGTCCGTCCGATTACACGGCGCTAATCGAACCTGCGGTGCGGTGGCTGGCGCTCTATGGCGGTTGCTCAAGATCGGCCAGTGGCCTTTGTGGGCCCTGATTAGGCCTATTTGTGCCATAGGAGCACACCGCGAGGAGGTATAAGCAAAAATATGTGCATTTTCCGCAATGCCATCGAATCAGCTTATACCGCTTGACCCGACCGGTTCGCGGGCAAGACGTGGCCTTGGAGGATGCCAGCGAGGCCAATCCCGGACAAACAGGCCCACAAGCGGCGGCACCTGACCCGCCATGGCCGCCTGTCGGGCACAACCTCTGATATGCCAGAAGACGGCCAGCCTATCCGGAGGAATAACCTCTGCCGGCGAGATATGCGCTGTTATCCTTTGAGGCAATCTCTCGCGACCCCACGCCTTGAAAGGAACGTCATGGACATACCTGCCGCCCCGTCCTCCACCCTCTGCCAGCAGTGTCATGAGCAGGTGGATCTCGACTTCGATTTCACCATGGCCTTCCAGCCCATCGTCGATTGCAGCCAGCGCACCCTCTTCGGCTATGAGGCCCTGGTGCGGGGGCTCAACAACGAGTCGGCGCAGAGCGTGATTGATCGGGTCAACGACGACAACCGCTACCGCTTCGATCAGCTGTGCCGGATCAAGGCCATCGCGCTGGCGGCACGGCTCGGGATGAAGGGGATGCTGAGCATCAATTTTCTGCCCAATGCGGTCTATCGCCCGGAGCGCTGCATCCGCACCACGTTGCAGGCGGCCCGCGAGCATCTCTTTCCCATCGAGCAGATCATGTTCGAGTTCACCGAGGTGGAACAGGTGCAGGACAACCGCCATATTCGCGGCATCGTCGATCACTATCAGGCCCTGGGCTTCAAGACGGCGATCGACGACTTTGGCGCCGGTTACTCGGGCCTGAGCCTGCTGGCCGATTTTCGCCCCGACATCATCAAACTCGACATGCACCTGCTGCGCGGCATCGACCAGGACCCGATCCGTCAGGCCATCGTTCGCCACTGTCTGGCGCTGTTTACGGAGTTGCAGATCACCCCGCTGGCGGAAGGGGTCGAGACCCGCGAAGAGATGGCCTGCCTGCGGGAGATGGGCGTCAGCCTGATGCAGGGCTATCTGTTTGCCCGCCCCGGCTTTGAAACCCTGCCCGAAGTGGATTTCGCCAGCCTGTGAGCGGCGCTGGCTATCTCCCTTTGTTGTAGTTCATTCGGGCAAGGCGGGACGGGAGGCGGCCCGGAGGGTATCAACGGGCGGACGGCAGAAAGCGCTGGACCGGGCAACCCCCTGGGCTAGGATAGGACTGTCACCCTTTGCAACCACCGCTCTGACAGGGACACCATGGCGCAGGTTTCAGGATACCGCTTCTTCGCTCTTTCACTGCTCTTGCTGCTGGCCTTCCAGGTATGGGGGGCGCAAGGCAGGGGCAACATCACACTGGTGAGCTCCCTTGAAACCAGGGAGTCCCCCTATGGTCGCTGGCTAGATCTCATCTATCGGGATGCGTTCGCCCGCCTGGGCTATGACTTCCAGTACCAGGGCTACCCCGGGGGACGGGCCCCCCTGCTGGCAGAGCAGGGACAGGTCGATGGCGAGATCCACCGCGCCGCCAGCTACCAGCAGCAGACCCGCACCCTCCAGCGCGTGCCCGAGCCCCATTTCGCCGTCTCCTATCAGGCCTATGCCCACCAGCCCGGGATCCAGCTGCAGGGGTGGCACAGCCTGCAGGGCACCGGTTATCGGGTCGAGTTTCGCCGTGGCGCCAAGCTGCCGGAGATGATGCTGGGCAAGGTGGTGGCACCGGACCGGCTCTTTGCCATCGCCACCGCCGAGCAGGGGATGGGCAAGCTGCTCAAGGGGCGCAGTGACCTCTATGTGGAGCAGACCCTGATTGCCAGCCAGGCCCTGGCCGCCCTGACGCGCCAGGACCCGGGCTATGCCGGCATCTACTCCGCCGGGGTGATGGAGCTGGCCGATTCTTACGTCTACCTGCACGAACGGCATCAGGATCTGCTGGCCCCCCTTGCCAGCGTGATCCGGCAAATGAAGCAGGACGGCACGGTGGCGCGCTATGAGCAGCAGGCCATGGCGGCTGGGGGCACCAGCCAACCTTAACGTCCTCTTTTTCCGCACGCCTTCCCGCGCCCTGACCATGCAGGAGACCCGGGGCGATCAATTCTGTCGCAGACTCATGGCCGCAGCGGGCACCCTGTTCGTCAACACCACGTTGACAAAAACGCCCCCTGTATCAGGGAACTCACCATATAAAACCCCATCGACCTTGTGTTCATCTGGCTTGCGGCCAAAAGGCACCATGTCCGTCTGTGCATACCCCAAATCTTGCAACATCCCCCACTCCGACCGCCCCATCATTTCGATGGAGTCGCGTCATCGTTCAGGCATATCTTCCCCTCGAGGCCCGTGCCAGGGCCCGATCACAGGAGCAATACATAATGAAAAAAGCAGTAACGGCCGCCTTGCTGGCCATGATGATGGCGGCCTCGGTTCAGGCGGCAGACAAGGTGACCACGGTGCCGGTGCACTTCGCCAAAGGCGCGCACAGCGCCAAGGTTGACGGCACCTTCTCCGGTTATGACACCATCAACTACACCCTGGGCGCCAAAGAAGGCCAGACCATGACGGTCGCCATCACCGGCAGCACCAATGCCAACTTCAACGTCTTCGCGCCGGGCGCCATCCCGGGTCAGGCCGAGGCACTGGGCGGCGGCAACGTGGACACAAAATGGCAAGGCACCCTGCCCAAGTCGGGCAAGTACCTGATCCAGGTCTACCAGATGCGCGCCACCGCCCGTAAAGGCGCCAAGGTCCCCCACTCCCTGTCGGTCGGCATTCAATAACCGACGCCAATATTGCCTGTATGACAAGCAAGAAGGAGCCCATGAGGCTCCTTCTTTGTCATTGTGTGCTGGCACTGCGACCCGGGTAACGGCTCAGCCCTTGTAGGCGGGCAGCAGGTCCACCATGTTGAGCAGGTGGAAGGCGGCGGTCAGCACGCCGAACAGGATCACCAGGACGATCATGAAGAGGCCGCCGGGGGCGCGGAAGCCCTCGCCACCGTCTTCGCGCCGGGCCGACCGCACCTTCCAGGCCAGCAGAGGCGGGATGATGCAGGTCCACAGGGTCGCCACGGCGCCCGCATAGCCGATGGCCACCAGGAAGCCGAACGGGAACAGCAAGGAGAGCACCAGGGGCGGCAGGAAGGTCACCGCCCAGGACTTGGCGCGGCCACCCCGGCTGTTGTCGAACTTGAACAGATCCGCCAGGTAGTCGAACACCCCGAGCCCCACCCCGATGAAGGAGGAGAGGATGGCCGCCATGGAGAAGGCGTTGAGGGCGCTGGCCACCGCCTTGGACTCGATCACCGAACCGAGGGCCTTGAGCAGGGCATCCACGTTGCCCCCCTCTGCGATCACCGGGCCGAACTCGCTGCGGGGCAGGTTGCCAAAGACGCTCACCAGCCAGATGAGGTAAAACGCGAGCGCGATCAGGGTGCCCCCCAGAATGGCGCGGCTGGCACGGCGCTCTTCACCGTAGTAGGCGCGCATGGAGGAGACCGAATGGTGGTAGCCGAACGAGGTGAGCGCCACCGGCAGCATCACCAGGGCATAGGGGGCGTAGCTCACTTCGCTGCCCACCCGGTCGAGCAGCAGATCGAGGCGCACGTTCATCGACAGGCCCGAGATGCCGAAGGCAAAGCTCAGCCCCATCAGGATCACCAGCAACACCGAGATGCGGTCCACCGCCCGGGTGGAGTGCCACACCAGCAGGGAGAAGGCCAGGGTAAAGAGCACGGACGCCCACTGGCTGCCCATCCCCGTCATGCCGTCGATGATGAGACCGGCCGAGGTGATGTAGGCATAGAGCAGGATGCCGCCGACGAAGTAGACGCTGAGATTGTTGAGGGCGTTGACCTTCTCCCCCAGCAGATCCCGGGTCACGGTATCGAAGGAGACGCGCAGGGGATAGCCCCGATAGGACTCCAGCAGCATCCAGCCGGAGACCGTCATCACCACCATGGTCAGTGCCACCGCGAGCATGGACCAGAGGGTCCAGGCGCCCGCCCCCGCACTCGGCAGCCCCAGCATGCCGGCCCCCACACAGACGCCGGCAATGATGCATGCCCCGCCCACCAACGATGGTTTCTGTTCCATTACTCCCCCAAACGGATTGTCGACTGGTCACGGCACACCGCCGTGCTTCTCCTGCGTTCGCCACTGCTGGCGCCGGGGGACTTTACCCTGCATGCCTTCGGGTATCAAATCCGGAGGGGAAATGGGGGGAAACGGGCCGGATCCTGCGCCCCATCCGTGGAATATGTTCGGGATGGGGCCAGGTTCAGCACACCAGGGTCAGCCGGTGTAGACGGGCAGCAGACCCGCCATGGCCATCAGGTGGAAGATGGCGGTAAGCACCCCGAAGACGATGACGGCCACCACCATGGGCTGGCCGCCGGGGGCCTTGAACCCAGCCTCGTCCGGGGCCAGCTCCCGGGACTTTTTCGCCAGCAGGGCCGGGATGATGCAGGCCCAGACGGTCGCCGCGGCCCCGGCATAGCCGATGGCCACCACGAAGCCGAACGGGAACATCAGGGAGAGCGCCAGGGGGGGCAGGAAGGTCACCGCCCAGGATTTGGCCCGCCCCCGGCGGCTGTTGTCGAACCGGAACAGATCCGCCAGATAGTCGAACACCCCGAGCCCCACCCCGATGAAGGAGGAGAGGATGGCCGCCATGGAGAAGAGGTTGATGGCCTGGGAGACCTGCCTGGACTCGATCACCGAGGCCAGCGCCCCCAGCAGCACATCCACGTCGCCCCCCTTGGCGATGACGGGACCGAAGGCGGGACGAGGCAGGTTGCCGAAGATGCTGAGCAGCCACAGCAGATAGAGCGCCAGGGCGATCAGGGTCCCCCCCAGGATCGCCTGCCTGGCTTTCTGCTCCTCGCCGTAATAGGCGCGCATCGATGCCACCGAGTGGTGGTAGCCAAACGAGGTGAGCGCCACCGGCAACATGGCCAGGGCGTAAGGGGCGCGGCCCAGCTCCTCGGCAAAGGAGTTGAACAGCTTGGCGGTGTCGACCTTGCTGGCAAGCCCGGAGACCCCGAACACGAAGCTCAGCACCATGAAGACGATCAGGACGACCGAAATCCTGTCCACCGCCCGGGTCGAATGCCAGACGAACCAGGAGAACACCAGCACGAACAACACCGAGGCCAGCTGGCTATTGATGCCCAGCAGGCCGCCCAGGATGAGACCCGACGAGGTGATGTAGGCATAGAGCAAAATGCCGCCCACGAAATAGACGGTGAGGTTGTTGAAGAGATTGATCCTGTGACCGAGCAGATCCTTGGTCACCGAGTTGAAGGAGGCGGTCAATGCGTAGGGTTTCAGGGCTTCCAGCAGCATCCAGCCTGAAACCGTCATGACGACCATGGTAAGAATGATGGCGAGGGTTGACCAGCTGGTCCAGGCCCCGGCTCCCGCGCTCGGCAGCCCCAGCATGCCGGCACCGACACAGACGCTGGCAATGATGCAGGCCCCTCCGATGACGGACGGTGTTGATGTCATGTGTGTCACTCCAAATCTTTCACAGAGCAGTGAAAAAAAAGGCACAGAAAAATCTGTGCCCTTGACTCGTTATGCTTCTATCAATTTTTTCTGCGTCTTGCCGGCTGACGGGTCGTTATGCTCGACCTCTTTCAGTCTGGCGGTGAAGTGACGCAGCACGGCCGGCTCGTAAATGAAGTCCAGCCCCTTCACCCGGTGGGCGTTCTTCTTCACCTCGCCGAAGGCCTCGATGACAAAGTCCATGTGGGTCTGGGTATAGGTGGCACGGGGGATGGTCAGGCGCAGCAGCTCCGCAGGGCAGGGGTGCTGCTTGCCGGTGGCGGGGTCGCGCCCCAGCAGCAGGGAACCTATCTCCACCGCGCGGATGCCGGCGACCTTGTAGAGCTCGCAGGCCAGGGCGTGGGCCGGGAACTGATCCGCCGGGATGTGGGGCAGCAACTTGCCCGCATCCACGAAGGCCGCATGGCCCCCCGCCTGCTGGCACACCACGCCGATGGCCTCCAGCCCGTCCACCAGGTACTGCACCTGGCCGATGCGATAGGCCAGCCAGTCCTGGCGCATGCCGTCCCGCAGGCCCACCGCCAGGCGCTCCATGGCGCCCCCTTCCAGGCCGCCATAGGTCGGGAAGCCCTCCTGCACCACGCACAGGGTGCGGCACTCGGTGTAGACGTCCAGCATGCTGTCATCCTTGAAGCACAGCAGCCCCCCCATCTGCACCATGGCATCCTTCTTCGCCGACATGGCGAGGCCGTCGGCGTACTTGTAGGACTCCCTCGTGATCTCCTCGATGGTCCAGTTCGCGTAGCCGGGCTCCCGCTGCTGGATGAAGTAGGCGTTCTCGGCGAAGCGGGCGGAGTCCATGATGACGGGGATGTCGTACTTTCTGGCGATCTCGTACACCGCCTTCAGGTTGGCAATGGAGACCGGCTGCCCCCCGGCGGAGTTGCAGGTGATGGTGCTGACGATGTAGGGCACGTTGGCGGGGCCCGCCTCCAGGATGGCCTCTTCCAGCTTCACCAGATCGAAGTTGCCTTTGAAGTCGGCGGTGACCGAGGTATCGAACGCCTCCCTGGTGTAGACGTTCTTCGCCACGCAGCAGTTGATCTGGGTGTGGCCCTGGGTGGTGTCGAAGAAGTAGTTGGAGAGGGCCACCATCTTCTTGCGATCCAGCCCCTTCTCCTGCTCCCGCTTCTTGATGAGCACGGGGATGTAAATCTGCTCGGCGCCGCGCCCCTGATGAGTGGGGATGGTCAGGGAGTAGCCGAAGATCTCCTGCACCGCCTGTTGCAGGGCATAGTAGCTGCGGCTGCCGCTGTAGGCCTCGTCACCGCGCAGCATGGCGGCCTGCATGTCCTGAGTGATGGCGCCGGTGCCGCTGTCGGTCAGCAGGTCGATGAAGACGTCTTCGCTGTCCAGCAGGAAGGGGTTCATGCCCGCCCGGACAATGGCCTCTTCCCGATAGGCACGGGTGGTGCGCTTGACCGGCTCGATGACACGAATACGGAAGGGTTCGGGCAGATGCTTGAAGTTTTCCATAATATAAACACCCCAGATTTAAATATTCAAAATGAGTCTCTTCCCCCGCCGAAAATAGAATGTCCGGCAGGTGGGAAATATTGGGAAATAGGTGCACGACATCGCCTCGCCAGAATAAACAGGCGAAGACGGGTGCAGCTATTTCAGTTCAGGAATGGAGGCGGGCTCGTGGCATGGCAGGCATGCCGTGCCGCCACGGGGAATTACAGCGGGAAGAAGAACGCGATCTTATGGTCCAGGGTAAACCACTTGGGATAGCTGACCTTGATATTCATGTTGTTGCTCATCCAATTGATATTAACAACGCCAAATAACAGCACCCATTATGGTGGGGAGCGCTATATGATCAATTGCAATATGAGCAAAGTGGGATGGCGCTAACAATTTGGCGGGGGATTTTTATACAGCTTATTATCGCCAATCCGAAAGATCCCCCCATCATCCACCTTTTGCCCTTTCCCCCCTCAGTGGCTCAGCCAGGGCAGCCGCTGCAACAACTCGTAGCGGTCAGGGATCGGTGTCTGGCTGACCCAGAGATCCAGCAAGCCGTAGGAGAGCAGCGGCAACACCAGCAGCAACAGACAGAGCAGCCCCAGCAGCTGACGGGGAGCGAGTCGCTGCCCTTGCGTGCCAAGATGCAGGGCATCGGCCCGCCTGGGGCAGGCGGCCACGCAGCTCTGGCAACTGGTGCACTCGAGGCTCTGCACCGCGATGAGCTGGTGCACCTGGATGCGCGAGGGGCAAACCCGGCTGCACTTGTCACAATCGTGGCCCAGGCTTCGCAGGCAGCGGTCCGGGTCGCGGCGAATGCGCAATGGGCTCAGCAGGCCGAGCAGGGCGAACCAGGCGCCATAGGGGCAGAGGTAGCGGCAGAATCCTTGCCGGAAGGTGGCGGTGAGCAGCAGCACCCAGCCAAGGCACAGGCCCGAGATCAGGGTCAGGTTGAAGAAGAAGGCCCCCATCTTCATGTCCGCCGCCTGATGGTAGGGGCTGGCGAGGTAGCCGGGCAGGGCGGCGGCGGGTACCGCCAGCAATATGATGAAGAGCAGAAAGCCGAGCACCAGAAACTTCTGGCCGCGCAACACGGCATCGAGCCAGCGCGGCGGGGTCCACTCCCCCGGCAACAGGCGCGAGCGCAGGCCGTGCAGCCACTCCCCCACCAGCCCGAGCGGGCAGAACCAGGCACAAAACGCCCGACCCAGCAGCAGGGCCGACAGGGAGAGCACCAGCACGGTGACGGTGGCCGCCGGGTGGTGGGGGTCCGTCAGCCCCTGCCCGAGCCAGGCCCGCAGCCCGAGACCACCGGCGATGGGCAGGAAACCGTCCACCACGTCGGGACGCACCAGCCAGGGAACCGTCCCCCGTGCCAGCAGCCAGATATAGACCCCATATTGCACCGACACCAGCAACCAGCAGAGCAGCAGCAGATGACGCGCCCACTCCCGCAGCGGCTGACTGCCCAGCTCGTCCAGTGCGGGGAAGGGCTGGATGCGATGAAGCAGGCTGAGACTGCCGACCACCAGCCCCAGGCCAAGCCAGAGGCTGACATCTGCCGCCGCCAGCCAGGCAATGACCAGCACTCCGAGGGAGAGTCGAGATGACCAGCCCGGCCCCGTTTTCAACACCAACAGGACCAGATAGACCAGTCCGGCCACCATGGTCATCGCCTCAATCACGCTCATGCATCCTCCACTGCGTACACCCGATCTGGCGGCAAGGATAACCAACATCTGAGTTGATTATTTTGATCTGCATGGGCAGAGGGGGCATTCGCCCGCTCCGCCCCCTCAGCCTTAAACCCCGTTATTTGCGGCTGTGGAACAGCGGCTGGTCGGATTCGGCCTGCTCGGCCCAGAAGTGGATGTTGAAGCGGGCATCCTCCGACAGCTCGACCCTGTGCCAGTACCGGGGTGGGCTGGTGGCAAACTCCCCGGCCCGGATCACCAGGCTCACCTCGGGCTCCTCGGCCTGCTCATCGGCAAAGCCGTGATAGGTGACGGTGCCCTCCATCACGCAGAGTTGGCCAAACACGCCGGCCGCGGTGTTGTGGTGGGTGAGCAGGGCCTGGGGCACATTCTCGCGGGTGAAGAAGGGGGTGGAGCGGCGCACCACCCAGTGAGGCGGGATCAGTTGCATGGCCATATCGGTTCTCCTTGAGTGGCCGGGTCGACCCGGCCGGTGCAATGAAAGGGGTTAACGGGGCAGCTGGCGCAGCAGCGGGAAGGCGGCACTCATCTGATCCCCACCCACCACGAAGCCGCACAGCTTGCCATCTTCGCCGTGCGCCTCGGCCACCATGCCGTGACTGTTCCAGCGGCACTGCCAGGCAAGATCCTCGCCCCGGGTGCGACCGGCCAGTTGCAGCGGGTAGCGCGGCGTCTTCACCTTCACCAGCATGGGGGGCAAAGTCAGCGGGGTTGGCGTGCCAAGCAGGGTGCGCGCCAGCGCATTGGCCCCCAGCACGATGGGTTGCAGGAAGGGGAGCAGCTGACCCTGCCACTGGGCGCAATCCCCCAGCGCGAAGATATGGGGATCGCTGGTCTGCAGCCGATCGTCGACCAGGATGCCACGCTCCACTGCCAGCCCGGCCCCGCGGGCCAGGGCCAGATTCGGCCGCAGGCCGATCGCGGCGATCACCAGATCCTGCTCGCTGATGCGGCCATCGGTCAGGGTCACCCGCCAGCCATCCCCCGGCTGGGCATCTATCCTGGCGAGACCCGTCCCGAACTGCAGGCTGACCCCCTGGCTGCGTAGCGCCTGTTGCAGCGGCTCGGTCAGGGCGGCGGGCAGCAGGGCGCTTAAGGGGCTGTCGGCCAGATCCACCAGCGTCACCTCTTTTCCTGCGCTCGCCATGTCCATCGCCAGCTCGCAGCCGATGAGCCCCGCCCCCAGCACCAGGATGCGGCGGGCCTGGCGCAGTTGTGCCTCGATGGCGGCGAACTCCTGCTGGCTGTTGAGGGTGACCAGGGATTCGCTGCCCGGCAGATCGGGGCGCGCCGCGCTCGCCCCGGTGGCCAGCACCAGCTGGCCGTAGGGGAATTCCCCCTGCTCGGTCAGCACCAACCGCCTTGCTGGGTCGATGCCATGCACCGGGCAGTGTGGCAGCAGCGCGATGCGCTGCTGCTCGGCAAAATCGCTGCCGCTCTGGCGAGTCATGGCTGCGGCAGGGCAGCCCCGACTCACCACGTGGCTCAAGTCGGGCTTGTTGTACTCGTCACCGCTGTCGGCGGTGATGAGGCGGATGGGCTGCTCGGCATCCAGCTTGCGCAGGCTCTTGACCAGCTGCTGGGCAGCGAAGCCGCTGCCGATCACCACTATCTCCCGGCTGATGCCAGCGTCAGTTTGAATTGCCGCGCTCATACACAGGCCTCCACGGCGCAGGGTTCGAATACCTCCTTGCCGATGCCGCAGCCGGGGCAAAGGAAACTGTCCGGCACCTGGGCCCAGGGGGTGCCCGGCGCCACCAGCTGATCCGGCTCGCCCTGGGCCGGGTCATAGACCCACTGGCAGACGGTGCAGAGCATGGCCTGGTCATCGTCCCATTCGGCGGCGGCCGCTGCGGCTTGCGGCTCAACAGCAGGCATCGCGGGGACGGGCGTCACGGTTGTCTGGGTTGTGGTGATCGGGCGGGGTGCGTCCAGCGGGTGCAACGCCCACTGACGGGCGAGCTGGCGGCCATGCTCGCGGCATTCGGCCAGCGCCGAGCCATCCGGGCGCCACTTGGCCTTGAGGGAGATGCTGATGTCAAAGCCTGCGTCCATCAATCGGGTCTGGATCCGGTCCACCGCACCGCCGGTCCAGCCGTAGCTGCCGAAGGCCGAGGCACGCTTGTTGCGAAAACGCAGGCCGGTGATCTCTTCGAGCATGCCCGCCACCTTGGGCATCATGACGTTGTTCATGGTGGAGGATCCCACCAGTATCCCCTTGGAGCGGAACACCTGGGTCAGGATCTCGTTCTTGTCGTGGCGGGCCACGTTGTAGATCTTCACCGCCACGCCGGGGTCCACCTCGTGGATGCCCTGGGCGATGGCGTCGGCCATCATGCGGGTGTTGTTGGACATGGAGTCGTAGAACAAGGTGATGCGGTCTTCCTGATAGTGGTCGGCCCACTCCAGGTATTTCAGGATGATCTGGGTGGGGTCCTCGCGCCAGACGATGCCGTGGGAGGTGGCCACCATGCTCACTGGCAGGTTGAAGCCCAGCACCTCTTTGATCTTGGCGGTCACCAGGGGGCTGAAGGGGGTGAGGATGTTGGCGTAGTAGCGCTGGCACTGCTCCATCAGCTCGGTCTGATCCACCTCGTCGTTGAACAGGTGCTCGTCGCAGTAGTGCTGGCCGAAGGCGTCGTTGGAGAAGAGCACCGCATCCTCGGTCATGTAGGTCATCATGCTGTCGGGCCAGTGCAGCATGGGGGTCTCGATGAACACCAGCTGCTTGCCGTTGCCGATGTCCAGGCTGTCACCGGTCTTGACCGGGTGGAAGTTCCACTCCGGGTGGTGATGATGGCCGGTGATGGAGTCGATGGCGTTGTGGGTGCAGTAGATGGGGGTGCCTGGGATGCGGGCCATCAGCTCGGTCAGGGCGCCGGCGTGATCCTCCTCGGCGTGGTTGATCACCACATAGTCGATGGCGGCGAGATCGATCTCCGCCGCCAGGTTCTGCACGAACTCACGGCTGAACTTGTGATCGACGGTGTCGATCAGCACATTCTTCCCTTCGCGGATGAGGTAGCTGTTGTAGCTGGTGCCCTTGTGGGTCTTGTACTCGGTGCCGTGGAAGTCGCGTACCTCCCAGTCCCGTTGGCCTACCCAGTGGATGTTGTTCTTGACGTGAATGCTCATCAGGCAGTTCCTCGAATGCAATAGTGGATGTTCAACTGAACCAGCTATTGCAGCGGACGTGCCAACATGTAACTCGTTGTTTTTAATGGTTTCGAATATCAAGAATTGTCATTATGACATCACAACGTTATAGTCAAAATCACAAACACACTGTCATTTGGACAATTATCGTGATCTCGACCGACAGCCTGGCGCGCATCGCCCTCGACCTGCAACTCGGCATCTCCCATCAGGACCGCTTCCACCGCCTGATCCAGAGCGTGCGCAGCCTGCTGAACTCGGATGCCTCGGCCCTGCTGCGCTACGAGGGGGGCCAGTTCACCCCGCTGGCCATCGACGGCCTGATGCAGGACGTGCTGGGGCGCCGCTTCGCCCTCAAGGATCACCCGCGCCTCGAGGCCATCGCCCGCGCCGGGGATGTGGTGCGCTTCCCTGCCGACAGCGCCCTGCCCGACCCCTATGACGGCCTGCTGCCGGATCACGACGACTTCAAGGTACACGCCTGCGTCGGCCTGCCGCTCTTCTCGGATCAGGCGCTGATCGGCGCCCTGACCATAGACGGCATGAACCCGACCCAGTTCGACGGCATCAGCGACGAGGAGCTGCGGCTGGTGGGGGCTCTGGCCGCCGCCGCCCTCGACAACGCCCTGCTGCTGGAGCGGCTCGCCCGCCAGAGCAGCGAGCCCCTGGTCCCCGGCACCCGGCCAGGCCCTGAGCAGCCGGAGATGATAGGCCACTCCCCCGCCATGGCCCGGTTGCGCCACGAGATAGACGTGGTGGCAAGTTCCGAGCTGAACGTGCTGATTTTGGGGGAGACGGGGGTCGGCAAGGAGCTGATCGCCAAGGCGGTGCATGGCGGCTCACCCCGCGCCCATGCCCCCCTGGTCTACCTCAACTGCGCCGCCCTGCCCGAATCCGTGGCCGAGAGCGAGCTGTTCGGCCACGTGAAGGGGGCCTTCACCGGCGCCATCCACAATCGGGCGGGCAAGTTCGAGCTGGCGGATCGTGGCACCCTGTTCCTCGACGAGATCGGCGAGCTCTCCCTAGCGCTGCAGGCCAAGCTGCTGCGGGTGCTGCAGTACGGCGATCTGCAGCGGATCGGTGACGACACCCCGCTCAAGGTGAATGTGCGCATCCTGGCGGCCACCAACCGGGAGCTGAAACAGGCGGTGGTCGAGGGGCAGTTTCGGGCCGACCTCTACCACCGGCTGAGCGTGTTCCCGATCCACGCCCCGGCACTGCGGGAACGTCCGGGCGACATTCCCCTGCTGGCCGGTTACTTTTGCGAACGCTGCCGGCTCGGCCTGGGGCTGGAGCAGTTGCGTATCCAGCCACAAGCGCTGCAACTGCTCGAGCGCCACGACTGGCCCGGCAACGTGCGGGAGCTGGAGCACGCCATCCACCGCGCCGCCGTGCTGGCCAGGGCCGAACAGGGCAGCCCCTCGCCGACCCTGGAACCCCACCACTTCAACCTGGGGCCGACGGGCTCATCCCTGCCCGCCGACACCGTCAGCCAGCCCGCCTCCCCGGCCATTGCCGGCCTCGGCCTTCGCGCCGCCACCGATCTGTTCCAGCGCCAGCTCATCGAGCAGACCCTGACGGCCCATGACGGCAACTGGGCAGCAACAGCCCGGGCGCTGGATCTGGACGGCGGCAACCTGCACCGCCTCGCCAGGCGGCTCGGCCTCAAGGCCTGACGCCCCAGATACGAGAGGGGCCCAAAAACAGAAACCCCCTCGCTGGCGAGGGGGTTTCTTGTTCATGGCACCCGTGGCGCCGTCAGCGCAGGGACTTGACCGAGCGACGGACGATGAGCTCGGGCTGCACCGTCATGGACTCCACTTCCAGCTCCTTGTTGCGGATCCGGCTCACCAGTTGCTGCACCGCCAGCAGGCCGAGCTCGGCCTTGGGGTGGCGGATGGTGGTGAGCGGCGGGCTGGAGAAGCGCGCCATCTCCACGTCGTCATAGCCGATCATGGAGATATCGTCCGGCACCTTGACCCCGGCCTCCCAGGCGGCGCAGATGGCACCGATGGCCATGGGATCGTCGAAGGCAAAGACCGCGGTCGGGCGAGGGGTGAGGGCCAGGATGCGCTGCATGGCATCGAAGCCGCTCTGGCTCTCGTAGTCCCCTTCGAAGATCTGCTCTTCTTTCAGGGTCATCCCCTGTTCAGCCAGGGCATCGCGCACCCCGTCCAGCCGTTGCTGGGTAGTCGGCTTGGCGAGATGGCCGGTGATGCAGACGATGTTGGTGTGGCCCTGCTCCAGCAGATGGCGCACCGCCAGACGCGCGCCGATGCGGGCGTTGTCGTTGATCACGTTGGCGAAATCGCACTCGTTGCCCCAGTCCAGCACCACTTGCGGCACGTTTTTGTGGATACGCAGCATGTCCCTGAACTGGGTGTCGATATCGGTCCCCAGCACCAGCAGACCGTCGACCCGCTTCTCCATCAGCATGCGCAGATAGTGCTGCTGGCGGGGCGGCTGGTTCTCGGTGTTGCACAGGATCAGGCTGTAACCCTGCTCGAAGCAGTAGGCTTCCACCCCCTGTACCACTTCCGCGAAGAAGGGGTTGGCACTGGTGGTCACCAGCATGCCAATGGTCTTGGTCGAATTGATCTTGAGACTGCGCGCCACCGAGTTGGGCGCGTAGTTCAGCTCTGCCACCGCCTCAAGCACTTTCTGGGTTGCGTCTTCGCTGACCCGACGGGTGTGATTGAGTACATGTGAGACGGTGGAGATGGATACGCCTGCGCGCGAGGCGACATCCTTGATAGTTGCCATCTCTGTCTCCTGAATAACAAAGGCGGAACAGTAGCAGATTTCCCGAATAAAGGCTTGGTTTTAACGGGCGCTGCCAGTGAATTATCAATGCTGGCTAATCTATGCGGTCATTTCTTTTTGCGCAAACGGATTTTGGTCAAAATGAGAGCGAACGCAGAATGAAATATCGTCAGTTTTTTACTCTGGAAATTGTCACCATGACAATTTGTTATCTGTATGTTGCACCACCTTTACAACATTAAACTCCGATAAACAGCAATAAACTGCGCGTTAGTTTCACAAAACCCCTCTTGCGCCTGCTCCGGTTAGTATCTTTAACATCTTGTTATTGCCCGGCGAGGAATGATAGAACCTTATCTATCGCCGGGCTGGCGGGACACAGGCTCGGAATGACGTGCATAAAATGAAACAATTCACTGATTAAGGGACGAATCAATGCATAACTTCAGCAAAATGGCAGTCAGAGCAGCGGTTTCTTTGGCTCTGTTTGGATCAGTTTCCATGGCCAATGCGGCCGACACCATCAAGATCGGCATCGCCGGCCCCCTGACCGGCCCGGTCGCCCAGTACGGTGACATGCAGTTCACCGGCGGCAAGATGGCGGTCGAGCAGATCAACAAGGCGGGCGGCATCAAGGGCAAGCAGATCGAAGCCGTCATCTATGACGATGCCTGCGATCCCAAGCAGGCCGTGGCCATCGCCAACAAGGTGATCAACGACGGCGTCAAGTTCGTGGTCGGCCACCTCTGCTCCGACAACACCCTGCCCGCCTCCGACATCTATGAAGATGAAGGGGTCCTGATGGTCACCCCCGCCTCCACCAACCCCAAGATCACCGAGCGCGGTTACCAGCTGACCCTGCGTACCATCGGTCTGGACAGCGACCAGGGCCCGACCGCCGCCAAGTACATCATCGAGCAGGTCAAACCCCAGCGCGTGGCCGTCATCCACGACAAGAAACAGTACGGTGAAGGCATCGCCTCCAGCGTGAAAGCCGCACTGGACAAGGCTGGCGTCAAGGTCGTTGCCTATGAGGGCATCACCGCCGGCGACAAAGACTTCTCCGCCCTGATCGCCAAGCTGCAAAAAGAGAACGTCGACTTCGTCTACTACGGCGGCTACCACCCCGAGCTGGGTCTGATCCTGCGCCAGGCTGGCGAGAAGGGTCTGAAGGCCAAGTTCATGGGTCCGGAAGGCGTGGGCAACAAGGACATCTCCGCCATCGGCGGCCCGGCTTCCGAAGGCCTGCTGGTGACCCTGCCGAACAAATATGACCTGGTGCCGGCCAACGCCCCCATCGTAGAAGCGTTCAAGGCCAAGGGTCAGGACTCCTCCGGTCCGTTCGTCTGGACCACCTACGCCGCCATGCAGGCCCTGGCGGCCGGTATCGCCAAGGCGGGCGAGGATGATCCGGCTGCCGTCGCTGCCGCCATCAAGGCCGCACCGATCGACACCGTGATGGGCCCCCTGACCTGGGCGCCGAACGGTGACCTGAAAGGCTTCGAATTCGGTGTGTTCCAGTGGCACGCCGACGGTACCTCCACTCAACTCAAATAATCTGCCGGTCGGGGTGACGTGAGTCACCCCTCCTTTCTTTGCGGGCAAGTACACAGGGAACGCGGTATGTCCGAACACCTTCTTTATCTGGTTCAGCAGTTGCTGAACGGATTGACCATAGGCAGCACCTATGCGTTGATCGCCATCGGCTACACCATGGTCTACGGCATCATCGGCATGATCAACTTCGCCCACGGCGAGGTCTACATGATCGGCTCCTATGTCGCCTTCATGGTGATGGCCGGGCTCATGATGATGGGCATCGACAGCACCGTGCTGCTGCTGGGGGGAGCCTTCCTGGTCAGCATCATCATCACCGGCAGCTATGGCTGGTCCATAGAACGGGTGGCCTATCGTCCACTGCGGGGCGGCAACCGCCTGATCCCCCTCATCTCCGCCATCGGCATGTCGATCTTCCTGCAGAACATGATGCGGATGGCCCAGGGCTCGCGTGACATCGCCATGCCCACTCTGATCTCCGGGGGCTGGACCCTCGGCGGCGAGGATGGCTTCCAGGCCAGCCTCTCCTACATGCAGCTCATCATCTTCGTGGTGACCTTCGTCACCATGCTGGCGTTGACCCAGTTCATCGGCCGCTCCCGCATGGGGCGCGCCTGCCGTGCCTGTTCCGAAGACATCAAGATGGCCAACCTGTTAGGGATAGACACCCACGTGGTCATCTCCATCACCTTCGTGCTGGGGGCCGCCCTGGCCGCCGTCGCGGGGGTGCTGCTCGGCATGTACTACGGTGTCATCAACCCCTATCTCGGCTTCATGGCGGGCTTGAAGGCCTTCACCGCCGCGGTATTGGGCGGCATTGGCAGCATTCCCGGCGCCGTGCTGGGCGGCCTGCTGCTCGGCGTGGTGGAAGCGCTCACCGCCGGTTACCTCAGCACCGAATACAAGGATGTGATGGCCTTTGCCCTGCTTATCTTTGTGCTGCTCTTCATGCCCACCGGCATCCTGGGTCGTCCGGAGGTCGAGAAGGTATGAAAAACCAATCTATGCATGCCCTCGTGCTGCTGTTCATGACCATCACTGGCATTCTCGGCCGTCCGGAAGTGGAGAAAGTCTGATGAAACGTCAATTTATCCATGCCTGCATCGCCAGCCTGGTGCTGCTGGTGCTCTCCTTCTGGCTGCTCGGCTTCAAGCTGGAGACCGATGGCTCCCGCCTGCTGGTGGTGAGCCGCCTCGATGTGTCGCTGGCCTGGCTGCTGGGGGGCGCCACCATCGTCTTCTGGTTCCAGATGCTGCGCGGCCAGATAAGCCGGCTGTTCCAGGCCTCCATCAGCGGCTTCTCCGTCGGCTTCACCAAGTTGGTGCTGCCAAGCCCCGAAGAGGCCCCCAAGCTCTATAACCTCACCGCCGTGCTGGTGCTGCTGTTTGCGGTGAGCTGGCCCTTCATGGCCTCTCGCGGCGCCATCGATCTGGCCACCCTCACCCTGATTTACATCATGCTGGGGCTGGGACTGAACGTGGTGGTGGGCCTCGCCGGTCTGCTCGACCTCGGCTATGTCGGCTTCTATGCGGTCGGCGCCTACAGCTACGCCCTGCTCAACACCTACTTCGGTCTGAGCTTCTGGGAGTGTCTGCCCATCGCCGGTCTGCTGGCGGCCACCTTCGGCTTCCTGCTCGGGTTCCCGGTGCTGCGGCTGCGGGGGGACTACCTGGCCATCGTCACCCTGGGCTTTGGCGAGATCATCCGCATCCTGCTCAACAACATGACCACCCTGACCGGCGGTCCGAACGGGATCTCCGGCATTCCGAAACCGACCCTGGGGGGGCTCGAGTTCAACCGCACCGTCAAGGATGGGGGCTTTGGCACCTTCCACGACTTCTTCGGCATCGCCTACAACGCCAACCACAAGGTGATCTTCCTCTACCTGATGGCCCTGGTGCTGGTAGTGGCGACCCTGTTCGTCATCAACCGCCTGCTGCGCATGCCGCTCGGCCGTGCCTGGGAGGCGCTGCGGGAAGACGAGATCGCCTGCAAGTCCCTGGGGCTCAACCCCACCATCATCAAGCTGACCGCCTTCACCATAGGCGCCTGCTTCGCGGGCTTTGCCGGCAGCTTCTTCGCCTCGCGCCAGGGCTTCATCAGCCCCGAATCCTTCGTCTTCATCGAGTCGGCCATCGTTCTTGCGATTGTGGTGCTTGGAGGCATGGGATCCCAGATCGGGGTGGTGCTGGCGGCCATCGTGATGACGGTGCTGCCGGAGCTCGCCCGCGAGTTCAACGAATATCGCATGCTGATGTTCGGTCTCTTGATGGTATTCATGATGATCTGGCGGCCGCAGGGACTGCTGCCCATGAGTCGACCCCATATGGAGCTGCGTAAATGAGCAACAATCAACCATTGTTGGATGTCTCAGATCTGTCGATGCGCTTTGGCGGCCTGCTCGCGGTCAACGGCGTCAAGCTGGATGTGGAAAAGGGGGAGGTGATCTCCATCATCGGCCCCAACGGGGCGGGCAAGACCACCATCTTCAACTGCCTGACCGGCTTCTATCGCCCGAGTGGCGGTGTCATTCGCTACAAGGGTGAGGAGATCCAGGGGTTGCCCGGCCACCTCATCGCCCGCAAGGGCATAGTGCGGACTTTCCAGCACGTGCGCCTGTTCAAGGAGATGACGGCGGTGGAAAACCTGCTGGTGGCCCAGCACAGGCATCTCAATACCGGCTTCATCGCCGGCCTGTTCAAGACCCCCTCCTTCCGCCGCGCCGAGAAAGAGGGGCTGGAGCAGTCCGCCTTCTGGCTGGAAAAGGTGGGCCTCAAGGATCTCGCCAACCGCGCCGCGGGCAACCTGGCTTACGGCCAGCAGCGCCGCCTCGAGATCGCCCGCTGCATGGCGACCCGGCCCGAGCTGCTGATGCTGGATGAACCGGCCGCAGGCCTCAACCCCAAGGAGACCGACGAGCTCAACGAGCTCATCTCCAACCTGAGGGACGAGTTCGGGGTCTCGGTGCTGCTGATCGAGCACGACATGAAGCTGGTGATGGAGATCTCCAACCGCATCTTCGTGGTCAACCAGGGCACCCCGCTGGCCCACGGCAAACCGGATGAAATCCGCAGCAATCCGGCGGTGATCAAGGCCTATCTGGGCGAGTCGTAAGGACAAAAAGATGTTAGAACTTCGCAACGTATCGACCCACTACGGCAAAATTCAGGCGCTGCACGACGTCAGCGTCGAGGTAAAAGAGGGGGAAATCGTCACCCTGATCGGCGCCAACGGCGCCGGCAAGACCACTCTGCTGATGACCCTGTGTGGCGAGCCCAAGCCCAGCAGCGGTTCCATCTGGTTCGAGGGGGAGCAGATAGACTCTCTCACCACCGCCCGCATCATGCGCAAGGACATCGCCGTGGTGCCGGAGGGGCGCCGCATCTTCGCCCGCCTCACGGTGGAGGAGAACCTGCTGATGGGGGCCTTCTTCGTCGACAAGGCGGAGCAGCGCGGCCTGCTGGATCAGATTTTTACCCTGTTCCCCCGCCTGCACGAGCGGCTGGAGCAGCGGGCAGGCACCATGTCCGGCGGCGAGCAACAGATGCTGGCCATCGGCCGCGCCCTGATGAGCAAGCCGCGCCTGCTGCTGCTGGATGAACCCTCCCTCGGATTGGCGCCCATCGTCATCCAGCAGATCTTCGACACCATAGAGCAACTGCGCCAGAAGGGGATGACCATCTTCCTGGTGGAGCAGAACGCGAACCAGGCGCTCAAGCTGGCGGATCGCGGCTATGTGCTGGAGAACGGCCGGGTGGTGCTGCAAGACACGGGAGAGGCCCTGCTGGCCAACCCCGCCGTCCGCCAGGCCTATCTCGGCGGCTGAGGATGCAGCAACCATCCTCACCCTTCCCCTGCCGCGCTCCCCGAGCCAGGCAGGGGAACAGCCCCCCGCCGAGGAGCACATTGTGAGCCGTACGCGGGCGACGCAGGATCAGCACCACTTCTGGCACGATCCCGCCCTGCCCTTCATCGAGGCGCGGGCGGTGCAGGATGGCCGGCGCGTCTGCTATGACAAGCACAGCCACCCCCACTTCTCCATCGGCGCCATCACCGGCGGCCACAGCCACTACCTCAACCAGCGCAGCCTGCAAGAGGTCGGCCGCGGCAGCCTGGTGCTGATGAACCCGGAAGAGGTGCACGCCTGCAATCCCGTCGCGGACCAGCCCTGGTCCTATCTGATGTTCTACATCGACAACCTCTGGTTGCAGCGCCAGCAGGAGGAGGCCGGGCTCGGCAACGCGTTTCGCCCCTTCGACATGACCGCAAGCCGGGATCCCCTGCTCTACCAGGGGCTCTGCCGGCTTCATCGGCAACTGGTGGCGGAGCCGGATCCCCTGGCTCGCGAAGTGGCCTGCCACCTCTTCAGCCGCCAGCTTCTGGCCAGGCTCACCCCGGCCAAGTGGGATGACCGCCCTCCCCGGCACCTGCAGCGAGCCGCCGAGCTGATGCAGGACGAGAGTGCCTGCGCCCTCACCCTGGCACAGCTGAGTGCGGTGGCCGGGCTTACCCCTTCCCACTTCGTGCGCGCCTTCAGCCGCCATTACGGCATGACGCCCCACGCCTACCTGCTCGATCAGCGCATTCGCCACGCCCGCACCCTGCTGCGCCAGGGGCAGCCCCTGGCGGAAGTGGCCCTTGCCAGCGGTTTTGCCGATCAGGCCCACTTCCAGCGCCAGTTCAAACGCCGGGTGGCAGCCACCCCGGGCCAGTACAGAGCGCAGCTCGTCCCTCAGGACGAGCGCACCAGATAGGCGGCGCTGAGCAGCAGCAAGAGCGCCATGGCCCGATTGAACCAGCGCAATCGGCGAGGAGAGACCAGCCACCCCTGCAATCGGCTGCCCGCATAGGCCCAGCAGGCGATGGAGCCGAGGCAGATCACCAGATAGATGCCGGTAAAGAGGGCGATCTGGCTCATGCCGCCCGCGATCCCATAGGCTCCCATCCCCATGCTGGCGGCGAGCCAGGCCTTGGGATTGAGCCACTGCATCAAGGCCCCGTACCAGAAAGCGGGGGGTACGCCCTCCACTTCCTCCACCTCGCCGCTGTCCACCAGCAACTGCCAGGCCATCCAGCCGAGAAAGAGCACGCCGCCCCAGTGAATGGCCCCCAGCGCCACAGGCCAGCGGGACAGGGCGCCGCCAAGACCCAGCCCCATCAGCAGGAGCAGTAGGATGAAGCCGAGGGTGGCCCCCACCACGTGGCGCAGGCTGGCCGTGAAACCGTACCGGGCGCCGGTGCCAAGGGCGACCAGATTGACCGGCCCCGGGGAGATGGACATGGCCAGGGCAAACCCGGCCATGGATAACAGCAGACTGAATTCCATGGATGATGCTCGTTCAATTGAGGGAAGTCCGAGCCTACCCGGCCCGGGCGGCCCGATATTGAAGAAAATTGCGATCCCCTGGATGCCGCCCCCATTGCACACTTAGCGCAAACCGCCGCTTGCGGTAAACTGCCCTTCAACCCTCCATTTTCAGGACATCTCAATGGACCAGTTTGCCCATATCAGCGCCCATGATGCCCACCAGAAGCTGAGCGCAGGCGAAGCCCGTCTCGTGGACATTCGCGATCCCCAATCCTTCGAGACGGCCCACGCGGTCGGCGCCTTCCACCTCACCAACGGCACCCTGGCTCGCTTTATGAACGAGGTGGACTTCGATACCCCTGTCATCGTGATGTGCTATCACGGCAACAGCAGCCAGGGGGCGGCCCAGTACCTGCTGCAACAAGGCTATGACGAGGTCTATAGCCTAGATGGCGGTTTCGAGGCCTGGCGCAGGGAGTTCCCCATCCAGGCGGGGGACGCATGACAGAGGCGGGTCGCTCCTCTTCGACCGGCATGATCCAGCTGCTGGTGCTGGGCGACGCCCGCATGGCCCAGGCGCTGGTGGATTATCTCGCTACCCTGGGCATTCCGTGCGAGCTGACCCAGTCCGAGCTCGGCGTCTCGGTCTGGCTGGCGGACGAACGGCGCCTCGCCCAGGCCCAGCAGGAGGTCAAACGCTTCCTGAGCGAACCCAATCACCCCCGCTACATGGAGGCCTCCTGGCAATCCGGCCATGCCGATGCCCGGATCGACTACAGCAAGGGGATGACGGATCCGGTCACCGATTTCCTCCACCAGGCGGGCCCTCTGACCCTGGTGGTCATCATCGCCTGCCTGGCCATCTACGCTCTGGATGCCATCGGCCTGCCCATCTTCGACGAGCTCGCCTTCCACCCCACCCTGGCCCAGTTCACCGACTGGCAGGCCTGGCGCTACGTCACTCCGGCCTTCATCCACTTCTCGGTGCTGCACCTGGTGTTCAACCTGTTGTGGTGGTGGTATCTCGGTGGTCAGATCGAGCAGCGTCTTGGCAGCGGCAAGCTGTTCATCCTGCTTATCGTCGGGGCTGCCCTGCCCAATATCGCCGAGTTCTTTGCCAGCGGCCCGCGCTTTGGCGGCCTCTCCGGGGTGGTCTATGCCCTGCTCGGCTACAGCTGGCTGCGAACCAGGCTTCAACCGGATTGCGGCCTCGCCATGCCGCCAGCCCTGATGGGCTTCATGCTGGTCTGGCTGGTGCTCGGCTTCCTGGACATGCTCGGCACCCCCACCGCCAACATGGCCCATTTGGTCGGCCTGCTGGTCGGCCTTGCCCAGGGCTGGCTGGACAGACACCACAGGCCGGGGTGAGGCCTGGTTGTCGGCAATTGCTCGGCAACCAAAGCGACCACCAACATGGCTCACCTGGCGGGCCTGCTGGTCGGCCTTGCCCAAGGCTGGCTGGACAGGCACCACAGGCCGGGGTGAGGCCTGGTTGCCGGCAACGGCTCGGCAACCAAAGCGACCACCAACATGGCTCACCTGGCGGGTCTGCTGGTCGGCCTTGCCCAAGGCTGGCTGGACAGGCACCACAGGCCAGCCTGAGCCGATTTGCCATAAAAAAACGCCGCCCCAAGGGGCGGCGTTTTTATTGGTCGGCCGGCTTACTGCTTGAGCAGGCTGCCGTCGGTCACCTTGACCGCGGTACCGCCGCTTGCGAAGAAGCTGCCGAACTGGGTCTGCATCTCGGTGGTGACGGCGCCGGTCGGATCGAAGTTCTCGTCAGGTGCCAGCAGCGAGCTGTGCCCCCCGGCCACGAAGCGGGCCGCTCTGTGGTTGGCGGCGCCGGTGGCGGTCAGCGGTTGCAGGGCCAGGACCTTGAACAGCGGCTCGGTGCCACCCAGCGGGGCGGTGGCGATGCTGTTCGGGATCACCCGATCCGACAGGCTCAGGGCGCCGTCGCCGACGATTTCGGTGGCAAACAGCGGGAAGTCCGCCGCGATGCCGCTCCCCAGGTTGATGGGGTCTGCCGAATCCAGCACCGACTGCGCCGCGAAGCTGTAGCTCTGCAGGGTGCTGGCCGCCGTGGCCTGGGTGGCCGCATCCTGGCTCGGCAGGAACTCGTTGACGAAGCAGGTCGGCACCGCCGTCTTGCAGTTCGGGGCGTAGGCGGTGAAGGCTGCCTTCAGGGCCGCACTGCCAGCGGTCAGCACGCTCATCTGGATGGTCGGGCCGAAAGTCGGCGAGTTCAGCAACAGCGGCGCTATGCCTCCACCCGGCATGGCCAGGCCGCCAGTGTCGAACTTGAACAGGGCGTCTGCCGTCGGGTTGCCAACAGACTGGTTGGCCACCGCCAGCAGGTTGGCCCCCGCGATGGCACCCAGAGAGTGACCCAGGAAGTGTACCTTGAGGCTGCCAGCAGTGCCGATAGCCCCCTTGGCATTGGCCAGCCCCACCGCCAGACGCAGGCCCAGCAGATCCGCCACGCTCTGTTTCAGGTTGTCGCGGGCCACGGTCAGGTAGCTCAGGTTCAGGTAGGGGGTCGGGTTGTCGGAGGTGGTCACCGAGTCCATGCTGCCGGTCAGGGCGAAGCCGCGTTCACCGTGCAACGGATGATCGATCACCACCACGGCCACGTTCTTGCTCGCCTGGGCACCGGCACCAATCTGGCCAAGGGCCAGGGCGTAGGCGTTCTCCTTCACGGAGGTGACGCCGTGCTGATAGATGATCACGTCGGTGATGTTCGCCAGCGGTGCGGCGGCGAAGATCCGCATCGGGACGGACTGCACCTCTTCCAATGCCGGCAGCGGGTTGAAGCGCCCGATATTCATCTCGGGATCCAGCGCCTTGCCGCCGGAGGTGAGGGTCACCCCGATCAACTTGCTCGCCTCCGCCAGCAGCTCGGCCTGACGGCTCGGATCGGCGATGAGTTCGCCCAGCAGGGCCGGATCCACACCCGCCCCCACCAGGCCGCCGATCACTTCGGTATCCTGGGCCTTCAGGGCGTTCGCGATGGCGTAGAGGCTGGGGATGGCACCGTGCCAGGACTGGGTCTTCGCCTTGTCCCAGGAGCCGGCGGTGGCCGGGGAGGAGAGGAAGTAGGGCAGCTTGACGGTGCCGCTGTAGACGGTGGTACCCAAGGCCAGATTGTGGAGTGGAGTGCCGTCACCAAAAGCGGCGGCAATCGCATCCTTCTGCTCCTGGGGCAGGAAGTTCTCGGCATCCAGCTGGGTCAGGAAGGGGCTGCCGCCGCTCACCGACAGGGTATAGGTGCCAGGCAGGCTGGTATTGCCCAGGGCGTCCTGCTTCCACAGAGCGGCGGCGTCCAGGGTCGGGCTCTTGAGCACGGATGCGGCCGCCCCTTTCACCGCCACCAGCACGTCGGCGCCGGACTGGGTACCGAACCAGTCGGAGAAGATCACGTGGTCGCTAGTGATGCCGGTGGCAGCCTTGAACAGCCCTTCCTGCAGCGCAATCAGGCCGCTGATGGTCTGCTCCTGGGCGTTGCTGCCTGTGCTGGTCTTGTAGTTGCTGTAGTCGCTACCCGGTCGCAGGGGGGCACCCGTGCTGTCTTTGAGGGTATCGGTCGCCACTATCATGTAGTAGGAAGAGGGGTTGAGCGGCTTGAGCGGCACCAGATTCAGCTTGCCGGTCGTCTCGGCCACCACGAAGTCCACCCCGTAGGTCAGCACCTTTTTCACGCCGCTCGGACGCAGGGCCGCACTGTCAAACTCCAGCTCCATCAGGTAGAGGGGAGCCACGGAGGCTGCGAATTCAGCAGCGGCCGGCGCCTTGACCTGGATGCCGGAGGCCGTCACCGGCACTATCTGGATCGCCTGGGTAGTCGACCAGCCATCCAGGGTGGAGAGGGCGGACACCGGATTGGAGAGATCCGCCGTTTCCGTGGAGAATTTCAGGGTACCGTCGGTCGCACGGGCTGCCAGGGCGCTGGGTCGGACTGCATTGGAGCCGCTCAGCAGATAATCGAGATAGCTTGAGGTATCGCCTGTGTTGTCGTCACTGCCACCACAACCGCTCAGCAGCGCACTGACGACGGCCGCATAAATTAGCTTTTTCTTCATATCCTTATCTCTTTTATGTTGTTATCCATGATGAGCCTGACGGGGTAGGGTTCAAACCCGACCGAATCATATTAACAGCAACGCAACAATTAATAAGCCTCTGGTCAGTCATCTGATCTGATTTTTTTGTGTACACCATCAAGGAATTGGAATTGATTCCCGGTGTCACAGGGTAGCAGCCAGGGTGCATCAACCAGACCCGACCAGAGCCTAATGGGATCCATGGCGCAAAAAGCCGCCCCGATCTCGGCAAAGGGGACGATTTGTCGGTAGAATGGCGCCATTGCTTAAGGAGACCCCCATGATCGACCCGAAAAAACTGGAAGAGATCGCCAAACAGATACACAACGCCCTGCCCCCCGGCATTCGCAGCATGGGTGAAGAGGTGGAGAAAAAGACCCGTCAGGTCTTGCAGGCTCAGCTCAACAAGCTGGATCTGGTGAGCCGCGAGGAGTTCGACGTGCAGACCAAGGTGCTGCTGCGCACCCGGGAGAAGCTGACCGCCCTCGAGGCCAAGCTGGCCCAGCTCGAGCAGCAGCTCGCCGCCAAGGGCGAATGATCCGGCGTGACCCGCCGTAGATAGCACAAACCCCAGCCAGGCTGGGGTTTGTCGTTTTTATGGGGACAACGAGTTTCTCATCCCCCCTTCTCTCGCAAGACGATAAGGGGGCTGATCGACGCTCTGCGGTTGGCCGTGGTCAGATAAACTCGTAGGCATCGCCGAAGATGCGCTCGGGCTCGGCGCCCAGTACCTTGAACTCTTCCCGCGCGGCACCGGCCATCTCGAAGCGGCCCGCCACATAGATGTCGTAGTCATGCAGGCTGACGAAGTCATCCATGATGGCCTTGTGCACCAGCCCGGTCCTACCGGTCCAGTCGCTCTCGGGCTCCTGCACCACGGGAATGAAGGTCAGCGGCGCATAGTCGCGCTCCCACTGCTGCATCTGCTCCAGCTCGTAGAGCCAGTGCGCCTGGCGTACCCCCCAGTAGAGGAACACCGGACGCTTGCTGCCGCTGCCGATCAGGTATTCCAAGATGGCGCGGGCATAGGAGAAGCCGGTGCCGCCCGCCATCAGGATCAGCGGTCGGGGGGATTCGTCGCGCAGGAACGCCTTGCCGGCGGCCAGCTCGACCTCGATCTCTCCCTGTTCGCGCATGCGGGCCAGCACCTGACCGGCATAGGCATTCTCGGGAGTGGCACCGATCTGCAGCTCCAGCACGCCGGAGCGGGTCGGCGAGTTGGCGATGGAGAAGGGGCGCTTGTCCGAATCGCTCATCACCACCAGCAGATACTGGCCCGGCTTGAAGCTCACCTCCTGCTGCGGCGCCAGCGCCACGTGCCAGATGGTGTCGACATATTCGCGCAGTTCCTCTACGCGGCACTTGATACGTTGCATTCTTGTCCTTGTGAGGGGCCTGCCCGGCCCGCTTCGCTCATGGTTTCACTGTTTTTATGGCGACCAGTTGGTGGTCAGGTCCGTCGAGCATACCCAATTCGGCACGGCAATACCGCTCTTTTGCATCACAATGGCCGCGCCGCATCGGGGATCCCTCAGTCGAGGATCTTCAGCTCGTCCCAGATGGCATCGATCTTCTGCTTTACCGCCTCGTCCTGGACGATGGGCTGACCCCACTCCCGGTTGCTCTCCCCCGGCCACTTGTTGGTGGCATCCAGCCCCATCTTGGAGCCGAGCCCGGAGACCGGCGAGGCGAAGTCCAGGTAGTCGATGGGGGTGTGCTCGATCAGGGTGGTGTCCCGAGCCGGGTCCATCCGGGTGGTGATGGCCCAGATCACGTCCTTCCAGTCCCGGGCGTTGATGTCGTCATCGCAGACGATCACGAACTTGGTGTACATGAACTGGCGCAGGAAGGACCAGACCCCCAGCATCACCCGCTTGGCGTGGCCGGGGTAGCGCTTCTTGATGGTCACCACCGCCATCCGGTAGGAGCACCCCTCCGGCGGCAGGTAGAAATCCACTATCTCGGGGAACTGCTTCTGCAACAGCGGCACGAACACCTCGTTGAGCGCCACCCCGAGCACCGCCGGCTCATCGGGCGGACGGCCGGTGTAGGTGCTGTGGTAGATGGCATCCCGGCGCATGGTCATGTGGGTGATGGTGAAGACCGGGAACTCGTCCACTTCGTTGTAGTAGCCGGTGTGATCGCCGTAAGGCCCTTCGGGGGCCATCTCCCCCGGCTCCAGATAGCCTTCCAGCACGATCTCGGCGCTGGCGGGCACTTCCAGATCGCAGCTCAGCGCCTTCACCACCTCGGTACGGCTGCCCCGCAGCAGACCGGCAAAGGCGTATTCGGAGAGGCTGTCCGGCACCGGCGTCACCGCGCCCAGGATGGTCGCCGGATCGGCGCCCAGCGCCACCGCCACCGGGAAGCGTTCGCCCGGGTGGGCCTCCTGCCACTCGCGAAAATCGATGGCGCCGCCCCGGTGATCCAGCCAGCGCATGATCAGCTTGTTCTTGCCGATCTTCTGCTGGCGATAGATGCCGAGGTTCTGCCGCTTCTTGTAGGGACCGCGGGTGATGGTCAGCCCCCAGGTGACCAGGGGCGCCACATCCCCGGGCCAGCAGTGCTGGATGGGGATCTGATCCAGATCCACCGCGTCCCCTTCCAGCACCATCTGCTGACAGGGGGCCGAAGAGAGCCGCTTGGTCGGCATGTTGAGCACCTGCTTGAAGATGGGCAGCTTCTCCATCAGCTCCTTGAGCCCGCGAGGCGGCTCCGGCTCTTTCAGGTAGGAGAGCCAGGTCCCCACCTGGCGCAGGGCGCTGACGTTGGGCTGGCCCATGCCCATGGCAACCCGGTCCGGCGTGCCGAACAGGTTGGTCAACACCGGCATGGTGTAGCCCTTGGGATTCTCAAACAGCAGAGCCGGGCCCCCCGCACGCAGGGTACGGTCGCTGATCTCGGTCATCTCCAGATAGGGGTCTATCTCGCGACTGATGCGCCTGAGCTGTCCGTTTTGTTCCAACTGCGCGATAAAATCACGCAAGTCCTTGTATTTCATGCAAGTACCCCAGCGGGATCAGGTGGTCCCGCATTATAACCCTGGCGGCGTATCCGGTGTACCCGTATCGGACCTCATGACGGACGAGGCGTGTCGCCGCTCCTGAAGCGTCAGCCGGTTTGCCAATTGACCCAGGAGCCTGGGCTCGTCCATCTGCAACAACAGGCCGGCCACCAGCCCGCCATACTGGTGCTTGCCGAGTTCGGCCAGGAGGAACTGCTGGGCCCCGTCCGGCAAGGGGGAGAGGCGGCTGAGCTGGTGCAGGGCGGGGACCATCAGGCGGCTGTTCTGGCTGGCGGCGATCAGCAGATCGCTCGCCTCCTGCCCTGAATAAAAGCGGGAAATGGTGTGCAGTGCAGTCAGGCTATCGTGATCCACTGGCTGACGCCACAGCTTGAGGTAGAGTGCCGTCTCCCCGGTCTGTTCGATGAAGTGCAGCAGCAACTGGTTGTCCGGCAGGAAGAGATTGAGGGCGGCAAGCCGCTGCGCCTCCCGACGCAGCACGGATACCGGCTGCCGATCGAGCACCGCCAGCAGGGCCTGCTGCTGCTGTGCCAGCTCGGGATTGCGGCTGTAGTAGACCTGCTTGAAGTCGAAGCGATCCTGCTCCAGCAACTGGCGATAGTTGTCCTGCCAGGCCAGCTGCTGCCAGTGGCTCAGCACCAGCCGGGCCTCGGCGGGGAAGTCATAGGCGGGTAGCTGCACCAGGAAACCGTCCACCTTCCCTTCCACCAGCCATTGTGGCGCCTTGGCCGCTTGTGCCCGCACCCAGGCCAGCAGCGCCGGGCTCGGTGCGCCCGATGACTTGAGCTCACCCAGCAACTGGAACAACAGGAACTCCCGCTGCCCCACCGACAGGGTCTCAAGCAACGAGTCCATGGCATCAAACTGCCCGAGCGCCATACGGCCGTCCAGGTACGCCCGATGCCCATCCAGTCCCTCGTCCGCCACCAGAGGAGCCTGCAATTGCGGCGGGGAATCGGCATGCACCGGGGCCGCCAGCCACAACCACCCCATCCATATGAACAACACCAGCTTCATGACGTCCCTTTCCTTGTGACATCGAGGCTTCATACTACTAAGCCAGCCGTGAAATAGATAAACAAAAACCGCGACCTGGGCCGCGGTTTTGTCATTGAAGAGGCTGTTACTTCTGTTGACGCTTCATGGAGTCGAAGAACTCGTCGTTGGTCTTGGTCGCAGCCAGCTTGTCGATGAGGAACTCGATGCTGTCGATCTCGCCCATGGGGTGAATGATCTTGCGCAGGATCCACATCTTCTGCAGCTCGTCCGGTGCGGTCAGCAGCTCTTCCTTGCGGGTGCCGGAGCGGGTGATGTCGATGGCCGGGTAGACGCGCTTCTCGGCAATCTTGCGCGAGAGGTGCAGTTCCATGTTGCCGGTACCCTTGAACTCTTCGTAGATGACTTCATCCATCTTGGAGCCGGTATCGATCAGCGCGGTGGCGATGATGGTCAGGCTGCCGCCCTCTTCGACGTTGCGCGCCGCACCGAAGAAACGCTTCGGACGGTGCAGGGCGTTGGCATCCACACCACCGGTCAGCACCTTGCCGGAAGACGGGATGACGGTGTTGTAGGCGCGGGCCAGACGGGTGATGGAGTCCAGCAGGATCACCACGTCCTTCTTGTGCTCGACCAGACGCTTGGCCTTCTCGATCACCATTTCGGCGACCTGGACGTGACGGGAGGCCGGCTCGTCGAAGGTGGAGGCGATGACTTCGCCCTTCACCATGCGCTGCATCTCGGTCACTTCTTCCGGACGCTCGTCAATCAGCAGCACGATCAGCTCACAATCCGGGTGGTTGTAGGCGATGCTCTGGGCGATGTTCTGCAGCAGCATGGTCTTACCGGCCTTGGGCGGTGCAACGATGAGACCGCGCTGGCCCTTGCCGATCGGGGATGCCAGATCCAGTACACGGGCGGTGATGTCTTCGGTGGAACCGTTGCCACGCTCCATGCGCAGACGCTCGTTGGCGTGCAGGGGAGTGAGGTTTTCAAACAGGATCTTGTTGCGGGAGTTTTCCGGACGGTCGTAGTTGACGTCGTTGACCTTGAGCAGGGCGAAATAGCGCTCGCCCTCTTTCGGCGGCCGGATCTTGCCGGAAATGGTATCGCCGGTACGCAGGTTGAAGCGGCGGATCTGGCTCGGGGAGACATAGATGTCATCCGGACCAGCGAGATAAGAGCCGTCTGCACTGCGCAGGAAACCGAAACCGTCGGTCAGGATTTCCAGCACACCGTCGCCAAAGATATCCTCGCCGCCCTTGGCGTGCGCCTTGAGGATTGCAAAGATAATGTCTTTCTTGTGCGCCCGAGCCAGATTTTCCAACCCCATGGATTCGCCAAGCTGGACCAGCTCGGACACAGGAGTGTTCTTAAGTTCAGTCAGATTCATAGTGGTGAAAGTCTGTAAGCAAGGATTGAAATGAGGAGACAGTCTGCTGGATTGATGCTGATCGGATTTGACTTGCCAGGCTGGTAGTTAAGCAAAGAGTCAGGCAAAAAGGTTAGCAAACGAGCGATAAACTAGCACCAATCAGGGTGAGCGTCTAGGTGATAAAACACAAGGAGCGCATTATTGCAATGCGCTCCTTCTTGATTATTACAGGTTGCCGTCCAGGAACTCTTTCAGTTGGGTCTTGGACAGGGCGCCGACCTTGGTCGCTGCCACTTCACCATTCTTGAACAGCAGCAGGGTCGGGATACCACGAATGCCGTACTTGGGCGGAGTGTCGGCGTTATGATCGATGTTCAATTTCGCCACGGTCACGCGACCTTCATATTCCTGAGCAACTTCGTTCAGGATCGGGGCAATCATCTTGCACGGTCCACACCATTCGGCCCAGAAATCGACCAGAACAGGGCTGTCGGCGTTGATTACATCGGCCTCGAAGCTGGCATCGCTCAGCTGAACAATCTTGTCACTCATCTCCAACTCCAGTCAGTAATTAAGGCTTTATTGATGGTTCAACAAAGGCAATAGTTGCCCTATTTGAAATGATCCTGTTTATTATTGCAAGCCTAACCTGATAACCTACCGCCATGAGCAAAACACATCTAACGACCGAAAAATTCGCCCAAATGGGCCTCGAACCCGAAGTTCTGGCTGGTCTGGAATCAAAGGGATTTCACTATTGTACGCCCATCCAGGCACTGTCCCTGCCCCTGCTGGTTGAAGGTCATGACCTCGCCGGTCAGGCCCAGACGGGGACCGGCAAAACCCTGGCTTTCCTGGCGGCGACATTCAACTATTTGCTGACCCATCCGCTGACCAGGCCGCGCCTCGTCAACCAGCCCCGCGCCATCATCATGGCCCCGACCCGGGAGCTGGCCGTCCAGATCTATAACGATGCAGAGAGCATGTCCGCCTCCACCGGGCTCAAGCTCGGTCTCGCCTATGGTGGCGAAGGCTACGACAAGCAGCTGGCCGTGCTGGAACAGGGCGTCGACATCCTGATCGGCACCACGGGTCGCATCATCGACTACTTCAAGTCCAAGGTCATCGATCTCGGCAACATCCAGGTCGTGGTACTGGACGAAGCGGATCGCATGTTCGATCTGGGCTTCATCAAGGACATCCGTTTCCTGTTCCGCCGCATGCCCCCCGCCACCGAGCGTCTGAGCATGCTGTTCTCCGCCACCCTCTCCCTGCGGGTGCAGGAGCTGGCCTATGAACACATGAACCACCCGGAACATGTGCAGGTCGAACCGGAACAGATGACCGGCGTGCGGATCAAGGAGGAGCTCTTCTACCCCTCCAACGAAGACAAGATGTTGCTGCTGCTCTCCCTGATGGAAGAGGAGTGGCCCGAGAAAGCCATCGTCTTCGCCAACACCAAGCACGTCTGTGAAGACGTTCACGCCTGGCTGGAGAACGACGGCCACCGCGTCGGCCTGCTGACCGGCGACGTGCCGCAGAAGAAGCGGATGAAGATCCTGGAAGAGTTCACCAAGGGTACCCTGGATATCCTGGTCGCCACCGACGTGGCTGCCCGTGGTCTGCACATCCCCGATGTGACCCACGTCTTCAACTACGACCTGCCCGACGATGCCGAAGACTATGTCCACCGCATCGGTCGTACCGGTCGCGCAGGCAAAAGCGGTCACTCCATCAGCCTGGCCTGTGAAGACTATGCCTTCAATCTGCCGGCCATCGAGGAGTACATCCACCACCCCATCCCGGTCAGCAAGTATGACCGCGAGGCGCTGCTGGATGACGTCACCGCGCCAAAACGGGTGTTCCGCAACCGCCAGCCGGTGAACCGCAACATGCGGGATCGCCAGGGCGGTGGCAACAGCAACAACCGTCGTCGTCCCCCCCGCAAGAACTGAGGGATCGGCCAAGTTGCACAACTCGCCTCTCTATGCCGCCATCGACCTCGGCTCCAACAGCTTTCACATGCTGGTGGTGCGCGAGGTCGCCGGTGCCCTGCGCACCGTCACCAAGGTCAAGCGCAAGGTACGCCTCGCCGCCGGCCTCGATGCCGATTTTCGCCTCAACCGTGCCGCCATGGAGCGGGGCTGGGATTGTCTGCGCCTCTTCTCCGAGCAGTTGCAGGACATCCCGTCCGACAACATCCGGGTAGTGGGCACCGCCACCCTGCGCCTGGCCACCAACGTCGACGAATTCATCAGCGAAGCGGAACGGGTGCTCAACCACAGCATCGAGATCATCTCGGGCGAGGAAGAAGCCAAGACCATCTATGAAGGAGTCTCCTGGACGTCGGCAGGGGAAGGCAATCGGCTGGTGATCGACATCGGCGGCGCCAGCACCGAGCTGGTGATCGGCGAGCAGAGCGAAGCCAAGCTGCTCAACAGCCTGCACATGGGCTGCGTCACCTGGCTCAACAACCACTTCGGTGATGGCGAGCTCTCCGAGGCGCGCTTCAACCAGGCCATTGCCGCCGCCAAGGCGGTACTGGAGAAAGTGGCTGCGGACTACCGTGTCCTCGGCTGGCGCACCTGCGTCGGCGCCTCCGGCACCGTCCAGGCGCTGCAGGAGATCATGCTGGCTCAGGGCAAGAGCGAGCGGGTCACCCTGCCCAAGTTGCAAGAGCTGATGGGTCAGGCCATCGCCTGCGGCAGACTCGATCAGTTGCAGCTCGAAGGGCTGGCGGCCGAACGGCTGACCGTGTTCCCCTCCGGTCTCGCCATCCTGATCGCCATCTTCGAGACCCTCGACATCGAGAGCATGACCCTGGCGGGCGGTGCCCTGCGTGAAGGGCTCATCTACGGCCTGCTCGGCAACAATCACGACTGTGATGCCCGGGATCGCACCGCCGACAGCCTGATCAGCCGCTACCAGCTCGACAAGGAGCACGCCGAGCGGGTCCGCGACACTGCCATCGAGGCGTTCACCCAGTTGCAGCCGGCCTGGCGCCTCTCCAAGCGCTACGGCCGCCCGATCCTGCGCTACGCGGCCCTGCTGCACGAAATTGGTCTGTGCATCGAGTACAAGAAGGCGCCGCAGCACGCCGCCTACATCATCGACAACATCGACATGCCGGGCTTCACCCCCGCGCAGAAGAAGCTGCTGTCGGCCCTGCTGTTCAACCAGCGGGATGAATTCAAGCTGGAGCCGCTGGAGAAACAGGGCGCCGTCACCGGTCGCCAGGCGATCCGGTTGGCCCGCATCCTGCGCATCTCCCTCATCCTCTGCATGCGCCGGACCCAGGGCACTGTGCCCAGGTTCATGCTGCAAGCCGATGAAGATGCCCTGACCCTGACCCTGCCCAAGGGGTGGCTGGACGAGCACTACCTGCGCGCCAGCGAGCTGCGCCTCGAGGTGGAGCGCCAGCAGAAGATGGGCTGGTCCACCCGGCTGCTGGAAGCCTGAGCCGCACACCCCATGGCCGATTACCAACCCGTCAGCTGTGACCTGTACGACTGGCTGGAGATCGCCGCCAGCTGGCAACTGCCCGTCACGATCACCGACCGGGATGGACGAACCTGGGCGGACAGGATCCGCACCATAGAAGCCAGCGACGGAGTGGAATATCTGCTGCTGGAGCGCGCTGAGCGCCTCAGCCTGGCGGACCTGGGGACCCTGGAACTCGTCTGGCAAGGGGAAGAAAAGCGGATCCACTTCGCCCCACCCCGCAGCCAATGAATAGCAAGAGGGCCAACCTGATCAGGTTGGCCCTCTTCGTTTGACGCTCAGACTCCCTGCCCGTCGCCACTCAACTTGCCAGCGCCGCCATCACATAGACGTCGAAGCGGTTGCTCTTGGTCTCGATGGCCATGCTGGGCTTGTGCTCGTTGAGCCAGCCCGCATAGTCGGGCCGCTTCACCACCACCCGCTTGTCAGCCATCCTGAGCGCCGCCGGCAGCAGGGCATCCGCGTCGAGATCCGCCCCCACCAGGGACTGGAACACCCGCATCTCCTTCTTCACCAGCGCCGATTTCTGCTTGTGGGGGAACATGGGATCCAGGTAGATGACCTCCGGCCGCTCGGTCAGCGCCAGCAGGGTCTCCACCGCCGGGCCTTGCAGCAGTTGCATCCGCTCGCGCACCCAGGGGCCTATCTCGGGATCCTGCGCCGCCCGGGTCAGACCGTCCTGGAGCAGGGCCGCCACCACGGGGCTGCGCTCGATCAGGGTCACCTTGCAGCCGAGGGAGGCGAGCACGAAGGCATCGCGCCCGAGCCCGGCGGTGGCATCCACCACGGTCGGCATGGCTCCCGACTTCAATCCCACCGCCTTGGCGATGGACTGGCCGCGCCCGCCACCGAACTTGCGTCTATGGGCCACCGCCCCTTCCACGAAGTCCACATAGACGGCCCCCAGCTTGGGTTCGTCCAGCTTGCGCAGCTCCAACCGCGATTCGGTCAGCACCAGGGCGAAGGGAGCGGGAAACGCCACGTCGGCAAGGCGCTGGCGCAGGGCGTCGAGCTCGCCATCGCGGGCGGGCACTTCACTGAAAACCTGAATATGGGGCATAACATGGACTCATCACGGCGCAGAAGCCGGCATGATAGCAGAAGCGGGGGGTCAGCTCACCGTGGTCAGATTCGCCAGGTTCATTCCCTGACGGTTGAGACTCAGGTACTCGGTCAGATCGTCGAAGGGCAGCGGGCGGCTGAGCAGATACCCCTGGGTGAAGGCGCACCCCTTCTGGCAGAGGAAGTTGAGCTGCTCCCGGGTCTCCACCCCTTCGATCACCACCTGCATGCCGAGGTTGTGCACGATGTTGATGATGCCGTCGAGCAGCAGGCGGTCCTGCTCGTTGAAGGGAATATGGCGCACGAAGGAGCGATCGATCTTCACCAGATCCACCGGGAAGGTACGCAGGTAGTTCAGTGCCGAGTAGCCGGTGCCGAAGTCGTCGATGGCCAGCTTGCAGCCCGCCTCGCGCAGAGCATCGATCCGCACCCTGTGCTGATCGCTGGTCTCCATCAGCAGGGATTCGGTGATCTCGATGATGATGTCCGCCGGATCCAGCTCGAAGTGGCGGATCACCCTGAGCCACTCGTTGGCCTCCGGGTCTATGGTCTGGAACTCCAGGGTGGAGCGGTTGATGGACATCTGCAGATCCGGGAAGCCGGACTGCTGCAATCTGGCCAGATCCCGGCAAGACTGCCACAGCACCAGGGCACCCAGCCCCTGGATGAGCCCCGCCTCTTCCGCCAGCGGGATGAAATCCGCCGGTGAGACCTGACCCCAGTGGGGGTGATACCAGCGCACCAGGGCCTCCAGCTTGGCGACCCGGCCGCTGCGGTTGTCCCAGATGGGCTGGTAGGCCATGGTCAGCTGGCCCAGCTTGATGGCCTCCGCCAGATCGTGCTGCATCTGGTGGCGCTGGCTCACCTCTTCCCGCATGGAGGCGTTGTAGGTGCCGAGGGGGCGTCCCTGGCGCTTGGCGACGAACAGGGCCTGCTCGGCATTGCGCAAGAGCTCGTCGCTGTCGCCGCCGTCATTGGGACAGAGGGTGATCCCCAGGGTGGCGGTCACATAGAGGTGCTGGTTGGCCAGCATGAAGGGACGGGCAAAGCCGCCGATCACCTGCTTGGCAAACACCTCGGCCTGACGGCGGTTGACGATGCCGGGCACCAGGAAGGCAAACTCGTCGCCGCCGATGCGGGCCACCAGGTCCTCGGTGCGCACCCGGCTCACCAGCCGATCCGATACCTCCCGCAGCAGGGCGTCGCCCACATGGTGATCCATGCTGTTGTTGACCGCCTTGAAGTTGTTGAGGTCGAGCACCATGAGGGCGAAGCGCTCCCCCCGCTCGCAGAAGCGGGCCAGACAGCGACCGAACAGCCAGCGGTTGGGCAGGCCGGTGAGGTTGTCGTAGTTGGCCTGGGCGGCGATCTTCTGCTCCGCCAGCTTGGTCTGGGAAAGATCGCTGAAGATGGCGATGTACTGACTGATCTTGCCCCCTTCCCGCACGGCGCTGATCATCAGCTGCTGGGGATAGAGCTTGCCGTTCTTGCGCTTGTTCCACACCTCCCCACGCCAGATCCCCACCCGCTCCAGGGCGTGGTACATGTCCGCATAGAAGGTCTGATCGTGCAGTCCGGACTTGAGCATGCTGGGCCGCTGGCCACACGCCTCCTCCTCGCTGTAACCGGTGATCTTCTCGAAGGCCGGATTGACCGAGATGATGCGACTGTCGGCATCGCACACCAGAATGGCTTCGGAGAGGTTGTCATAGACCCGGTGGGAGAGCTTGAGCTGCTCCGCATGGCGCCTGATGGGATCGATGTTCTCCAGCACCACCATGAGATAGTCGGGGTGCATCTGCTCGTTGCGGATGAGGGTCACCGTCACCCGTCCCCACAGGACGGTCCCATCCCGATGGAGATAACGCTTCTCCTGGGTAAACGCGGGACGCTCTCCCCGCTTGAGGGCGTCGTAGAGCGCAATGCTGGTCTGCCAGTCGTCCGGATGGTTGATTTCGGCGACGGTGAGCTGTTGCAGCTCCTCCTGGCTGTAGCCGAGCATCTTCTCGATGGCCGGGTTCGCCCAGAGGATCTTGCCGCCCAGATCCACCTTGCCGATGCCCACGGGCGCATGGGACATCATGGTGTCCAGGAAGTGGTGATGTTCCGGTTGCGCCGGCTGCTCCTGGCTCTGGCGCTGCTGATACATCAGCGCCAGTTCACGACCGGCGAGCGGGGCCAGCAGACGCAGCAGGCCCACTATCTTCTCCATTCTCGGCATGGCCCGCTTGAACATGACGCTGCACAGGCCGATGGTCTCTCCCTCGGCGTTCTTGAGCGCGACGCCGGCATAGGCTCTCACCTCGCAGCGCTCCAGCACGGCGGCGTGGGGGAACAGCTGGCGGGTGCGATCACTGAACCAGGCTTCACCCTGTTGCATGGCGATCTCGCCCGGAGTGTCGGCGAGGGGGAAGCTGTAGGAGTTGATGTCGAGGGAGGCGGGATAGGCGGCATGCACGGTAAAGAACAGACCCGCCTGATCCTTGCCGGACACCAAGACGAAGTCAGCCCCCACCGCGTTGGCGATTTCACTCACAAAGGCATCAAAATATCCCTGACCACTCGAATGAGACAGGCTGGAGATGATTTGATAGACAGACTCGAGTGCTCGCCTCATGGCAAGGTTCTTTCTCTCCCTGGAAGGTAGAACCCGACTCTACTGAAGAGGCGGGGACAGTGCAAACATGCACTCCGCAAGATATTAAAAAGGCTTGGAAAAAGGGACCAAAAGGTCCCTTTTTCTATCAAAAATCACGTTTCGATCCCACTATGCCGCAAATGTGTACCTGCTTGAAGCTCCCGCAGTGGCGCGGCAGCTCATCCAATCGAGGCTCACTGTGGCGGCGGGACCTCACGCGGCGATACCGCTGTGACGCAGCAGCGCATCCACCTGGGGCTCCCGGCCACGGAAGGCACGGAACAGCTCCATCGGCTCCCTGGAGCCGCCCTTTTCCAGAATGTTCTTCAGGAAGGAGTGGCCCGTGGCCGGGTTGAAGATCCCCTCCTCCTCGAAGCGGGAGAAGGCGTCGGCAGAGAGTACCTCGGCCCACTTGTAGCTGTAGTAGCCCGCCGCGTAGCCGCCCGCGAAGATGTGGGAGAAGCTGTGCTGGAAGCGGTTGAACGCCGGAGGCGTCATCACGGCGACCTGGCTGCGCACCTCATCCAGCAGCGCAGGGATCTGATCCGCTCTGGTCGGGTCAAAGGTCTGGTGCAGACGGAAGTCAAACAGGGCGAACTCCAGCTGGCGCAGCATCTGCATCGCCGCCTGGAAGTTGCGGGCGGTCAGCATCTTCTCCAGCAGATCGGCAGGCAGCGGCTCCCCGGTCTCGTAATGGCCGGAGATGAAGGCCAGCGCCTCGGATTCCCAGCACCAGTTCTCGAGGAACTGGCTCGGCAGCTCCACCGCATCCCAGGCCACGCCGTTGATGCCGGCCACGCCAGCCACATCGATGCGGGTCAGCATGTGGTGAATGCCGTGGCCGAACTCGTGGAACAGGGTGACCACTTCGTTGTGGGTAAACAGGGCCGGCTTGCCGTCCACCGGGCCGTTGAAGTTGCAGGTCAGGTAGGCCACCGGCTTTTGCAGGGAGCCGTCCTGACGGTAGCGGCGACCCAGGCAGACATCCATCCAGGCGCCGCCCTGCTTGTGCTCGCGGGCATAGAGATCCAGGTAGAAGCTGCCGCGCAGCTCGTCATCGGCGTCAAAGATGTCGTAGAAGCGCACATCCGGGTGCCAGGTGTCGATGCCGAGACGCTCGCGCACCTTCATGCCGAACACCCGCTTGACCACCTCGAACAGCCCCTTCACGACCCGACCGGCGGGGAAATAAGGACGCAACTGCTCATCAGAGACCGAAAACTTGTGCTGTTTGAGCTTTTCTGCGTAATAGGCAAGATCCCAGGCCGCCAGTTCGTCCTGACCGTGCTGCTCGGCGGCAAAGGCGCGGATCTCCTCCAGCTCCGCCTTGCCTTGGGGCAGGGACTTGGCAGCCAGGTCGGTGAGGAAGTCCACCACCTGCTCCGGCTTGTCCGCCATCTTGGTCGCGAGGGAGAGCTCGGCATAGTTGGCAAAGCCCAGCAGTCGGGCCAGCTCCCGGCGCAGGGTGAGCAACTCGGTCATGATGGCGGAGTTGTCCCACTTGCCAGCGTTGGGGCCCTGGTCGGAGGCGCGGGTGGTGAAGGCCTCATACAGCTCGGCACGCAGGGCGCGGCTGTCGGCATACATCATCACCGGCAGGTAGGAGGGGATGTCCAGGGTGAACAGCCACCCCTCCTTGCCCTTGAGTTCGGCCATCTGGCGCGCGGCAGCCTGGGCGCTCGCGGGCAGACCGGCCAGCTCGGCCTCGTCGGTCACCAGCTTGTGCCAGCCCTGGGTCGCGTCCAGCACGTTGTTGCTGAAACGGGAGGCGAGCTCCGAGAGGCGGGCCTGGATCTCGCCGTAACGCTGCTGCGCCTCGGCAGGCAGACCGATGCCGGAGAGGCGGAAATCGCGCAGGGTGTTCAGGATCTCCTTGCGCTGGGCATCATCCAGCCGGGGGAAGTCATCGCTCTCGGAGAGGGCCAGATAGGCTTGATAGAGCCCTTCATGCTGACCGACATAGGTCTGGAATTCGGACAGCAGCGGCAGGCAGGCATCGTGAGCCGCCCGCAGCGCCTCGCTGTTCTGCACGGCGTTGAGGTGGCTGATGGGGGACCAGATCCGGGAGAGGCGGTCGTTGACCTCTTCCAGCGGGGCGATCAGGCTGTCCCAGGTGTGAGGCTCCTTCTGGGCCAGCACATCCTCAATCTTCTGTTTGCAATCGGCGATGGCCTGCGTCACGGCAGGTTGCACCTGATCGGGCTGGATCTGGCTGAAGGGAGGCAGCGAGTCCATTGTCAGCAAAGGGTTAGTCATCTGCGGTACCTCTAAATGCTCTGCAGCCCCTGCCGTCCAGAAGCCTGCTTGGACCATCTAAGATGTAGGCAGAAACCCCATTTATCAAGCCTTTGCCGCCAAGAGACGGGCTTGTTGCCCACTTTTTCAGGCATTTTGTTCATAAAACCAGCACTTCATCTGCCAGAGACGACAATGCCGGCCCGAGGGCCGGCATTGTGAGGGCATGGACACTCCCCGCCTCAGCGTCGGGCGTCCTCTTTCAACCACTGGGCGACCCGCTTGGCGAAGTAGGTGAGGATGCCATCGGCCCCGGCCCGCTTGAAGCAGAGCAGGGATTCCATCACGCACTCTTTCTCCTTGAGCCAGCCATTCTGGATCGCCGCCATGTGCATGGCGTACTCGCCGCTCACCTGATAGGCGAAGGTCGGCACGCCGAACTGATCCTTCACCCGGCGGATGATGTCCAGGTAGGGCATGCCCGGCTTGACCATCACGCTGTCCGCCCCTTCGGCGATGTCGAGGGCCACCTCGTGCAGGGCTTCGTTGCCGTTGGCCGGGTCCATCTGGTAGGTGGCCTTGTTGCTCTTGCCGAGGTTGGCGGCGGAGCCCACCGCATCGCGGAACGGGCCGTAGTAGTGGGAGGCATACTTGGCGGAGTAGGCCATGATCTGCACGTTGACGAAGCCATTCTCCTCCAGCGCCGCGCGGATGGCACCGATGCGGCCGTCCATCATGTCGGACGGTGCCACCATGTCGGCCCCGGCGGCGGCATGGGAGAGCGCCTGCTTCACCAGGATCTCGGTGGTGATGTCGTTCTGCACATAGCCTTCGTCATCGATGATGCCGTCCTGGCCATGGGTGGTGAAGGGGTCGAGCGCCACATCGGTGATGACCCCGAGCTCCGGGAAGCGAGCCTTGAGGGCACGGGTCGCCCGCTGGGCCAGGGCATCCGGGTTGTAGGCCTCTTCCGCCATCAGACTCTTTCTCTCCAGCGGCGTCACCGGGAACAGGGCCACCGCCGGCACACCCAGGGCCACCAGTTCGGCGGCCTCTTCGAGCAGCAGATCGATGGAGAGCCTGTCCACCCCCGGCAT
Organism: Aeromonas sp. S19(2024); assembly: GCF_041402625.1. Taxonomy (NCBI): domain Bacteria; kingdom Pseudomonadati; phylum Pseudomonadota; class Gammaproteobacteria; order Aeromonadales; family Aeromonadaceae; genus Aeromonas; species Aeromonas sp. S19(2024). Next base: position 64,199 of record NZ_JBGLQU010000015.1, read on the forward strand.
GGAGGCAACGGCCTCTCGCTGACCCTCCCCCTCCAGCACGAACACGGGATAGATGAGATCGTCGACGGTCAGTACGTTCTCGCGCACCAGGCGGCGGCTGAAGTCATGTTTGCGCACCCGGCGCAGGCGACGGCCCGGGAAGGCCCCCGGAAGAGTTGTGGCCATGAATCACTCCAAAAGCGGAAGTTGGAAGAATGCGGCGGAGGTGGCCCGGGTATGGGCCAGCAAGGCCTCGGGCGCTTCACCACGGCAGGCCGCCACCACCTGGGCGATGTGCGGCAAAAAAGCGGGCTCGTTGCGTTTGGGCCTGGGTTTCAGATCCCGCGGCACCAGGTAGGGGGCGTCCGTCTCTATCATCAGGCGACCCGCCGGAATGCGGGCCACCTGCTCGCGCAGCAGCTGGCCACGGCGCTCGTCACAGAGCCAACCGGTCACCCCGATATGCAGCCCCAGCGCCAGGCACTCGTCCAGCTCGGCGTCGGAGCCGGTGAAGCAGTGCAGCACGGCCCCCGGCAGGCGGGGCAACCAGGGGCGCAGGATCTCGACGAATTTGTCATGGGCATCGCGGCAGTGCAGAAACACCGGCATCCCGAGCTCGGCGGCGAGCGCCAGCTGGGCGTCAAACACCGCATCCTGCACCGGGCGGGGGGAGAAGTCCCGGTTGTAGTCGAGACCGCACTCGCCGATGGCCACCACCTGGGGCCGGGCCGCCAGTTCGCGCAGGGCGGGCAGGGTCGCCTCATCGACGCTTTTGGCATCATGGGGATGTACCCCGGCGGTGGAGAAGCAGTAACCGGGCCAGCGGGCGGCCAATGCGGCACTTTCGCGGCTGCCGGCCAGATCGGTGCCGGTCAGGATCAGGGCTTCCACCCCGGCGGCGCGCGCGCGTTCCACCAGGTCGGCTTGTTCGCCTGCGAACTGGCTGCTGGTCAGGTTCAAACCGATGTCGATCATGGAGTCAGGGGTTCCGGACAAACGAGGTGCATATCAGGCATTTGAAAACCATCTACTCGATGGGGCCTTACCATACGCCTCGAACGGATGCATGAAAAGAGGAAGGGAGCCTCAGCTCCCCTCTTCCGTTTGTTGCTGCTCTTCGTCCTCTTTCTTCACGTAGAAGCGGGCGAAGAACAGACCTATCTCCCACAGGCCCCACATGGGGATCGCGAGCAGGGTCTGGGAGAAGACATCGGGCGGCGTCAGCAACATACCGACCACGAAGACCCCGACGATGACGTAGGGGCGCTTCTCCTTCAGGCTCCTGGGGGTGGTCACCCCGGTCCAGCAGAGCAGTATGGTGGCCACCGGGATCTCGAACGCCACCCCGAACGCGAAGAACAGGGTCAGCACGAAGTCCAGGTAGCTGGCGATGTCGGTCGCCACCGTCACCCCGGCGGGGGCGGTACTGGTGAAGAAGCCGAACACCAGGGGGAACACCACGTAGTAGGCGAACGCCATCCCCGCATAGAACAGCACGGCGCTGGAGGCCACCAGGGGCAGGATCAGCCGCCGTTCGTGCTGGTACAGACCGGGTGCGATGAAGGCCCAGGCCTGGTAGAGCAGATAGGGGATCGCCACGAAGAAGGAGACCACCAGGGTCAGCTTGATGGGCGTGATGAAGGGTGTCGCCACATCCGTCGCTATCATGCTGGTGCCTGCCGGCAACTGGCTGAGCAGCGGCTGGGCCACGAAGTCGTAGATGTTGTTGGAGAAGTAGATGAGCGCGATGAACACCAGCAGGATGGCGGAGATGGCGCGCAGCAGACGGGTTCTCAGCTCTACCAGATGGCTGATGAGGGGTTGTTCTGCCTGACTCATGGCTTCACCTCTCCTCTGGCTGCGGACTCGCTAGCAGGCACAGGCTCGCTCTCTCGCTGACTGTTGACCGGTGGCACCTCTGGGGTCGCAGGCGCCGGGGCCGTCACCGGAGTGGCTGGCTCAGCCTGGGCGGGCTCCCGAGGCGGGCGGATCTCGTTCTCCCCCTGATAGGGACGATTCACCGACTGGGCGGCCGCTTTCAACTGCTCGATGGACTCCTGCAGCTCGGGGCTCAGGTTGTTCATCTGCAACCGTTCGGCCTTCTTCAGATCGTTGTGCAGATCCTGCAACTTGAGCTCCTGCTCAAGCTCGGCCTTGACCGAGTTGGCGGTGCTGCGGATCAGCCTTATCCAGTGGCTGGCGGTGCGGATCGCGACCGGCAACCGCTCGGGGCCCAGCACCACCAGGGCGACGACGCCGATGACGACCAGCTCCCAAAAACCGATGTCGAACATGGCTTAGGCCTGATCTTTGTCTTTCTGCTTGGCGGCTTCGACGTTGCTGGCCGTCTCGTTCAACTGCTTGGTCGGGAACTCGGCATCTTTCTGCTCGGGTTTGGTGTCGGCCGGCTCATCGGAGAGCGCCTTCTTGAACCCCTTGACCGCCGCGCCCAGATCGCCGCCGATACCGCGCAATTTCTTGGTGCCGAACAACAGCACGACGATGACTGCGATGATCAACAACTGCCAAATACTGATACCACCCATGACTTTCTCTCCGGATAGGCGCCCGATGGCGCAGGTTATTTAATGGGAACGGGTTCGCAACCAACCCAGCAGCCAGCATAACCCGGCGCCGGCGAGGCTGATTTGTCCCCACTCAATGTGTTGTTTCTGGGTCAGCAAGAATACACCCGCGAGCAGCAGGCTGGCTCCAACCCCTAAGAGGTAGCGGGCCTGCCCCTGACGGCGACTGTGGCGACGGAAATCGGCAAACATCTGGTCGAAGTGGTGCTGCTGATGGCGGGCCTGACGCAGGGTCTCATAGACCAGCTCCGGCAGCTCCGGCAGTTTCTCCGCCCAGAACGGCGCCTTCTCCTTGATGGCATTCCACACCGCCTTGGGGCCGACCTGCTCGTGCATCCAGTTCTCCAGATAGGGCTTGGCGGTCTGCCACAAATCCAGCTGGGGATAGAGCTGGCGACCCAGCCCTTCCACATAGAGCAGGGTCTTTTGCAGCAGCACCAGCTGCGGCTGCACCTGCATGTTGAAGCGACGGGCGGTGTTGAACAGATTGAGCAGCACGTGGCCGAAGGAGATCTCGGAGAGCGGTTTCTCGAAGATGGGCTCCAGCACGGTGCGGATGGCGAACTCGAACTCGTCCACCTTGGTATCGGGCGGTACCCAGCCTGACTCTACGTGCAGCTCGGCCACACGGCGGTAGTCGCGGTTGAAGAAGGCGAGGAAGTTCTCCGCCAGGTAGCGCTTGTCTTCCCGGTTGAGGGTGCCAACGATGCCGCAGTCGATGCCGATCCAGAGCGGATTCTCCGGGTGTTCGAAAGAGACGAAGATGTTGCCCGGGTGCATGTCGGCGTGGAAGAAGCTGTCGCGGAACACCTGGGTGAAGAACACTTCCACTCCGCGCTCGGCCAGCAGCTTCATGTTGGTGCCGTTGGCTTCCAGCGCCGCAATGTCGGAGACCGGAATGCCGTAGATCCGCTCCATCACCAGCACCTGCTCGCGGCAGTGCTCGGTGAACACCTCGGGCACGTAGAGCGCCTCGGAGCCGGTGAAGTTGCGGCGCAACTGGATGGCGTTGGCCGCTTCGCGCATCAGGTTGAGCTCGTCGAGTATGGTCTTGCGATACTCCTCCACCACCTCGACGGGGCGCAGTCGGCCACTCTGGGGCACGAAACGGGCCACCAGACGGGCCAGGGCCTGCATCAGGCGCAGGTCGGCCTCGATGACCGGCTCGATATCGGGACGGATCACCTTGATGACGATCTCGCGGCCGTTCTCCTTCAACCGGGCGGTGTGCACCTGGGCGATGGAGGCGGATGCCAGCGGCGTCTCGTCGAAGTCATCGAACAGGGTCTCGACGGGGCAACCCAGGCTCTCTTCTATCTGGCGACGGGCGGCCTGACCACAGAAGGGAGGCACCCTGTCCTGCAGCAGGGCCAGCTCTTCGGCAATGTCGGGGGGCAGCAGGTCTCGGCGGGTCGAGAGCATCTGGCCGAACTTGATGAAGATGGGGCCCAGGGCCTCGAAGGCGAGGCGAATGCGGGCGCCACGGCTCATGCCTTGTTGCTTGTTCTTGAGCCAGAACAGACTGCGACGGGCCAGACGGCCAGGCCAGGGCTGATAACGGGCGGGCACCAGCTCGTCGATGCCCTGTTCCAGCAGGATGCTGACGATGCGATAGAGGCGTTTGAACTCCTTCGGGGTCATCAGCTCACCTGCTGTTCGAGGCGGGCAAGCCGCAACTCGATCGCCTTCATCTGTTGGGCCAGCTCTTCGACATCGTCATTGAAGCTCGCCACTTCCAGCGGACCCGGGGCAAGCCTCGCCTCCTCGGTCAAATACTCGGCCACTTGACGCTGGGAACGGCACAACTCTCGCCCCACAAAACGGCGAGCCTGACGGGCACCACTGCACAGGGTGTGGGCCACCACATCGCCGGTGTAGCGGGACAGCTCCTCTTCCCAGTCGATATCGAGCTCGCCAAGCAGGGCGCTGAATGCCTGCACCAGCTGGGGGTCACCGCTCAGGTCCAGCTTCTCCTCGCGGATATAGCGGGTCAGGGCGGAAGGCTCCTTGAGCAGGCCGAGGGCAGTCAGGGATAGGCTCAGCACCGCATCCGCCTCCCCTTCAAACCTGGCCAGCACATCCAGACGGCGCTCCGAGAAGACAAACCAGAGCGGCTTGAGCTCGCGCAGCTCCAGTTTGAGTACCTTGCCCGTCAGCTTGCGCAACCGCTCCGGGCTCTGTTTGTCCAGGGCCAGCAACTGGTTGAGGCTGGTTTCGATCACCGCGGTGACCATGGCATCCATCGGCATAGGCGACCTTAAAACTTGTAACCGCGGTGCAGGGCGACTACGCCCTGGGTCAGGTTGTAAAACTCGACCTGTTCGAAACCGACATTCTCCATCATGCCTGCCAGGGTCTGCTGATCCGGGTGCATGCGGATCGATTCCGCCAGGTATTTGTAACTTTCGCTGTCATTCGCGACGATTTCGCCCATTTTCGGCAGCAATTTGAAGGAGTAGAGATCATACAGCTTGGCGATCACTTCGCTCACCGGCTTGGAGAACTCCAGCACCAGCAGGCGGCCACCCGGCTTGAGCACCCGGAACATGGAGGCAAGCGCCTTGTCCTTGTCGGTGACGTTGCGCAGGCCGAAGCCGATGGTGATGACGTCGAAATGGTTGTCAGGGAACGGGAGCGCCTCGGCATTGGCCTGTACGTAGGAGACGTTGTTGGCCACCCCCAGGTTGCGCAGCTTGTCGCGGCCCACCTTGAGCATGGAGTCGTTGATGTCTGCCAGGACCACCTGGCCGGTCTCACCCACGATGCGGGAGAACTTGGCGGTCAGATCCCCTGTGCCGCCAGCCAGATCCAGCACCTTCTGTCCTTTGCGGACACCGGAGCAGTCGATGGTAAAGCGCTTCCAGAGGCGATGGATGCCGAACGACATCAGATCGTTCATCAGATCATACTTGGCCGCTACCGAATGAAAGACACCGGCGACCAGGGTTTCCTTCTCGGTCGCTGCCACGGTTTTATAGCCAAAATGCGTAGTAGTAGTCTGTTCCGACATCCCTCAAATACCCATAGAGCAAAGAATGGCCGCCAGTTTACCAGAGCCGATGGCGTGCGGACACCTCAAACCCGGCTTGTGACCAACTGCATCCCCAGCACGACCATGGCCAGACAGAGGAACAGATTGAGACCGATATTGAGCAGTGCCTTCAGATAGGCCCCTTGCTGGGCCAGCACGACCGTATCGAGGGCAAAGGAGGAGAAGGTGGTCAGGGCACCGAGGACACCCACCATCAGCAATGGCTTCATCGGGTGTTCCACCACGTGACCATGGCTGATCAGGGCATAGGCTATCCCCATGATGAAGGAACCCACCACGTTGACCACCAGGGTGCCATAGGGAAAGTGGCGTCCCAGCAGCCATGCCATCAGCTCGGCGATGCCAAAGCGCAGGCAGGCACCGAAGGCGCCCCCGACAGCGACAAATAACCAGGTTTGCATCAAGCAGTCTCCAAGATTGTCAGGTTGGCATTATGCAAAATCTCGACAGCAGGGGACAGCCGGGCAATTAATCGACCCGGCAAGACCCTAGCGGCGAAAGTCTACCCGTTCTGGATTCACAAGATGGAGGGTCGTCTCGGCCGGGCGAGTATCGGCGATGACTCTGCCATGACGGATGGAATAACGTACCGGCACCTGGCGGCGCACCGCATCGAAACCATTCTCTGCAGGAAGGATCAGCAGGTTGGCGGGCTTGCCCACCTCGATGCCGTAGCGATCCTGCACGTTCAGGGTGCGGGCACTGTGACTGCTGATCAGCTTGAGACTGTCGTTGATCTGTTCGTAGCCCATGATCTGGCAGACATGCAGCCCCATATGCAGCACCTGCAACATGTTGGCCGTGCCCATGGGATACCAGGGATCGAACACGTCGTCGTGGCCGAAGCAGACGTTGATGTTCGCCTCCAGCATCTCCTTCACCCGGGTGATGCCACGACGCTTGGGATAGGTATCGAAGCGCCCCTGCAGGTGAATGTTCACCAGCGGATTGGCGACGAAGTTGATGTCCGCCATCCTGAGCAGCCGGAACAGCCGCGACGCATAGGCTCCGTTGTAGGAGTGCATGGCGGTGGTGTGGCTGGCGGTTACCCTATGGCCAATACCACGCTCGTAGGCCAGGGTTGCCAGTGTCTCGATAAAACGGGACTGTTCGTCATCGATTTCGTCGCAATGCACATCCACCAGAACCTGATATTTCTCCGCAAGATCGAAGACGTAGTGCAGACTTTCGACCCCGTACTCCCGGGTAAACTCGAAATGGGGGATGGCACCGATCACGTCGGCCCCCAGCTTGAGAGCCTCTTCCAGCAATGCCTTGCCGTTGGGGTAGGAGAGGATCCCCTCCTGTGGGAAGGCCACTATCTGCAGCTCCACCCACTCCTTCATCTCCTCCCGCACCTCCAGCATCGCCTTCAAGGCGACCAGATTGGGGTCGGAAACATCCACGTGAGTCCGCACGAACTGGATGCCGTTGGCAATCTGCCATTTCAGTGTCTGGATGGCGCGTTGTTTCACATCCTCATGGGTCAGCAGCGCCTTGCGCTCGGCCCAACGCTCGATCCCCTCGAACAGGGTGCCGGAGAGGTTCCAGCTCGGTTCACCGGCCGTCTGGGTGGTATCAAGATGAATGTGAGGCTCGATAAAGGGGGCGATGGCGAGACCCTCCTCACCATCAAGCTCATGGGCTGCGAGCAGAGGGGTGCTCATGGGCTCGATGGCCCGGATCACGCCTCCCTGACAGAGGATTTGCCACATCCCTTCCCTGCCCGCCAGACGCACATTCCTAATCAGCATGTTCTTTCCCCTTCGAAAGCGTAGTTGTCTTTGCCAATCCACAACTTAGCCCGGATCCCTTTAAGAGAGAAGCGGCGCCCCGAAAGCATACGGGATAGAAAGGGAAGATATCTCAACAACAAGAAGGTGCGACATTGCAGGACTGCAATTTGCGATGGATGGCTGAAAGGCAGATACAAAAAAGCCTCCCGATTGGGAGGCTTTCTTATTTAATGGTGCTGATACCCAGAATCGAACTGGGGACCTCATCCTTACCAAGGATGCGCTCTACCGACTGAGCCATATCAGCACACTAACCGGTAAAGACCACGCTCAATGCGTA
>NZ_JBGLQU010000016.1:0-71573 GCF_041402625.1 Aeromonas sp. S19(2024)
CTGCAACTTTCGTTGCTTTGGTCACTTCATCAGACATTGATATCAAAAATTGTTTTTGATGCTCGATGCTGTGAGTGCCCACACAGATTGCTTGATTCAAATTGTTAAAGATCGACGCAGCTTTTGGCTGCTGCGGGAGTGGCATTCTACTCAACCGCCTTCTCGAGTCAAGCCTTATTTTCAAAGGCTTTTCGAGGCTATCGACTCAGGGTTTGCGTTGCTGCTTGCTCTGTCGATGGAGGCGCATTATAGGGAGCGAATTCGTTCTGGCAAGGGGATAATTGCAAAAAGATGGCTTCCATCGTTCAATCGCTCACAAAGCCACCAAAAAGCATCTTAATCCAGCGAAATCAGCCTGCGACAGGTGCTGCAACGGCAAAATCATGCAGGTTGTCGTAGATGGCATCGGCCAGTTCAATCCCCGCATCAGTAATCGGCTTACCCGTTCTGACCATTATCTTGTGACCGACCTTGGCATTGATGGCCGCCTTCAAGTCTGAAGGTTTGTCACCCACCATATAAGAGCGGCTCATATCGATACCGAGCTCCCGCTGGGCAAGCAACAACATACCCGGTTCGGGTTTGCGGCAGTCGCAGGGGGCACCGTGGTTCGGGTGATGGGGGCAGAAGTAGATACCATCGAGATCCACATCGCGATCGGCCAATGACCAATCCATCCACTCGGTCAGGTTCATGAAGTCATCTTCAGTGAAGTAACCACGGGCAATGCCGGATTGGTTGGTCACCACGACCAGCAAATAGCCTTTTTTCTTCAGCAATTGCATCGCCTCAATCGCCCCGGGCAGAAAATGGAAGTCATCAACCTGGCTGACATAACCCGTGTCTTTGTTGATGACACCATCGCGATCCAGAAAAATGGCGGGTTTACTCACAGCAACTACCTCTATAGATGATTTCGCAAAAGTATCTCACAAGCCATTTAAAGCCCCAAAAGTAAAAGGGGTGGCCGAAGCCACCCCTTTTATGTGTGCATATAAAGTATCGATTAAGCGATAACTTTAGCTACAACACCAGCACCTACGGTACGGCCACCTTCACGGATGGCGAAACGCAGGCCGTCGTCCATCGCGATCGGGGCAATCAGGGTAACAACCATCTTGATGTTGTCGCCCGGCATTACCATCTCTACGCCTTCCGGCAGTTCGATGGTACCGGTCACGTCGGTAGTACGGAAGTAGAACTGCGGACGGTAGCCCTTGAAGAACGGGGTGTGACGACCACCTTCTTCTTTGGACAGCACGTACACTTCGGATTCGAACTTGGTGTGCGGCTTGATGGTGCCCGGCTTGGCCAGTACCTGACCACGCTCTACGTCTTCACGCTTCACGCCACGCAGCAGTGCGCCAACGTTCTCACCTGCACGACCTTCGTCCAGCAGTTTGCGGAACATTTCAACGCCGGTACAGGTGGTCTTGGTGGTATCTTTGATACCAACGATTTCCACTTCTTCACCAACCTTGACGATACCGCGCTCTACACGACCGGTTACTACGGTACCACGGCCTGCGATGGAGAAAACGTCTTCGATAGGCATCAGGAACGGCTGGTCGATGGCACGCTCCGGTTCCGGAATGTAGGTGTCCAGGTGGCCAGCCAGTTCCAGGATCTTCTCTTCCCACTGAGCTTCGCCTTCCAGCGCTTTCAGTGCGGAACCACGTACTACCGGCAGGTCATCACCCGGGAAGTCGTACTCGGACAGCAGTTCGCGAACTTCCATCTCAACCAGTTCCAGCAGCTCTTCGTCATCTACCATGTCACACTTGTTCATGAACACGATGATGTACGGAACGCCTACCTGACGACCCAGCAGGATGTGCTCACGAGTCTGCGGCATCGGGCCGTCCGTCGCTGCTACTACCAGGATCGCGCCGTCCATCTGGGCAGCACCGGTGATCATGTTTTTAACGTAGTCGGCGTGACCCGGGCAGTCTACGTGGGCGTAGTGGCGGGTAGCGGTGTCGTATTCTACGTGGGAGGTGTTGATGGTGATACCACGCTCACGCTCTTCCGGCGCCTTGTCAATCTGGTCGAAGGCGAAAGCTTTACCACCGAAGTGCTTGGCCAGCACGTTGGTGATGGCGGCGGTCAGGGTGGTTTTACCGTGGTCAACGTGGCCGATGGTGCCGACGTTTACGTGCGGTTTATTACGCTCAAATTTTTCTTTAGACACGACGTAGTCCTTCTAGGTTAAACCCGCCTACCGTCGTAGGCGGGGAATCTTAAATTACTTGGATTTGCGCTCTTCGATCACGGCCTGGGCGACGTTGGTCGGGGCATCGTGATACTTGGCGAATTCCATGGCGTAGGAAGCACGACCCTGGGTAGCAGAACGCAGGGAGGTGGCGTAACCGAACATTTCGGCCAGCGGCACCAGCGCACGTACGATCTTGCCGGACGGGCCATCTTCCATGCCTTCGATCAGGCCGCGACGACGGTTCAGGTCACCGATCACGTCGCCCATGTAGTCTTCCGGAGTCTCGACTTCGACCTTCATGATCGGTTCGAGCAGTACCGGGTTGGCCTTCATGAAGCCAGCCTTGAACGCCAGAGAAGCAGCGATCTTGAACGCCAGTTCGGAAGAGTCGACATCGTGGTAGGAACCGAAGTGCAGACGCACACCCAGATCCATTACCGGATAGCCTGCCAGCGGGCCGGACTTCAGCTGCTCGCGGATACCCTTGTCAACACCCGGGATGAATTCGCCCGGAATCACGCCACCCTTGATGTCGTTGACGAATTCGTAGGCTTTGCCTTCTTCCAGCGGGTACATGTCGATAACGACGTGACCGTACTGACCACGACCACCGGACTGCTTGGCATGCTTGCCTTCGATGTCCTTGACGGTGTTGCGGATGGTTTCACGGTAGGCAACCTGCGGCTTACCTACGTTGGCTTCTACCTTGAACTCGCGACGCATACGGTCAACGATGATGTCCAGGTGCAGCTCACCCATACCGGCGATGATGGTTTGGCCAGATTCTTCGTCGGTCCATACGCGGAAGGACGGGTCTTCCTGAGCCAGACGGCCCAGAGCCAGGCCCATCTTCTCTTGGTCAGCCTTGGATTTCGGCTCAACGGCGATGGAGATTACCGGTTCCGGGAATTCCATACGCTCCAGGATGATCGGTGCGCTTTCGTCACACAGGGTGTCACCGGTGGTGACGTCCTTCAGGCCGATGGCAGCAGCGATGTCGCCTGCGCGAACTTCTTTGATCTCTTCACGCTTGTTGGCGTGCATCTGAACGATACGGCCGAAACGCTCGCGCTTCTCTTTAACGGAGTTCAGCACGGAGTCACCGGAGTTGACCACACCGGAGTAAACACGGAAGAAGGTCAGGTTGCCCACGAACGGGTCGGTAGCAATCTTGAATGCCAGAGCAGAGAACGGCTCGTCATCGGAAGCGTGACGCTCGTCCTTGGTCTCGCCATCCAGCTTCAGACCGTCGATAGCAGCAACGTCGGTCGGAGCCGGCAGGTACTCGACCACGGCATCCAGCATGGCCTGTACGCCCTTGTTCTTGAACGCGGAGCCACAGGTAACCAGGATGATTTCGTTGTTCAGAACACGCTGACGCAGAGCTTTCTTGATCTCTTCTTCAGTCAGTTCTTCACCACCCAGGTATTTTTCCATCAGGTCTTCAGACGCTTCAGCAGCGGCTTCAACCAGGTTCATGCGCATTTCTTGCGCCTGTTCCAGCAGCTCAGCCGGGACGTCTTCGTAGTCGAAGGATACGCCCTGGTCAGCTTCGCTCCAGTTGATGGCTTTCATCTTGACCAGGTCGATAACGCCCTTGAAGTTCTCTTCGGAACCGATGTTCAGTTGCAGAGGAACCGGGTTACCTTTCAGACGGGTCTTGATGTGCTCAACGCAGCGCAGGAAGTTGGCACCGGTACGGTCCATCTTGTTGACGAACGCAATACGGGGAACCTTGTACTTGTTAGCCTGACGCCATACGGTTTCAGACTGGGGCTGTACGCCACCTACGGCACAGTACACCATCACGGCGCCATCCAGAACACGCATGGAACGCTCTACTTCGATAGTAAAGTCAACGTGGCCCGGGGTATCGATGATGTTGATACGGTGCGGTTGGAACTGTTTACCCATACCGGACCAGAAAGCGGTGGTCGCGGCGGAGGTGATGGTGATACCACGCTCTTGTTCCTGTTCCATCCAGTCCATGGTGGCGGCGCCATCGTGAACTTCACCGATCTTGTGACTTACACCGGTGTAAAACAGAACGCGCTCGGTAGTAGTAGTCTTACCGGCGTCGATGTGAGCGGAGATACCGATATTACGATAACGCTCAATGGGGGTTGTACGAGCCATTGTCATCCTCTTACTAGGGCGCTTGTCCCCAGATAATTAAAGGTGCGCAGAGTCAGAAGACCCTGCGCAAGCGGATTACCAGCGGAAGTGAGCGAAGGCCTTGTTCGCTTCAGCCATACGGTGAACGTCTTCACGTTTCTTGACAGACGAACCCTTATTGTCAGCGGCATCCAGCAGCTCGCCAGCCAAACGCTGAGCCATTGATTTTTCACCACGTTTACGAGCGGCATCAACCAACCAGCGCATTGCCAGAGCATTGCGACGTACCGGACGAACTTCTACCGGCACCTGATAGGTTGCACCACCGACGCGACGAGATTTAACCTCGACCGCCGGACGAATGTTGTCCAGAGCGACTTCGAACAGGGCCAGGTGCTCTTTGCCAGATTTGGTGGCAATGATGTCCAGGGCGCCATATACGATGGCTTCTGCAACAGATTTCTTACCGTCAACCATTACTACGTTGACAAATTTAGCCAGCAGCTCAGATCCGAACTTGGGATCCGGCAGGATTTTACGCTGACCAACAACACGACGTCTTGGCATTTCAAATTCTCCGTAACTTCAGGGGTTACCCAAAACTAGAAAGTTATCTAACTAGAAACGAATTAACGTTTGGCCTTACTTAACGGAGAACCATTAAGCTTTCGGACGCTTCACGCCATACTTGGAGCGAGCCTGCTTACGGTCTTTAACACCGGCACAGTCCAACGCACCACGAACGGTGTGATAACGAACACCTGGCAAGTCTTTTACACGACCGCCACGGATCAGAACAACAGAGTGCTCTTGCAGGTTGTGACCTTCACCACCGATGTAGGAGGTGACTTCGAAGCCGTTGGTCAGACGTACACGGCATACTTTACGCAGTGCAGAGTTAGGCTTCTTCGGGGTGGTGGTGTATACACGGGTGCATACGCCACGCTTCTGAGGGCACGCTTCCAGCGCCGGCACGTTGCTTTTCACAACGAGCTTGATGCGTGGCTTGCGAACCAACTGGTTAATAGTTGCCATCAAAAGGCTCCTGATAATGACTTCATAAACGTGTGAAAAATCCTCCCCGCAGATACGGGGACGCGAAATTTTATGCCCTGTTGTCTGGGGAGTCAAGATTTATACAATTTGCACACCGAAATGGCAAATGACAGTCGAATGACATTATGCTAAGCAACTGAGATAAAAAGGAAAACCAAGTCTAACCGCCCCAGGTCTGCGGTGATCCGTGCTCGGCGATCAACCTGATCAAACCCGGCATATCGAGTTCCATCCCGATCCCGGATGACAAGCCTCTCGCTTGCAGGTCTTCCTTCATGACGTAAAGGGGGACGTCTGCCAAGCGCTCGCACCACCCGGGGGCAGCCGCCGCCATCACGGCATCCTGCATCAACACCACCAGATCCCCTTCCATGCGGTAACGCAACGCCAACTCGAGATCCTGGCTCATGAAGGGAGAGTTCAATATCAGCTGTATCACGGACACCTCAGAAGCAGATGTGGGTGGTGAAACCCGCCCAGCTACGGCGAATTTCCGCAGGAGAGAGCGGAATAACTGGGATTAGCAGATCCGCCGCCGTCAGTCCTCGCTCAGCCAGTGACACCGCACAGACATAGATCTCCTCGATGTCATACAGTTCCAGCATCTTGAAGGTCGGGGCGTAGTGACGCTGCAATATGGCGTGTGGTGATTGCTCCCTCACCAGTTGCATTACGCCATCCCCCACCAGAAAGAGTGCCAGGGACTCCGTCAATGCAGAGGTGGCCAGCAGAGCATCCAGCCCCTCCCGACCACTCGCCGAACCATGGGGACCACGCCGTGAGATAAACGCTATTCTGGTCATTTTGTCCCCCTAGAACTGAACGAAGCGATCAGCGGTCAGTGCGGCTTCCGCCAACTGACCGAGCCCGCTCAGGCAGAATGGTGCTTCCAGATTGAAATGCTCCCGTCCCATTCCCTTGGCCTCCTGCTCATCCAGCACGCCACGGCGCATGGCCGCAGCCACACACACATCGATACGGATGCCCTGCTGGATGGCCAACTCGCGCCACAACGCCACCAGGTCGGTCTCATCGCTGGCTGGCGTATGGAGGCCATTGGCATTGCACACCCCCTCCTGATAGAAGAAGAGGTGGGACAAGCGGTGTCCCTGCTCGACCAGACTCAGGGCAAAACGATAGGCCGTGCTGGCCGTCTGGGTGCCATAGGCGGGCCCGGTGACCAGCAGAGCAAAATTCAGACTCATGATCGCACTCCTGCACAGCGGTGCATCCATTCTACCTCATAGACGCAAAAGCCCCTCCTGGGAGGGGCTTTTGCAATGAAACAGGCTCAGACGTAAGCGATGGCTTCGACTTCGACCAGCACATCCTTGGGCAGACGAGCGACCTCCACGCAGGAACGTGCCGGAGCGGATTCGCCAAAGTAGCGGGCATACACCTGGTTGAAGGCCACGAAGTTGTTCATGTCACTCAGGAAGCAGGTGGTCTTCAGTACCTTGCTGGTATCGGCCCCTGCGGCTTTCAAGACTGCGACCAGATTCTTCATCACCTGCTCTGCCTGAGCCTCGATGCCACCGGCAACGATGTCCATGGTGGCCGGATCGAGCGGGATCTGCCCGGAGGTAAAGACCAGCTCACCCAGCTTGGTAGCCTGGACATAAGGGCCAATTGCGGCAGGCGCCTTGTCGGTTGCAATCACTTCTTTAGCCATTGTTATCTATCCCCTATCTATGGCGCTTACTCGCTCTCTTCTTCACCCTGCTTGCGCTGTCGGATGTAGAGATACACGGTATGTTTGGAAATATTCAGCTTGTCGGCGACCAGGTTGATCGAATCCTTGATATCAAATATGCCCTTCTCGAACAACTGGGTCACGATAAAACGGTTCTTGGCATTGTTGGCCACGGAGGGATCACGATTGATCTCGTCGATGGTGTTGTCCACCGTCTGGGCAACCAGCTCTTCGACGCTGTTGGCGAAGGTCTCCGGTGATTGCCGCTCCACCTGCTGTGGCGTCGGGAAGAATTCGGCCACGAACTCGTGGAAAGGTGCATTGATGTGCAGGTTGATGCAGATAAGGCCGATCACCTGCTTGTCGCGGTTACGGATGGCGATGGTGCTCGACTTCATCAAGGCACCGGTCCGACTGCGGGCAAAATAACTCTGGGTGTGATCCTGACCCGTGCTCTCGATATCCTTGAGCATCCGCAGGGCGAGATCGGTGATCGGCGCCCCCAGAGTGCGACCCGTATTGAAACCATTCGCTATTTGGATCACGGACTCATGCAGATTTTCCAGGGAGTGGAGCACCACCTCGCAGTGCTTGCCGAACAGATCGGCCAGGCCTTCGATAAGGCCCCCATATGAACGCAACAGCTCCCTGTCTTCGTCTGTAAAAGCGCGACCGCTCAGTTGCTCTTCGGGAAGCAGTACTTCCTCGATACCGACAGCCATGTTCTACCCCTGTAATACCCATTCAACTTTCCCGAGTTTTCAGTTGCGACGGGGCAATGTCAACTTTTTTTGATTTTTTGCTCTATAACCTTGCACTGGATCATCCCCCTGCCCCAGCCCAGTGCACGCTGGGCGCCGGATGGGAAATAAAAAAAGGGCCCCTAGAAGGGGCCCTTTTCGATCACTGCAGCGGAAGATTACTCTTCGTCAAAACTGCCGGCTGCGTTGAGCAGATCCGCCAGGTTTTGCTGAGCTTCATCGGCAGTCACCTGCGGCACACCGACAGCACGGGCTGCGGCGGCACGCTGGTTGATACGGCTGTGGTGGTAGGCAAAGCCGGTACCAGCCGGGATCAGACGACCCACGATCACGTTCTCTTTCAGGCCGCGCAGTTCATCACGCTTGCCACCCACGGCTGCTTCGGTCAGCACGCGGGTGGTCTCCTGGAAGGAAGCCGCGGAGATGAAGGACTCGGTGCTCAGAGATGCCTTGGTAATACCCATCAGGATATGACGGTAGGTAGCCGGGGTCTTGCCTTCGGCAACCAGTTTACGGTTGGCAATCTTCACACGGGCCACTTCAACCTGCTCACCTTCGATCAGGTCGGTGTCGCCAGCGCTCAGGATCTCGCACTTGCGAAGCATCTGACGCACGATGACTTCGATGTGCTTGTCGTTGATCTTAACGCCTTGCAGACGGTAAACGTCCTGCACTTCGTTGGCGATGTAGTTGGCGACCGGGCTGATACCGCGCAGACGCAGGATGTCATGAGCAGACTCGGGACCGTCCGCCAGCACTTCACCCCTCTCAACTTTTTCACCTTCGAACACGTTGAGGTGACGCCATTTCGGAATCATCTCTTCGTAGATCTCGCCACCATCGGTCGGGGTGATGACCAGACGGCGTTTGCCCTTGGTCTCTTTCCCGAAGGAGATGGTACCGGAGATCTCGGCCAGGATGGCCGGCTCTTTCGGCTGACGTGCTTCGAACAGATCCGCAACGCGCGGCAGACCACCGGTGATGTCCTTGGTACCGCTGGACTCTTGCGGGATACGCGCAACCGCATCACCCACGCCCACGTTGGCACCATCTTCCAGGTTCACGATCGCCTTGCCCGGCAGGAAGTACTGGGCGGGAACGTCGGTGCCCGGGATCATCACATCCTTGCCGTTCAGATCGACCAGTTTCACGGTCGGGCGCATCTCTTTACCGGCGCTCGGACGCTCGTTGACATCCAGCACGACGATGGAAGAGAGACCGGTCAGCTCGTCGGTCTGACGAGTGATGGTCACACCGTCGATCATGTGTTCGAAGTGCAGGCGACCCGCCACTTCGGTGATGATCGGGTGGGTGTGCGGGTCCCAGTTCGCGACGGTATCACCGGCGTTCACCGCTTCGCCATCCTTCACTTCCAGCACGGAACCGTAAGGCAGCTTGTGGCTTTCCTTGGTACGGCCCATCTCGTCCATGATGGTCAGCTCGGTAGAACGGGAGGTGATAACCAGCTTGTCAGAGTTGTTCAGAACGAACTTGGCGTTCTGCAACTTGATGCTACCGGTGTTCTTCACCTGGATGCTGCTCTCGGCAGCCGCTCGGGATGCGGCACCACCGATGTGGAAGGTACGCATCGTCAGCTGGGTGCCCGGTTCACCGATGGACTGAGCGGCGATAACACCGACAGCCTCACCCTTGTTAACCAGGTGACCACGGGCCAGATCACGGCCGTAGCAGTGAGCACAGTTACCGAAGTCGGTCTCACAGGTGATGGCAGAACGTACCTTCACGCGGTCGACGGAGTTGCGCTCCAGCAGGTCACACAGCTGCTCGTCGAGCAGGGTGTTGCGCGCTACCAGCACTTCATCCTCGGTACCCGGCTTGATCACGTCTTCGGCCACCACACGACCCAGCACGCGCTCACGCAGCGGCTCGACCACGTCGCCACCCTCGATCAGCGGAGTCATCCACAGACCGTCGGTAGTGCCGCAATCGTCCTCGGTGATCACCATGTCCTGGGCCACGTCAACCAGACGACGGGTCAGGTAACCGGAGTTCGCTGTCTTCAGTGCGGTATCCGCCAGACCTTTACGAGCACCGTGAGTGGAGATGAAGTACTGCAGTACGTTCAGACCTTCACGGAAGTTCGCCACGATCGGCGTTTCGATGATGGAGCCATCCGGCTTCGCCATCAGGCCACGCATACCGGCCAGCTGACGGATCTGGGCGGCGGAGCCCCGCGCACCAGAGTCGGCCATCATGAAGATGCTGTTGAAGGAGGCTTGCTCTTCCTCATCGCCCAGGGAGTTGACGTTACGCTCCTTGGAAAGGTTGTCCATCATGGCCTTGGAGACGCGATCGTTCGCGCTGGCCCAGATATCGATAACCTTGTTATAACGTTCGCCCGCGGTCACCAGACCGGACAGGAACTGGTCCTGGATCTCGGCGACTTCGGCTTCTGCAGCAGCGATGATGTCTTTCTTGGCATCCGGGATGACCATGTCATCGATACCAACAGAGGCACCGGACAGGGCCGCGTAGTGGAAACCGGTATACATCAGCTGGTCAGCGAAGATGACGGTATCCTTCAGGCCCTGCTTGCGATAGCAGGTATTCAGCAGACGGGAGATGAGCTTTTTGCCCAGCGCCTTGTTGGAGACGCACTTGATCCAGTTCTGCGGGTTGGCGTCCAGGTCAGCCTGCTCTGCAGCAGTCAGTACCTTGGGCTCGTCAATCAGCGCGTACTCCATGCCTTTGGGCAGGATCAGGCTCAGGATCGCACGACCAACGGTGGTGTTCTTCATCTCGGTCTTGGCAACCAGCTCACCGGCTTCGTTCTTCACGTACTCGGTGATGCGGCACTTGACGCGAGCATGCAGGTCAGCCAGACCGGCACGGTAGACCTTCTCGGCCTCTTTAGGACCGGACAGCACCATACCTTCGCCCTTGGCGTTGATACGGGCACGGGTCATGTAGTACAGACCCAAGACCACGTCCTGGGAAGGAACGATGATCGGCTCACCGGAGGCAGGCGACAGGATGTTGTTGGTGGACATCATCAGGGCGCGCGCTTCCAGCTGGGCTTCCAGGGTCAGCGGTACGTGGACCGCCATCTGGTCACCGTCGAAGTCCGCGTTATACGCAGCACAAACCAGCGGGTGCAGCTGGATGGCCTTGCCTTCGATCAGGGTCGGTTCAAACGCCTGGATACCCAGACGGTGCAGGGTCGGTGCACGGTTCAGCAGAACCGGGTGTTCGCGGATCACTTCGTCCAGGATGTCCCAGACGACTGCTTCTTCGCGCTCCACCATCTTCTTGGCGGCCTTGATGGTGGTCGCCAGACCGCGGGATTCCAGCTTGCCGTAGATGAAGGGCTTGAACAGCTCAAGTGCCATCTTCTTCGGCAGACCGCACTGATGCAGACGCAGGGTCGGACCTACGGTGATTACGGAACGACCAGAGTAGTCGACACGCTTACCCAGCAGGTTCTGACGGAAACGACCTTGCTTACCCTTGATCATGTCGGCCAGGGATTTCAGCGGGCGCTTGTTGGAACCGGTGATGGCACGACCACGACGGCCGTTGTCCAGCAGGGCATCCACGGACTCTTGCAGCATGCGCTTTTCGTTGCGCACGATGATGTCCGGCGCAGCCAGGTCCAGCAGACGCTTCAAGCGGTTGTTACGGTTGATCACGCGACGGTACAGATCGTTCAGATCGGAGGTCGCGAAACGGCCGCCGTCCAGCGGTACCAGCGGACGCAGGTCCGGCGGCAGCACGGGCAGCACTGTCATGATCATCCACTCCGGCTTGTTGCCGGATTGCAGGAAGGCTTCCATCAGCTTCAGACGCTTGGTGGTCTTCTTGCGCTTGGTCTCGGAGTTGGTCTGATCCAGCTCCTCACGCATGGCTTTGACTTCGCCTTCCAGATCGATGGCACGCAGCAGGGCCAGAATGGCCTCGGCACCCATCTTGGCGTCGAATTCGTCGCCCCACTCTTCCAGTGCGTCCAGATAGTTCTCTTCGGACAGCATCTGGCTGCGCTCGAGGTTGGTCATGCCGGGTTCGATCACTACATAGGATTCGAAATACAGCACGCGCTCGATGTCACGCAGGGTCATGTCCAGCAGCAGGCCGATACGGGACGGCAGGGACTTCAGGAACCAGATGTGGGCAGTCGGGCTGGCCAGCTCGATGTGGCCCATGCGCTCACGACGGACCTTGGTCTGGGTCACTTCTACACCGCACTTCTCGCAGATCACACCACGGTGTTTCAGGCGCTTGTACTTGCCGCACAGACACTCGTAGTCCTTCACCGGTCCGAAGATACGGGCGCAGAACAGACCATCACGCTCCGGCTTGAAAGTCCGGTAGTTGATGGTCTCAGGCTTTTTGACCTCACCGAATGACCAGGAGCGGATCATGTCAGGAGAGGCCAGACCGATCTTGATACTGTCAAACTCTTCGGTCTTGGTCTGAGCCTTCAAAAACTTGAGTAAGTCTTTCACGTGTTTCCCCTGTCAGGAGTCTAACCTCGGCGCCCCGGCTGCCGAAACAGCGGGGCGCCCACGTCAATTCTCGAACAATAAGAGCGAGCTCTTACTCTTCGTCCAGCTCGATGTTGATACCCAGAGAGCGGATTTCCTTCAGCAATACGTTGAAGGATTCGGGCATGCCCGGCTCCATACGGTGGTCGCCATCCACGATGTTCTTGTACATCTTGGTACGGCCGTTCACATCGTCAGACTTGACGGTCAGCATTTCCTGCAGGGTATATGCCGCACCGTAAGCCTCCAGGGCCCACACTTCCATCTCACCGAACCGCTGACCACCGAACTGCGCCTTACCACCCAGCGGCTGCTGGGTAACCAGGCTGTAGGAACCGGTAGAACGCGCGTGCATCTTGTCGTCTACCAGGTGGTTCAGCTTCAGCATGTACATGTAACCCACGGTGACCTTGCGCTCGAAGGCGTTACCGGTACGACCGTCGAACAGGGAGATCTGACCGGATTCCGGCAGATCGGCCAGCTTCAGCAAGGCTTTGATTTCGCGCTCTTTGGCGCCATCAAAGACAGGTGTAGCCACCGGCAGACCCTTACGCAGGTTACCCACCAGGGTACGCACGTCGTCGTCAGACAGCTCGGCAATGTTCACTTGCTGGGAGTCCTTCTCGCCCAGGTCATAGACCTGTTGCAGGAACTCGCGCATCTCGTGCAGCTCGCGCTGTTCTTTGATCATGCGGTCGATCTTCTCGCCGATGCCCTTGGCCGCGAGGCCCAGGTGCACTTCGAGGATCTGACCGATGTTCATACGAGACGGTACACCCAGCGGGTTCAGTACGATGTCGACCGGACGGCCGTACTCGTCATGGGGCATATCCTCGACCGGACAGATCTTGGAGATAACACCCTTGTTACCGTGACGGCCCGCCATCTTGTCACCCGGCTGGATGCGACGCTTGACGGCCAGATAGACCTTGACGATCTTCAATACGCCCGGCGCCAAGTCATCGCCCTGGATGATCTTGCGACGCTTGTTCTCGAATTTCTTGTCGAACTCGGCCTTCAGCTCAACGTGCTGTTCAGCGATCTGCTCCAGCTCGATTTGCTTGGCTTCATCTTCGATGGCCAGCTCAAACCACTTGGAACGATCGAGCTTGTTCAGACGATCTTCGCTGTAACCGGCGGCCAGCAGCAGGTTGCGGGAACGGCCGAAAATGCCGTCTTCCAGGATCTTGAACTCTTCGGTCAAGTCCTTCTTCGCTTCCTTCAACTGCATCTCTTCGATTTCTTTGGCGCGCTTGTCTTTTTCCACGCCATCGCGGGTAAAGACCTGCACGTCAACCACGGTACCGTACACACCGTTCGGTACACGCAGGGAGGAGTCCTTCACGTCGGACGCCTTCTCACCGAAGATGGCGCGCAGCAGCTTCTCTTCCGGGGTCAGCTGGGTTTCACCTTTCGGAGTCACCTTGCCGACCAGAATATCGCCGCCCTTCACTTCCGCACCCACGTAGACGATGCCGGACTCGTCCAGCTTGGACAGAGCGGCTTCACCCACGTTCGGGATGTCAGCAGTGATCTCTTCCGGACCCAGCTTGGTGTCACGGGAGATACAGGCCAGTTCCTGGATGTGAATGGTGGTCAGGCGATCTTCCTGAACAACACGCTCGTTCACCAGGATCGAGTCTTCGAAGTTGTAACCGTTCCACGGCATGAACGCGACGCGCAGGTTCTGACCCAGCGCCAGTTCACCGAGATCGGTGGACGGGCCGTCAGCCAGTACGTCGCCCGCCATCACCGGCTCACCCAACATCACGCACGGACGCTGGTTGATACAGGTGTTCTGGTTGGAACGGGTGTATTTGGTCAGGCTGTAGATGTCGATGCCGGCTTCGCCAGGCAGCAGCTCATCTTCGTTGACCTTGATAACGATACGGGAGGCATCGACATAGTCGATCATGCCGCCACGCTTGGCCACTACGGTCACACCGGAGTCAACGGCCACTGCGCGTTCCATACCGGTACCAACCAGCGGCTTGTCAGCGCGCAGGGTCGGTACAGCCTGACGTTGCATGTTTGAACCCATCAATGCGCGGTTCGCGTCATCGTGTTCCAGGAACGGGATCAGGGCCGCTGCCACAGAGACGATCTGTTGCGGGCTCACGTCCATGTACTGGATCTGGTCGGCGTTCATAAAGGTGGATTCACCTTTGTGACGGCACGGGATCAATTCATCTTTCAGACGGCCATCTTCGGTGGTCGCGGCGTTGGCCTGTGCGATCACGTACTTGCCTTCTTCAATCGCAGACAGGTAATCCACTTCGTCGGTGATCACACCGTCGATCACCTTGCGGTACGGGGTCTCGAGGAAACCGTACTCGTTGGTGCGGGAATACACGGACAGCGAGTTGATCAGACCGATGTTCGGACCTTCCGGCGTTTCGATGGGGCACAGACGACCGTAGTGGGTCGGGTGTACGTCTCGAACTTCGAAACCGGCACGCTCACGGGTCAGACCGCCCGGGCCCAGCGCGGAGATACGGCGCTTGTGGGTCACTTCGGACAGCGGGTTGTTCTGGTCCATGAACTGGGACAGCTGGCTGGAACCGAAGAACTCTTTGACCGCGGCGGAGATCGGCTTGGCGTTGATCAGATCCTGCGGCATCAGGGTGTCCAGATCGCCCAGAGACAGGCGCTCCTTCACCGCACGCTCGACACGGACCAGACCGACACGGAACTGGTTCTCGGCCATTTCACCGACGGAACGAATACGACGGTTACCCAGGTGGTCGATATCGTCCACTTCGTCGTTACCGTTACGGATGTCGATCAGGCGCTTCATGACCTCGACGATATCGTCTTTGGTCAGCACGCCAACGCCGGTCTCGTCTTCACGACCCAGACGGCGGTTGAACTTCATCCGACCTACGGTAGACAGGTCGTAACGCTCGGAAGAGAAGAACAGGTTCTCGAACAGCTGCTCGGCCGCTTCGCGAGTGGGCGGCTCGCCCGGACGCATCATGCGATAGATCTCGACCAGGGCTTCCAGGCGGCTGGAGCTGGAGTCGATACGCAGGGTCTCGGACATGTAGGCACCGTGATCCAGTTCGTTGGTGAACAGAACCTCGAAGTGCTTGAAGCCGGCTTGGGACAGGTTGGCAACCGCTTCCAGGCTCAGCGCCTGGTTGGCAGTGACAACCATCTCACCAGTCTGCGGGTGCGCGTAGTTCTTGGCTGCAACTTTGCCAACAACATACTCTACCGGCACCTCGATCTGGGTGATGCCGTCTTTTTCCAGCTGACGGATGTGACGGGCAGTGACACGACGACCGGTTTCAACCACCACGGCGCCATTGGCAATGATGTCGAAGGTCGCGGTCTCGCCACGCAGGCGCTCGGGCACCAGATCCATCATCAACTTGCCATCCTTGACCTCGAAACCGATGGTCTCGAAGAAGGTGGCCAGGATTTCTTCGGAACTGAAGTCCAGGGCGCGCAGAATAATGGAGGCCGGCAGTTTGCGACGACGGTCGATACGGACAAACAGGTTGTCTTTCGCATCGAACTCGAAGTCCAGCCAGGAGCCACGGTAGGGGATAACGCGGGCGTTATACAGTACCTTACCGGATGAATGTGTTTTGCCTTTATCGTGGTCGAAGAAGACGCCCGGGCTGCGGTGCAGCTGGGAGACGATAACCCGTTCGGTACCATTGATGACAAAGGTGCCGTTCTCGGTCATGAGCGGAATCTCGCCCATGTATACTTCTTGTTCCTTGATATCTTTGACGGTGCCGGCAGCTGCTTCACGGTCGTACAGAACCATACGAAGCTTGACACGCAGCGGCGCGGAGTAGGTCACTCCACGGATCTGGCATTCTTTTACGTCAAATACCGGCTCACCCAGGCGATAGCTGACATACTGAAGCTCAGCACTACCGGAGTAACTGGTGATCGGGAAAACGCTACGGAAGGCGGCTTCTAGGCCGTACTCACCTTCCGGGTCAGCCTCGATGAACTGCTTGAAGGAGTCCAGCTGAATGGACAACAGATAAGGCGTGTCCAGTACCTGGTCTCGCTTACCGAAGTCCTTACGTATGCGTTTTTTTTCGGTATAAGAGTAAACCATAGGGTTCCTCAGCTCGCTGATAAGTGACCCACTCTGTCCCCACGGGACAGCTCTGTCTCAACACCGTTTTGTGTTGGCCCGGACGATGAGGCGGTCCGGATTGCTGGTGCACCGAGAGTCGTGAACGGTGTGAAATACTCTCAGTCTACAGCGCAAAAAGGCTGGTGAATAAAGATTCACCAGCCTTAGCCTGTTTTATCAGGCTAATCTACATAAATGCAGATTATTTGATCTCAACAGAAGCACCGGCAGCTTCCAGCTCTTTCTTCAGAGCTTCAGCTTCGTCCTTGGACACGGCTTCTTTCAGATTGGTCGGAGCAGCTTCTACCAGGTCCTTGGCTTCTTTCAGGCCCAGACCGGTAGCGCCACGAACGGCCTTGATGACGGCAACTTTGTTGGCGCCAGCAGCAGTCAGAACTACGTCGAACTCGGTCTTCTCTTCTACTGCTTCAGCAGCAGCCGGGCCGGCCATGACGGCAGCAGCGGCAGAAACACCGAACTTCTCTTCCATAGCTTCGATCAGCTCAACAACTTCCATTACGGACATGGAAGCAACGGCTTCGATGATTTGGTCTTTAGTGATAGACATGACAAAAATTCCTGATGTTGAATAAACTCAAACAGCCTAGATAGGCGAGAATCAAGCAGCAGCTTGTTTCTGGTCGCGAACAGCAGCGATAGTACGAACCAGCTTGCCAGCAGAGGCTTCCTTCATGGTAGCCATCAACTTCGCAATTGCTTCTTCGTAAGTCGGCAGCGTGGCCAGACGATCAATTTGTGCTGCGGCGATAAACTCACCGTTAAAAGCGCCAGCCTTGATTTCGAACTTTTGGTTCGCTTTGGCAAACTCTTTGAACAGACGAGCGGCAGCGCCCGGGTGTTCGTTAGAGAAAGCAATCAAGGTAGGACCGGTAAATGCGTCGTTCAGGCACTCGTATTCGGTACCTTCTACCGCGCGACGCAGCAGGGTGTTACGCACAACGCGCATGTACACACCAGCTTCACGAGCGGTCTTACGCAGGACGGTCATCTTGTCTACAGTGACGCCGCGAGAATCGGCTACAACTGCAGAAAGAGCGCCTTTGGCAGCTTCGTTGACTTCAGCAACAATTGCCTTTTTGTCTTCGAGTCCCAATGCCATTGGCTTAACTCCTGGATTGAATCCGGGTCTGTTGACCCAGTACTGACACATCCCCCCTACCTTTACAACAGAGGGGAACGATGCGGTAGCAGGATTCCAGAAGAGAAAGAATCTTTCTCGCTGGGTTTCCGGCACCGTCTACGCAGGAAGAATTAAGGCTTTGCGGCCTCCTGCGGTCTTGGACGGAGGTCGAAACCCCCAACCAATCAAGGCGCAAAATTATAGATTAAATTTTGCGCCTTGTAAAACCCATCAATTAGGCCTGAGCTTCCAGGGAAGCTTGGTCTACGGCAACACCGGCACCCATGGTGGTGGAGATGCTGACTTTCTTGATGAATACACCCTTGGCGGAGGACGGCTTGGCCTTCTTCAAGGCAACCAGCAGCGCTTCCAGGTTTTCTTTCAGCTGAACTTCGTTGAAAGAGACCTTGCCCAGAGTGGTATGAATGATACCGTTCTTGTCGTTACGGTAACGAACCTGACCAGCCTTGGCGTTCTTGACGGCTTCGGCTACGTTCGGAGTGACGGTACCCACTTTCGGGTTCGGCATCAGACCGCGCGGGCCCAGGATTTGACCCAGTTGACCAACAACACGCATGGCATCCGGGGATGCGATGACGACGTCGAAGTTCATCTCGCCTTTCTTGACCAGCTCGGCCAGGTCGTCCATACCAACCAGTTCAGCACCGGCAGCCTTGGCGGCTTCGGCATTGGCACCCTGGGTGAACACGGCGACACGGATGTCACGACCGGTACCGTGCGGCAGTACAGTTGCACCACGTACGTTCTGGTCGGATTTACGAGCATCGATACCCAGGTTAACGGCAACGTCAACGCTTTCAACGAACTTGGCGGTAGCCAGTTCTTTCAGCAGGGCAATGGCTTCGTTGATGGAGTACTCTTTGGTACCGTCAACTTTTTCGCGAATAACGCGCATACGCTTGGACAGTTTAGCCATTGTCTTACTCCTCCACTACCAGGCCCATGGAACGAGCGGAACCGGCGATGCAACGTACTTTTGCATCCAGATCGGCACCAGTCATATCCGGCTCTTTGGTCTTGGCGATTTCTTGCAGCTGAGCCACAGTCACCTTACCAACCTTGTCTTTGTTCGGCTTGGCGGAACCAGACTGGATACCAGCGGCTTTCTTCAGCAGGAAGGAAGCGGGCGGAGTCTTGGTTTCGAAGGTGAAGGAACGGTCGCTGTAAACGGTGATCACGACCGGAGTCGGAGAACCTTTTTCCAGCTTTTCTGTACGGGCGTTGAATGCCTTACAGAATTCCATGATGTTCACACCGTGCTGACCCAGAGCAGGACCAACGGGAGGGCTGGGGTTAGCACTGCCAGCCTTAACTTGCAGCTTGATATAAGCTGTGACTTTCTTAGCCATTACAAAAATACCTCAAAAATGGGTTCTAACGCCTCGGAGACATGCTCCTGCAAACGGCTCCCCAACAAATAAAGGGGCAGCGAATTATAGAGATAATCGCTGCCCCTGACAACCGTTAAACGTACAGAGATTAATCAGCCTTTTTCGACCTGACCAAAATCCAGTTCTACCGGCGTTGAGCGGCCGAAGATCAGTACGGAGACCTTCACGCGGCTCTTTTCGTAGTCCACCTCTTCAACGGTACCGTTGAAGTCGGCGAACGGACCATCGGCAACCCGGACCATCTCACCCGGTTCAAACAGGGTTTTCGGACGCGGCTTGTCGTGGGCATCTTGCAGACGATTGAGGATGGCATCCGCTTCCTTATCGGAGATAGGAGCAGGGCGATCGGAGGTACCGCCGATGAAACCCATTACACGTGGTACATTGCGTACCAGGTGCCATGTGGTTTCATCCATCACCATCTGGACCAGGACGTATCCCGGGAAAAATTTGCGCTCACTCTTGCGCTTCTGGCCAGCACGCATCTCGACCACTTCTTCGGTCGGGACCAGCACTTCACCAAACAGCTCTTCCATGCCATGCATCTTGATATGTTCACGCAGGGATTTGGCAACACGGCCTTCGTAGCCGGAAAATGCCTGCACGACATACCATCTCATACGCTGTTCACGTTGTTCAGTCATGGCTTATCCTTACACACCGGTAATCAGGTTGACCAACCAGACCAAGGCGCCGTCCAACACGAACAGCAGCAGCCCCATCACGGCAGTCACCGCCAGCACAATCAGGGTTGTCTGAATGGCTTCCTGACGGGTCGGCCATACGACCTTGCGGACTTCCAGGCGAGACTCACGGGCAAACGCCAGTGTTGCCTTGCCCTTGGTGGTTTGCAGGGCCACTGCACCGGCAGCAGCGATGACAACGACCACACCCAGGGCGCGGACGGCAGCAATAACGTCGCTCAGCAGGTAATTGCCCACTACAGCGGCCGCCAGGATGATGAAAACCAGGCCCCAAAGCAGGGTATCCTTGCTTCCGCCCTGACCCTCAGAACTAACACTCATACAACCCACCTGTATCTGACGTAACCAAAGACACAAAAGCCCCGTACGAGACGAGGTATATGGCAGGGGCGGCAGGACTCGAACCCGCAACCATCGGTTTTGGAGACCGCTGTTCTACCAATTCGAACTACGCCCCTGCATAAGAAAGCCCCTATTATAGGGGCTTTGCTTTATTTATGTAAGCCAAGATTAAGCGATAACTTTGGCTACAACACCAGCACCTACGGTACGGCCACCTTCACGGATGGCGAAACGCAGGCCGTCGTCCATCGCGATCGGGGCAATCAGGGTAACAACCATCTTGATGTTGTCGCCCGGCATGACCATCTCTACGCCTTCCGGCAGCTCGATGGTACCGGTCACGTCGGTAGTACGGAAGTAGAACTGCGGACGGTAGCCCTTGAAGAACGGGGTGTGACGACCACCTTCTTCCTTGGACAGCACGTACACTTCGGATTCGAACTTGGTGTGCGGCTTGATGGTGCCCGGCTTGGCCAGTACCTGACCACGCTCTACGTCTTCACGCTTCACGCCACGCAGCAGTGCGCCAACGTTCTCACCTGCACGACCTTCGTCCAGCAGTTTGCGGAACATTTCAACGCCGGTACAGGTGGTCTTGGTGGTATCTTTGATACCAACGATTTCCACTTCTTCACCAACCTTGACGATACCGCGCTCTACACGACCGGTTACTACGGTACCACGGCCTGCGATGGAGAAGACGTCTTCGATAGGCATCAGGAACGGCTGGTCAATGGCACGCTCCGGCTCCGGAATGTAGGTGTCCAGGTGGCCAGCCAGTTCCAGGATCTTCTCTTCCCACTGAGCTTCGCCTTCCAGCGCTTTCAGTGCGGAACCACGTACTACCGGCAGGTCATCACCCGGGAAGTCGTACTCGGACAGCAGTTCGCGAACTTCCATCTCGACCAGTTCCAGCAGCTCTTCGTCATCTACCATGTCGCACTTGTTCATGAACACGATGATGTACGGAACGCCTACCTGACGACCCAGCAGGATGTGCTCACGAGTCTGCGGCATCGGGCCGTCAGTCGCTGCTACTACCAGGATTGCGCCGTCCATCTGGGCAGCACCGGTGATCATGTTTTTAACGTAGTCGGCGTGACCCGGGCAATCTACGTGGGCGTAGTGGCGGGTTGCAGTGTCGTATTCTACGTGGGAGGTGTTGATGGTGATACCACGCTCACGCTCTTCCGGTGCCTTGTCGATCTGGTCGAAGGCGAAAGCTTTACCACCGAAGTGCTTGGCCAGCACGTTGGTGATGGCGGCGGTCAGGGTGGTTTTACCGTGGTCAACGTGGCCGATGGTACCCACGTTAACGTGCGGTTTATTACGCTCAAATTTTTCTTTAGACATGATCGTCCCTCTAAACTAACGCTGAGTACGCGGTGGCAAGCTAACCACAGAACAGTTTATATGATGGATTTGAATCAAGGGGAGTAGAGAGGTTGGTGCTGGCAGGCTGGTTCGATTGCCGAACTCACCCTAAGGTGTGGCTCTCAGAATTACCTGAGCCATATCAGCATCTTGGAGCGGGCAGCGGGAATCGAACCCGCATCATCAGCTTGGAAGGCTGAGGTAATAGCCATTATACGATGCCCGCATTTCTCTAACCCAAAGAACTCAAACCGCAGAGAAATATGGTGGAGGGAGAAGGATTCGAACCTTCGAAGGCAGAGCCGTCAGATTTACAGTCTGATCCCTTTGGCCGCTCGGGAACCCCTCCAGTTGCATAAATGCCACAACGGTAATTCTGCTTGCACCCGTTGTTTTTGTCGCTTTTGCTGGGCAAATAGACGACAGACATCCAAGCGTCGCGCATTTTATGGTAAGGATTTTGGGGATGCAACCATTGCACCTTGCAAAATGTGCATTTATGCCGGGATCCAGGCAAAAAAACGCTCCTTCTCCGTCCCGGCCGGACGCGTCCCTTGTCGCTCCCGATCCCTTGGTGTATGGTCGCCCTGCCCAAGAAACAGTGATGACACCATGACGACAGAGCATAACCCCTATTTGCAATTCACCCGCGAACAATGGGCGTTATTGCGCGATGCGGTCCCCCTGACCCTGACC
Organism: Aeromonas sp. S19(2024); assembly: GCF_041402625.1. Taxonomy (NCBI): domain Bacteria; kingdom Pseudomonadati; phylum Pseudomonadota; class Gammaproteobacteria; order Aeromonadales; family Aeromonadaceae; genus Aeromonas; species Aeromonas sp. S19(2024). The sequence goes on from NZ_JBGLQU010000016.1 coordinate 22,114, forward strand.
GAGCACGATCTGCAGACCCTGCGCGGGATCAACGAGAAGGTATCATTGCGGGAAGTGGAAGAGATCTATCTGCCCCTCTCCCGTCTCCTCAATCTCTACGTCAAGGCCAAGCAGCGCCGCAGCCGGGTGCTGGAGCAGTTTCTCGGTCAGTCCCGCGGCAAGGGCACCTATATCATCAGTATCGCCGGCAGCGTGGCGGGGGGAAAGAGCACCACGGCCCGTATCCTTCAGGCACTGCTGGAGCGCTGGCCGGAGCACCCCAGGGTGGAGCTGGTCACCACCGACGGCTTCCTGTTTCCCAACAAGGAGCTGGAAGCCCGTGGCCTGATGCGCCGCAAGGGGTTCCCCGAGTCTTATGACATCCGCCATCTGGTGGAGTTTGTCGCCAATATCCGCGCCGGCCACGAGAAGGTCGAGGCCCCCGTCTACTCCCACCTCATCTATGACATCCTGCCCGACGAGAAGAAGGTGGTGGAGCAGCCGGACATCCTGATCCTGGAAGGGCTCAATGTGCTGCAAAGCGGCATGGACTATCCCCAGGACCCTCATCGCGTGTTCGTGTCGGACTTCGTCGACTTTTCCATCTATGTGGATGCCGATGCCGAGCTGCTGCGCACCTGGTACATCGATCGTTTTCTCAAATTCCGCAGCGGCGCCTTCTCGGATCCCGACTCCTATTTCCACCACTACGCCAAGCTGGCCGAGAGCGAGGCGACCGAGATCGCCAACAACATCTGGCAGGATATCAACTACCTGAATCTGCAAGAGAACATCTTGCCGACCCGGGAGCGGGCCAACCTCATCCTCACCAAGGGCAACGAGCACGCCATCGAGCAGATCAAGCTGCGCAAGTGACCACTGTCGCAGTGCATACATGAAAGAGGGGGCCCGCAGGCCCCCTCTTTCATTCAGTCGTCATGAGCGTATGGGCTCAGTCCCCCCGCCGCAAGGAGAGTTCCCCTCCCAGATAGAACTTGAGCCCCTCTTCCGTCTCCAGACGCAGGGCTCCGCGTTCGTCGATCCCCCGGGCAATCCCGCGGATCACCTGCTCTCCCATCAGCAGCTTCACCGGCTGGCCGGCGAAGTGGTCGAGCCGGTTCCAGCTCTCGACGAAACTCGCCAGTCCCGTCTGTTCGAAGGTCTGCATGGCCTGCTGCAGGTGCAGCAGCACGCAGGCGGCCAGCTCGTTGCGATCCACCAGTTCGGGCTGGATATGGCGCAGCTCGGACCAGGCCTGATCGATCTTCTCCCCCTCCCGACTCGGCATCGCCAGATTGAGGCCGACCCCGATCACCAGATGGCAGCTGGCACCCGCACTGCCGCTCATCTCCACCAGGATGCCCGCCAGCTTGCGGCCCTGGTAATAGAGGTCGTTCGGCCACTTGAGCTCCACCCCGGGATAACCGAGGGACTCCAGCGCCTCGACCACCGCCACGCCGACCGCGAGACTCAGTCCCATGGCGGCCGCCATGCCCTGCTCAAGCCGCCAGTACATGCTCAGGATCAGCTGGCAACCGAAGGGAGAAACCCAGGGTTTGCCACGACGTCCCCGCCCGGCGGTCTGGCACTCGGCCAGACAGCTTTCGCCGGAGCTCAGGGTGTTGACCCGCTCCAGCAGGTACTGGTTGGTGGAGTCGATGACAGGGAAGCAGTGCACCGGTGCCATCGGTGCCTCTGCCTGCAGCCGCCCCTCGTCATAGAGGGCCATGGGCACCGCCAGCCGATAGCCCTTGCCGGTCAGGCTGAAGAGATCCAGCCCCAGATCCTTGAGCGCGGCCATGTGCTTGCTCACCGCCGCCCGGCTGATGCCAAGGCGCTCGCCCAGCTGCTCGCCGGAATGAAACTGGCCGTCGCTGAGCAGGGTGATCAGGGTCTGTCTGACGGGGGTCAGGGTCATGCCAGTACCTCGTCGAGCCAGGTTTCACCGCTGCGCCCCATGAAGCGCACCTCGTGTTCCAGCACCACACCGAACTGGTGCTCCACGCTGTCGCGGACATGGGCCGCCAGCGCGATGAGCTCCATGGCGCTGGCGCCCCCCAGATTGACCAGCACCAGCGCCTGCTCCTGATGCACGGCGGCACGACCGATGGCAAACCCCTTGAGACCGCACTGATCGATGAGCCAGCCAGCCGCCAGCTTGGCCTGCCCTTCTGCCGCAGGGTAGCAGGGCATCTGCGGGTATTGCTGTTTCAGGGTCTCGGCCAGGGCGGCGGGCACCACAGGGTTTTTGAAGAAACTGCCCGCGTTGCCCAGCACCGCCGGATCCGGCAGCTTGGCCATGCGGGTGGCACAGACGGTGTCGAAAATGGCCTGTGGCGAAGGGGCATCCCCCAGCGCCGCCAGCGGGCCATAACCGGCGACCGGGCGCCATGCCTTGGACAGGCGCAGACCGACGGCGGTGATGAAATGGGAGTCCTGATAGTCGTGCTTGAAGATGCTGTCACGGTAACCGAACCGGCAATCGGCCGCCGCGATGCGCTCAACCTCGCCACTCTGCCAGTTGAACGCCTCCACGTAGGCACAGACGCTGGCCAGCTCGACCCCGTAGGCACCGATGTTCTGTACCGGGGCCGCCCCGACCGTCCCAGGAATGAGTGCCAGGTTCTCCAGCCCGTGCCAGCCCTGTTGCAGGGCGTGGCATACCAGCTCGTGCCAGTTTTCACCTGCCGCCACGTGCAGCAGCCAGTGCTCGGACTCCTCGTGCAGCGTGATCCCTTTCAGGCCGTTGTGGATCACCAGACCGGCAAAGTCATCGCAGAACAGGATGTTGCTTCCTCCTCCCAGCACCAGGCGCGGCAAGGTGGCCAACTCCGGGTTGGTCCGCAGTTGCGCGAGATCATCCGGCCGGGTCACATCGGCCAGCCAGAGGCAGTGTGCATCCAGGCCCAGAGTATTGAGGGTCGACAGGGAGGCGTGGGGGGTGAGTTTCATCTGTGTGTTCCGACAAGGACAAGGGCGCAGTTTACCCCAGATCCCCCGGGACAAAAAACCCGGACACTTTTCGGACTCAGGGCGCTGGAGTAGAGTAACCCCTTCATCCCGCTGAGGAAGCATGCATGAACAATCAATTCGCCGTCATCGGCCTGGGCCTGTTTGGCAGCGCCTTGTGCGAAGAGTTGCAGCGCCAGAATGCCGAGGTACTGGCCATCGACATCGACGAGAGCAAGACCCGCCAGATAGCCACCCTCTGCAACCACGTCATCGTGGCCGATGCCACCGACGAGGCCACGGTCGCCGAACTGGGCCTGGCGAATTTCGACATCGTCTTTGTCGCCATCGGCGACAACCTGGAGACCAGCATCCTGACCACGCTGGTGCTGAAAGAGGCGGGCGTGAAGAAGGTCTGGGTCAAGGCCCGTGACAAGTTCCACGCCAAGATCCTGCAGAAGGTGGGCGCGGACAAGGTGATCAACCCGGAGTGGGACATGGGCCGCCGGGTGGCCCAGAGCATGCTGGACAACCGGCTGTTCGACTACCTGGAGCTGGGTCACGACATGGTGCTGACCGAGTTCGTGATCGGCTTGCAGCAAAACACCCGCACCCTGGCCGACTTGCGCCTGCTGCAGCAAAGCGATTTCCAGCTGTTGGCCATCAAGCGGGGTGAGGTGCTGCACAACGTCCTGACCGGCAAGATGGAGCTGCAACTCGGTGACATCCTGATCCTGGCCGGCAACAAGCACGCCATCGATCACTGGCTCGACACCCTATGATCAACTGGCGCAGCAACTACGCCTTCACCCTGCATCGGGAAGACAACTCCCGCTGGAGCGAGGCCAAGCTCATCCTGGGCAGTTTCCTCATCATCCTGCTGGTTGGCACCCTGTTTCTGGTCCAGCCCTCCAGCCACAAGGGTGAGGTCACCGTCATCAACGCCCTGTTCACCGCCACCTCCGCCATCAGCGTGACCGGCCTCGGGGTGGTAGATACCGGCACCGCCTTCACCCTGCAGGGGCAGATCATCCTGTTGATATTGATGGAGATTGGTGGTCTCGGCCAGATGACCATGACACTGCTGCTCATCGCCATGTTCAGCAAGCGGGTCGGGCTGCGCCAGCAGGTGCTGGCCAAGGAGGCGCTGGGCCAGGAGGGATCCGTCAACATCGTCCAGCTGGTGAAACGCATCGTCCTGTTCGCCCTGATTGCCCAGCTGATCGGCACCGCCATCATGGCCATTCGCTGGGTGCCCGACATGGGCTGGGGTCACGGCCTCTACGTCAGCTTCTTCCACGCGGTGTCGGCTTTCAACAACGCCGGCTTCTCGCTGTTTGCCAACAACCTCATGGACTACCGGGATGACCCCATCATCAGCCTGACCATACCGGCCCTGCTGATCCTGGGGGGGGTAGGCTTCACCGTCATCGTCGACCTGGTGCGCAACCGCCGCTGGCGCAAGCTGAAACTGCACAGCAAGCTGATGCTGCTGATGACCCCTGCCCTGCTGCTGCTGGGGACCCTGATGTTCTGGCTGCTGGAGCACAACAACCCTGGCACCCTGGGCAACGCCTCCTTCGGGAGCCAGTGGCTGGCAGCCTTCTTCCAGTCGGCCACCGCGCGCACGGCGGGCTTCAACACGGTGGATATCGGCCAGATGGTACCGGCCTCCCTGCTGTTCATGATGATGCTGATGTTCATCGGTGCCGGGGCAACCTCCACCGGGGGCGGTATCAAGGTCACCACCTTTGCCGTCGTCCTGCTGGCGACCCGGGCGTTTCTGACCAAGCGCCCCCATGTCACCGCCTTCGGCCGCACCCTGTCACCCCAGATAGTGACCCGCTCCCTGGCCATCATCATCGTCAGTACCATGGTGCTGATGCTGGCGATGTTCCTGCTGATGCTCACGGAGTCGCAATCATTCGACAAGATCATGTTCGAGACCATCTCGGCCTTTGCCACCGTGGGACTGTCCACCGGCATCACCGCTTCTCTGAGCGAGCCGGGCAAGCTGATCCTGGTGCTGGTGATGATCTGTGGCCGTCTGGGGCCCCTCACCCTGGCCATCATGCTGGCCCGTCCGGTGGAGACCCGCATCCGTTATCCGGAAGAGAGCGTCTACACGGGGTAAGCCATCCCATCCATACAAAGAGGGGCCTCCGGCCCCTCTTTCTTTTCTATGTGATCACGGCGCGCGCCAGCCTCAGGCCGCCTTGCCCCTGGTCGTCCCCTTGCCAGAGCTCTTTCCCGTACTCTTGCCAGCACTCTTGCTCGTGCGGGGGCGTGCGGCGGTGGACGCAGTCCGCTTGCGGCGGGCAAAGCGGTGCTTGCTGTCACCGGGCGTCGCCTTGGGCAGCGCGCTGAAGCTGGCGCCGGAATCCTGCCGCGCCCCCTCGATCAGGCCGTTAAGCTGCTCGGTGAGCGGCCCCATGAACTGCTGGTAGCTGCCGTGACGTTCGGCGATCTGCCCCAGACTCTGCTCCCACAGTGCCGTCATGTCCGGTGTCGTGGCGGTCGCGGGCAGCGCCTGGACCAGGGCTCGCCCGGTCGGGGTGGCCTTGATGCTCTTGCCCTGGCGCACCAGGAAGCGGCGCTTGAACAGCAGATCGATGATCCCGGCCCGGGTCGCCTCGGTGCCCAGACCGTCGGTCTCCCGCAGGGTCTTGCGGATCTCGGGATCCTGCACATAACGGGCGATGCCGGTCATGGCGGCCAGCAGGGTGGCATCGGTAAACGGCTTGGGGGGCTGGGTCATCTTCTCCAGCAGTTCCCCCCGCTCGCACAGCAGTTCCTCCCCCTCTTTCAGGGCAGGCAGGGTTCCCGCCTCCTCCTCGTCATCCTCTTCCACTCCGAGCAGCGCCTTCCAGCCCGCCTTGAGGATGCGGCGCGCCTTGGCCTGGAACAGCCCTCCGGCGATGCGCAGCAACACCTTGCTGTCGTTGTACTCGAACGGCGGGTAGAACTGCAGCAGATACTGGCGGGCAATCAGGCCGTACAGCTTCGCCTCGTCGGCCCCCAGGCTCGCCTCGTTCCCCCTCTTCTCGGTGGGAATGATGGCGTGGTGGGCATCCACCTTGCTGTCGTTCCACGCCTTGCTGCGGATCCTTCCATCCGCTTCGGCGACCGCCCTGGCCAGCGCAGGGGCCGTGCTGGCGATGGCCTCCCGCACCTGGCCGGCCCGGTTGAAGTGCTCGCTCGGCAGATGGCGGCTGTCGGATCTGGGATAGGTGATGAGCTTGTGCCGCTCGTAGAGGCTCTGGCAGATATCCAGCACCCGCTTGGCATCCATGCCAAAGCGCTTGGCCGCGTCGATCTGCAGGCTGGAGAGGTTGTAGGGGAGCGGCGCCGCCTGCTTGCGCGCCTGCTCCTCCACCGCCTCCACCCGGGCGGGTTGCCCCTGGATCCGCTCCACCACCTTGGCGGCCAGCGCCCGGTTGAGCACCCGTCCCTCCTCATCCTGCCAGGGCAGGCAGGCCTCCGATGGCAGCCACCTGGCGGTGAAGCGTTCGTTGCCCTGGGTCAGCAGATGGGCCATCACCTCGTAGAACGGCTTGGGAACGAAGGCCTCGATCTCGAGATCCCGGCGCACCACCAGACCGAGCAAGGGGGTCTGTACCCGGCCCACCGACAGCAGTTCGCTGCAGCCCCCCTTGCGGCCAAGCAGGGTATAGGCCCGGGTCATGTTGATGCCATAGAGCCAGTCGGCACGGCTACGGGCCAGCGCCGACACCGCCAGCGGCACGAACTCCTTGTTGTCCCTGAGCTTGTCGAGGGCGCGGCGCACGGCGGGGGGATTGAGATCGCTGATGAGGCAGCGCTGAACCGGTTTGGTCTTGGGATAACCGAGAAAGTCGATCACCTCGTCCACCAGCAGTTGCCCTTCCCTGTCCGGGTCACCGGCGTTGACCACGCAGTCCGCCTGCTTGATGAGCCCCTTGATGACGGCCAGCTGGGCCTTGGTCTTGGGTTTGGCCACCAACTGCCACTGGGTCGGGACAATGGGAAGGGATTCCATGCGCCACTGCTTGTAGGCGGCATCGTAGGCATCGGGCTCGGCCTGCTCCAGCAGGTGGCCGATGCACCAGGTCACCACGTCTCCCTGCGCCGTCTCGATGAAACCATCCCCCTTCTTGTGCGGTTTGGGGAGGACATCGGCGATGGCGCGGCCAAGGCTGGGTTTCTCGGCGATAAAGAGTCGCATGATGGATACACCTGAATACTGTATATGTGAACAGTATACAATCCTCTCGCCACAAACCCCAAGCCCCGGGGTGGCGTACTGCCTCCCCGCCCCGGCTTGGGCATCGCTCCCACCACAGCACATCCCGCTCCCGCTGTATGGGAAAAATGCGATTTAAATTCAATAAATCATGCCAAAACAAATAACAAAACCAAAAATCAATTATATGACGAAATAAAAACCATGACCGAGGTCAACCCTTTGAATCCTGGGACTACTACTATATTGGTAATACCCGAATTCGAAGGACACCGTCACCATGCTTGGAAAACTGTTGAGAAAGACCTGGTTCTGGCTTCTGCTGCTCGGGGCCCTGCTGGGGATCGCCGCACTGGGCGTCACCGTCACCGTGCTGCACAAGACCAGCTCCACCGAGTTCTGCGTCTCCTGCCACTCCATGCAGACCCCGCTCGCCGAATATCAGGGCAGCGTCCACTTCCAGAACGTGAAGGGGATCCGCGCCGAGTGCGCCGACTGCCACATCCCCAGTGAACCCGCCGCCTATCTCTGGACCAAGATCCGCGCCGTGAAAGACATCTATCACGAGGCGATCGGCACCCTCGACACCCCGGAAAAATACGAGGCCCACAAGCTGCGCATGGCCCAGACCGTGTGGGATCAGCTCAAGGCCAATGACTCCGCCACCTGTCGCAGTTGCCACAGCTACGCCGCCATGGACATCCTGGCCCAGCGCCCCAATGCCCGCGCCGAGCACCCGGTCGCCATCAAGGAGGGTCAGACCTGCATCGACTGCCACCGCGGCGTCGCCCACATCATGCCGGACATGAGCGGCCTGGCTGCCGCCGGTGCCAGCGAACTGGCCGCCGCCGCGGCCCAGACCCCGGTAACCGTCACCACCCGCTATGCCATTGCCACCACCCCGCTCTATCTGGATGCCGGCGCCAAGACTGATGAAGGCACCCTGATGCCCTCCACCCAGGTGGAAGTGCTGGCCAACGACAACGGCCGCGCCCAGGTGCGCATCGACGGCTGGCAGCAGGACGGGGTGAGCGAGGTGTTCTACGCCGCCCCCGGCAAACGGATCCTGAGCGTGCTGGTCGGCGAAGCCGCCAGAAAAGCCCTCGTGACCGGCAAGAGCGAGACCGACAGCGCCACCAACCTCACCTGGCATCAGGTCAGCCTGACCGCCTGGGTCGACCAGAGCCAGCTCATCGGCGACCAGGGCAAGCTGTGGCAATACGCCTCCACCCTGATGTCCAACAACTGCACCGGCTGTCACGGCCTCACCGCGCTGGATCACTTCAACGCCAACCAGTGGATCGGCGTCATCAAGGGGATGGAGTCCCGTACCTCCCTCACCCCGGAGCAGGCGCGCATGCTCACCCAATACGTGCAGAAACACGCCAGCGACATGAGCGCGGCCCATTAAGGCAGGAACAGAGGACTCTCCCATGACTTTTTTCAATGACCAACAGACCAACCTCTCCCGCCGTACTCTGCTCAAGGGGCTGGGGGCCTGTGCCGCCTTGCCCCTGCTGGCCGGTATCTTCCCGAAAAGCGCCCTGGCCAAGGCCGTCAGCACGGCCCTTGAGCAGTTCCCCACCCTGGTGCCCGCCCAGAAGGGCATCCTGACCGGCGCCCACTGGGGAGCCTTCGAGGCCATCGTCTCCGAGGGCCGCATGGTGCGGGTCCAGCCGGTGGCCGACGATCCGGCACCGAATGACCTCATCGACATGGCGCCGTTCCAGGTCCACGCCAAGAACCGCATCAAGTACCCCATGGTGCGCAAAAGCTGGCTGGAGCACGGCCCGGGGGCCAAACCGGAGCTGCGCGGTGCCGACGAGTGGGTACGGGTGAGCTGGGAAAAGGCCATCGACCTGGTGGCCGGCGAGATCCAGCGCGTCCAGTCTGATTTCGGCCCGCAGGCGATCCACGCCGGTTCCTACGGCTGGAAGAGTGTCGGCATGTTCCACAACAGCCGCACCCTGCTGCACCGCCTGATGAACCTATCGGGCGGCTTCACCGGTTATGCTGGTGACTACTCCACCGGCGCGGCTCAGGTGATCATGTCCCACGTGATGGGCTCCATCGAGGTGTACGAGCAGCAGACCGCCTGGCCCAACGTGGTGGAGCACGCCGAACTGGTGGTGCTCTGGGGGGTCAACGCCCAGGTCACCCTGAAGAACAGCTGGAACATGCCGGATCACGAAGGTCAAGCGGGCTTCAAGGCGCTGAAAGAGAAAGGCACCCGGGTCATCAGCATCGATCCCGTCTACAACGAGACCGCCAAGCTGGTCGGCGCCGAGTGGATTGCCCCGAACGCCTACACAGACGTGGCCATGATGCTGGGGGTGGCCCACACCCTCTACAGCGAGAAGAAGCACGATCAGGCCTTCCTCGATCGCTACACCGTCGGCTTCGATACCTTCCTCGCCTACCTGCTCGGCAAGGAGGACGGCCAGCCCAAGAGCGCCGAGTGGGCGAGCAGCATCTGCGGCGTCGATGCCAAGGTGATCCGCCAGCTGGCCCTCGACATGGCCGCCAAGCGCACCATGATCATGGCCGGTTGGGGCATGCAGCGTCAGCACCACGGGGAGCAGCCCAACTGGATGCTGGTCACTCTGGCTGCCATGCTGGGCCAGATCGGCATGCCGGGGGGCGGCTACGGCTTCAGCTACCACTACTCCTCCGGTGGCAGCCCCACCGCCAAGGGCGGCATTCTGGCGGGGATCTCCGCCGGCAACGCACCGAAGAACAGCCCGGCACCGATCCCGGTGGCGCGCATCGCCGACTGCCTCGCCAATCCGGGCAAGACCATCGACTTCAACGGCCGCAAGGTGACCTATCCGGACATCAAGCTGGTCTACGTGGCGGGGGGCAACCCCTTCCACCACCATCAGGACACCAACAACCTGGTCAAGGCGTGGCGCAAACCCCAGACCGTGATCGTGCACGAACCCTACTGGACGGCGACTGCCAAACACGCCGACATCGTGCTGCCGGTCACCACCAGCTACGAGCGCAACGATCTGGAGATGGGCGGCGACTACTCCCAGCGCTACGTCTTCCCGATGCACCAGTGCGTGCCCCCCCAGTTTGAAGCCCGCAACGACTTCGACATCTTCAGCGCCATCGCCGCCAAGCTGGGCGTGCAGGAGCAGTACACCGAAGGGAAGGACGAGATGCTGTGGCTCAAGCAGATGTACGACGGCATGGCAGCGCAGGCCCGTGGCGCACGTGTGGCGCTGCCGCCGTTCAACATGTTCTGGGAGTCCAACAACTACATCCGCTTCCCGATCCCGGAGGCCAACCGCCAGTGGATCCGTCACGCCGATTTTCGCGAGAACCCGCTGCTCAACCCGCTCGGTACCCCGTCCGGCAAGATCGAGATCTTCTCCAACACGGTGGCGGGGATGGGTTATGCCGACTGCGCCGGTCATCCCAAGTGGTATGAGCCCAAGGAGTGGGTGAAGAGCGAGGTGGCGGCGCGCTATCCGCTGTCGCTCAACACCTCCCACCCGACCCAGCGGTTGCACTCCCAGCTCGACAACACCCCGCTGCGGGACAAGTTCGCCATCGCCGATCGGGAGGCGATCCTGATCCATCCGGACGACGCCAAGGCGCGCGGCATCCAGGATGGCGATCTGGTACGGGCCTTCAACGAGCGCGGCCAGATCCTGGTGGGGGCCCTGATCTCCGCCGATATCCGGCCCGGGGTAGTGCGGGTGTGTGAAGGGGCCTGGTACGATCCGGCCAAGCCGGGCGAAGCGGGCAGCATCTGCAAGAACGGCAACATCAACTGCCTCACCTTCGACGAGGGCTCGTCCAGTCTGGCCCAGGGCAACTGCGGCCACATGGCCCAATTGCAGATAGAGAAGTATATCGGGCCAGTGCTCGCCAACACGGCGCACGAGGTACCGGCCAACGGCTGAGGCGGTTGCATGCAGACAAAACGGCGCCATAGAGGCGCCGTTTTTATTCCGGGCTGGCAAGGATGACCCTCGGCAGCCATGGGGAGGCGCGGGTAATCCCCCTGCGGGGAGGCTGACTCGGCTCACGGGCCCCCTGAGGGGCCTGCTCACCCTGCATAAATTTAACTTATGGCTTTTCCCATAATGACCCGATGCTTGCTTATACACATGGCCAACTGCTCCGGGGCAGCCCTGCCCACCCCAGATCCCGTCCCGCACGCCTCCTGCCCGATCACCCTCAGGCCCCTCCGTTCCCGCCAATAAAGACGGCGCCCGAAGGCGCCGTCTTTATTCTCTGGAATGAAAGGTGTGCGGGAGGAGCATCAGAAGTCTCCTTCCACCATGTACTCTTCGGCACACTCCACCAGCTGGGGCCAGAGATCTTCCGGCACCCAGGCCTCTGGGTCATCCTCGTCACCGTCATACTGGCTCCAGAAGAAGGCACGCAACCCGCTTGCGAAGTCGTCGCTCAACTCCGCCAGTTCGGAGAGGGGCCCCAGCCAGGCAATGCGGCGCAGGCCGGAGGCGAGATCGTTGATGGCATCCATCAGGGTGCGATCATCCAGGCTCTGCTCCACCAGCAGGGTGAAGCGCTCGCGGGCGCTCTCGGTCTGATCCTCGTCCAGTTCGCCCACGTCGGCCAGCAGGTCGACAAAGTCCTCCAGCAGGAACTGGATCAGGGCATCCCTGTCCTCGAACCACTGGATCTGGGCCCCCTTGGTGCCCAGCACCGAGGCATCGAACGAATCATCGAGATGGCACAAAGCCCAAGGATCGTCAGTCATTGCTACCCTTCCTACACCTGAAACAAGTGACGTATCTTATGCCGGGTGCCGCACCCTTGCCAGCACGGCGGCACAAAAGGGGCCCCCCGACGGGGCGCCCCATCACTCGACCCTGGCCACCTTGGGCAGGGAGAGGGAAGCGGCGAGCCCCCCCAGCTCGGCCCGCCCCATGATGAGGCTGCCACGATAGGCTTCCGCGAGATCCGAGACGATGTTGAGGCCAAGGCCCGAGCCCGGCACCTTCTCGTCGAGGCGCACCCCCCGCAGCACCGCCTTGGCGATCTGATCCTCGCTCATGCCGGGACCGTCGTCCTCAATGCGCAGGGTGATCCAGCCCCCCAGCTCGGCGCTGGAGATGCGCAGCTCGCTGGCGGACCACTTGAAGGCGTTCTCCAGCAGGTTGCCCACCATCTCGTCGAAGTCCTGCTCCTCCACCCCGACCGCCAGATTGACCGGCACCTGCAAGTCCACCGTCTTGCCGGGATAGAGGCGGGAGAAGGCGCGGCAGATATACTCCACCCGGGCCCGCACCGGGGTCGACACCCCGAGGATCTTGGCGGCGCCGGTCACCCGCGCCTTGCCGAGGTGATAGTCGATGTGGCGCTGGATCTGGTCGAGCTGCTCGCCGAGGGCGGCCTGATCCTCCGGCGGCAGCTGGGTCACCTGGTTGCGCATGATGCTGAGCGGCGTCTTGAGGGCGTGGGCCAGGTTGCCGGTGTGGGAGCGGGCCCGTTGCAGCAGCTCGCCATAGTGGTGCAGCAGGCGGTTGATGTCCTCCACCAGCGGCTGGATCTCCAGGGGGTAGCGCAGCCGGAACCCCTCCTGATGACCCTGATGGACACGGCTCAGCTCGCGGCGCAGCAGGTGCAGCGGGCGCAGGCCGTAGAGGATCTGGAACATGAAGCCGAGCACCAGGCCGGTGGCGGCAAAGCCGAGGCCGAGGAACAGGCTGATGCGGGTCTTCTTCAGGGTCTGGGTCAGGGCGCTGCTGTCCTTGGCCATCACCAGGGTGAAGACCCGATCAGACCCCGGCAGCAGCACGGTACGGGTCATGATGAGCAGGGGCTCCTTGTTGGGCCCCTTGCCGACAAAGAGATCCGGATCGCCGAAAGCCGACTTCAGGCCGTGGGCACTCAGATGGGCATCCCACAGGGAGCGGGAGCGACTGACCACCGTCTCCCCCAGCTCCAGTTGCCAGTAGTAGCCGGAGTAGGGCTGGCGATAACGGGGGTCGGCCATGGGCTCGGTGACCACCGGCATGCCGTCCGGCTGGATCTCGAGGCGGGAGAGCAGATCGTAGAGCTGCAGGCGCAGGCCATCGGCCTCCGCCTCCTGCCAGTAGTTGCGCATCATGGTCTGCAGGCTGAAGCCGGTGGCGAACAGGAAGAGACCGCACCAGACCATGGCGATCACCACCAGCCGACCTCGCAGGGTGCGTACCAGCCTCATTCAACCCACCCCGCCATCGGTTGCGAGGATGTCATTCGTTGATCCGGTAGCCGAGGCCGCGCACCGTCTCGATGAGATCGGCGTGGGTCTTCTTGCGAATGCGGCCGATGAACACCTCCACGGTGTTGGAGTCGCGATCGAAATCCTGGGCATAGATGTGGTCGATCAGCTCGCTGCGGGACACCACCTTGCCCCTGTGCTGCATCAGGTAGCCCAGCACCCGGAACTCGTGGGCGGTGAGCTTGATGGGGGTCCCCTCGTACCACACCTGGGAAGCCGCCATGTCGAGACGCACGCCACCGATCTCGAGGATGGAGCTGGCGTTCCCCGCCGCCCGGCGCACCAGCGCCTGCACCCTGGCCACCAGCTCCGCCACCTGGAAGGGCTTGGTGAGGTAGTCGTCCGCCCCGGCGTTGAGCCCTTCAATCTTCTCGTGCAACTGGCCACGGGCGGTCAGCACCAGCACCGGGGTGTCCATCCCCTTGCTGCGCCACTCCTTCAGTACGCTCAGCCCGTCGCGACCGGGCAGGCCGAGATCCAGGATGATGGCGTCATAGGGTTCGGTCTCGCCGAGAAAGCCCGCCTCGTTGCCATCGTGGCAGAGATCGGTGACGAAACCGGACAGACGCAGCTGCTCCGCCAGCTGGCCCGCGAGGATCTTTTCATCTTCAACTATCAGAATGCGCATACATGGGTATCCAAAACAGGGTTGTGCCGGCACTGGCAACGGTTGGGGGGACGAACCGAACGACGGTACGTTCGCGGACTCACGCCGTTACTCCTCTTCCGGGGGCGGGCGCGGAGCGAACAGGCGCTCCAGATGGTGACCCTTGAGCCACACCATCTCCAGGTTGTCAGCCCGGTAGCCCACCTTGATGACGCTGTTCTCCTCGTCGATGAGCCTGAGCTCGTAGAGCCAGACGCCATCCTCCTCACCCAGATCGACGCGCAGCACGCGCACCGGCAGGCGGGAGGCTACCGCCATCAACTCATGAAAAGGACGGACCCGCCCCTCGCTGACCGCCTGTTGCAACAAGGCCTCGTTCGGCTGGGCCGCCTGAACCAGCATCGGCAGCAGCAATCCAAGCAGGGGCAGCGCGCTATTCATGGGTGATTCATCTCTCAAAACCTAACATAATGCCGTTTATAGTGTGCCAGCCATGAATCCGGAATGAATATGATCCCACGCAGTATCCTGCTGATCTTGTGCCTCTTTTCCACCTTTGGCTGGGCGGCGCAGACACGTCTCGACATGGCCGGACTGGTCAAGTTGTTGCTGGCACAAGGGTATCACGACATTCGGGAAGTGGAGCTGGAAGGGGACAAATTCGAGGTCGATACCCTGAATGCCAACGATCAGCGCGTCCAGTTGCAGGTCGATGCCAACACCGGCGAGATCACCAAAAAAGAGGCCGAATAGGCCTCTTTTGCTATGGGTGTGACGGCTGTTGCGCCGCCCCCCTCCCGGCCACTTGCGGGCGCTTGCGCCAGGGGCGCAGCAGCTTTTCCCGACGGGGCCACAGCAGGGCGCAGGCCAGCACCAGATAGATGAGCGGCTCCTGCCACCCGCTCTTGACCGACCACCAGTAGTGTACCGGCACCAGCAGAGCCACCCCGTAGATCCAGTTGTGCAGCTTCTGCCAGGCAGGCCCCATGCGCCGCAACAGGGCCGGGATCGAGGTGATGCCGAGCGCCAGCAACAGCAGCAGCGCCACCATGCCCACCACTATGTAGCTGCGCTTCACCAGCTCGCCGCCAATCAGCCCCCAGTCGAACTGCAGATCCAGCCCCAGCCAGACCATGAAGTGCAGGGACGCCCAGGCGGCGCACCAGAGCCCGAGGGGGCGGCGCAACTTGATGAGCTGCCCCTGGCGCCAGCGCTTGGCGAGCGGCGACACCAGCAGGGTCAGCAACAGCAGGTGGAGGGCCCCCTTGCCAAGGTAATGGGTCAGCCCCTGGACCGGATCCCCCCCCAGCAGCCCGGCTGGCACGGCATAGCCCAGCCAGAGCAGAAAGCCGATCGAACCAAGGTGCACCAGCGCCCGCAAGCCGTTGACATGGGCTGTTTTCAGTCTCGGCATCATATTGCAGTTCCCGTCATGTTTTTCCCGCTTCTCATCCCCTCTCCCACCAGGGGAGAAGGGGGCAAGAGATCAGTCGGGCAGAACGTCAGTCTCAATACCATTTACGCAGATCCATCCCCTGATAGAGGGACGCCACCTCGTCGCCGTAGCCATTGAACATCAGGGTCGGCTGGCGCTTGGCCCCGAAGATGCCCCCCTCGCCGATGAAACGCTCGCTCGCCTGGCTCCAGCGCGGGTGATCCACGTTCGGGTTGACGTTGGCGTAGAAGCCATATTCGTTGGGGGCCAGCAGGTTCCAGGTAGTGGGGGGCATCTCCTCCACCAGGCGGATGGAGACGATGCTCTTGATGCTCTTGAAGCCGTACTTCCAGGGCACCACCAGCCGGATGGGAGCCCCGTTCTGGGCGGGCAGGGTTTTGCCATAGAGCCCCATGGCGAGGAAGGAGAGGGGGTGCATGGCCTCGTCGAGGCGCAAGCCCTCCACATAGGGATAATCGATGCCGCCCCCCAGGGCACGGGAGGCCTGCCCCGGCAACTGTTCCGGATCATAGAGCGTCTCGAAGGCCACGAACTTGGCGCGACTGGTGGGCTCGGCACGGCGGATCAGATCCGCCAGCGCAATGCCGCTCCAGGGCAATACCATGGACCAGGCCTCCACGCAGCGCAGCCGATAGATGCGCTCCTCCAGCGTGCTCTTGTTGATGAGATCCCACACATCCAGGGTGAAGGGTTTGGCCACCTCCCCTTCCACCTTCAGGGTCCAGGGCTCGGGCCTGAGGTAATGGCCGTTGCGGGCCGGGTCCCCCTTGTCGGTCCCCAGCTCGTAGAAATTGTTGTGGGTGGTGGCCTTCTCCTCCGGGGTGAGGATCAATCCCTCTGGCCGGGTCGCGGCACGGATGTCGAGGGGTCTGGTGGGGGCCACGGTGGCCGGCTTGTCCGGTGCGAAGAGATCCAGCAGGCTGGCCTTCACCGGAAACGCCAGGGTGGCGGCACCGACGCCCAGGCCCAGCCCTTTCAGGATGCGGCGACGATCCTGATAGACGGTTTCCGGCGTGACATCCTGTTCGGTGGGGTGATGAGAAGTACGGCGCTTGATCAACATGAAAAAACTCCCGGGACGATGAGGTTGACAACCATAAGACCCGCCCCGGCCGAGTTTTATTTCACACAGAATTACATGAGTTGGTAAAGGGGCAGTGCCTTGGCCATGGTACCGGCCAGGAAGAGCACTACGAACACCAGCAGAGGAACGATCACGTTTGGCACCATCAGACTCACTCCATGAGCAGGACAGGGCCTCTAACTATGGAACAAGGTCTGCGGCGCCTCCAATGAATTTTTTTCGCGAGCGCAAGCGTATTCCAGAGTTGCAAAGAGTGATCGGGATCACACACAATCCGGCCCCCGCTTGCTGCCGCTCTACCGCGGAGTAGGCTGCCTCCTTTTCCGGATTCAACCACTGAGAGTCACGCCATGAGCCCACTGTTCGCCATCGCCATCACGACCGGGATCCTCTCCGCCGTCTGGGGTGGACTGGCCGCCGCACTCGGTCTCATCTCCTGGGTCGGCTTCCTCGGCTGCACCAGCTACTTCGCCTCGAGTGGCGGTTACAAGGCGCTGTTGCAGACCCTGCTGTGCAACACCACCGGCATGCTGTGGGCACTCCTGCTGATCCACGGGGAGACCTGGTGGGGGGCCGGCATGGCGGGTTATCTGATGACAGGGGTGGTGGCCACCCTGATGTGCGTGCAGGCCAGGCAGCAGTGGCTCGCCTACATTCCCGGCACCTTCGCCGGTTGCTGTGCCACCTTCGGCGCCGCAGGCGAGTGGCGGCTCATTCTGCCCTCCCTCATCATCGGCGCCCTGTTTGGCTATCTGATGAAGGCGAGCGGCCTCTGGCTCTCCCAGAAGACTCTCTCCACCGGCGGTGTCAGCGACCCGGCCTGAGGCCGATTCTGTCGGAAACCAGAGGGGCGGCCCGTCATCGACGGCCGCCCCTCTGTCATTTATCCCTTCGACTTGAAGTTGGCCGCCTCGATGCCGTGCCGATTCAGCAGCTTGTAGAAGTCGGTGCGGTTTCTCCCCGCCATGTTGGCCGCCAGGGTCACATTGCCTTCCGTGGTGCGCAGCAGCCGGATCAGGTACTCCTTTTCAAACTCGGCCCGCGCCTCGTTGAACGAGGGAATGCCGCCACCGCCGCCACTCAGGGCCGACTCCACCATGGCCGCGCCGATCACCGGGCTGCAGCAGAGGCTCGCGAGCTGCTCCACCACCCCGCAGAGCTGGCGCACATTGCCCGGCCAGGCCGCGGCGGCCAGCAGGGCCAGCGCCTCAGGCGAGAAGCCGAGGGCGGCGCAATCGGGGTGACGGTTGCGGTAATCGTCCAGCGCCTGACGGGCCAGCAGGGGGATGTCCTCGCTGCGGGCGCTCAGAGGCGGCAGAGTGATGTTGGCCACGTTGAGGCGGTAGAAGAGATCCTCGCGAAAACGCCCCTCTTCCATGGCGGTCACCAGATCCTGATGGCTGGAGCTGATGACCCGCACCTCGGGGGTGCCCTGACCATACTCCGCCAGCACCTGGAGCAACTTGGCCTGGAGTGACTCCGACAGATCCCCTATCTCGTCGAGGAAGAGGGTGCCGCCTTTGGCCTCGGCAAACAGGCCGGACTGGCCATCCTCGCCAAACAGCTGCAAGTCCAGCGCGGGCCAGGGCAGAGCCGCACAGTTGATGGTATGCAGCGGCTTGTCGCGGCGGTGGCTGGCCTGGTGCAGCGCCTGGGTCATCACCCCCTTGCCGGCGCCGGAGGGACCCAGGATCAGCACGGGCACGTCCATGGTGGCGATGCTGCTCGCCTGGATCAGCAATTGCTCCATCTGCGGGTTACGGGTCTGGATGAGGGACTGCCACTCCTGCTGCTGCTTCGGACGGGTCAGGCTGAGAGCATGCTCTATGGTGACCAGCAGCTCGTCCTTGTCGATGGGCTTGGTGAGGAAGCTGAACACCCCGGAGCGGGTCGCCTGGATGGCGTCGGGAATGGTGCCGTGGGCGGTCATGATGATCACCGGCATGCCGAGCCACTGGGACTGGATCCGCTCGAACAGCGCCAGCCCGTCCATGCCCCCCATGCGCAGATCGCTCAGCACCAGGTCGGCCCGTTGCTGGCGCAGCCTGTCCAGCGCTCCTTCGGCGCTGTCGGCGGTATCCACCTCGTAACCCTGGCTGCGCAGGCGCATGCTCATCAGCTTGAGCAGGCTGGCATCATCGTCCACCAGCAGAATACGGCTCATGCTCTCACCCCCTCTTGGCGAAAAACGCGATCATTGCGGCGCGGTCCGGAGCTGTCATGGCTGACCTCCCCCATTGAGCTTACGCTGGTTGAGCTGCTCGTCGATGGCGGAGAGCTGCTCTATCTGCTGGCGCAGACGCTTCACCTCCTGACTCTGATCGTCGCGGCGGCTGTCTCGCACCAGCAGCTCCTCCCCGAGGGCGATCCAGCTGCGCAGGAAGGCCTGGGCATCGAGACCGAGCTCCGGCAACAGAGCCTTCAGCTGATCCAGCCCGGCCCGGCGGCTGGCCACCGATTCGGACGGGTGGGTGTTGACCATGGCCAGGCTGACCCGGCTCTCGAGGTCGGTGGCGCCGCCCAGTCGCTGGCGCTCCTGCATCCGCTGCTGGGGATGGCTGGCCAGCAGCCAGTCCGAGTATTGCAGGCGCACCTGCATCTCCTTGTTGGCAAACTCCATCCGCCTGGCGATCGCCTCCTGGGAAGGCTCGGTGAGGCTGGTAGAAGGCAGCAGGGAACAGCCAGCGAGCAGGCCCATCATCAATACGGGAATCACAAATCGTTTCATCTTGAATGTCACTTCAGATCCTGGTGGGGAACAGGCACCTGCCCGCTCCTCTCAATATTCGGTGTCAAGGCGCCACCCGCACCTGCGGGGTCGCCGCCACGCCCGTCAGCTCGGGCGCACGTTCAAATCCAGCCGGAAACAGACATCCGCCTGGGCATCCTCGATCAGCCTGAGCTCGCCGCCCAGACTCATGGCAGACTCACGGGCAATGGAGAGGCCCATGCCGGAGCCTTTCAGCAATCCCTGGCGCACTATGCTGCCCTGTTCAAAGGGCTCGAAGATGCGCTCCCGCTCGTCTGGCGGGATGACAGGCCCTTCGTTGGCCACCTCCAGCCAGCCGCCGCCCGCCCCCGCCCCGGCGCGGATCCAGATCTGTCCGCCCCTGGCGCCATAGCTGACCGCGTTGGAAAAGAGATTGTCGAGGATGAGTCGCAGGCGGTAGGGCTCTGCCCGCAGGCTGATGGGCTCGGGCGGCAAGTGTACACTGATTTGCTTGGATTCCAGCGCGAGCCGGTACTCTTCGGACAAGTCTGACAACAAGGGCGCCAGGGGCACCTCGGACAGGGTGAACACCTCCTGCTGGCTGAGGCGATTGAAGTCGAGCAGCCGCTCGATCAGGGTCTGCAGACGGCGGCTGTTCTCCTCCAGCATCTGGCAGATCTCCTGCTGATCCCCGTTGAGGGGCCCCACCAGCTGCTCCGAGAGCAGATCAGCCCCCTCTCGCAGCACGGCAAGGGGGGTTTTCAGCTCGTGGGATACGTGGCGCAGGAACTGATATTTCTGCTGTTCCAGCTCCTTGAGCTTGTCGTGCAGCCAGCTGATCCGCTCCCCCAGCAGCACCAGTTCGGCCGGGCCGTCCACCGGGCGCTGATCCGGCTCGACGCCGGCGCCCAGGCTCAGGATCCGCGACTCAATCTGACGTACCGGGTGGATGATGAGGTAGGTAAAGAGCAGTACCAGCAGCAAGCTGAGCCCGGCCACGAAGCCGCTGACCCACCAGATCTGCTGCTTCAGCTCCACGATGGCGCCCCGCATGCGGGTCACGTGATCATCCACCTGGCTGCGGGTGACCACCTCCAGTTGCTGGTTCAGCTCGTTGAAGTCGGTGAAACGGGGGCTGGTCGCCTCCTGCCTGGCCTTGCGCAGATCCTGCAGGCCGTCGAGCCAGACCAGCGTCGCCTCGAGATCTCCGTAGACCTCGGCATCCGGAATGGAGTCCTGATGGGTCGCGAGCAGTTCCCGGTAGCGCACCAGCTGCTGCCGATAACTGGCCAGGATGCGGTCATCACCCAGGACCGCATAGCGGCGCAGGGTGCGCTCCAGATCGATGGCCTGGGTGGAGAGCAGCGTCGCCCGGCGAGTGTCCCGCACCGCACGTTCCATCTCGTCGCTGGTGAGCTGGCCCAGGTGGGAGAGAGCCTGACTGTCGTGCCAGATCATGCCCCCCAGGGGCATCAGCACCAGCACGAAGCCCATCAGTACTACCTGGAGCAGGGAGCGGGGCCGAACCTTGGTCATCTTCTGCGGTCTCGATTCGTCATGGGGGAGCCAGCATATCCGCACTGCCCCAAAAAGCAAAACCGGCCATAAAGCCGGTTTGATTGCTCACCGAGGCCGGATTCACGCCAGGCCGACGGACGCCACACAGATGACAATGATCATGGCAAGGGCCCCTGACGCGGCCAACAGTGCCCATTTCATTTCTACGCTCATGCAAACCTCCTTTCTGCCAATCAGCGTTGGATCACAACAGATAACGACATGTTAATTCATAGTGAATCCCATAACCGTGAGCTGCGTATATATTTCAGACGAGCCCAACCCAAGGAATGGAAAGCATGTTTTACCTCTGTAGCATTGGATCCAATCTCGACCCCGCCCTGCACGTCAGTCAGGTCGTCGCCGAATTGCTGGCCCGCTTTGGTCGCCTTCACCTGAGTTCCGTCATCCAGACCAAACCCGTGGGCATGCATTCGCGCCACGACTTCCTCAACTGCCTGTTCGTCGTCCAGAGCGACCTCACCCCCGTCCAGCTCAAGGCCGAGTTTGTCACCATGGAGCTGGCCCATGGCCGGGATCGCAGCAACCCCCTGTGCAAGGTGGCGGACAGGCCACTGGACATCGACATACTGGCCTGCGGCGAACGGGATGACTTCGCCGAGGCCGGGGTGGATGCCTACCTGGGGGATCTGCTGGCGGAGATGTATCAGGGCGGCAGTGTGGACTCCGGCAAGGTGACCCTCGGCCTGCCGGGCAGCAAGGTGTTTGCGAAGCAGCGCATCGGCCAGGCCCCCATCCATCTCTGCCAGCAAGACGAGGCCCTGCTTCCCGGCAACGGCCACCCCGGCCCCCCTTCCCGGCACGCCGCCATCCGGCACCCTTGAGCCGTTCACACACATGAGGCGCCCAAAGGCGCCTCATGTCATGGCGGCCCGCCTTGCCCTAGATGACGGCGAGGGCTCGCCCCCCGTCCACCCGGATGCTGGCCCCGGTCATGTAGTCGTTCTTCATCAGCATCTGTACCGCCTGCCAGATGGGCTCCAGACCCCCCTCCCGCGCCAGCGGCGTCTTCGCCAGCACCTGCTGGCGCCAGTCATCCCCGTGCTCGTCGAGAAACAGGATGGGGCCAGGCTCTATGGTGTTGACCCGCACGGCGGGTGCCAGTTCGCGGGCAAAGCTCATGGCCAGGGAATGGGCTCCCGCCTTGGTGGCCACGTAGGCGGCAAACTGGGGCGCCGGGGCATGGATGTAGATATCGGTGATGTGGATGATGCCCCCGTTGGGCTGGCGGGCAAGGGCGGGGGCCAGCGCCCGGTTGAGCTGGAAGGGAGCCGCCATGTGTACCCGGTAGAACTGATCAAACTGGGCCAGCTGCACCGCAGGATCCGCCGCCTGGGGCTCGAAGGCGGAGGCATTGTGGATGATCAGGGCAAGATCCTCATGGGCCGCCAGCGCCGTCACCACGGCGCCCACCTCCTCTTCCCGGGTGAAGTCCGCCTGTACCAGCTCGACGCCCACGTCTCGCAGACGATCCAGCTCGGGCCGTTCGCTGCGATAGCTGCCCGTCACCTGCCAGCCAGCGGCCACCAGCCGCTCACACAGATAGAATCCCAGGCGACGGCCACAGCCCGTTACCAATGCACGCATACCCTCTCCTTGTGGTTGTCGCCCTCCCCGATCCATGCAGGATCGCACGGAGGACCCATTCATCGGCCATGACCTATCGATGTCCGAGGCAAAACCCATTGGCCCCCTGTCATGGCCACCGGGCATAGTGGTCCCATCGACCCCCATGGAGCCACCATCATGCTACAAATTCGCGATCATATGCAGCCATTGACCCACTCACTGCACCCCGGCCTCGGTCTGGCCGAGGCGCTGGACAGACTCCATCGGGCAAACCTGGGGGGCCTGCCGGTACTGGATGACCATCAGCACCTCGTCGGATTTCTCTCCGAGCAGGATTGCATTCCCGCCCTGCTCACGGGCAGCTATCACTGCGACACCCGTACTCTGGTCGAAGATCTGATGAGCCGGACCCCGCTGTTCGTCTCTCCTGATGACAACATCGTTGATCTCGCCCGCCAGATGGCCGGGGCCAGACCCAAGGTCTATCCGGTAATGGAGGGAGGCAAGGTGACGGGCATCATCAGCCGTCGTCAGGTGATGCAGGCCCTCAACACCCAGATGAAACAGTGTCAGGCAACCTGAGACAGGCCACCTCGCACACGTTTCATGCCGACTACCCTCCCGCCCACAACCGGCGAGTGGCTGGTCCACCCCACCCGACTCTGCCACGGGGCGGCCTGTCGAGGCAGCCCGCCCCCCTCCCACCGGCACCGTTCGTTTGTCCCCTCCCCATTTCAGGGTTTGCCATCCGTGGTCGTCTCTAGTTAGATAGGTGCCGGTCACAGTCCCTGCCGGATGCGACCCCGTACCGAGTGCTCAGGAGATGTAACGTGCGACGCTTGCTCGTATTCTGCTTGCTGCTGCCCTGCTGGCTGTCAGCCAGGGAGCTGGTCATTGGTGGCATCCTGGAGCCCCCTCTCAAGTGGCTGGATGCACAGGGACACCCTCGCGGGCTGGATGTTGATCTCGTCACCGCCATCTTCGGCACGCTCCATACCCCCATCAGGATTGAGCTCATCGATTCGGGGGCCAGGCTCACCCGCAATGCCGAAAGCGGCTTCTATGACCTGCTGCTGACCCACTCCTACAAACCGGAGCGGGAGGCCTATCTGCTCTACCCCAAACAGGCCCATATGCTCCATAGCTGGCACTTCTTCATACGCAAGGAGTCCGCAGGCCGGATCCATTATGACCATCTGACGGATCTCAAACCCTGGCGCATCGGTGTCACCCGGGATTTCTCCTATACCCCCGAGCTCGCGGCGGCCATGACAGACCCGAGCTATCACTTCCAGGAGATCCCCATCAACCAGCTGCAACTGCGCAAACTCATCGCCGGTCGCATCGACGTGGTGCCCATGTCCCTGGTCACCGCCTTCACCCAGATAAGAGAGGAGGGACTGGAAGGCAAGCTCGACTACCTGCCAAAACCCCTCAAGACCAGCCCCTACTTCAATGTCTGGACCCGTTCCCGGGCCGATGCCGACACCCCGGCCCTGATGGCCGCCTATGATGCCGAACTGCTGCACATGAAGCGGGACGGCCGGCTCAAAGCCCTCTACGACAAATACGGCATCCCCTATATCGAACCCTGATCCACCGCTCAGGGTGTCATCTCCCGCAGGGTCGAATTCTGCTGCGCGAACAGGGTCTCGCACAGGATAGGGATCTCTACGCCCCCCTCAGACCACCCGACTCAAGGCTTCACATCCCGCAGGATCGGGTTTTGCAGCGAAATCAGCGTCTCGGTGGACTGGATCTCGTCGATGGTCTGGATCTTGTGGATCAGCACCGTCTGCAACTCGTCGATGGAGCGGGTCATCACCTTCATGAAGATGCTGTAGTGGCCCGTGGTGTAGTAGGCCTCCACCACCTCGTCCAGCGCCTGCAGTTTGGCCAGGGCCGACGGGTAATCCTTGGCGCTCTTGAGGTTGATCCCGATGAAGCAGCAGACGTCGTAGCCCAGCTTCTTGGGGTTCACCTGCACCCGCGTTCCCTCGATGATGCCCGCCTGCTTCATCTTCTCTACCCGCACGTGGATGGTGCCCGGGCTCACCAGCAGTTGTTTGGCCAGCTCGGCGTAAGGCAGGCGCGCATTCTCCATCAGGGCGGTGAGGATGGCCTGATCGAGATTATCGATCCGATAATTTTCTGACACTTTTTTGCGCTCCTTTTAATGATTCATCATTAATTGATGGCTTATTTTGAAGAAAAAAACACACAAAGCCTATTTCAATTATCGAATATTGAATTTAGTTGGCATTCTGTTGAAGAATCACCGCATTCAACGGATTCACGACAGGTAATTCAGCATGAAACAGCACTACATCCGCAGCCAACAGCAGATCAGCTTCGTCAAAGAGATGTTCTCCCGCCAACTCGCACTGCAACTCGGCCTGATGGAGGTACAAGCCCCCATTCTGAGCCGGGTCGGTGACGGCACCCAGGACAACCTCTCCGGCTGCGAGCATGCAGTGCAGGTCAAGGTGAAAACCCTGCCGGAGCACAGCTATGAAGTGGTCCACTCCCTGGCCAAGTGGAAGCGCCAGACTCTGGGTCGCTTCGGTTTCGGCCCGGGTGAAGGCATCTACACCCACATGAAGGCACTGCGTCCGGATGAGGATCGTCTCAGCCCCATTCACTCCGTCTACGTCGACCAGTGGGACTGGGAGAAGGTGATGCCGGGCGAGCGCCGGGACCTGGCCTATCTGCAGGAGACGGTGCGCGGCATCTGGGCCGCCATCAAGGCCACCGAGCGCGCGGTCTGTGCCGAGCATGAGCTGACCCCCTTCCTGCCGGCGGATATCCAGTTCCTGCACAGTGAAGAGCTGCTGACCCGCTACCCGGACCTCGATGCCAAGGGACGCGAGCGCGCCATCGCCAAAGAGCTGGGAGCGGTCTTCCTCATCGGTATCGGTGGCGCCCTCTCTCACGGCGAACGCCACGACGTCCGTGCCCCGGACTACGACGACTGGAGCAGCGAAAGCGAGCTGGGGCTGGCGGGTCTGAACGGTGACATCCTGGTGTGGAACCCGGTGCTGGAAGACAGCTTCGAGATCTCCTCCATGGGGATCCGGGTGGACGCAGAGGCCCTGCGCCGTCAGCTGGCCATCACCGGGGACGAGGATCGCCTGCAATACGACTGGCATCAGGATCTGCTGGCAGCACGCATGCCGCAAACCATCGGCGGCGGCATCGGCCAATCCCGTCTGGCCATGCTGCTGCTGCAAAAAGAGCACATCGGTCAGGTCCAGGTCGGCGTCTGGCCATCTGAAATGAAGGCTGCCATCCCAGGCATGCTGTAACGAATTGATTTGATTGCATCTGTCCTCCTATCGCGGCAACACGGCGCGGGACAGACGCGATAGCGAAGCTGGTCAGCCGGGGTGGAGAGCGTATCCCGACTGACTGTAAGGCGGGCATGGTCGCTGACTGTGCCTGCCTACCCTGGGGCTTGCCCCTGCGATCCGCTCAACCCACGTCAGATCGCATCGAATACATTCCTCCCGGCAATCTTCGGATTGCCGTTTTTTTTACGCCGAAAAACTGTGCTCAAAACCCGCCCCGATCTGGTGCTGGCGCGGCAGCCCCGCCTTTCTGCTGCCGGTGCAGTGGCAGGCAAACAACCGCTCCATCGCCTCTTCCTGCAGATAGGCTCCGAGCGTCACCGCCCGCTCTGGGCCGGAAAACTTCAGGTGCAGGCCGCCGATGACGGCGTGGATCCGCTCGTCGCCACACACCTCCTTGGCCCACTCGATGATGTTCTCGACCCCGGCGTGACCGCAGCCGATAAAGACGATGAGCCCCTGCTCGCTCTTGTAGACCAGCGCCGAATCATCGCTGATAAGGTCTTTCTCCACTCGCCCGCCCCGCACCATGTAACCAAGCAAGGAGGGTTTGGCCTGCTCCCGTCGCAGTATGGATCCCAGGAACACCAGCCGCTCGGACAGCCAGACCGGCTCAGCTGAACAGTGAGGGAGCAGCCCTCTCGTCGCCAGTTGTCGCGGATCCAGGTCGCCCGAGAGGCAGTAGAGGTTGTAGCGTCGGGGCAGCAACGGCAGGAAGTAGCCCCGCTCGCAGAACACGTCTGGACAGGCGATGAGCGGGATGGGTCTTGGATAGGCGGGCAGCGAGCCGACCCCGCCCACATGGTCGTAATAACCGTGAGAGAGCACCACATGGGTGAGAGAGGCGAGATCGATCCCCATCACGGCGGCGTTGTGGCACAGCGCCCGGCCACGGCCGCTGTCGAACAGCACCCTGAGGCCGTCACACTCCAGCAGCAGCGCCAACCCTCGCTCGGGCAGACAGCCAGGCAGATGAACGTCGTCATCCACCAGCACGGAAAACGTCAGCATCTCAATCCCTCAGAAAACAAAACGCAGGCACCAGGCCTGCGTTTTTCATCGACAATCCCATTACTGGGTCATGGTGAGGCCGTTGCTGTCGGCCCCCAGCCGCAGTGTCTTGCCAGGGATGACCCGACCGCTGAGCAGGGCCTGGGCCAGCGGGTTCTCCACCTTCTGCTGGATCGCCCGCTTGAGGGGGCGCGCCCCGTAGACGGGATCGAACCCGGCATGAACCAGCTTGGTCAGCAGCTCCTCGCTCACCTCCACCTCGAAGCCCTGGGACTCCAGACGGCTCATCAGGCTCTTGAGCTGGATGCGGGCAATGGACTTGATGTGCTCCTCACCGAGCGGGTGGAACACCACGGTCTCGTCGATCCGGTTGATGAACTCCGGCCGGAAGCTGCGGCTCAGCACCTCCATCAGCATGGCCTTCATCTCGTCGTAATCCTTCTCGGAGTGGTGCTCCTGGATGAGATCAGACCCGAGGTTGGAGGTCATGATCACCACGGTGTTGCGGAAGTCCACGGTACGCCCCTGACCGTCGGTCAGGCGGCCATCGTCCAGCACCTGCAACAGGATGTTGAAGACATCGGGATGCGCCTTCTCCACCTCGTCCAGCAGGATCACCGAATAGGGGCGACGGCGCACCGCCTCGGTGAGATACCCCCCTTCCTCGTAACCCACGTATCCCGGAGGCGCCCCCACCAGACGGGCCACGCTGTGTTTCTCCATGAACTCGGACATGTCAATCCGCACCATGGCATCCTGGGTATCGAACAGGAACTCCGCCAGCGCCTTGCACAGCTCGGTCTTGCCCACCCCGGTGGGGCCGAGGAAGAGGAAGGAGCCGATGGGGCGGTTCGGGTCGGACAGCCCGGCACGAGAGCGGCGAATGGCGTTGGAGACGGCGTCCACCGCCTCTTCCTGGCCGATCACCCGGCTGTGCAGCTGATCTTCCATCCGCAGCAGCTTCTCCCGTTCCCCTTCCAGCATGCGGGCCACCGGAATGCCGGTCCAGCGGGCCAGGACGTCGGCGATCTCCACGTCGGTGACCCGGTTGCGCAGCAGGCTGGTCTCCTGCATCTCAGCCTGGGTGGCGAGATCCAGCTGTTTCTCCAGCTCCGGGATGCGGCCGTACTGCAACTCGGACATGCGGCCCAAGTCCCCTGCGCGGCGCGCCACATCGAGATCCTGACGGGCCTGCTCCAGTGCAGCCTTGATGTGCTGGGTCCCGGCGAGGGCAGCCTTCTCGGCCTTCCACACCTCTTCCAGCTCGTTGTATTCCCGCTCTTTTTCCGTCAGCTCCTGATTGAGCAGATCGAGGCGCTTGCGGCTGGCGTCATCGTCCTCCTTCATCAGCGCCTGCTGCTCCAGCTTGAGCTGGATGATGCGCCGCTCGAGCCGGTCCAGGGATTCCGGCTTGGAGTCGATCTGGAGCCGGATGCTGGCCGCCGCCTCGTCGATGAGGTCGATGGCCTTGTCAGGCAGTTGGCGATCCGCGATGTAGCGGTGGGAGAGCTGGGCCGCCGCGACGATGGCGGGGTCGGTGATCTGCACATGGTGGTGCAGCTCGTAGCGCTCCTTCAGGCCACGCAGGATGGCGATGGTGTCCTCCACCGAGGGCTCCTCCACCAGCACCTTCTGGAAACGGCGCTCCAGCGCGGCATCCTTCTCCACGTACTGCCTGTACTCATCGAGGGTGGTGGCCCCGACGCAGTGCAGCTCGCCGCGGGCCAGGGCGGGCTTGAGCATGTTGCCCGCATCCATGGCACCCTCGCCCTTGCCGGCGCCGACCATGGTGTGCAGCTCGTCCACGAAGAGGATGACGCTGCCCTCTTCCTTGGCCAGATCGTTCAGAACCGCCTTGAGCCGCTCCTCGAACTCGCCGCGATACTTGGCTCCGGCCACCAGGGCCCCCATGTCGAGGGAGAGCACCCGCTTGTTCTTGAGCCCTTCCGGCACTTCGCCATTGATGATGCGCTGGGCCAGCCCCTCGACGATGGCGGTCTTGCCGACGCCGGGGGCACCGATCAGCACCGGGTTGTTCTTGGTGCGGCGTTGCAGCACCTGGATGGTGCGGCGAATTTCGTCATCCCGGCCGATCACCGGGTCGAGCTTGCCGAGTTCGGCCCGCTCGGTGAGATCGATGGTGTACTTCTCCAGCGCCTGGCGATTCTCCTCGGCGTTGGCATCCTCCACCTTCTTGCCGCCACGGACCTTGTCGATGGCTGCCTCGAGTTTTTCCTTGGTCAGCCCCTGGGCACGCAGCAGCTCGCCCAGCGTCCCCTTCTCGTCCAGGGCCGCCAGCACGAACAGCTCGGACGAGATGAACTGATCCTTGCGCTGCTGGGCCAGCTTGTCGCAGACGTTGAGTAGCCGGCCGAGGCCGTTGGAGAGCTGTACGTCCCCTTCCACGCCGCTGACGCGGGGCAGGCGATCCAGCTCCTCGCCGAGGCGCGAGCGCAGGGTATTGATGTCGAGCCCGGTCAGGGTGAGCAGCGGACGAATGGATCCGCCGTCCTGATTGAGCAAGGCGCTCATCAGATGGACGGGTTCGATGAATTGGTGGTCACGACCCAGTGCAAGAGACTGGGCATCGGAAATGGCAATCTGGAATTTGCTGGTCAGGCGATCGAGGCGCATTGCACTCCCCCTTCAAGACAGACGCCGCATGCGCGGCAACAACATCGCTTTCTGACAAGGAAGATGTGGTCTTGAAGGGCAATTTCAAGGGGTGGCTGTTTATTTTTTCCTCAATAGCAGTGACCGAGGGAAAACGACCTCGCAATGGCAGCCTGCCCCTTGAGCCTGCTCGGCAGCAAGACATGGCCGCCAAAGGGCCATCACCAGGAAGTGAAGAGGCGCTTGCGGCCACTCGCGAGCGCCTCTTCGGCTATTTTTCCAGCCACACAAGGGAGGCCATGCGACCCGTCTGTCCATCGCGGCGATAGGAGTAGAAGCGCTCGCTGTCGCTGAAAGTGCAGTATTCGCCGCCATAGATGGCGGTGACGCCGGCGCGGGCGAGGCGCAGTCGGGCCAGCTGGTAGATATCCGCCAGCCATTTCCCTTCGTTGAGGGATGGCACGAATGCAGTCGCCGCTTCCGCCTGCTCCGTCATGAAGGCCTCACGCACCTCGCCACCCACTTCGAACGCAGCGGGACCGATGGCCGGGCCCAGCCAGGCCAGGATCTCGCCAGGCTCGCAGCCCATGGCGGCGATGCTTGCCTCCAATACGCCCCCCTGCAGTCCGCGCCAACCGGCATGGGCCGCCGCCACTACGGTGCCTGCCCGATCGCAGAACAGCACCGGCAGGCAGTCGGCAGTCATCACGATGCAGGCCTGCCCCGCCTTATGAGCACAGGCGGCATCGGCATCCGGTACGCGCTCATAACGGTCGCTCACCGGATGGACGGCGATGCCATGTACCTGGTTGAGCCAGTTGAGAGTGCCGGGGATCCCCGCCACCTGCTGCAGTCGGACGCGGTTGGCCTCGACCCTGGCCGGTTCATCGCCCACATGGGCCCCGAGGTTCAGGCCGGCAAAGACCCCTTCGCTGATGCCGCCGTCCCGGGTGGTCGAGAGAGCCCTGACATTGCCCGGCGCGGGCCAGTCGGGTGTGATCCAGTTCATCTGTGGCTCCTTTCGTTCATATGAAAACGGGGCCCCTTGGCTGCAACCAGTCAAGGGGCCCCGCGTCAGATCATGGAGGGCAGATTACGGCAGGAATCGTCGCAAGGCCGCCCCCGGGATCAGTTCCAGACCAGATCGTCCGGATTGGCCAGGGTATCCGCCCGCAGCACTTCCATCAGCGCCACCATATCCTGCGGCGTGGGGGAGTGCCACTCCATCACTTCACCCGTGATGGGGTGCGCCAGCTTCAGCATGGTGGCGTGCAGCGCCTGACGGTGGAAACCGCGCAGGGCCTCGGTCAGCTCGGGGGTGGCGTTGCGCAGCAGACGCAGACGACCGCCGTAGGCGGGATCCCCCACCAGCGGATGCTTGATGTGGGCCATGTGGACACGGATCTGGTGGGTACGGCCGGTCTCCAGCCGCAACCGCAGACGGGTGTGACCACGGAACTTCTCGTGCACCCGGTAGTGGGTGACGGACTCGCGCCCGTTGGGCACCACAGCCATGTGGGTACGCTGGGTCGGGTGACGACCGATGGGGGCATCGACGGTGCCGCCGGCGGTCATGTGACCGATGGCAATCGCCTCGTACTCACGGGTGATCTGGCGTGCCTGCAGGGCTTCCACCAGGTGGGTCTGGGCGGGAATGGTCTTGGCCACCACCATCAGCCCCGTGGTGTCTTTGTCCAGACGGTGCACGATACCGGCGCGGGGGACCTCGGCGATGCCGGGGTAGCGGTGCAGCAGGGCGTTGAGCACGGTGCCGTCCGGCGTACCGGCGCCCGGGTGAACCACCAGGCCGGCCGGCTTGTCGATCACCAGGATGTGTTCATCTTCATAAACGATGTTCAGCTCGATGTTCTGGGCATCCCAGCGGGTGTCGTCTGCCAGTTCCACATTCACATGTACCTGCTGCCCGGCCACCACTTTCTCGCGCGGGGTATTGGCAACCTGACCGTCCAGGGTCACTCTGTCCTGTAAAATCCACTCCTTGATGCGGGTCCGGGAGTAGTCGGGAAACAATTCGGCCAGGGCCTGGTCGAGTCGTTGCCCGAATTGGTGATCCTGAAATTCGCCTGTCAGTTCAATATGCTGGCTCATGTATGGTCTCTTGAGCGGGGGTATCAATTCGAAATAATCCGGGTATTCTAGCTTTTCTTTTAGCCAAGCATAACGGATACTTTGCCAATTTCGTGGAAATGGACCGGATGTTGTTGATGGGAAAGAAGTCTCACCTGCTGATGTCGCTCGCCTTGGTCGCTACCCTGATCACTGGCTGTTCCAGCACCAAACCCAAGGTTCCCGACGAACCGCCGGAAGTTCTGTACCAGAAAGCCCGCATCAAACTGGATACCGGCAACTACCTCAATGCCATCGAACTGCTGGAAGCGCTGGACTCTCGTTACCCGTTCGGTGCCTACTCCAACCAGGTTCAGCTCGATCTCATCTATGCCTACTACAAGCAGGATGATACCGCCCAGGCGATCGCCAACATTGACCGTTTTATCCGCCTGAACCCGGCGCACAAGAACATCGATTACGTCTTCTACATGCGCGGCCTGACCAACATGGCGGCGGATTACAACTTCTTCCAGGATTTCCTCGGCATCAATCGGGATGACAAGGACCCCTCCTACGCCCGTCAGGCCTTCCAGGACTTCAAGACCCTGCTGCAGAACTACCCCAACAGCAGCTATGCAGCCGATGCCCGTGCCCGCATGATCGGCCTGAAGAACCGTCTTGCCCGCTATGACCTGGGGGTAGCCGAGTACTACGTCAAGCGTGACGCCCTGATCGCCGCCGCCAACCGCGCCAAGCTGATCGTCGAGACCTATCCCGACACGGTGGAAACCGAGAAGGCACTGGAAATCATGGTCAACGCCTATGACACCCTGAAGATGCCGACCCTGGCCCAGCATGCCCGCGAAGTGTTGGCCAAGAACTACCCGGACAACCGTCTCGGTCGCGGCTGAGTAGCGAACGGACAATGAAAAACCGGAGCCACTGGCTCCGGTTTTTTTATGGCCGACGGCGGCACTCCGGGGTCACTGGTGCTTACCCTGCTGCTTGGCCCGCATGATGTTGATGATCTCGATGTCGGTATCCAGCATCCCCTCCTTGGAGAGACGACCCAGGTTGGCGATGGTCTGATCCACATCGTCCGAGACGATCCCCTCGCTCTGGGGCACGCGCAGGTTGTTGATGGCCATCAGCGAGGATTTCACCGCCGCCGAGGTGGAGGTGGAGACCTTCATGGAGCAGGCGCTGCCGGCGCCGTCGCAGATGATGCCGGAAACATCCCCAATCATGTTGTTGATGCAGTGGCTGATCTGCTCGAACTGGCCCCCCAGCAGCCAGGTGATGGCGGCCCCCGATCCCATGGCGGCGGTACTGGCGGCACACAGGGCGGAGAGCTTGTTCTGGTAGGCCTTGATGTAGATGGCCACCAGGTGGCTCATCACCAGGGCACGGGCCAGCTGCTCGTCATCGGCCTTGAGGAAGCGGGCGGCGGCGACCACCGGCATGGTGGCGGCAATGCCCTGGTTGCCGGAACCGGAATTGGACATGGCGGGCAGCATTGCGCCATCCATCCGCGCATCGGAGGCGGCAGACGACAGGCGCATGGCCAGGGTCATCAGGTCGTCGGAGAGCAGCTTGCGCTCCACCTGATCGGTGAGGATCTTGCCGATGCGCAGGCCATAGCCCTGCAGCCCTTCGTCCGCCAGCGCCTGGTTCATGGTGGCCGCCTCGCGGATGAAGTCGATCTCGACCAGCGGCACCTCCAGGGCGAAGGCCACGATCTCCTTCAGGGTCATGGCGGGCTTGTCGGCCTTGGCTGGCTGGATCTGCACCCCGGGGGCGCTGTCCTGCACCATCAGCACCTCGCCATCCTTCTCCATCAGCACGATGCGGGTATGGTCGGTACAGATCACCACCCGGACGCTGTGCCCCTCCACTTCGGCCAGCACCTCGGCGTAGAGCACGTCGGGCACATCCTTCACATCCACCTCTATGGTGGGCAGCAGCCCCTTGGCCGCCTCGACCTGATCCGGCGTGAGGCTCTTGAGCACCTCCAGCCCGGCATCCGGGTTGCCACCGGTGATGCCAACGGCGGCGGCCACCGGCAGGCCGATCATGCCGGTGCCGGGCACGCCGACCCCCATGCCGTTCTTGAACAGATTGCCGCTGACCCAGACGCGGGTGCGAGTCGGTACCTGCCCCAGCAGCTTGCGGCAGTTGGCCGCCGCCAGGGCGACCGACATGGGCTCGGTGCAGCCGAGGGCCGGCACCACTTCACGCTTGAGCAGGGTAATAAAGTCGGTCCATTGTGCGTTCATTGCGATGTGTCTCATGTTCATGACGCCCGCGTGCGGGCTCGTCATTGTTGTTCGGCCAGTTCCGCCTTGTGATTGCGGATATGCAGGTAAACGGTATGGCGGGAGATGCCGAGCAGTTCGGCCACCAGTTGGGCGGCATCCTTGATCTCGAAGATGCCCATGTCGTAGAGCCGGTGCACGATCGCCTTGTTGCGCACGCTGCTGCCCAGCCCGGGATCCCTGTCCACCTTGGCGATCACCTGCGCCACCAGATCATCCACCGAGCTGGCGAAGGTCTCGGTGCCGTGGGCAGGGGGCACTGCGGGCGGGGCAAAGGTGTCGAGCAGGCTGCCAAGGGGCGTGTCCAGGCTGAAATTCACGCACAGCATACCGATGGGTTTGCCCTCGCGGTTGCTGATAGTGATGGACGAAGACTTCAGCAGGGTGCCCTCCCGGGAGCGGGAGAAATAGCTGCTCCACTGGCTGCCGGCGGCACTGTGCAACTTGTCGAGCGCAAAATCGGTGACCGGCGCTCCCTCCTGGCGGCCGGTGATGTGGCCGTTGGCAATCTTGATGACGGAGGCGTGCAGACTGTCAAAGGCGTGCAGCACCACCTCGCAGCCCGGGCCAAACAGGGCGGACAGCGCCGCCACCGCAGGCTCGAAGCTGGCGATCAGATGGCGCTCTTCATCGGTCAGTGTGCTGGCGTCGCGCAAGGGAGCTACCTCGGTCATGGGGTCATCCGGTCAACGTTGGGTAAGGATATTCAAAGCGGACTCAAATAAAATTGAGCAAATCCGCTTTTTGCGCGGGCATTATGCCCGACTGGTGAGACAACACCACAAAATGTGAGCAAAATCACGACTGAAATGAAAAAAAGGCCCCATGAGAGGCCTTCAAGGTAGTTTTTTGGTGCTTTTGCTCAACTTTAATTGAGCCAGGGCTCGTCAGTCCGGACAGGCAGGCACCACAGCCTGTCTGTTCCCTGCCACGGTCATCCACTCTGGTCATAAAAAAAGGGGGCCGAAGCCCCCTTTTTGTCTCATCCGGTCAACGCTTACAGCGCCTTCAGGATGGCCTCGACGCTGGCCTTGGCATCGCCAAACAGCATCTGGGTGTTCTCCTTGAAGAACAGCGGGTTCTGGACACCGGCGTAGCCAGTGTTCATGGAGCGCTTGAAGCCGATGACGTTCTGCGCCTTCCACACTTCCAGCACCGGCATGCCGGCGATGGGGCTGCCCGGATCTTCCATGGCGGCCGGGTTGACGGTGTCGTTGGCACCGATCACCAGCACCACGTCGGTGTCGGCGAAGTCATCATTGATCTCGTCCATTTCCAGCACGATGTCATAGGGGACTTTCGCTTCCGCCAGCAGCACGTTCATGTGACCAGGCAGACGACCGGCCACCGGGTGGATGCCGAAGCGCACCTTGACGCCGCGATCACGCAGCTTCTGGGTGATCTCGGCCACCGGGTACTGGGCCTGCGCCACCGCCATGCCGTAGCCCGGGGTGATGATGACGGAGCTGGCGTTCTTCAGCATGTCGGCCACGTCTTCGGCGTTGGTCTCGCGGTATTCGCCCAGCTCCTGCTCGGCGGTGGAGGCCACGCCGTCGGAGCCAAAGCCTCCTGCGATCACGGAGATGAAGGAGCGGTTCATCGCCTTGCACATGATGTAGGAAAGGATGGCACCGGAGGAACCCACCAGGGCACCGGTGACGATCAGCAGGTCATTGGAGAGCATGAAGCCCGCCGCCGCCGCCGCCCAACCGGAGTAGGAGTTCAGCATGGAGACCACCACCGGCATGTCCGCACCACCGATGGAGGCGACCAGGTGCCAGCCGAAGGCGAAGGCGATCAGGGTCATCACCAGCAGGGCGAAGGTGGAGCCACCGGCGTTGACGAAGTGGATCATCAGCGCGATGGAGACCACCACGGCCAGCAGGTTCAGCTTGTGGCGGTGCGGCAGCATCAGCGGCTTGGAAGAGATGAGGCCACGCAGCTTGCCGAACGCCACCACGGAACCGGTGAAGGTCACGGCACCGATGAAGACGCCCAGGAACACTTCCACCAGGTGGATGTTCAGCATGGCGCCGGAGAGGTGCTCGACCTGGGCGACGCTTGCCGCCTGCTCGAACGCCGCCCGGGCGGCTGCCAGGGTCGCATCCAGGTTGGAACCGACGGAGACCACCACTTCAGCGGGGGCGGAGGGGTGCAGATCGATGAAGCTGTTGAAGCCCACCAGCACCGCTGCCATGCCCACGAAGCTGTGCAGCACGGCCACCAGCTCGGGCATCTCGGTCATCTCGACCTTGAGGGCCAGACGCACGCCGATGGCGCCACCGATGGCCATGGCCAGGATGATCCAGTGGACGCCACTGGTTTCCGGGTTGAAGACGGTGGCGAGCAGGGCGATGGCCATCCCCGCGATACCGAACAGGTTGCCATGCTTGGCCGTTTCTTGCTTCGACAGTCCCGCGAGACTGAGGATGAAGAGCACGGCGGCAACGATATAGGATGCTGTTACCAGTCCTTGAGACACGTTAAACCCCCTTAATCCTTACGGAACATCTTCAGCATGCGCTGAGTGACGGTGAAGCCACCGAAGATGTTGATACTGGCAATCAGCACGGCGACAAAGGCCAGCACGGTGACCAGGGTCGACCCTTGTCCAATCTGCAACAGCGCACCGACCACGATGATGCCGGAGATGGCATTGGTGACCGACATCAGCGGCGTGTGCAGGGCGTGAGAGACGTTCCACACCACGTAGTAACCGACCACGCAGGCCAGGATGAAGACGGTGAAGTGGGAGAGGAAGGCGGCAGGCGCCACGGCGGCCACCCAACCGAAGGCGGCGATGCCGAGGGCACCGAACACGAACTTCTTGTTGGAGGGCTTGGCCTCTTCCTTCTTGGCGGCCGGTTTGGCGGCAGCCGGTTTCTGCGGGGCGGCAGAGACGGAGATGGCGGGGGGCGGGAAGGTCACTTCACCGGCCTGGACCACCGTCATGTTGCGCTGCACCACGTCTTCGAAGTCGATGGCGACGTTGCCGTCCTTCTCCTTGCACATCAGCTTCATCAGGTTCACCAGGTTGGTGCCGTAGAGCTGGGAGGATTGGGCAGGCAGGCGGCCCGGCAGATCGGTGTAACCGATCACCTTGACGCCGTTGTCGGTGACATGCAGTTCACCCGGTACCGTGTATTCGCAGTTGCCGCCGGCCTGGGCCGCCATGTCCACGATGACGGAGCCCGGCTTCATGCTGTCCACCATTTCCTTGGTGATGAGCTTGGGTGCCGGCTTGCCCGGGATCAGGGCGGTAGTGATGATGATGTCCACTTCCTTGGCCTGCTGGGCGAACAGCGCCATCTCGGCCTTGATGAACTCTTCGCTCATCACCTTGGCGTAACCGTCGCTGGAAGCGCCATCTTCGCCGCCGAAGTCCAGCTTGAGGAATTCCCCACCCATGGACTCGATCTGCTCGGCCACTTCCAGACGGGTATCGAAGGCACGCACGATGGCACCGAGGGAACCGGCGGTCCCGATGGCGGCCAGACCGGCCACACCGGCACCGATGACCAGCACCTTGGCGGGCGGCACTTTACCGGCGGCGGTGATCTGGCCGGTGAAGAAGCGACCGAACTGGTGCGCGGCTTCCACGACGGCGCGATAGCCACCGATGTTGGCCATGGAAGAGAGGGCGTCGAGGGACTGGGCACGGGAGATCCGCGGCACCATGTCCATCGCCATCACATTGATGTTGCGCTCGGAAAGCTTCTTGACCAGCTCGGGGTTCTGGGCGGGCCAGATGAAGCTCACCAGGGTGGCACCATCCTTAATTTGTGCGATTTCGGCCTCGGTCGGCGCGTTGACCTTGAAGACAAGGTCGGCTTGCCAGACGTTCGGTACCACGCTGGCACCGGCAGCCTCGAAGGCGGCATCATCGAAGCTGGCTCGCAGGCCGGCACCGGCCTCGATGGCAACCTCGAAGCCGAGCTTTTTCAGCTGCTCGACAGTGGCCGGGGTCGCTGCGACCCGGGTCTCACCGGCGAGACTCTCTCTCGGTATTCCAATCTGCATGACTATTCCCTGATGGTTAATAAACAATCATCGCCAAGTCTCTCATGTCTGAGGGGACAAGGCATGATCAAAGTGCAGGTCACGGGCCCTTTGTTATGAAAATCAGCAGGCTTCACCTCGACCTCCTGTCACGGTCAGGCCCCCGCTTTTCAGGCGCGAGGGTGATTAGTATCAAATTTTGGAGTTTTATTACAACCACGGCCCTGGGCGGGCGGGTACAGAATTCAGCCCATCCCGGACCGTGATTAAAAAAAACAAACCAAATTAGGGGCTTATACCAGCAAAAAGCGCTAAAAAAAGTGATCCAACCAGTCAAAAAAAATGTTTAACCCGGCCTCTACCTTAGCGTTTTTTGTTCTTACGAAATCTGCCGTTGGCTCATCTGATGAGATGAAAAGGGAAAAAGTAACCATTTTGCAACGATCAGGGGGCCGCGTCCCCGCCTGCTGGCGGGTTCGGGCCCCCTGGTGCAACCGGGCCTGCGGCCCGCTTCAGGCGCGCTCTGCTTACCAGGCCGCCTCATAAATATGCCGGCTCTGGGCCTGGTCGATGTCGCCGTGCTCACCCAGGGCGGTCATGCCGTGCTCTTCGAGCTTGGCCAGCAGGGCGTCGATCCGGGCGTCGGCCACGTAATCCCGCAGCCGGGTCTTGATCCCCATCCGCTCGAAGAAGTCGCGGGTGGCGGCGATGGCCCCGTCGATACGCGCCTCGTCACTGCCGCTGCGCAGATCCCAGACCCGCTCGGCGTATTGCAGCAGTTTGGCGCGCTTCTGCTCGCGCTTGGCCTGCAGCAGGGCGGGCAGCACCACCGCCAGGGTCTGGGCGTGGTCCAGACCGTGCAGGGCGGTGATCTCGTGGCCCAGCATGTGGGTGGCCCAGTCCTGGGGCACGCCGGCTCCGATCAGGCCGTTCAGTGCCAGGGTGGCGCTCCACATGATGTTGGCACGCACGTCGTAGTTTTCCGGCTCCACCAGCGCCTTGGGCCCCTCTTCCGCCAGGGTCAGCAGCAGCCCTTCTGCAAAGCGATCCTGCACCTTGGCATCCACCGGGTAGGTGAGGTACTGCTCCAGGGTGTGGATGAAGGCATCCACCACCCCATTGGCCACCTGACGGGCGGGCAGGGTGTAGGTGAGCACGGGGTCGAGCACGGCGAAGCGCGGCATCACGAAGGGGGAGAAGAAGTGCTGCTTGTCCCCTGTGCTCTTGCGGGTGATGACGGCGCCCATGTTCATCTCGGAGCCGGTGGCCGGCAGGGTCAGCACGCTGCCCAGGGGAATGGCGGAGGCCACCTCGCCGCCGACGGTCTCGAGGATGTGCCAGGGATCCCTGGCCGGATCGTAGTGAGCGGCCGCGGCGATGAACTTGGTGCCGTCCAGCACGGAGCCGCCACCCACTGCCAGCAGGAAGTCGACCTTCTCGGCGCGGGCCAGTTCGACGGCACCCATCAGGGTCTCGTAGGTGGGGTTGGGCTCGATGCCGCCAAATTCAAACAGGGTCAGGCCGGCCAGCTCGCTGCGGATCTGGTCCAGCAGGCCGCTGCGCACCACGCTGCCACCGCCGTAGGTGACGAGGATGCGGGCGTCGCTGGGGATCTGGCCGCGCAGCTGGGCCACCTGGCCCTTGCCGAACAGCACCTTGGTGGGGGTGTGCAGGATGAAGTTGTTCATGGGATCTCCCGGGGTGGTCGTAGTCGGTAAGGCATGGGTTGCATTTTTCTCTTATAACCTCCTATCATCAAGGGAGCTTTCTGCCGATTTCTTGCCTATTTCTACTGAGCCTGGATAAATGAGTACAAATCAGCCCATCGCGGCGACCCACCAGTCCGCCCTCGCCAGCCGACTCGCCGCCCTGGCTCCCCACCCGGGGATCACCGCCGCCCCCGTGCCCGGCGTGCACCTCATCTACACCACGGAGCATCACGACCGCATCCCGGTGCTCTACCGCCCGCGCATGATCATCATCCTGCAGGGGCACAAGGTGGGCTATCTCTCGGACTTCACCTTCCGCTACGACCCCGAGCACTACCTGATGATGACCCTGCCGCTGCCCTGCGAGTGCGAGTGCTTCGCCTCCCCCGAATCCCCTCTGGTGGGGCTCTCGGTGGAGATCGACGTGGCGGCGCTGCAGGCCCTGCTGCTGGAGATGGGGGACGCGGCCCCCGCCCCGGCGGAACCGGGTCGCGGCGTGGTCTCCGTGCCCCTCTCCGAGACCATGCTCTGCGCGGTGGAGCGCCTCATCGACGTGATGGACAAGCCGCTCCACGCCCGGGTGCTGGGGCCCCAGATCGTGCGCGAGATCCTGTTCCACGCCCTGCACGAAGGGGGTGCCCCCGCCCTGCTTGCCATGGCCAGCCGTCACAGCCAGGTGAGCCAGATCGCCCGGGTGCTGCGTATCATGGAGCAGCGCTTTACCGAGAACCTGACGGTGGAGGAGCTGGCCCGGGAGGCAAACATGAGCGTCTCGGCCTTCCACCACCACTTCAAGGCGGCCACCGCCACCTCGCCCCTGCAGTACATCAAGACCCTGCGCCTGCACCGGGCGCGGCTGATGATGCTGCACGACGGCCTCAAGGCCGGGGTGGCGGCGGACAAGGTAGGCTACGAGAGCGGCTCCCAGTTCAGCCGCGAATACAAACGCTTCTTTGGCAACACCCCGAGCGAACACGCGGCACGCTTCCGCTCGGGACAACTGCGTATCGTGGAGGGATGACATGCGCACACTGATCCTGCTCGTTCTGACCCTGCTGGCCACCGCCTGCACCGGCATTCCACCGGGACACCAGGTGGTCAAGCCCTTCCAGCTCGACCGCTACCTGGGCACCTGGTACGAGGTGGCCCGCCTCGATCACGGCTTCGAGCGCGGCCTGAACCGGGTCACCGCCACCTACAGCCTGCGGGATGACGGCGGTGTCAGGGTGATCAACCGGGGGCAGGACGAACAGGGGGAATGGCGCGAGGCCGAGGGGCGCGCCTACTTCGTGGGCGACAGCGACGAGGGGCGCCTCAAGGTGAGCTTCTTCGGCCCCTTCTACGGCAGCTACAACGTGCTGGCGACGGACTATGAGCTCTCCCTGGTGAGCAGTTACAACCTCCAGTACCTCTGGATCCTCTCCCGCACGCCCCATCCCCCCAAAGAGAAGGTAGAGGCCCTGGTCGAGCGGGCCAGAGGGCTCGGCTTTGCCACCGACCGGCTGATCTGGGTCAGCCAAGATCCGGCGGGGAACGCCCCATGAGGATCTTCCAGGCCACCCCCGGGGACATTCCCCGGGTCATCCCCCTGTTCGTGGAATACCGGGCGTTCTACCGGCTGCCTGCCCGGCCCGAGGCCGCCGAAGCCTTCCTGCTGGAGCGCTGCACCGCCGGGGAGTCGGTGCTCTTCGTGGCCCAGAGCGAGGCGGGAGAGGTGCTGGGATTTGCCCACCTCTATCCCCTGTTCTGCTCCCTCGCCCTGAAGCCCATCTGGCTGCTGTACGATCTGTTCGTGGCGCCGGCGGCCCGCCAGCAGGGGGTGGCCCAGGCGCTGCTGGCGCGGGCCGATCGCCACGGCCAGGAGACGGGCGCCGCCTTCCTGATGCTGAGCACCGCCACCGACAACCGGCAGGCTCAGGCCCTCTACGAAGGGCACGGCTACCAGCGGGACAACGAGTTCTACAGCTACATCAAGCCCCTCTGAGCCTCTGCCTGCGCCCGTTGCAGGGCCAGGACCCGGCATTATTCAGCGGGTGCATGACGAATTAATATCCATACACAGGATGAATAAAGGCGACCCCGGGGTCGCCTTTGTCACATCCGGGTCGCAGCCTAGAGCCGGAAGCGCCCGATCTCCTGCTCCAGCCGCTCGGTGAGAGACTTGAGCTGGGCCGCCTGGGCGGCCTCTTCGCCAGCCTGGGCCGCCAGCGCCTGGGAGACGTGGCGGATATTCTCGGTGTTGCGGCTGATCTCGCCGGTCACCGAGGTCTGCTCCTCGGCCGCCGCCGCGATCTGGGTCGCCATGTCGCTGATGGCGCCGATGGCTTCGTTGATCCTGCCCAGGCTGAGATTCGCCGCTTCGGCGTCCTCCACGCTGGTGCCCGCCAGCTGGCGACTGGTCTCCATGCCGCCCACCGCCTTGCGGGTGGTCTGCTGCAGCGCCTCGATCATCTGCTGGATCTCGGCGGTGGAGTCGTGGGTGCGGCGCGACAGCACCCGCACCTCGTCCGCCACCACGGCAAAGCCGCGTCCCTGCTCCCCGGCCCGGGCCGCCTCGATGGCGGCGTTCAGGGCCAGCAGGTTGGTCTGCTCGGCGATGCCGCTGATGGTGGCCAGAATGCCGCTGATCTGCTGGGCGTGGCCATCCAGCTCGTGGATGGTCTGGCTGGCGTCGGAGACCTCCCCCGCCAGCCCCGTGATGCTGCGCTGGCTCTGGCCGACCTGGGACTGGCCGGCCACCGCGAGGCGCACCGCATCGCCGGCGGTGTTGGCGGCAAACTCGGCGTTGCCGGCGATCTCCTGGGTGGCGGAAGCCATCTCGGTCACTGCGGTCGCCACCATGACGATCTCGTCCTGCTGCAGGCGCACCCGCTGGCTGCGGGCCTCGGCCCCCGCCGCCTGGGTGCGGGACTGGGCCGCCAGCTCGACGGTGACGTCCCGCAACCGGCTGACGATGCCGTGCAGTCGCGCCACGAACTGGTTGAAGTTCTGGGCCAGCTGCCCCACCTCATCCTGGCTGCGGGTGGCGATCTGCACCGTGAGATCCCCCTCCCCGTGGGCGATGTCGGCGAGCGCCCTGGAGACCCGTCCCAGATCCGCGAACAGGTAGTTGAACATGGCGATGAGCAGGGCACCGAACACCAGCAGCAGCACCAGGGTCAGCCCCACCAGTTGCCACAGCAGGGAGGCGAGCGGCGCCTCCAGCACCTCCTTGTACATCACCATGGCGAGCAGCCAGTCGGTGCCGGGCACGCCTTGCACCGAGAGCAGCACCTCGCGCCCGTTCAAGTTGGCGCCGTGCAGTTCGCCGTCGCGGCTCCACGCATCCAGCGCCGCCCCGGTGAGACCGGGATCCAGCTCCGCCACCTGCTTGAGCGCCAGCTCCTTGTTCGGGTGGCCGACGATGAGGCCGGTGCGGTCGAGCAGCATGGCGTAGCCCTCTCCCTGCACCTTCATGGCCAGCACCTCGTCGATGAGGGCGTCGAGGGAGAGATCCGCCCCGGCCACCCCGATCACCCGGCCCTGGTGGCTCACCGGCTCGGCCAGGGTCACCACCATCTGCTGCATGGTCACGCTGACATAGGGCGGCGTGACGATGAGCTTGCCCGCCTTGTCGGCGTTCTGGTACCAGGGGCGGGCCCTGGGGTCATAGTTGGCGGTGTTGAGGGCGGGATCGTGGCGGGTCATCTCCCCCTGCGCCGAACCAAAATAGGTGAGGCCGAAACCGCCGGAGGTGCGGGTCTGCAACAGGTGGGGCACCAGGGCCGTGTCGGGGTCGTGCGCAATGACAGCGGCCAGGGCGTCGACCGCGTGCTTGCGATCCTCAAGCCAGTTGCCGATGGCCACCGAGTGGGCGTGGCCGTAGTTGACCGCCTCGCTCTGGATGGCGTCAAGGGTGCGGGATTTGAGGGTGTGGAAGGCGACAATACCGAGCAGGGCTGCCATCAGCAGCACTACCCCCAGGCTGGCCGCGAGCAGCTTGCCGCGCAACGAGAGAGTCATGACAACGAATCCTTGTGGTAGCCGGGGGCCGGGAATACCCCCATCTTGGTAGTTGTATCGGCACAATCATGAACGGTCTTTAGTGAATCCTGATATTTTTTCATCTATCAACAACAGAACGCACTACCAGCAACAGACTGTTCACTATTCCATGCTGACACCCGCAGGCACCACAAGGCCGCCCTAAGGCGGCCATGAGGTCAGGTCGCGGATGACGGGCAGGCACCGGCAGAGCAGGTCAGCCCCGCTGACCTGTCTCTTGAGGGCGGTTTCAGGTGCCTGCAAAGAGGGTTGGCGGGCAGGGTTGAATCCATCAGGAACCGAGCTGGTGCTCCCCCTGTTGCCCCCCTCTCGGCAACGTGGACTGTGCTAGATTGGGTATCCCGTTTTCAAGGAGAACCCGCTGCCATGCCACGAAATATCGAGATCAAAGCCCGCATAGCCGGGGTCGATGACCTTATCCCCAAAGCTGCGGCCATCGCCGATAAGGGCCCCGTCGACATCGCCCAGGACGATACCTTCTTTCGCTGTGAATCGGGCCGCTTCAAATTGCGGACGCTCTCCCCGTCGGCAGGCCAGCTCATCTTCTACCGCAGGCCTGATCAACAGGGTCCGAAGGAGAGCTACTACCACATCACGCCAACGAACGAGCCGGACAAGCTGCGGGAAACGCTCACCCTGGCTTGCGGCCAGATTGGCAGAGTGCGAAAACAGCGGACCCTGTTTCTGGTGGGCAGAACCCGGATCCATCTCGACCGGGTTGAAGGGCTGGGTCACTTCCTCGAACTGGAAGTGGTGCTGGAA
The DNA here is from genome assembly GCF_041402625.1 of Aeromonas sp. S19(2024). Lineage (NCBI taxonomy): Bacteria > Pseudomonadati > Pseudomonadota > Gammaproteobacteria > Aeromonadales > Aeromonadaceae > Aeromonas > Aeromonas sp. S19(2024). The sequence continues at coordinate 66,385 of NZ_JBGLQU010000016.1, forward strand.
GATGACGAACCGCGCGAGGTGGGGATGCAGGAAGCTCACGACATCATGGCGCGTCTCAGTATCGAGCACTCCCGGTTGATCGAAGGCGCCTATCTGGATCTCCTGCTGCAACGACAACCCTGAGGGATTCACAACAACAAGGCCGCCTCAAGGGCGGCCTTTTACTGTCCGGCGGCTGGGTTATTTGACCCGTGCCAGCGCCGTGTTGATCCTCAGGTTGGTCGCCTCCAGCCCCGGCTGCTGGCCGTAAAAGTCGAACGCCAGCTCGACCCCGGGGCGAAACAGCAGGCAGTGGGTGGAGCCGCCGAAGTGGAACATGCCGAGCTGCTCCCCCTTCGCGATCCGCTGCCCCGGCTGCACCGTCACCTCGCAGCTCGACACCTCCGCCATGCCCACCGGCACCACGCACATCAGGCCGATTTTGGGGTTGTCCGCCTCGATGAAGATGAGTGCCCGGGTCGCCACCGCGGTGAGGAAGGGCTGGGACTGGTTCGGGGCGCTGGGGTCGGGCCCCGCCGGGCTGTCGAAACCCTGGTGGCGGTTGGCCAGGTAGTAGCTGCCGTTGACCACCTTGACCGAGCGCACCGTGCCGCTCACCGGGCTGTGCCAGCGGTGATAGCTGAGGGCGCTGAGGAAGGCCTGATAGAGGGTGCCCCCCTCGAACGCGGCGGCGCGCGGGTCGAAGTCCAGCAGGTTGTCCAGGGAATAGGGCTGCCCCTTGAGCCAGAAGGCGTCCTGCCGTCTTACCCCGGTCACCACCTGCAGCGGGGCCGACTCGCAGGCGTTGGCGATCACGCTGTCATCGTCCGGGGCCGTCACCGGCCGCACGCCGGGGCAGAAGCGGCGGGTGAAGAAGTCGTCCCAGCTGGCGAAGCCCTCGTATTCCTCTCCCGGCGCGGTGTGGAAGATCCCCTCGAAGCGCTCTGGGGTAGGGTTGTCGCCGGCCCCGAGCGCCCCCTGCGCCACTTTGACCATCTCCCGTTTCGCCACGTCACCCAGCCAGGGGACGATCAGGGTCTGGCGATCCAGGGGGCTCACCGACTCGGTCAGCACATAACGGGACGCGGGACTTTGCAGGAAGTCGGCCCAGTAACCGAGGATCTTGCGCAATTGCTGGTTCACCAGCGCATTGGCGAAGAAGTCGTACCCGGCGGCCGTCGCCATGGGCCAGTTGAGCAGGGCATTGATGGGGAATCCGATCAGCCCGGCGGGCTCCTGGGTCTGCACATCCTGATAGGCTTCCGGGGCCGTGGTCATGATGCCGTTGAGCAGCTGCAGGAACTCATCGAAGCTGCGCACCTGGACCTGACCGAGCGGCGTGCTGTGCTCATGCTGCCACGCCTCGTCAAACATCCCCTGGGCCTGCTGATGCAGGAGAGGATCCTGCTCCACCAGCGCCTTCAATCCGGCGATCGGGGCCACCAGCGGGCGAGGCTGGCGGGTGACCGCCTGACGCAGCCGCTGCACCCAGCGCGCCACATGGGCCTGATCCCGGGGGACCCAGCCACCGGCATGGGCATGGGGGTGACGCGTATCCACTGCCTTGTTCATCGCTCTCTCCTTGTTGAAGCGCCTTGGGCCCGCCGGATGCGATGCGCCTGAAGGCGCCATCTGGCAGGAAGCAAGGTGTAGCACAGGGGGAAAGCGGCCTCCATTGACAGAAATGGCAGCGGCGAAGCGGGGAAAAAGAGGCTAACGGAGGCGGTGGCAAACGCCGGAAATGCGAAAGGCCAGCTCAATGAGCTGGCCTTTCTGAAAAATGGCAGGGGCGGCAGGACTCGAACCCGCAACCATCGGTTTTGGAGACCGCTGTTCTACCAATTGGAACTACGCCCCTGCAACAAACGAGGCGTAGTATACAAAGCGGAGGTCAAAGGTAAAGGCTTTTTTTCTCACTTTCGATGCGATCGAACAAATGACGAGCAGATCCCCGCAATTCCAACAAGGAGCGGGGGTAAGCTGCTGTATTTGCAGCCCCGACGGGGTAGGAATGGGACACAAATGGGGGTAGGGTGAAACCAGGCTCAGGGAGGCTGCCCATGCTCAATTACCGACTGCTGCAACAGCTTGCGCCCCTCAACTTCCGGGATGAGCGCAAGACGGAGACCCTGGCCGACTATCTGGACAGAGTCTCTCCCCTAGTGCCCTCCATTCCCTCCAATGTGCTCGCCCAGTGGATTTACCGTCATTGGCGCGGTTTTGAATCCAACTGGAGCTTTATCGATCTCGCCAGCCACCAGTTCGAGTGCGAGCACTGGCCCACCGCGCAGATTATCGAGCAGATAGACTCCCGCCACATGGAGGTGATCGATCGCTGGGGCGAGATGCTGCGCAGCAACCGCTACGTGCGCCGCTCCTGGCTCGGCGATGACATGCTGCGCCGGGGCACCTGGTCCGAGCCTGTCATCGTCCTCGCCACCGCCCCGGGAACCAGCTACCCGGACGGTCATCCCCTGCCCCATCCCTACTGCCTGCTGGAGGGGCACCACAGGCTCGGCTACCTGCGCAGCATGGCCGCCGATGGCGCTCCCTTGCAGGCGCAGCACGCACTCTGGATTTGTCGACCCGTTCGCGACACTTAAACGTTTTTCTAGGCAAATCCTGCCTATGAAATAAATTTTTGACAATTCAAAAACCAGCCCTATAATCGGTGCGGTTTTGAAAAAGGTCGGGACAGGACAATGCCGTTTTTGATGAAAAAAGCAGCCTTGCAGACGGGTGGAGCGCACCAGAGCGGCCCCGTTGTTTCCGGTTCCCGTCCCACAGATCCCCCGTTTTTTTTGAAAAGAGCCCCTGTTTCAGGGGCTTTTTTTTGTGCCGGAAAAACCTTCATTGATGCCAAAGGGAATGCAGACGATGACCAATCCACTCTATAACAAACACGTCATCTCCATCTCGGATCTGACCCGGTCCGACATGGAACTGGTGGTCGCCACCGCACAGCGGTTGAAGGCCGAACCCGACAGCCGCCTGCTGAAAGACAAGCTGGTCGCCAGTTGCTTCTTCGAAGCCTCCACCCGCACCCGTCTCTCCTTCGAGACCGCGGTCCAGCGCCTGGGCGGCAACATCATCGGCTTCGCCGACGGCGGCAACACCAGCGCCAAGAAGGGCGAGACTCTGGCCGACTCCATCAAGATCATCAGCTCCTACACCGATGCGGTGGTGATGCGCCACCCGAAGGAAGGGGCAGCCCGTCTGGCCTCCGAGTTCTCCCGGGTGCCGGTCATCAACGGCGGTGACGGCTCCAACCAGCATCCCACCCAGACCCTGCTCGACCTCTTCTCCATCCACGAGACCCAAGGCAAGCTGGACGGCCTCAACGTCGCCTTCGTCGGTGACCTGAAGTACGGCCGCACCGTCCACTCCCTGGCCCAGGCCCTGAGCCTGTTCAACTGCCGCTTCTTCTTCATCTCCCCGGAGGCGCTGGCCATGCCGGACTACCTCTGCGAGGAGCTGGAAGAGAAGGGCATCCGCTTCAGCGTGCACGAGACCATGGAAGAGGTGATGCCGGAGCTCGACATCCTCTACATGACCCGCGTCCAGAAGGAGCGCTTCGACGAGACCGAGTACAAGCACATGGCCGCCAAGTTCGTGCTGGAGCTGGCGACCCTGGAAGGGGCCAAGCCCACCATGAAGATCCTCCATCCCCTGCCCCGGGTTGACGAGATCGAGGTCGCCGTCGACAAGACCCCCCACGCCTACTACTTCCAGCAGGCGGAGAACGGGGTCTATGCCCGCCAGGCACTGCTGGCACTGGTACTGAACGAAACCGTCTAAGGGAAAGGGGAACATCATGTCCGAGAAGAACCAACTGCAAGTCGAAGCCATCCGCCACGGCTCCGTCATCGACCACGTCCCCGCCGGCCAGGGCATCAAGATCCTCAAGCTGTTCCAGCTGATCGAGACCCAGGAGCGGATCACCGTCGGCTTCAACCTCAAATCCGGCGCCCTCGGCAAGAAGGATCTCATCAAGATCGAGAACACCCGTCTGACCGAGCAGCAGGCCAACCAGCTCGCCCTGTTCGCCCCCAAGGCGACCGTCAACATCATCGAAGACTTCGTGGTGGTGAAGAAGCACCAGCTGGCGCTGCCGGAGTTCATCGAAGGGGTCTTCCACTGCCCCAACTCCAACTGCATCTCCCACAACGAACCGGTGGAGAGCTACTTCCGGGTGCGCGAGGTGAAAGGGGCGGTGCGGATGAAGTGCAAATACTGCGAGAAGTCCTTCACCCAGGACATCGTCAGCGAACGCTACTGATTTCCTGCCGGCAAAGGATATCCATGTGGGCCCCATCGGGCCCATTTTTGAACCCTGTCACATCACTTATTCCCCCTTTGGTTATAATTTGCCATCCCGTAATGGATATACCTCGCTCATCCCCTGCTTGAGTGCTCCTCATTAGTGTTTTTCGCTATGAAAAGCCGGAACGACAGACTGGGCGAGACCGCCATCGCTCATCGCCAAAGGAAGTCGCCATGGTCAACACCCTCAGCCGCCCAGCAGAACCAGAGTCCGACCTGGCCCAGCTCGACGCCTGCCGCCAGATCATCGGCCAGCACTGCTACAGCACCCAGGAGGAGATCCGCCGCGAGCTCTCCGCCCGCGGTTTTGCCGACATCAGCCAGTCCACCATCTCCCGCCTGCTGCGCCGTCTCGGGGTCGCCAAGGCCCAGAACGCCAACGGCAAGAAGGTCTACACCCTGGTGGACGAGCAGCTGGAGCCCGCCGGCAGCACCCGCTCCATCCACGACATGGTGCGCGCCGTGGTCCACAACCAGCAGATGGTACTGGTGCATACCACCCCGGGGGCCGCTACCGTGGTGGCTCGCCTGCTGGATCGCAACGCCAATCCCGAGATCCTGGGGGCCGTGGCCGGCAACGACGTGGTACTGATCGCCCCGCGCCACATCAGCCGAACCCGCCAGGCTCACGCTGCCGTGGTGCGCACCCTGGAAAACGCCCGCTGACCCCTGCTGGATGCCAGAAGGCGACCCCGGGGTCGCCTTTTTGTTGCCCGCGCGGCAAGGAGTCAGACCACGGGAGAGCCCGGGCGCCCCGCCTTGCCAGCCATAAAAAAGGCGCTGTCCCAATTACATGTTGAAAGGCTAACCTTGAAGTAGGTCATCACCCTGAGGGCCTCCATAATGGATACCCAAGCCTTTCAACATCTACTGTCTCTCTTTCCACA
>NZ_JBGLQU010000017.1:0-69019 GCF_041402625.1 Aeromonas sp. S19(2024)
AAGAGAGACAGTAGATGTTGAAAGGCTTGGGTATCCATTATGGAGGCCCTCAGGGTGATGACCTACTTCAAGGTTAGCCTTTCAACATGTAATTGGGACAGCGCCTTTTTTTAACTTCTTTCCCCGCCTGCCGATAAGCAATTCAAGCGTTTGCAGGAGCCCCATCATGGAAGATCACCCCGGTTTTGCCACCGATCTGCTGTTCGATCGCTATCAGGGCGAGGTGACGGATCATGATGCGTTCTGGACCGTGCGCACCCCAGGCTCTCCAGACTACTACTTCGGCAACTACCTGTTGCTGCCCACTCCCCCAAGCGATCGTGACAAGGGCTGGCTCGAGGCCAGTTTCGACAGGCTGATTGGCTGGGATCCCCGTATCCGCCACCGTACCTTCCAGTGGCCCCTCGCCGCAGGCCAGAACAGCCGGGTCGCCGGGTTCGTGGCGGCGGGGTACCAATACATGGAGTGCGTGGTACTGGCGCTGAGTACAATGGAGTGGCAAGCCCCCACCGGCAGCGACCTGGCCCCGGCTCGCCCGTTCACCGCGGCGGACTGGGATCAGTGGCTCGCCTTCGAGCTGGCAGAGCGGGATCCCGCCCATTCGGAGGAGCGCTATCTTCCCTATCTCTTGTCACGCCGCCAGCTCTATCAGGCCATGATCGATGACGAGCTCGGACAGTGGTGGGGTTTATGGCATCAGGATCAACTGGTTGCCAGCTGCGGACTCTTCTTCACCGGCACCCTGGGACGCTTTCAACTGGTGCGCACGCACGCAGAGTGGCGAAACCGGGGGCTCTGTCGTCTGTTGCTGAGCCAGGTCGCACGCCAGGGACTGGCACGGGCCAGTTCGCTCATCATAGTGGCAGACGAGCACTATCACGCCCAGCGGGTCTATCGCACTCTGGGTTTCGTGCAGGTGGCCCGTATCGGCAGCCTGTGCCGCTTGCCACGGGAATGACAGGTCATCACGCAGATGCAAAACGGGAGGCCTTGGCCTCCCGTTTTGCATGGTGAACCATCAGGGCTGTGCCCCCTCCAGTTCGCTGGCGAGCGCCTCCTCCACTTCGGCAGGAGGCGCTGGAGCGACGGCTCCGGACACCGGTACTGACGGAGGCTGGGTCGCGCTTGCTCCGGAAGGCGCTTGTCCATCCGGCACCACAGGCGCAGCAGGCTCGGTCCCGATGGCACCCGACACAGGGACGGCAGGCACGCTCGCCTCACACTGACACTCCTGTCCCTTGCCCTGGTTGCCCTGATGGGGGGCATACCACCCTTTCAACCCCTGTTCCAGGCGATCGGCCGCCGCCTTGGGAGCCACGGTTCCCAGCAATACCTGCTGGCTCACCTCGGCCAGTTCATCCCCGAGCTTGGGAGTGCCGCGGGAGAGGATCTGGGTGGCAACCCGGATGGTGGAATCGCACTGATCCCGCCACTCCATCATCTCTCTGGCCGCCGGATTGGTGGCTTCAAAGAAGTGGTTGGAGAGCGAGAAGAAGCCGGGCAGCGAGTTGGTATAGAGCTCGGCAAACTGGGGAGTGGTCAGCCACTGCAGGAAGGTCATGGCGGCCTCCTTGTTCTTGCTGGCCGGATTCATCCCCATACCGATATCGGTGTGATCGGTGAAGAAACAGCCATCCCCCTGCTTTGCCACGGGCGGGCGCATGACACCGAAGTCCACCTTGCCGGTGAAGGGGGCAATCTCCCAGGATCCCGCTGCATAGAAGGCAGCCTTGCCCGAGGTGAACAGCTCGTTGGTGGTGGCGTAGTCGCGGCTCTCGCCCCCCTCCCCCAGGTAGTCACGCCAGCGGGCCAGCTCCTCGAACACCTTGACGTATTGCGGGTTGTTGAAGCGCTCCTGGCCCCCGATCAGCGCCAATCGACCATCCTCCCCCTTCCAGTAGTTGGGGCCTATGTTCTGGAAACCGAGCTCGGAGGCAACCCAGCTCTCCGAGCCGCTCACGGCGAGGGGAACATAGCGACCATCCGCCTTCACCTTGTCCAGGGCCGCGAAGAATGCCTCGCGGGTCTGGGGAACCGTCAGCCCCAGCTCACTGAAAATCTTCTTGTTGTAGAAGAAGCCGTGAATCACCGATGCCATGGGTACGCAGAAAGTCTGGGCGCCACTGTCGGTCTGCCAGGGGGATTGGGCAAAGCTCGGGAAGTTCTCCATCCCCGCCATCTCGCTCAGCTCCACCAGATGGCCCGCCTTGAACAGGGCCAGGGAGTCGTCAAACGGGCGGCAGGTGATGAGATCCCCCGCCTTGCCCGCCTTGAGGCTGGCCCAGAGGGTCGGCATGTACTCGACGTTCTGCACCCCGTTGAATTTCACCTGAATACCCGGGTGGGCGGCCTCGAAAGCAGGAATGATCTTCTGTTCCCACAAGGCCTTGTCATCTATGCGCCAGCTCTCTATCACCAGCTCGCTGGCCATCAGCTGGCCACACAACAGGAGACTCAGGGCCCCGATCCACTTGTTAGCCATAAGTCCTCCTACACCTTGAAATGGGCGATCAATTGCTGCTGCTTGGCGACCAGATCCGCCAGCACCTCACTGCTGCTGGCCGATTCCCGCGCCTCCCGCTCGGTCTCGTAAGCCACATCCGCAATGCCGGCGACATGACGGGCAACCCCCTGACTCACGGAGATCTGTTCCTGGGCGGCATGAGCCACCTGATCCGCCATCGCCTTGATGGCACTCATCCGCTCGGCAATGGATTGCAACGCCTCGTCCATCACCCGGGTCTGGGCCACGCAATCCTGGGTCTGCTCCTGGCTGCGTGCCATCACGGCCACCACGTGCTTGCTGGAACTTTGCAGGTTCTCGATCATGGCCTGGATCTCCTCGGTCGAGGTCTGGGTCCGGTTCGCCAGTGCCCGCACCTCGTCCGCCACCACCGCGAAGCCGCGACCGGCGTCCCCCGCGCGGGCCGCCTCGATGGCCGCGTTCAGCGCCAGCAGGTTGGTCTGCTCGGCGATGCTGCGGATCACGTCGAGGATACTGCCGATGTTGTCGCTGAATTCCCCCAGCTTGTGGGTGATGCCGACCGCCTCTTCCATGGCACCCGCCAGTTGTTCGGTGATCTGGCGCGTAGTCGCCACCTGTTTGCGTCCGGCGCGGGCCTCTTCGTCCGCCAGGTCCACCTCGCGCTTGGTGCCATCGGTGGAACGCGCCACCTCGGTGGCACTCACCTCCAGCTCGGTGATGGCGGCAGCCACCTGATCGGTCTGGCTCTTCTGATCCTGCACCCGTGACATGGCCCGCTCGCTTATCTCGGCGGCGCGGCTCGCCTCGTCCACCAGATGGCGCGAGCCGGCATTGATCTGGGCGAGCAGCTCGCCAGTCTTGTCTGCCAGGGTATTGATGGAGCGGGTCAGGCTGCCAAACTCGCAGCGGCTCTGGTAGTCGATGCGCCGGGTCATGTCACCCGTAGCCATGCGATCCAGCTCCCGATCGATGAGTTGCAGCGGACGCTGGATACTGCGGGCCGTGGTGTAACCGATGAGGAGCGCGGCGGCCGCGGAGATGGCAGACACGATCAGGATCCAGGCGCTGGCGCTGCTGACGGCGTCATCCGCCCCGACCCGGCTCGCGCTGGCAATGCTGCCCGCCGATTTGGCCATCTCGTCCAGCAGCGCCAGGCTGTTGACCAGACTGGTGTCGAGCTGCTGGTTCAGGGACTGCAGCGAGGCCGCCAGTTGCTGGCCATTGCGCATGGTCGCCAGCAACCCTTTCGGGCCGAGGGCCAGCTCCTGCATCCGATCGAGGTTGACGATGAAACGCTGCCTCACGTCATCGGGCACCTGCACCCGTTCGAGCCGTTTGCGTGCCATCTCGATATCCTTGCCGAGCACCTTCTCCAATTCATTGAGATCGGTCTTGGCATCGGCCCGGCGGATGTTTTTCAGATCCCGGGCAATGCCGGAGGTGATGAGTTCGGCCTTGTTGCGCATGGAGCGTTTGCTCGCGGTCTGCTGCAACAACAGGTCGGCGGCCCACTGGTAGGTATCTTCCAGCCGGATGAACGCCAGCTCCAGTTCATGGCGCCGATCGAGTGCGGCCACCCACTGGCCGTGCTGGGTCAGCACCTGATCCGCCAACCCGTAGAACTCGCGGGTCGCCCCGTCGACCTGGCGGAACCGCTCGCTCGCCTCGGCCACCCCGTCAAACCGGGCCATCTCCTTGCTCTGGGCCAGGAAACGCTCCTGCTGCGCCTTGAACTGGCTGGCCAGTTGCGGCAACTGGGCCGCCTCCTCGCTGGTTCTGTAGGTGAGCACCCAGCGGTTGCTGTCCTGCAGTGCACCCTTGAGCCCGGCGACCGCGATCACCAGGGGGGTGGCACGATCAGAAACCTGGGAGAGCCCCTCGTTGATCCCCCGGATCTTCAGAATACTGATGAAGCCGAGCAGAACCAGCAACAACAGCATCAGCACGAAGCCGGCGATGATCCGCTGCACAATAGATAAACCCATGGAGGCATCCTCACTCGTTGGGGAAAGGGGTGAATGCCGAGGTTATCGGCAGCGGGGTGCAATGGAATAGCGGTTCATGACGCGATGGCGGGCCAGATCACAGTTGGCGTGACATGGCAGGCAGAAAAGGGCCCGAACAGAGCCGGGCCAAAGAGACATGCTTGGTTGTCATGGCCGTGCATCGGCCACGTTTGTCATCAGAAGCGGTAGCCGACGCCGAACATGAAGGCCACCGGATCGATGGAGGTGTTGATGGTGCCCACGGCGGTATGCACATCGGTATCGATGTCGATGAGCCAGGCGGAGGCGTTGACGAACCAGCGGTCATTGATCGCCATGTCCAGGCCCACCTGACCCGCCATCCCCCAGGAGGAGTCCACGCTCACATCCGTCCCGGCCAGGGCACCGCGCCCTTCCTCGTCGAAGAAGGTGGTGTAGTTGATACCGGCCCCCACATAGGGGCGCACCTTGCTGTTGGCATCACCGAAGTAGTACTGCGCCATCAGGGTCGGCGGCAGGTGTTTGACCTTGGCGACCTCACCCAGGCCGGCAGTCGACACCGAGTGGGAGAAGGGGGTCGCGGCCAGCAGCTCGACACCCCAGTTGTCCGTCAACATGTAGGAGAGGGTCAGGCCAAGCTGCATGTTGCTGTCGATCTCCAGCTCGCCCGTCCCCAGCACGTTGTCACTGCTGGTCTGGGGAGAGACGAACGCCAGGCCACCACGGACCAGGATGTCACCGGCCTGATGTGCCATGGCGACGGGGGAAGCAAAAGCGGCTGCGATTAACAGAGGAAGGATCTTTTTCATCACATTATTCCTTTTTTGTTTTCTTTCTATGTTGCAAGCCCGAAAACTATAAAAGGATGTGAATGGCCGGTTATTGATTTAGCTCAATAGTTATCAAGAAATAGATAGATGTACACGGCAGCTTTGATTGGACAATCAAACCGCAGATGAAAATAAAAAGTCATTCAAATACATGATGATGCCTTAAATTACCGCATCAGCATGAAATGTAAAATACCAATTAAATACACCTTAAACACCTTCATATCACCTTTCAATTGTTGTTTAATTATGCCCCGGGGCGTATTTTATTAATGCGATGTAACCACGCTGTAATTTGAATTTTATGAAACCACAGACACGCAAAGACAAAATTCTCGGCATTCTTGCCGCCATCTGGGGGATAGGTTCCTTCCTCTTCATTCTGCTGGGTTTCCTGTTCGCTCTCGCCTTCCTGATGCTGACACACTGAGTCTGCCGGACGAGTCCCTCTTTTCTCCCTCTCATCCCTGGCCGGGCGCCAGACCGGCGCACCTCGCCCACCGGCCAACAAAAAAGGGGCCTTGGCCCCTTTTTCTCGAGTGACGCTTATTTCTCCAGTAGAGGAGCGAGGAAGCGCGCCGTGTGGGACTCCTTGCAACGGCTCATCTCCTCAGGCGTACCCGTCACCAGAATACGGCCACCACCAGCGCCCCCTTCCGGGCCCAGATCAACGATCCAGTCCGCGGTTTTGATGACGTCCAGGTTGTGCTCGATGATGACGATGGTGTTGCCCCGATCCCGCAGCTGGTGCAACACCTTGAGCAACTGCTGGATATCGTGGAAGTGCAGCCCCGTGGTCGGTTCGTCCAGGATGTAGAGGGTCTGGCCGGTGTCCCGCTTGGAGAGCTCCCGCGCCAGCTTGACCCGCTGCGCCTCGCCGCCAGAGAGCGTGGTAGCGGACTGACCGAGGCGGATGTAGGAGAGGCCCACGTCCATCAGGGTCTGCAGCTTGCGCGCCACCGCGGGCACCGGATCGAAGAAGGCACGGGCATCTTCCACCGTCATCTCGAGGATCTCGTGGATGTTCTTGCCCTTGTACTTCACCTCCAGGGTCTCGCGGTTGTAGCGCTTGCCCTTGCAGACGTCGCACGGCACGTAGACGTCCGGCAGGAAGTGCATCTCCACCTTGATGACCCCGTCCCCCTGGCACGCCTCGCAGCGTCCCCCCTTCACGTTGAAGGAGAAGCGGCCCGGCTGGTAGCCACGGGAACGCGCCTCCTGGGTGCCGGAGAGCAGCTCGCGGATCGGGGTGAACAGGCCGGTGTAGGTGGCCGGGTTGGAGCGCGGGGTGCGGCCGATGGGGCTCTGGTCGATATCCACCACCTTGTCCAGATGCTCCAGCCCCTCGACGCTGCGATAGGGCGCAGGCGTGGACTCGGTGGCCTTGTTCAGCTCACGGTGGGCGATGCGGAACAGGGTGTCGTTGATCAGGGTCGACTTGCCGGAACCGGAGACGCCGGTGACGCAGGTCATCACGCCGATGGGCAGATCCAGGTTGACGTTGCGCAGGTTGTTGCCGCTCGCCCCTTTCAATTTCAGCCACTTGCCAGTGAGCGGGGTGCGCTCGGCCGGGATGGCGATCTGCTTGCGCCCGGAGAGGTAGTCACCGGTCAGGGACTCGGGGTTCGCGATGATCTCCTCCGGCGTCCCCTGGGCGACGATGGCACCGCCGTGCACGCCAGCCCCCGGACCGATGTCGAGCACATGGTCGGCGAGGCGAATGGCATCCTCATCGTGCTCCACCACGATCACGGTGTTGCCGAGATCACGCAGGTGAGTCAGGGTCTTGAGCAGCCGCTCGTTGTCACGCTGATGCAGACCGATGGAGGGCTCGTCCAGCACGTACATGACCCCCACCAGGCCAGCCCCGATCTGGCTGGCCAGCCGGATCCGCTGCGCCTCGCCACCGGAGAGGGTCTCGGCGCTGCGCGACAGGCTCAGATAGTTGAGGCCGACGTTCACCAGGAAGCCGAGCCGCTCGACGATCTCCTTGAGGATCTTGTCCGCTATCTGGGCACGCTGACCGGACAGGTTCAACCCTTCGAAGAAGGCCAGGGCATCGCCGATGGACTGCTCGGCGATGGCGGGCAGGTTGCGATTGTCCACGAAAACGTGGCGGGCTTCTTCCCGCAGTCGGCTGCCACCGCAACTGGTACAGGACTTGTTGGCGATGTATTTGGCCAGCTCTTCCCGCACCGCGTTGGATTCGGTCTCCCGGTAGCGGCGCTCCATGTTGTGCAGGATCCCCTCGAACGGGTGCTTGCGCACCACCACGTCGCCGCGGTCATTCATGTAGCGGAACTCGATCTCGGTGCGCCCGGAACCACGCAGGATCACCTCCTGGGTCTTGAGCGGTAGATCCTCCCAGGGGGTCTCCAGGTCGAACTTGTAGTGATCGGCCAGGGATTTGAGCATCTGGAAGTAGTAGAAGCTGCGTTTGTCCCAACCACGGATGGCGCCGCCGGCCAGGCTCTGGCCCGGATCATGGATGAGCTTGGCGGGATCGAAATACTGCTGCACCCCGAGACCGTCACAGGTGGGGCAGGCCCCCGCCGGGTTGTTGAAGGAAAAGATCCGGGGCTCCAGCTCCGACATGGAGTAACCGCACTCGGGGCAGGCGAAGTTGGCGGAGAAGGTCATGGGGGCAACCCCATCCTCCCCGTCCATCGGCACCACCAGCACGATGCCGCCGGAGAGAGTCAGCGCCGTTTCGAACGATTCGGCCAGGCGCAGGGCCAGGTCATCGCGCACCTTGAATCTGTCCACCACCACCTCGATGGTGTGCTTCTTGTGCAGCTCCAGGGCGGGAGGATCCGACAGATCGCACACTTCGCCGTCGATGCGGGCGCGGATGTAACCCTGGGCCGCCAGGTTCTCCAGCAGCTTGGTGTGCTCCCCCTTGCGGTTGCGCACCACGGGGGCCAGCAGCATCAGCTTGGCGCCTTCGGGCTGGGCCAGCACCTGATCCACCATCTGGCTGATGGTCTGGGCCGCGAGCGGAATGGCGTGGGTCGGGCAGCGTGGCTCGCCGACCCGGGCGAACAGCAGCCGCAGGTAGTCGTAAATCTCGGTGATGGTGCCGACGGTCGAGCGCGGGTTGTGGGAGGTGGACTTCTGCTCGATGGAGATGGCAGGCGACAGCCCCTCGATATGGTCCACGTCCGGCTTCTCCATCAGGGAGAGGAACTGGCGGGCATAGGCGGAGAGCGATTCCACATAGCGGCGCTGCCCCTCGGCATAGAGGGTATCGAACGCCAGAGAGGATTTGCCCGAACCGGAGAGGCCGGTGACCACGATCAGCTTGTCGCGGGGCAGGGTCAGATTGATGTTCTTGAGGTTGTGGGTGCGGGCACCCCGGATCACGATTTTTTCCATCTTGTTGCGCGCTCGATACGGGAACCAGAGCGGGCCAGTATGGCATAGAGACTACTGGATGAATAGACAGTCTTTCCTTCCGTACCCCTTCCTCAGAGATACTCCTTGGCCCAGCTCACCGCCTGCAACCGGTTCTTGACGTTCAGCTTCTTGAAGACGTTGTAGAGATGGGATTTGACGGTGTGTTCGCTTACGAACAGGCTGTCGGCGATCTCGGTGTTGGAGGCCCCCGTCATCAGGTGACGCACGATCTCCTGCTCGCGGGCGGTCAGCAGCGTCTGCTGACGCTGAGGTTGCCCGCTCCCCTTGCGGTAGTAGTCCACCAGGTCGCACAGCAGGTGGCGCGGGATCCAGTACTCCCCCTGCAACACCTTGCGGATGCCGAAGACCAGCCTGTCCAGCGTGTCCTGACGAAAGAAGAGCCCACTGGTATGGGGCCACATCAGCAGCAGCTCTTTGTTGGTGCTGGTCGGGGCATTGAGCAACACGGCACTGGCCTCGCCAAAGCGCTGGCAGATGGCATTGCTCCAAAGCTCCTGCTGGGTCGACTTGAGGTAGTCCAGATCGATCAGCAGCAAGGTTTTGGGGGCGCCCTCTGCAACGTCTGGCAGGTCATTCAGCTCCCCCACCAGCAAGATGGGCAGACCAAGCTCTTCACTGAGGTGACGCTGGAAACGGGAGGCTTGTGCGTTATTTTCGGTGATCAGCACCAGGAGGGAGTCGGGCGTCATCAAGAGAACTTCCTTGCACATTCGAGTCGGGGCTTTTTGGCAAGGAAGAGTACCAATCCCCCTCCTGGCTGCAGCATTAAAAAAGTATTAGACGCATCGGTGGCTCCTTTGAAGCCCAGCAATTTTCCAGCCAATACAATTGGCTAGCACGCCCCCCCCATTTGGGGGGTCAGGTAGTGCCGGTGCGCACCATAACAGCTCCGCCCTCTTCACGCAGCCTGCCCCAGCCGCCTCCCCTTGCTGGTGACACCTTACCTCGGGTAAGTTACTCAGGCTGTGGCGATCCATTGACGCCACTGTGGCAGGGAAGATGTGCGCTCATGCCCGTCAACTGGTACTATGGCGGCCAAACGCTGCGGCCGATCCATGACGCCTCTGCCGGCAAGCTCCGGCACAGCCAGGACACTGATAGAGAGATGACACCCAGCCAGGGCGCGCATCTCGTTGCAAACAAACGCATTATTGAATGGGCCCAGGCATCTGGCCTGGCCGGTATACATAAGGGTGGAAGAGAGATTATGGCCAGTCGAGGCATCAACAAAGTCATTCTGATCGGTAACCTGGGGCAAGACCCGGAAGTGCGCTACATGCCGAGCGGCGGTGCCGTGACTAACATCACCCTGGCCACCTCCGATACCTGGCGCGACAAGCAGACCGGTGAGCAGAAAGAGCGCACCGAATGGCACCGTGTCGTCTTCATGGGCAAGCTGGCCGAAGTGGCCGGCGAGTACCTGAAGAAGGGCTCCCAGGTCTATGTGGAAGGCAAGCTCCAGACCCGTAAATGGCAGGATCAGAGCGGCCAGGAGCGCTACACCACCGAGGTGCTGGTCGACAGCTTTACCGGTGTGATGCAGATGCTGGGTGGCCGTCCGCAGGGTGGTAGCCAGGGCATGGGCGGCCAGTCATCCCAGGGCAACTGGGGCCAGCCGCAACAGGCTGCACCGCAACAGAACATGCAACGTTCTGCTGCCCCGCAGCAGAACATGCAACCGCAAGGCGGTTACGGTCGTCCGGCCCAGCAGCCGCAATCCGCCCCGCCGGTCTACAACGAACCGCCGATGGATTTCGACGACGATATTCCGTTCTGATCCCCTGCGGCAGGCCCTGATTCATCAGGGCCTTTTTTTACCTGTTTCTGACGCATTCACCTCCCCCGACGACCATGTTGCTGCCACTTTCCCCCGCTTTACGTCCCCTTCGTCCAGGCTTGTGGCTATCATCGAGACGATTTCTCCCTTCGGGAACCTGCATGAACTACTTGAGCCGTCTGCTGTGCCTCGCCCTGCTGATGTTCGGCGGCCACCTTGCTGCGGAGCCGCTGCGGGTGGGAGTCAGCTTTGCCATTCCTCCCTATGTCATCAGCCACGAAGACAGGGGCATTGAACTCGATCTCATGCGAGAGGCCTTCGCAGGCAGCCCCCATGAGCTGCAGGTCGTCTATCTTCCCCTGGAGCGCACCTTCAGGATGCTGGAGGAAGGCAAGCTGGACGCCATCATCAACGTCAAACCCGGCATGCTGGAAAGTGCCTACCTCTCACAGCCGGTGATCACCTTCCACAACCGGGTCTTTACCCTTGCGCCGACGGCAGTCCACACCATCAAGGATTTGCAGACCCTGCGAGTCAGTGCCTTCCAGCGTGCACGGCAGATCCTGGGAACGACCTTCTCCGACATCGTCGACCAGAATCCCCGTTATGAAGAGGTGGCGAGGCAGGAGGGGCAGGTACAGCGGCTCCTGCTCGGGCGCACCGATGCCGTGATCCTGGAACAGCGGGTGTTCTACTACTATCTGGCGCAGTTGCTCGGGGATGACCAGGAGGGCGACCGCTATCCCAAGGACAAGGTCAGACAGCACGACCTCTTCCCCCCGACTCACTACCACTTCGCCTTTCGCGAGGCGGGCCACCGGCAATGGTTCGACAGACAGCTCGCCAAGATGAAGGCGGACGGGCGCTATGAGCGGATCTTTGCCGCCTATGGCACCACCTCTACTGCCGGAGACAAAAAAGCCAGCCCATGATGGACTGGCTTGATACCGGCTCCAGGGAGCCGCAGTGGATGGAGCGTTACTTCATCGCGCTGCCGTTTTTCAGCTCTGCTTTCTGACGTTTGGCTTCGCGTTTCTCTTTCAGTGACATCTGCGGTTTTTTCTTGGCATCTTTGCCGTGATGCTGTTCTTTGTTGCTCATCATCAGACTCCAAAAAGGTTACCTGGACAGTTGGAACGGGTGTTCCAGCATGTCAGCCGAATCGTGGATTTCAGTACGCCAACAGTGACGATCGGGGATCGCACTGGCCTCAGCATACTCCCAATCTTCCGCCGGGATCCAGCCTCCCGGCAGCGCCTGTCAGCCAGGCTTTCCCGCGGCGTGCTCCCCCGGAAATGACGACCGGGCGACACTTTTGGCATCCGGGGACGGATGGTCAGCCTGTCTCCGGTGGATGTGTGTTAGGGTGGGCATTCAACGATCGCAGGAGCGTGTCATGAAGAAGCTGGAAATGAAGGATCTGACCGAGGCCGAGAAAGCCGAGATTGCCCTGCTGGTGCAAAAGGCCCAGGCCAATGCCGATCACACCCTGACCAACGGGGAGCGCAACAAGATCCGCGAAGCAGGACGCCAGAAGATCGCCGCCGATCGCGCCCAGGCTGCCAAGGCGGCTTCCGCACTGGCGCGGGAGAAAGCCAAGGAGCGAGCCAGTGCCCAAGTACTGCCCGACACCTTCAACTGGTCCGATTCCGTCAGCAACAAATACCGTGGCAGACGGTAACGGCAGCATGAATGCACGCAGAAGACTCTGCTGAAAAAAAAGCGGCTGGCAGAGCGTGATGTCATTACCCTGAAAAGGGCAGCAGGAGGCGCCTGGCAGCAGACGCACACCCGGATAAAACGCCGATCCAGCCATCACCGGCAGAAATGAATACCAAGATAAAGATTGCCATGACGGGATGTGCGTGTTCTAATCGTTTTCGATGGTTCGGTAGTTCAGACCTGATTATGTTAGGCAGTCATCTTAAAGCAGTGATTTGTGCAGGCAGTTATCCCCGATAATTCTTGCCAGATAATTCTCCTTCTTTAGTGCTCCCCATACGTATTTCTGACGAAAAATCATGGATTGCCACCCTAATGGCGTTTCACTAATCACTATTCAAGGAAATTATCATGTCCAACAAAATGACTGGTACCGTAAAGTTCTTCAACGCCGAGAAAGGCTTCGGTTTCATCTCCCCGGCTGACGGCAGCAAAGACGTGTTCGTTCACTTCTCCGCTATCCAGTCCAACGGTTTCAAAACCCTGGAAGAAGGTCAGCGCGTTGAGTTCACCATCGAGCAAGGCCAGAAAGGCCCGGCTGCTGCCAACGTTACTGGCCTGTAATTCACGCCCGAGCCGCCTTCCGTTTATCGGCAGCGCCTCAGCAAGAATTGAAAAAACCCGCTTCGGCGGGTTTTTTGTTGCCCGTTTCCGGGTGGCCGACCTGTTGCCCTGCTTCCCTCTCGCCACGGGCAGCAAAAAGGGCACCCTGGTGGTGCCCATTTCCTGGTCAGGTTCCTTACAGGGGCAGGCTGATCCGCGCCTCCAGCCCCCCTTCCTCGCGATTGTGAAGGCTGAGCTCGCCGCCGTGCTGGTGCACCAGGGTGCGGGCGATTGCGAGTCCCAGTCCCACGCTGCCAGACTCGGTGTTGCGGGCTTCATCCAGGCGCACGAAGGGCTTGAACACCTCCTCCAGCTGGCTCTCCGCAATCCCCGGTCCCTGATCGCGAACCAGGATCAGCAACTCGCCGTCACCACGTACCAGCGAAACCTCGGCCCCCCCTGCGTACTTGATGGCGTTGCCGATGAGGTTTTGCAGTACCCGGCGCAGGGTGTTGGCCCGGCAGGCGTAAACCTGCTTGCCCTCGGCCAGGCAGGTGACGGGCTGGCCCATGTCGGCATAGTCGTCACACAGGCTCTCCAGCAGGCTGACCAGATCCAGCTCCCGGGTCGCCTCCTGCTGCCCCTCCTCCCGGGCGAAGCTCAGGGTCGCCGCCAGCATCTGCTCCATCTGTTGCAGAGTCTGCTGGAAGCGCTCCTTGTCCTCCCCGTCCGCCAGAAACTCGCTGCGCAGCCGCAGGCTGGTGATGGGGGTGCGCAGGTCGTGGGAGATGGCGGCCAGCATCCGGGTTCTGTCCTGCACGAAGCGATCGAGCCGGGTGTGCATCCGGTTGAAGGCCTGGATGGACTCGCGGATCTCGGTGGGCCCCTCCTCGTGCAGGGGCTCGATGTCCTCACCACGCCCCAGCCTGTCGGCGTTGGCCGCCAGTTGCTTGAGGGGACGGGTCGCCCGGCGGAACAGCCAGATCATCAGGCCGATCACCAGGCTCGCCACCAGCAGCAGGTTGAGGGTGGTCTGCCAGGACCAGCTCGCCGTCTCCTTGTCCACCAGGGAGCTGAACTGGAGCCAGCCGCCGTTGGGCAGTTCGATGGAGCCGTAGAGCCGCATGTCCTGGGGCGGCGGCATGCCGTTGCGATCCTTCATCATGCGGTTGTGGTGCTGCCAGGCCCGGCTGCGCTGGATGTCCTGCTTCAGCTCGGCGCTGATCTCCACCGCCAGGGAGGATGGATAGCCGAGCTTGGCCCGCACCAGCTTCTCGAAGCGGGGGCTGCGGTTGTCCGGCTGCAACGGCTCGTCGGCCAGACGCAGCAGCAGGGTCTCGCTGCGGCTCGCCTTGAGGATCTCGTGATAGAGGGAAGGAGGAGAGAGGGAGAGCAGGCGCACCACGGAGATGATGCGCTGCATGGCGTTGCGGCTGTTGACGTAACCGAGGGCCTCCTCCCTGTCCGAGCGGTAGATCTGGATACTGAGCAGCTGGATCAGTACCAGCCCCGCCAGGGCCACCAGCACTATCTGGCCGGTCAACCCCTTGGGCAGCAGCCTGGCGAAGACGCGCTTGATCATGTCGGCCTCACTCCTGGGTCACGTCGGCGGCGAACAGGTAACCGCCACCCCAGATGGTCTTGATGAGCTCGGGATTCTTGGGATCCCGCTCCAGCTTGCGCCGCAGTCGGCTTACCAGGGTATCGATGGCGCGATCGAAGGCCACCGCCTCCCGGCCACGGGCCAGATCCAGCAACTGATCCCGGCTCAGCACCCGCTGGGGCCGCTCCAGAAACACCTTGAGCAGATCGAACTCGGCGGTGGAGAGGCTCATCCCCACCCCCTCCTCGTCCACCAGCTCACGGCGATTGACGTCGAGCAGCCAGCGATCGAAGCGCAGATCCCGGGTCAGGGTCTCCGGCACGGGCAGGCTCTCCACCTGGGTACGGCGCATCACCGCCTTGATGCGGGCCAGCAGCTCCCGCGGGTTGAACGGCTTGGAGAGGTAGTCGTCCGCCCCCATCTCCAGGCCGATGATGCGGTCCGTCTCCTCCCCCATGGCGGTAAGCATGATGATCGGCAGGCGGGATTTGACCCTGAGCTCGCGGCACAGGGTGAGGCCATCCTCCCCCGGCATCATCAGATCCAGCACCAGCAGGTCGAACTCCCGCTCATCCAGCAGCCGCTTCATCTCCTTGCCATCGCGGGCGCAACTGACGCGCATGCCATGCTGCTCCAGAAAGCGCTTGAGCAGATCGCGGATCTCGCTGTGGTCATCGACCACCAGAATATGAGGGCTGCCTTGGTTCATCATCATTTCTCCGTTATCGGGCTGGGGCGATTATACGAAAATCAACCGGGCGGGTTGTGTCAAAGTGTGCCAGCACGCCCCTGTGCCACACTCTGCTACAAAATAGGCTTCTACTGGCAAATTTCAGACACTTCCACGGTGTTTACTGGATACCAAGGCGAAAGAGCCTCTACCCGTACACATCCGACAGGAGTTACCCATGAAAAAGCTGACCAAGACCCTGCTGACCGCCACCCTGATCCTCGGCCTGCCGCTGGGCGCCTATGCCGCCAGCGAGGCGGTCTCTACCGCGCAACCGACCCAGGCCACGGCGACCGGTTGCCCCATGGACGGTACCGGCATGATGGGCGGCAAGCATCATGGCGGCCGCCACGACAAGATGGCCCGCATGAAGAACATGACCCCGGAACAGATCCAGGCCCATCTGCAACAGCGCTACGACAAGATTGAAGATCCGGCCAAGAAGGCGGAGTTCGTGAAGAACCTTGGTCTGCGTGCCGACGGTATGATCAAGCATGCCGAGGTGATGAAGCAGTTCGCAGAAGCAAATCAGTAAGTCGAAGTGATGAAGCCGTTTGCCGAAGCAGACCAGTAAGTCGAGATGATCAAGCAGTTCGCAGAAGCAAACCAGTAAGTCGACGTAATGAAGCGGTTTGCCGAAGCAGACCCGTGATCCGGCGGGGCCCTGCCCCGACACCGGCGAAAACGACAGGGTGGCGCAAGCCACCCTTTTTTGTCTCCACCCCCCAGTTTTTTCACCTTTTCCTGCCTGGCCGCATCATGTTATGTGAGCGATAACAAACGTTTCACTTTCGAAATAAATCATAATGGTCCCTCACACAACAGACGCGGGCACGATCCCGGACACAGTGGACAGGAGTCGTTATGGGATGGAATCTGGGCACAATCAAGGGGCGCTATACCGCCGTTTTTCTGGGCTTCATGGCGCTGGTGTGCGCCCTGACGGTGATCGGCATCCAGATCTGGATCACCCCCGCCCTGCAAAAAGCGGGGGAGGAGAACGTGGCGCTGCGAGTCGGCGAGATAGCGACCGACATCCGTGACCAGCTCAACGGGGTGCAGACCCAGTCGCGCAGCATCACCCAGCTGGTGGCACAACTGCCGAGCGAGCAGATAGATGCCCAGCTCCCGGCCCTCATCGACCAGTACGGCAACGGCATGGTCTTCGGTGGCGGCATCTGGCCCCTGCCGGACAAGCGGGAAGCGGGACGCGCCAAGTTCAGCACCTTCTTCCACAGGGATGCGTCCAACGCCCTCATTCCCAACACCTACTGGAACTCGGCAGAGGCGCCCAACTATTTCGATCAGCCCTGGCACAAGGCCGGTCAGCAGGCGCCCCGTGGCGTCTGTGCCTGGGCCGCCGCCTACAAGGATGGCGCGAGCCAGCAGCCGAGAACCAACTGCGCCATGGGGATCTACCAGGATGGCGCCCTCTACGGGGTGTCGACCATAGACGTCACCCTGGGCTTCTTCAACGACCTGGTGGCCAAGAAAGAGCAGGAGATCGGCGGTCAGGTGATGATCATCGAGGCTGACGGCAAGATCCTGAGCCGCAACGCCCGTCTGACCGGGGATGTGGTGCTCGGCAACCTCTCCGCCCACGCCGACTATCCCTTCGCCCTCGCCATCAGCGGCCTGCTGGGCCAGGATGCGAGCAAGGGGCAGCTTCGCACCACCTTCCAGGATCAGGGTGAGGAACAGACCCTGCTGATGGAGGCCATCGAAGGGACCCCCTGGCTGCTGGCCGCCGCCCTGCCGACCCGCACCCTGACCCAGGACAGCCGGGATGTGCTCGCCACCCTGGCGAGCATCCAGCTCCCCCTGGCGGGGCTGCTGTTCGTGCTCATGGTGCTGGCCATCAGCCAGCTTGGCAGCCGCCTGCAGACCCTCAAGCTCAACATCGACGCCCTCAGCGCCGGCGACGCCGATCTGACCGCCCGCATCCAGGTCAAAGGGCATGACGAGCTGGACAACATCGCCCTGTCGGTCAACCGCTTCATCGCCTTCCTGCAACAGATGATGGTGCAGGTGACCGCCGCCACCGACCTCATCACCCGCGAGCTGGCCCAGCTCGATCAGCAGACCGGGCAGGCCAGGCGGATCCTGGGAGAACACGCCAGCGAAACCGATCAGGTCGTCACCGCCCTCAACGAACTCAGCTCCACCGCCGACAGCGTTGCCCGCCACGCCAACGACTCCGCCAGCTTCACCGAGGCCGCCAACGGTCAGGCGGCCAGCTCCCGCAAGGTGGTGGGGTCAGCCTCCGCCAGCGTGGTGGCCCTCATCGACGAGGTGGATCTCGCCGCCGCCAAGGTGCTGGAGATGCAGGAAGATGCCCAGCAGATCGGCAGCGTGCTCGGGGTGATCGGCGGCATCGCCGCCCAGACCAACCTGCTGGCGCTCAACGCCGCCATCGAGGCGGCCCGGGCCGGTGAACAGGGCCGGGGCTTCGCCGTGGTGGCCGACGAGGTGCGCGCCCTCGCGGCACGCACCCAGAACAGCACCGCCGAAGTGGGCAGCATGTTGTCACGGCTCACCCAGGGGGTCGCCGAGGCCGTGGTCGCCATGGAGCAGACCAAGCGCAGTTGCCAGGCGGCGGCCGACACCACGGGGCAGGTCACCGGCGGGCTCGACACCATGGCCGACGCCGTGGTGCAGATCCACGATCTCAGCAGCCAGATCGCCACCGCTGCCGAGGAGCAGAGCCGGGTGACCGAGGAGATCAACCGCAACATGGTGAGCATTCGCGACATGCTGAACCTCCTGGTGGAGAACGGCGGCAACACGGAGCAGAGCGCCGCCACCCTGCTGGGGTCCAATCGCCAGTTGCTGGCACTGGTGCACCGCTTCAAGGTGTGAGCCTGAACGCCAGGCAGCAAAAAGGGGCCCGCGGGCCCCTTTTTCATTCACTTTGCCAGGACTCAGGCCTTGTTGGCCAGGTTCAGGGTCTTCACGGTCTCGCCTTCGAACTTGATGACCACGTTCTTCTGGGCCACTTCGGAGTCTTTCAGCAGGGACTTGGTGGTCTCGGCCAGCAGCGGGGAGGCCTTGTTCAGTGCGTCCAGGTCATAGGTCCACACTTCCAGACCGGCGTCGGTCTTGGTGCTGGCCGGGGCGCCCAGCTTGTCCTTGATGGCCTGCTTGTTGGAGCCGCCTTCCTTGATGTCCAGGGCCTTCTTGATCGCTTCGTTGGAAGCGGTGTCCATGGCGTTGCCAGCCATCTCTTTGGCGGTGCTGGTGACGCTGCTGGTCACGGTGTCGGTCAGGGAATCCATCAGGCCGGCGTGGGCAACCAGAGGCAGGGCGGTCAGGGCAATCAGCAAGGACTTTTTCATGAAGATACATCTCGCAAGAATGAAAAGAGCGCGCATGAAACCAGCGGGATGAATTGGAGTCAAGAAAATCCCTTGGTCAAGCCGTATTCGGGGGGGAAAAGCCCCGTAGCGGCTCCGACCAGTGCCCTTGTCAGCCGCTGAGCTGGTCCTTGCCCGCCAGCTTGGCCCGGTAGAGCGCCCTGTCGACCCGCGCCATCAGGTGGGACACCTGCTCGTCGGGGTCGGACTCCACCAACCCGAAACTCAAGGTCACGGGCTCGATCCCCTTGACCCTGGCATGGCTCAGGCGCTGCCTCAGCTTTTCGGCCACCACCCGGGCGTCGGGCAACCGGGTATTGGGAAGCACCAGCATGAACTCGTCCCCCCCCCAGCGGGCCAGCAGATCGATCTCGCGGATGCAGCCCCGGGTCAGCTGCACGATATCGATCAGGGTCTGGTCCCCCACCCCGTGGCCATGGCGATCGTTGATCTGCTTGAAGTCGTCCACGTCCATGGCGATCACGGCAAAGGGCTCCTTGAAGCGCTTGGCGCGCTCATGCTCCAGCCGCACCGCCTGCTCCAGCCGATAGCGGCTGGCCGCGCCGGTCAGGGAGTCCGTCTCCGCCAGGCGGCGGTTCTCCTCCACCTGGAACTGCAATGCCTGGTTGAGCCGCTCCAGTTCGGCGGTACGCTGCGCCACCTGCTGCTCCAGGGTGCGGTTTTGCAGCTCCAGCCTGGCGTAGAGTTCCCGCTGGGCGTGGATGTTGCGGTGTGCCCCCACCATCCTGGCGACACTGCCGTCCGGGTTGCGTGCGACGATGCGGCCGCAATCCGCCACCCAGAGGTAGTCACCGTTACGGCAACGGCAGCGGTATTCGGCCCGGTAGTCCGCCGCCCGCCCGCTCAGGCAGGCATCAAAGCTCTCCATGACCTGCGCCAGATCGTCCGGGTGGATCAGGTTCTCCCAGGTGAAGACGGTGTTGTCGAGGGAGTGGGGCTCATACCCCAGCATCTGATACCAGCCGGGATAGCGATGGACATAGCCGGTGTTGGCATTCCAGTCCCAGAGACCGTCGCTCACGACCTCCAGCATGCCGCTCATCACGGCCTCGTCGAGGGCCGGTAGCCTTGTCATCTCATTGTCATGCAGCATGAAAACCTTCCTTGTTCTGCCACTCGGCGCCACGGATCCGCTTGTTGACCTGGCGGGAAAACCGGGCCTGCCGGTCGAGCCTTCAAGGGGGCGACTGGCCTCGACACCCCGTCATGACTGGTTATCGGCCAGGTTGCCCTCTTGTTGAACAACAGTAGCAGCCCACACACTTTCGAGTCTTGCGCGCCGTCACGCTCCCTTCCGTTCTTCTGCCGGCCAGATTGCACCACGGCGGTGCACACCTTTGGCGCAGCCCTGCCCATATTGGGCAAGCCTCGCTGACCAGGGCTGCGATTAATAAGTAAGTGTATGAATAAAAAGAAAAATACTTTTCTGGCGCAATATTTGCCTTTATCTGGGTGAACCACAAGGATTGGGGATATTGCATGAAATTAATCACCGCCATCATCAAGCCGTTCAAACTCGACGACGTGCGCGAAGCAATCGCCAACCTCGGCGTCGAGGGGCTGACGGTTTCCGAGGTCAAGGGGTTTGGCCGCCAGAAGGGGCACACCGAGCTGTACCGGGGTGCCGAATACCAGGTGGATTTCCTGCCCAAGGTAAAGCTGGAGATCGCCACCCTGGCCGACAACGTCGAGCAGATCATCGAAGCCATCAGCAAGGCCGCCCACACCGGCAAGATAGGTGACGGCAAGATCTTCGTTTATGACCTGCAGGCCGCCGTGCGCATCCGCACCGGCGAGACCGACGCAGACGCCCTTTGATACGACTGGAACTGAGGAATACGACATGGAAGAGTTGATCACATCCGTCAGCGAGCTGCGCTATGCACTCGACACCTTCTACCTGCTGATCTCCGGCGTGCTGGTCATGTGGATGGCCGCCGGGTTCGCCATGCTCGAAGCCGGCCTGGTCCGCGCGAAGAACACCACCGAGATCCTGACCAAGAACATCCTGCTCTATGCCATCGCCTGCATCATGTTCCTGCTGGTCGGCTACAACATCATGTACGTGGACAACAGCGCCGGCGGCTGGCTGCCGAGCTTTGGCAGCCTGATGGGCAGCCAGGCGGACGACGCGGGCCACTCCCTGCACTCCGACTTCTTCTTCCAGGTGGTGTTCGTCGCCACCGCCACCTCCATCATCTCAGGTGCGGTGGCAGAGCGGATGAAGCTCTGGTCCTTCCTGCTGTTCTGCGTGGTGATGACCGGCTTCATCTACCCCGTGGAAGGCTACTGGAGCTGGGGCGGCGGCTTCCTGAAAGAGGCGGGCTTCTCCGACTTCGCAGGCTCCGGCATCGTCCACATGGCGGGCGCTGCCGCTGCCCTGGCCGCCGTGCTGCTGCTCGGCCCCCGTCGCGGCAAATATGGCAAGCAAGGGGAGATCTACCCCATCCCCGGCTCCAACCTGCCGCTCGCGACCCTGGGCACCCTGATCCTCTGGATGGGCTGGTTCGGCTTCAACGGTGGCTCCCAACTGGCGCTCTCCAGCGCCGCTGATGCCACCGCCATCGGCACCGTGTTCGTCAACACCAACGCCGCCGCGGCCGCCGGTGTGGTCGGCGCCCTGCTGGTCAGCAAGCTCACCTGGGGCAAGGCGGATCTCACCATGATCCTCAACGGCGCCCTCGGCGGTCTGGTCGCCATCACCGCCGACCCGGCCTCCCCCAGCCCGCTGTTCGCCAGCCTGATCGGCGCCCTGGCCGGTGCCCTGGTGGTCTACGCCATCGTCGCCTTCGATCGCCTGAAGATCGATGATCCGGTCGGTGCCATCTCGGTACACGGCGTCTGCGGCCTGTTCGGCCTGATGGTGGTGCCCTTCTCCAACACGAGCGCCACCTTCGGTGCCCAGTTGCTGGGTGCTGCCACCATCTTCGGCTGGGTCTTTGTCGTCTCCCTCGTGGTCTGGAGCCTGCTCAAGGCCACCATGGGCCTGCGGGTCAGCGAAGAGGAAGAGATGATGGGTGTGGATGTCCATGAGTGCGGCATCGATGCCTACCCCGAGTTCGTCAGCGTCAAATCCAGCATCTAAGCACGCCATCTGCTTGCGGGGCCCGGGGGACACCTCGGGCCCCGTTTTTTTGGCGGCTCGGCGCCCCTGAAGGCAGGAGGACGGTTCGAGTGATGCCACTCTGCCACGCAGCCGGTGAACCCTATGCTTTGCCCCCTCCCCTTTTCAAGGGGAGGGCCGGGGTATGCCGTGCCGATTGACGGATGGGGCCATGACCCCCTCCCCGCCTCCCCCTTGGCAGGGGGAGGAGCAAACAAGCGGCCATTCAAAACATCGATGTGGCAGCCACGTAGGTTCGATTAGCGAAGCGTAATCGGACAGCGGTAACAGCATTGCTCCCTTCTCCCGTTTATTAAAAAGGAAGAGAAGGGCTGGGGATGAGGGGCAGGAAAAAGAGAGTTCGCGGTAAACGTTGGGCTTCGCTACGCTCCGCCACAACCAACACAATCGGTAGGTTGGTGCTAAGCCTGCGAAGCCTGCGAAGCCTGCGAAGCCTGCGAAGCCTGCGAAGCCTGCGAAGCCTGCGAAGCCTGCGAAGCCTGCGAAGCCTGCGAAGCCTGCGAAGCCTGCGAAGCCCAACATACAAGACAGAGGATATGTGTCGTGATAAATTAAATCCCCAACCCTTTCTCATCTAACCAATCACAAATTTCTTTAGTAAAAAAGGCCCATTCGTTTGAGTTTTCAAGCTCCATTAATACAATTGCCTTAACATTTCTATTCCCTGTCCGATTAATCATCTCATCAAAATATATGTGCCAATCATCATAACCTTGTATGCTCTTAGATATCACTTGAAGATCTCTAATTTTCTGTTCTTGGGTTTCCAAATTTTCAAACATCATCTTCAGGTTATATTCTGGTTTTCCTTTCTGACCTTCCGGAGGAAAGTGATTAATCTTAAACTCTTTGATCTTTCTAACAAGATCAATTCTGTCCTGCACTCTATCATCACCATTTAAATGTCTCTGACATTCGGAGACCCTATCTTCTACTGTGCGGCAAACATCACCATCCAAAACACAAATAGTGTTATCGATATTGTGCCCCATTATATGTTTACCAGACAAGACCGCAAAAGCATTAGACCATGCACCAAATTTCATAACCTTTACATAAGAATGAATGTTTCTTTTGTATATAAGATTCAAAACTATTTCTTCAGCCAGTTCATCCTCAACATAAATTTGAAATGGCTGCACAATTTCACCAGTTAGCTGGCTCATAACTTGTGGATTTGTATGAGGCATTGCTAAAACATTTTCTCCTGTATTGAGGACACCGAAAATGTTAACCACCTCATTAAAGTCAGATATAGTTTCCCTATGGGTAGAAAAAACCACCTCAATAGAATTTTCTTCTGCCCTTAAAACCACTCTCTCAATTAATCTCTTAAATGCAGCACCATGCAAGAGAACATCAATCTCATCAATAAGAAGCAGACCACCTTTAGAAAGTTTCTGACTATGTAATGCAGATAGTATGGTCAGCACTCGTTTTTCACCGGCTCCCATAGAGTGCTCGCTATAACTAATATCGTTATATGTGAGGCCAAACATTGTATGAATTTTACCAACCTTTTTAATAAAACAACTATTTAGACTTTGGTAGTTCCTGCCAAGAATATATACCATATCCTGCTTTATTTTATCTGCCGATTCATGAGCTAATGCTTCAGTCTCATATTCTCTATATCGACTGGCATTCTTATCCTCACTAAGAGTTGATAAATCTTGCAAGCCAATATAGGCTGATTCTCTTTCATATCGGCGACCATATATTGGTAACCAACGACCTTGCTTGGCACCAGGCTTTTTTATAAAAAGTTCTGAACGATGTACTTCTATTGCTCCAAGTTCACGGTGCATAGGATTGAACTCAGAATATGAGAAATCTACAAGAAACTTGCTACCATCCCATGTTGCATCTTTATTTGGGGTGAAAAAATGAGATAGCCTATTAAAATCTTTAGATGTTTCGTTACCTTTAGGTTTAAATGCACAAGCAAGAGCATGAATAATTGTAGACTTCCCTGAACCATTCACTCCAACAATTGCAGTAACCCGTTTTTCAGGATCAAACGTCAAAGTGAAGTTTTTGATTCCTTTTAAATTCCCAATAATTAATTTACACAGTCTAAAATTAAATCTTTGTAATTTCACCTTCCCATTCTTTTTAAGCATCTTTGTTTATTCCCTTAGAATAATATTTAATGTGATTCTCTCCCAACCTCTCCGCCAATCCGGAATAACGCTCGGTCTTTTTCCGCACGGCTTGGGCCAGCAGGGCGCGATCGCCGTAGAGATCGAGGCGGGCCTTGGCGCGGGTGATGCCGGTGTAGACCAGTTCGCGGGTCAAGAGCGGGCTGGGGCTGTCGGGCAGCACCAGCACGGTGTGGGCAAACTCCGAGCCCTGGGATTTGTGGATGGTCATGGCGTAGACCGTCTCATGGGGGGGCAACCGGCTGGGTAGCAGGGCCCGCAGGGTGCCGTCCGGCTGCTCGAACCACACCTTGAGGCGGCCGGTGTCATCGGGCAGGCAGAGCCCCATGTCGCCGTTATAGAGGCCGACCCCGTGGTCGTTGCGCACCACCATCACCGGGCGGCCCGCATACCAGTCGCCGTCACGCTGGATCAGCCCTGCCTTGGCGAGGGCCAATTCGAGCCGCTCGTTGAGCCCCGTCACCCCGAAGGGGCCGTCCCGCAGGGCGCAGAGGATCTGGAAGCCGTTGAACGCCTTGAACACCGCCGCCGGATCCTCTCCGGCCCGGGCCGCCTTGAGGTAGCTGCCATAACCGGCCACCCCCTCGGCAATCAGGGCGTTGTAAGCCTCCCCCGCCCAGGGGTGCAGGCGGATGTCGCCAAATCCTGCGCCCCAGACCGCCTCCACCGCCGCCCCGTCGCCGCTGTTGCAGGCGCGCGCCAACTGGCCGATGCCCGAATGCTGGTCAAAGCGCCAGCTCTTGGAGAGCAAACAGAGGCTGTCGCGCACGCTGGCCCCCGCTGGCGTGCCTTGCAGGCGATAGCCGGTCTGGCGGGAGAGCCAATCCGCCTGCGCCGGGCTGATGCCCTGCTCGATAAAGCTGCAGATATCCCCGAGCACGGCCCCCGCCTCCACCGAGGCGAGCTGATCCTTGTCGCCGAGCAGGATGAGGCGGGCGTGGCGGGGCAGCGCGTCCAGCAGGCGCGCCATCATGGGCAGGTCCACCATGGAGGCCTCGTCCACCACCAGCAGGTCGAGGTGCAGCGGGTTGCCTCTGTGGTGGCGGAACTGGCTGCGCCCGGGGATCACCCCGAGCAGCCGGTGCAGGGTGCCCGCCTCGGTGGGGATGGCCTGTACCCACTCGGGGGGCAGATCCAGGGCCTGCAGGGCAGCGCCGATACTCTCGGTCAGACGCGCCGCCGCCTTGCCGGTGGGGGCCACCAGCCGGATCGCCGGTGCCTTGCCCCCTTGCAGGCCGGTCTCCACCAGGATGGCGAGGAGCTTGGCCACCGTGGTGGTCTTGCCGGTGCCGGGGCCGCCGGAGATGACCGCGAAGGGGCGCGCCGCCGCCGTGGCCGCCGCCAGCTTCTGGCCGTTGCAGCAGAGCGCCTCGGGCACCAGGGTATCCAGCCGCTCCAGCTCGCTGGCCGCCTGGGCGCTCTTTAGCAGGGTCTCCACGGCGGGCCACTCCACCTCGTGGGGGAAGACCAGATCCAGGTACTTCTCCACAAAGTGGCGGACGGAGAAGTCCGGTGCGAGGCGGGCCTTGAGCAGGGCCCCGAACACCAGGCCGTAGTCGCGGGCAAAGAGGCGTGACAGGGCCGGGGCAATCTCCGGCCATTCGGCCCGTTCACTCAAGGCGCCAAGGTGGCGGGCCACCCCCAGCTCAAAGTCGTGGTAGCGGGTGAGGTAGAGGCGATCCCCCCAGAGTCGCAGGGGCCAGCGGGGGGTCTCCCCCTCCTCCTGTTCGCTCCCCACCAGGGGGCTGGCCGCAAAGAGGGCGGGCCAGCTCGCAGGATCCGCGAGATCCGCCAGCAGATCCCGGCTCTGATCCGGATCCAGCCCGAAGGGACGCGAGGATCCCTGCCCGTCACCGCCCTGAGCGAGCATCGCCAGCGGCAGGCAGACATGGCCGCGCCCCAGCTCATGGCAGGCGAGCGCGGCCCCCAGCACCAGCTCGGGGCTGCCGCCAAGGTCGGCCACCAGCCTGGCAAATTGCAGGTCAAGCTGGCGGATGCGCCCCGCCAGCGCCAAGGCTTTCAGCCGCTCTATCATGGTTTCGCCCTTCATCTCGCCCCTCATGCCTCTGCCTTGTTCGATTTCTCTAAACGATGATCGTCAGATGTCACACCTTTACTAAACAACTCGTCCAGCCCCAGCACCAGTTCCCGGCTGGGCCTGGCATGGAAAATGCCCCCCTGGGGCATGCCGCGCAGGAAGAGATAGAAGACCCCGCCAAAATGCCGGTCGAAATCGTAGCCCGGCAGCCGCAAGGCGAGCAGCCGGTGCAGGGCCAGCGAATAGAGCTGGTATTGCAGATCGTAGCGATGCTCGACCATGGCCCGCTCCAGGGCCGGGCGGCCGTAATCGGCGGGGCTCATGCCAAGGTGGTTCGATTTGTAGTCGAGCAGATACCAGCGCCCCTGCCACTCGAACACCAGGTCGATGAAGCCCTTGAGCATCCCCTGCACGGTGGCAAAACCGAGCGGCTTGCCGTCCCGCGACAGGGGGTCGTGCTGCTGGCAGAGTGCGGTCAGCGCCGGTGCCGTCACCCGCCCCATGGGCAGGAAGAACTCCAGCTCCACCTGTTTGCGCTCGGGGGCCAGATCCCGCAGCCGCACCGGATCCCCAAGGCCGGTCTCAAGGGGGGTATCCAGCACCGCCTCCACCTGCTGTTGCAGCACGGGGGCCCAGCCTTCGTCGAACCCCTCCTGGGTCAGCAGGGCGGCGATGTGCTGTGCCAGCGACTCGCCCTTCGCGTGCTCGAAGTCGATGGTCTCGAACAGGCTGTGGAGCAGGGTGCCGGGACGCGCCCCCTTGGGGAAGGTGAAGATGGAAGGGGCGGGCGCCTCCTCTTCCTGCACGGTGACGGCAGCCTCGGTGGCCACCTCGTCGTCGAAGCCGGGGTTGGCCAGCACCCCCTTGCCGTGGCCGTTGCCCTGGGCCGCGAGCCCGGAGTAGGAGCTGATCCACCAGTCCCGCTCAAGCTGCCCCTGGAACGCGCGCACGGTGGGCTCCCCCGGCTTCTCCGCTTCGGCGGGCAGCGGGGCCGGGCGGGTGAGCGAGGGCTCACCGACGGCCACCCCCGGCAGGGCCTGGGCCAGGTCGGTGAGGGCGGTCGCCAGTGTCCCGGCGTCCCCCTCCTCCCCCTTTTGCAGCAGGTAGCCGATGGCGGTGCGGTGCAGGTCGGTCTTCTCAGACTTGCCCGCCCCGGAGCGCACCGGCGCCAGCCCCAGCCAGGTGGCATAGACCCCCCGGGTCAGGGCCACGTAGAGCAGGCGCAAGTCTTCGGCGAGGCGCTCCTTGTCGGCCTCGGCCAGGGACTCCTCGGCGCCGGTGAGATCGAGCACGGTGCGATTGCCCGCCTCCCCCGTTTCGTGGAACAGGGGGGTGTCGGCGGCGCGGTGGCTGCAAATGAACGGCAGGAAGACCAGCGGGTACTCCAGCCCCTTGGATTTGTGGATGGTGACGATCTGCACCAATTTCCGCTCGGACTCCAGGCGAAGTATCTGCTCCCCGTCCTGGCCGTTGGGCTGGCTCACCGCCTCCCCGAGCCAGCGCAGCAGGGCGTACTCCCCGTCCAGCTCGCCGCTCGCCTGTTGCAGCAGCTCGCCGAGATGGAGGAAGTTGGTCAGCCGCCGCTCTCCGTAGGGGCTCGCCAGCAAGGAGGCGGCGAGGTTGCGCCCGTGCAGCAGGGCCCGCAGCATGGCCAGCACCCCGTGGCGATGCCAGACCGCGCGGTATCCCATGAACTCCTGCACCGCGCTCTCCCAGGCCCGCTCGTCAGAGGCCAGCGCGTCCAGGGCCCTGGCATCGAGATCGAACAGGCCGGTGGCGAGCGCCGCCCGCAGGCTTCGCTCATCGCTCGGGTTCTGGCAGGCGTGCAGGATCAGCAGGATCTCCCGCGCCTCCACCTGGGCCAGCACGCTCTCGCGGTTCGACAGATAGACGGAGGCGATGGCAAGGCGCGCCAGCTCCTGCTGCACCAGCTTGCCCTCGGCGCCGGTGCGCACCAGCACGGCGATATCCCCGGCCCTGACCGGCTCGCTGCCGAGCATCGCCTTGCCCTCCCGGGCCAGCGTGAGCAGGCGATGGATCTCCGCCGCCGTAGCGCGGGCCATCCTGCTCTGGTACTCCCCCTTGTTGAAGGTGGGCTGACCGGTGAGCTGCCAGCAGTGCAGTACGGGGGCGCTCTGCCCCTCGATCAGCAGTGCCCGACTCTTGCCCTGCGCCTCCACCGGCAGGAAGGGGATGTCCGCCTCGTAGATGAAGGGATCCTTCGCCCGCTCGAACAGGCCGTTGACCGCCGCCACCAGGGCGCGGCTTGAGCGCCAGTTGCGCCCCAGGGTGTAGTGGGCGCTCACATTTCGCCGCGCCTGGATGTAGGTGAAGATGTCGGCGCCACGAAAGCCGTAGATGGCCTGCTTGGGGTCGCCGATCATAAGGAGCGCCGTGTCCTGGTGACCGCCGTAAAGGCGATGGAAGATGCGGTACTGCTGGGGGTCGGTATCCTGGAATTCATCGATCATGGCGACCCGGTAGGTGGCGCGGATGCGCTCGCACAGCCGCTCCCCCAGGCCCGAGCCGAGCGCCCCGTCGAGATCCCGCAGCAGATCGTCGAAGGAGAGCTGATGGGCCTGGCGCTTGCTCTCCTGCATCCGGCTGCGCACCACCCTGGCCGCCCGCAGCAAGACGAGATCCCGGATGCCGGGTCGGCTCGCCAGCAGGGCGTCTATCTCGCCAAAGAGCGGCAGGGTGGGCACCGCTCCCCCCTTCTTGAGGTTCTCCTCCAGCACCTGCTGGCCGAAGCGCTCCAGCTCTTTGGGGAGGACGTAGCCGCTGGTCTCGTCCTGCGCCCAGTCGCCAATCTTGGCAAGCCAGCCCTCGTAGTTCTTGCCGGTGTAGCGGCTGATCTGCCCCTCGGTCTGGCGGCGGATCTCGTCCGTCTGCGCCAGCCACCCGGCTTTCACCGCCCCGATGCGGGCCATGGCGACGCTGTGCCGCGCCGCCAGGGTCTCGTCCCCCGCCACCGGGCGGATCTCCAGCTCGTCATTGTCGAGCCAGCTCCCCATCTCCCGCAGCAGGGCGGCGGGGCTCGGCCAGAGCCTTCGCACCGCCCGGGCCAGGGGCTGATCCACCGGATAGAACTCGGCGCGCCAGTAGTCACTCACCGCCTGCAGCCGGAGCCGGCTGTCGTCGGTCAAAAATTCGGTTTCAAAGAGGGCGCCCGACTCGAAGGCGTTCTGCCTGAGCATCCGCTGGCAGAAGCCGTGGATGGTGAAGACCGCCGCCTCGTCCATCTGCCGCTCGGCGGCCAGCAGGCGACGGGCCGCCAGGTCGTGATCCTCCACCTCCTTGAGCAGCCCAGCTAACAATGGGTCTTTGTCTTCATCGACGACCTTACCGCGCATAAAGGCGAGGCGCGCCTCGTGGATGCGGGCGCGGATCCGCCCCCTCAGTTCGGCGGTGGCCGCCTCGGTAAAGGTCACCACCAGGATCTCGGTCACCGACAGGGGCCGCTCGTGGGCACAGGGCTGACCGGCGCCTCCCCCCTCTTCGCCTGTTTGTTCGATAACCGGGCCGTGGCCCAGCAAGAGGCGCAGATAGAGGCCCGCGATGGTATAGGTCTTGCCGGTCCCGGCGGAGGCCTCGATCAGCCGCTCGCCATAGAGGGGGAAACGCAGGGGATTGAGCGGGTTAGCCATTATTGCAACTCCTCCAGCGCCTGATGGAGCGGGGTCAGGTGTTCACGGGCCAGCCCCTGCAACTGGGCCAGCACCTCGTCATCGAGTTCCGGGAAGCAGCGGGCGACATAGACGTCCTGCCCCTCTCCCGTCACCATGTAGCCGCCGTTGAAGCGGGCAAGTGCCGCCTTGTCGGCCTCCTCCGGCTTTGCCGGATCCTTCTCGATCGCCTTGAGCCACTCCCAGGCGGTGCTCGGGAAGAAGGGCAGCGGCCGCTTCATCCCCTGGGTCCAGAGGGCCACCAGGGCCGCCAACCTGGGCCGCGCCTCGTCCGCCGCAAGCCTTGGCAGCCGCAGACTCTGTTTGGCATCGAACAGCAGGGTGTCGCCGGGGGCGCTGCTCACTGAGAGGCAAAGGTGCTGGATCCAGGCCAGCAGCAGATCCTTGCCGTTGAAGCTGCCGGGTTTGACCACCAGCGCTCGTCCCTTCTGGGTGTCTATCCAGCCCTGAAGCTGCCCCTGGGCCAGGGCGATGTCGATCTCCACCGCCTGTTTGTCCCCCGTCCAGGGGCGCAGCCGCGCCGCCAGCTTGCCCATCTCGCCGTCGATCTCCTCCAGCAGCAGGCTGCCGAACCACCCTTGCGGCAGCAGGCCGGAGAGTTGCAGCCGGTGGCGACGGGCCTCGCTCTCCCCTTCGGTCAGATGGGCATCCAGCAGCAGCGCCTTGAGCTGATAGTGCTGCAGGCCGTCCAGCTCGAAGGGCTCGCTGTCTTCGATGGTCGCCTCCTCCAGCTCGAACCACACCTTGAGGCGGCGGTTGAGGAAGTACCTGGCGGGCTGGCGATAGAAGCGCAGCAGCTCCGCCAGCTCCAGCCCCTGCTCCCTGCCCCACTCCGCGGGCAGGGGCAGATCGCCGCTCTGGAAGTTGGCGGCCCCCCGCTCGGGGCTCAGGGCCGGCAGCCAGTCGGCGGCATAGGTGAAGAGACCGGAGCCGGGCTCGGGGTAAAAGTAGGCCGGGCTGTAGGGGGTGAGGGGGTGCGCCACGATCAGGTGTTCGAGCAGCCGCTGGCCCGCGGTGTCGTCGTCGAGATCTTCATCCCCCGCCAGCACGAAGCCCTGGCGTACGTAGTCGATGAGCTCCGCCAGCAGCACGGAGGGCACCTTCTCGCTGTTGTCCTGGACGCTGAACCCCTGATAGCTGATGTAGAGCCCCTGCTGGGCACTGAGGAGCGCTTCGAGGAAGAGGTAGCGGTCGTCATCCCGGCGGGATCGGTCCCCGCGCCGCGAGGCCACCGCCATCAGATCGAAGCCCATGGGAGGCAGGGTGCGCGGGTAAACGCCGTCGTTCATGCCGAGCAGGCAGACCTGGCGGAAGGGAATGGAGCGCATCGGCATCAGGGTGCAGAAGTTGACCTGACCGGCGAGGAAGCGCTGGCTGGAGCGGGACTCCCCCAGCACGCTGCCGAGGTAGTCCTGCAACAGGTCGGCACTGATGGCCTGCTCGAAGCGGGCCTCGCCGAGCTGGGCCTGCCAGTCGGTGAGCTGGCTGCGAATGAGCTGGAGCTGGCGCTCTTCATCCTCGTCGGCGAGATAGAAGCGCTCCAGCAGCGCCAGCAGGCAGGCGTGCCATTCGGCCAGCGGCTGCGCCTGTTGCAGCCTGGGCAGAAACTCCGCCAGGGAGTCGACGAACCAGGCGAGCTTGCCGAGGATCAGCCCCTGCTGACCCTCGATGTCCGCATAGGGCAGGATCCCCGCCACCGGCTCCCCGTCCCCCATGGCAAAGCCCAGCAGCATGCGCCGCAGGCCGAACAGCCAACTGTTGCCGGACAGACGCGGCAGCGCGAAGCGCTCGGGATAGTCGTCATCCAGCCCCCAGCGGATGCCGGTCTCCTGCACCCAGCGCCGCAGCACGTTGAACTCGTCGTCGTCCAGCTCGAAGCGGCGCAGCACGGCGGGCACCTCCAGGATGGCGAGCAGCTCCCCCGCCCCGAAGCGGGCGTTTGGCAGCCTGAGCAGGGCGAGGAAACTTTGCAGCAGCGGGCTCTCCTGGCTCGCCGCCCGATCGGAGATCGCAAAGGGGATCTGGCCGCGGGCCCCGCCCCGCCCCTTGCCGCCCTCCTTGCCAAAGACGGCCTGGATGTAGGGGCCGTAGCTGTTGACGTCCGGCATCATCACCACCACGTCTTTGGGGGTAAGGGTGGGATCCTGCTCGAACAGGGCCAGCAGCCGGTCGTGCAGCACCTCGAGCTCCCGCATGGGGCCGTGGCAGGCGTGGATCTGCAAAGTGCCGTCATCCAGGCTGACAGGGCTCTTGTGGTGGCTGGCGTCGAGACTGAACTCGCCGGCCCCCCGTTCCGCCAGCTCCAGCACGTCTTTCTGGATGGCCCGCAGCAAGGTGACCTTGCCCTCATCGTCGCGATCCTCGATGTCGACGAAGGCCTCGATCTGCGGCACCTCCAACTCCATCAGCTGGTGCAGGTAGTCGCGCCCCAGCTTGCCCATAGAGGCGAGCAACGGATTGGCGGGGCCCTGCAGGGTCTCGAGATCCGTGCCGGGCTTGAGCTTGTTTTCGAGGCGCGCCAGGGTCTTGCGATCGAGCAAATCCCCCCAGTAGTAGCGGCAGGGGTTGGTCACAAACAGGTGCACCTCCACCTCGGGGCGGCTGCCGAGGGCCAGCAGGGCCTCCACGTAGCGGGGCGGCAGGGCCGAGATGCCGAACACGAAGACCCGTTGCGGCAGCCTGCCCGGCAGATCCCGGGTGCGCTCCAGCTCGTGGATGAAGGCCTCGTAGAGGTTGGCGCGGTGGTAGCCGCTGGGGCTGAGGGCCAGGGTGCGGGCCACCAGCTCGCGCCAGAGCTCGGGCTGCCAATCCTGACCGCTCACCCCGGCCAGCTCCTGGCTCAATCCTTCCCCCTCTTCCCAGCGGGCGATCCAGTCCGGCCGGTAGACCAGATACTGGTCGAACAGATCCGCCACCTTCTGGCAGAGCTGCCAGAGCCGCACCTGCTCCGGCACCGCCCCGTCACTGCCCCCCAGATAGGCCGCGAGGGGCGCAAAGGCGGGTCTGCCGAGCAGAGTGGGCAGAATGGTCATCAGGTGCCAGCTCATGGCCCCCTTGTTGTAGGGGCTCTGGCGGGGCACGTCCGCCAGCACCCGGGTGAACATCTCCCAGATGAAACTCGCGGGCAGGGGAAAGTCGATGTTGGCGGCGATGCCGAACGCCTTGGCCAGCTCCAGCTTGAGCCACTGGGCCATGCCGGGACTCTGCACCAGGATCTGCTCCCGATCGAAGGGGTGGGAGAGCGGAGCCTGCCGGATGCGGCTCACCAGCAGCTCTTTGAGCAGATCCAGCTGATTGGAGTGGTAGAGGGTAAACATGGACGACTCCCGCCAATTTCATGAAGAGGGGGTGCGCGGGGGGACACTCTCTGGCATTCCCGTCACGGCACGCGAATCGGGATTGTCGGGGATCGGGGGATAAGATGCAAAAGGCACTTGTGGCGTCCGGACTGCGCGCCGTCACACCGATGGCATCCCTGGGAAGCGGGCACAAAAAAGCCGGTGCAGGGCACCGGCCAAAAGGCGTTGGAAAACTTGAAACGTCAGGGTATTACCAGTGCTTGCCGAGGCGGGCATCCAGGCTGAAAGCCCCTGCACCGGCCGCCGCCAGGGCCAGGAAACCACCGGCCACGGAGACGTTCTTCATGAACATCAGCATCTGCATCTGCTCGGCAGGCTGATAGTGGAAGATGAAGGCGGCCATCAGGGTGAAACCGGCCAGCAGCACGGAGAGGCTGCGGGTAAACAGGCCCAGCATGATGGCAAGACCGCCACCCAGCTCCAGCAGGATCACTAGGGGCAGCATGAACCCGGGCACGCCCATGGCTTCCATGTAACCCTGGGTACCGGCGTAACCGCCTATCTTGCCCCAGCCAGCCATCACGAACATCAGCGCCAGCAGTACACGACCCACCAGCAGTGCCACATCTTTCATCTTGTCCATCGTCATATTCCTTTGCTTACCATCATGGTATTTACAGTGTAAAAGCTAATTGTTAACTCATTCATTTCGCCAAGATTTTTCTATCAAGGCAGGTCAAACAGCAGGGCTTCACTCCCCCTGGAGGCGGTGAGCACCCAGCTCGACTCGTCGCGGCTGAGCAGCCCGTCGCCGGGTCGGGCAGCCAGACCGTTGCCGGTCAGCTCCCCTGAAATCATGTGCAGGTAACCATGACGCCCTTGCAATGCCCACTCGAGGGTCTCCCCTTCGGCAAGCTGCAGCCGCCATACGCGGGCCTGCTGGCGGATCCTGAAGGATCCCGCCTCACCGTCCGGTGACGCCACCAGCGTCATCCCGGGCTTGTTTTCAATCTTCTTCTGCTGATAACCCGGGGTCGTGCCGTGTTCATTCGGCTCGATCCAGATTTGCAGCAAGGAGAGCGGCTCGGTCTGCGAGGGGTTGTACTCGCTGTGCCGGATGCCGGACCCTGCGCTCATCAGCTGGAAATCCCCCGCCGGGATCTGCTCGGCGTGGCCGAGGCTGTCCTTGTGCTCTATGGTGCCTTGCAGCACGCAGGTGAGGATCTCCATGTTGGCGTGAGGGTGGGTGGCAAAGCCGCCACCCGGCGCCACCCGATCCTGATTGATGACCCGCAGGGCAGAGTGTCCCATCCATTCCGGGTCATAGTAGTGACCGAAGGAGAAGCTGTGACGGGCATCCAGCCAGCCAAAGTTGGCCTTGCCCCGTGCTTCTGCGGCTCTCAATTTCATCATGGTGTGCTCCTCACTGACCAAGTTGGTTCATTAACGCTGGCGACCGTCACCCAGACCGAAGGGGATGCGGTAGCTGCTGCTTTCGTTGCCCAGGCTCACCGTCAGCTTGCCCTGGGTGCGGCTCGGGATGGCGACCTGCTGGGTGCCGATCAGGTTGGCGTGGACGGAAGCCAGCAGATCACCGGACTCGTCGCGCACCTCCAGCATGGGGTTGGCCTTGCCGTCCATCGCGGCGGTGGCGCTCCAGTTGACGAACAGCACGCCCGGGGCGGCATTGAAGTCAGCGGGAACGGAAGCCTGGGCGGCACCTGCGGTCATCAGGCCTGCAACGGCCAGCATCTTGATTACGTTTTTCATGTTCATTCACTCTCTTGGGTTCTATGTCATTGCCAAGGCCCCTTGGGCCCGAATCAATGCATCCATGCAAGAGATCATTCAAATACTATGTTGTTCTTTTGCTGACATCAGACATCGTGTTTGGGGATGTCTCAGCCCGGAACTACCTTTTATTTGGCTGCCAGGCGTTCCTGCCTAAGCGTTGATTGAATATTAAAGTGACTTCCCCTAAGTTGTTAGCGAGATAATCTGGTAAACACATTCAAAAAAATTGAAGGTTGGATATGGCCAAGGAATCGAACAAGGAGCGGGCGCTGACCCTGGAGGCGATCCGGGTGCTGGACGCCATCGACCGCCGTGGCAGCTTCGCGGCGGCGGCCGACGAGCTGGGCAAGGTGCCCTCG
Source organism: Aeromonas sp. S19(2024) (assembly GCF_041402625.1). NCBI lineage: Bacteria > Pseudomonadati > Pseudomonadota > Gammaproteobacteria > Aeromonadales > Aeromonadaceae > Aeromonas > Aeromonas sp. S19(2024). The sequence goes on from NZ_JBGLQU010000017.1 coordinate 34,929, forward strand.
GCACTGAGCTACACGGTACAAAAGCTGGAAGACGAGCTGGACGCCATGCTGTTCGACCGCAGCGGCCACAGGACCAAGTTCACCCCGGCGGGCCGCATGCTGCTGGAGCGGGGCCGGGTGCTGCTGGAGGCGGCCGAACACCTGGTGGGGGAGACCCGGGCCCTCTCCCGTGGCTGGGAGACCGACATCACCATCGCCGTCGATGCCTTGATGCCGGTACAGGCTCTCTACCCCCTGGTGGATCGGCTGGCCGAACAGACCGATACCCGGCTGAGGTTTCGCGCCGAGGTGCTGGCGGGCAGTTGGGAGTGCCTGGAAGATGGCCGCGCCGACCTGCTCATCTCCTCTCTCAATGCCGATATCGCCATGACCGGCATCAAGCACCAGGTGCTCAGGGAGGAGGTGATGCTCTACGTCGCCCACCCCGATCACCCCCTGCATCAGGAACCCGAGCCCCTGGCGGACGAGACCCTGCGCCGCTATCGCGCCATCGCGGTAGCCGACACGGCACTGCGCAAGCCGGTGCTCACCTACCGCCTGCTCGACAAGCAGCCGCGCCTTACCGTCAGCACCATGGGGGAGAAGCGGGACGCCCTGCTGGCGGGGCTCGGCATCGGCACCATGCCGCAACGCTGGATTGAAGAGGACATCAAGGCGGGCAGACTCAAGGTGATCAGTCCCGAGTATCGCCACCAGATCCAGGTCGTGCTGGCCTGGCGGCGAGACACCATGGGCAAGGCCAAGAGCTGGCTGGTGCGGGAGATCCCCAAGCTGTTTGCCGGTCAGGGGGAATAAAGGACTGCCTTCCGGGGTCGGTGGCGCAGGAAGTACCAAAACTGCGCCCCATTCTTGACGACGGGCTCAGATTCGGAGAAAAGAAAAAAAGCGGACCTCTTGCGAGTTCCGCTCAATGCCAGGAAAGAATAAAACCTTGCGGTTAAAAAAACCCTTAAATTGGAAGCAAACAATCGTTTTCTCAACCAGGAAGGTATTGAATCCGATTCGTGTTGAATTATGTGCGATGTAATATGCATCACCAGCAAAATGTTGAAAGGTTGAAGGATATGCACCACCGAGTGTCATTTTCTGCCACCTTGCACCACAACTGGTCAGGCCATTTCCGCCATTATCACCGGGTTACCCTCCTCTGGTTTTTCTAGGTGTCAAAATTTGAGCCCGATACAGACAAACCACTCAATTTCTGACACGACTAAAAATGCAGATAAAGGAATAGTTGCATGACCTACAGCCAGACACTGGCCAATCATATCCTCGACACTCTGAAGAAAACCCTGACTGACAAGGGGATCCGCTATCAGACCCTGGCAGAAGCCATGGGGGTTTCCATCGCCACCGTGAAGCGCATGATGAACAAGCCCTCCCTGCCGTTCGACACCCTGCTGGAGATCTGCCATCTGGTGGGACTCTCCTTCGAAGAGCTGCTGGACCGGACCCAGGATGCCCAGAGCCGCCGGGCCGTCTTTACCCAGGAGCAGGACGAGGCGTTTCACAAGGAGCCGGGGCTTTATGCTTTCCTCGCCAACATCTTCTGGCGCGACAAGACCCTTATCGATCTCAAGCGGGAGTACGGCCTGACCGATGCCTCCTGCTACCTCTATCTGCGCAAGCTGGAGAAGCTCGGCATCCTGCAGCTTGGCATCGACAACAGCTACCACTTCCTCATCAGCGAGCGCATCAGCTTCGAGCAGCACAGCCGTTTCGCCCGCCAGCAGGCGCGCCAGGCCATGTCGGTGCTGGGGGACTATCTGGTGGAGAACATGCACAGGCCCAACAACTACATGGCGCTGTGCCAGCTCCATCTGGGGGAGAGCGAGGCCATGGCGCTGATCGATCGCATGAAGGAGTACTGGCATCAGGAGCTCAAGCTCAACCGCCCCGCCATCGGCCAGCGGGAGGGCAGCAAGACCTACACCATGTCACTGCAACTGGCGGACTGCGGCTACCAGAGCTTCGACGATCTGATCCCCAACATCGACAACTGATCCCGGTGGATCCTGCGGGATTCGCCATGTCAGCGCGCCAGAACGCCGCTACTCTGCCAGTTGCACCTGCCGTGCGCCGGTGGCGAGCGGTTGCAGTGCCCGGGTATCCAGGCAGATGCGGATGGCGTCCGGTCTCCAGTGCTCGATGTCGCAATCCACCAGCTTCCCCTCCTCGTCATGATTGACCCGCACCAACCGCAGCACGGCGCTCCCCTGGGCCAGGTTGAGGGCGCGGGCTATCTCTCCCCGTGCCGCCGACGGGGTGATCTCAAGGCTCGCCCAGCCCTGGCCTATGCCATAGCGCTGCCGGTAAAGCTCGGTGAGGGAGCTGGCCAGGGGAGCGCTGGCGATGCCGGGGAAGCGGCTCGCCAGCAGGTGATGGCTGACGTGGAGCACAGGGCGACCGTCGATCAGCCGCTGGCGGCGGATTTCGTAGAGCGGCGTAAAGGGTTCCAGACCCATCCAGCGGCACAACTCGCTGCTGGCAAGCTGGTTGCCATGAGCCAGCACCCGGGTCTCGGCGGTGCGCTGCTGCTCGCCAATCCACTGGTGAAAGTGGGTGTGGATGGCGGGATCGTAGGTGAGGCGAGGCGGCGCCACGAACCAGCCGCGCCGCTCGGCCCGGTAGATGAGGCCGTCCGCCTCGAGGCTGGAGAGCGCCTCCTTGATGGTGATGCGGGTGGTGGCGAATCGCTCGCTCAGCGCCCGTTCGGCGGGCAGCTGCTGCCCCGCCGCCAGGTGTCCGCTGCCGATATAGCGGCGCAGGGTCCGGCAAATCTGTTCACACTTGGAGGGTGTGCGGCCATCGGCCATCCCCTGTTCACTCAATCGCTCTGTCACTGTCACATCCCTGTCGGTCATTCGGGTTTGCACACCACTGGAGTAGACCAGAGGTTGTCGACCCCAAGTTGTAACCGCCCCTGATGACAGCGCCATGACAGGGCGATTGTCACGAAACTGCCATCAAAGCGCCCCGCCACCGTCATATTTCCCCTCTAGCATCCCTCTCGAACCTTAACTGACCTAGTCCAGAGGGATGGGATGATGAAAAGCGTGATCGCAAGTGCACTGGCCCTGGTGGCCATCAGTCAACCGCTGTTTGCCGCCGAGAACATCGCGGATCTCGAAAAAGCCGCCCGCGGTGAAGGCCAGCTCCAGAGCGTCGGCATGCCGGACAGCTGGGCCAACTGGAAGGATACCTGGCAGCAGCTCGGCAGCATCTACGGCATCAAGCATCAGGATACCGACATGAGCTCCGCCCAGGAGATCGCCAAGTTTGCCGCCGAGAAGGCCAACGCCACCGCCGACATCGGCGACGTGGGCGGCGCCTTCGGCCCGGTGGCGGTCAAGCAGGGTGTCACCCAGCCCTACAAACCCTCCACCTGGGCCGACATTCCCAACTGGGCCAAGGATGCGGACGGCCACTGGATGCTGGCCTATACCGGCACCATCGCCTTCCTGATCAACAAGGATCTGGTCAAGGCCGCCCCCACCAGCTGGCAATCCCTGCTGGGTGGCGACTACAAGGTGACCCTGGGTGACGTGGGCGTCGCCTCCCAGGCCAACAATGGCGTGCTGGCGGCGGCCTATGCCACCGGCGGCAGCGAGAAGAATCTGAAACCCGCCCTGGAGTTGTTCGGAAAGCTGGCCAAGCAGGGCCGTCTGTCGCTGAATGACCCAACCATCGCCAACATCGAGAAGGGCGAAGTGGAAGTGGGGGTGCTGTGGGACTTCAACGCCCTCAACTACCGCGACCAGATCGACCCCAAGAAGTTTGATGTGGTGATCCCGAGCGACGGCTCCGTCATCGCCGGCTACACCACCATCATCAACAAGTGGGCCAAGAACCCCAACGCCGCCAAGCTGGCGCGGGAATACATCCTCTCCGATGCTGGTCAAATCAACCTCGCCCGTGGCTACGCCCGCCCCATCCGCAGCAACGTGACCCTGCCGGATGACGTCAAGGCCAAGCTGCTGCCGGCCGAGCAGTACGCCAATGCCAAGCCTGTGCAGGATCATGCCGCCTGGGAGCAGAGCTCCAAGGCCCTGCCGCGCCAGTGGCAGGAAACCGTCATGATCAACATGCAGTAAGGAGTGGCCAGTGCAACACAAGGTGATAGTGGTACTTGTGGATGGCCTGGCAGCAGAGGTAGCCCATTGCATGGGCTACCTCTGTGGCATGGTGGAGGCAGAACGCGGCCTGCATACGACCCTGAGTGCCGCCCTGCCCTCCCTCTCCCGCCCTCTCTACGAGTGCATCCTGACCGGCTTGCCGCCGGTGGCGAGCGGCATCACCCACAACGGGGTGACGCGCCTGAGCCAACACGACGCCATCTTCCATCTGGCCCGGGCCGCGGGCAAACGCACCGCAGCGGCGGCCTACCACTGGGTGAGCGAGCTCTACAACCAGAGCCCCTGGCTGGCGGCCCGCGATCGCTTTACTCACGATGAGCAACTGCCCATCCAGCACGGGTGCTTCTACTGGGATGACGGCTACCCCGACAGCCATCTGCTGATGGACGGCGAGTGGCTGCGCAGCCAGTACGACCCCGATTTTCTGCTGATCCACCCCATGGGGGTGGATGACGCTGGCCACCAGTTTGGCCTCGATTCCCGCCAGTACCGCAATCAGGCTCGCCGCATGGACAGCCTGCTGGCCGAGCTGCTGCCCCAGTGGCTGGCAGAGGGGTATCAGGTGATGATCACCTCGGATCACGGCATGAACAACGATCTCAGCCATGGCGGCACCCTGGCCGAGGAGCGCACCGTGCCGCTCTGGCTCTTTGGCGATGCCTTCGTCGAGCGCTGGCCGGATGGGGTAGTGATCGCCCAGACCCAGCTCTGCGCCCTGATGGCGGATCTGCTGGGGGTTCCCCACGACAAGCCGGCAGCCCCCCCGCTGCTCAAGGCGGCCTTTATGCGCGAGGTGCACTGATGATGCCTGCCACCACCGAGATCCTCGCGGATCAACAGGTGAAGCCACGCCGGGTGCGCCGCCACTGGCTGCCCGTTCTGGTGCTGCTGCCCTTTGTCCTCTTGATGATCCTGTTCCAGCTCGCCCCCATGGTGTGGGTGCTGGTGGGCAGCGTCCAGACCCCTGATGGGTGGGGTCTCGACCACTACCGGGAGATTTTGAGCTCCCCCTTCTACCTGCAATCCTTCGGCAACTCGTTGCGCATTGCCGGCATCGCCAGCCTGGCGGGGCTCGCCATCGGCACCCTCGGGGCGGCGGCGCTGCGCCACAGCGGCGAGCGGGTCAAGCGGGTGCTGCTGGCCTTCGTCACCATGACGGGCAACTTCAGCGGCGTGCCGCTGGCGTTCGCCTTCATCATCGTGCTCGGCATCAATGGTGCAGTGACCCTGCTGCTCAAATCCTGGGGCCTCATCGATGGCTTCAACCTCTACTCGGGCAGCGGCCTTATCCTGATTTACACCTACTTCCAGATCCCCCTCGCCCTGCTGCTGCTCTACCCGGCATTCGACGCCCTGCAGGAGGAGTGGCCCCAGGCCGCCGCCCTGCTGGGTGCGAGCAAGCGCCAGTATGTGTGGCACGTGGCGCTGCCGGTGCTCACCCCCGCCCTGCTCGGCACCCTGATCATCCTGTTTGCCAACGCGGTGGGGGCCTATGCCTCTGCCTACGCCCTCACCACCGGCAACTTCAACCTGGTGACCATCCGGGTGGCCAGTCTGGTCTCCGGCGACATCTTCCTCGAGCCGAATCTCGCGGCGGCACTGGCGGTGATCCTGATGGTGCTGCTGGGAGTGGTGACAGCCGCCAACCAGTGGCTGCTGAAAAAGAGCTATGTGAACAAGGGGCAATCCCATGCATGATTTGACGCCGCGCTGGCCGCGCTGGGTGCTGGGGGCGCTGGTCGCCACCCTGCTGCTGCCGCTGCTGGCCACCTTTCTCTACTCCATCTCCACCCGCTGGGGGGCGACCCTGCTGCCGGATGGCTTCACCCTCGACTGGTATCTCAAGCTCTGGGGCGACCCGCGCTTTCTGGCTGCCTTTGGCCGCAGCCTGCTGGTCTGCTTCGCCACCCTGCTGCTGGGGACCCTGGTGCTGGTGCCCACCGTGCTGGTGGTGGCCTACTACTTCCCCAGGCTGGATCCCTGGATGAACCTCTTGATCCTGCTCCCCTTCGCGGTGCCGCCGGTGGTCTCTTCGGTGGGCTTGCTGCAGATCTACGCCGACGGCGTCCTGCCCATCATCGGCACCCCCTGGATCCTGATCGGCACCTGGTTCACCGTGGTGCTCCCCTTCATGTACCGGGCGCTGGCCAACAGCCTGCAAGGGGTGCCGCTGAAAGATCTGATGGATGCCGCTCACCTGCTGGGGGCGAGCAGTGCCCGCGCCTTCCTGCTGGTGGTGATCCCCTGCTTGCGCAAGGGACTGCTGGCGGCGCTGTTTCTCTCCCTCTCCTTCCTGCTCGGGGAGTTCGTGTTTGCCAACATGCTGGTGGGCACCCGTTACGAGACCCTGCAGGTCTACCTCTACAACATGCGCGCCACCTCGGGCCACTTCACCAGCGCACTGGTGATGAGCTACTTCCTGCTGACCCTGCTGCTCACCTGGGCGGCCAACAGATTTCATCGGTGAATCAACATGTTCCATCTAGAAGTGAATCAACTGCACAAATCCTACGGCGACACCAAGGTGTTCGAGGGAATTGAATTCGGCATCCGCAAGGGGGAGCTGGTGACCCTGCTCGGCCCCTCCGGCTGCGGCAAATCCACCCTGCTGCGGGCGCTGGCCGGGCTCACCCCGGTGGATGGCGGTCAGGTGCGGGTGGCCGGTGAGGACATTACCTGGCAGGCCCCCCAGAAGCGGGGCATCGGCATGGTGTTCCAGAGCTATGCGCTGTTTCCCAACATGACGGTGTGGGACAACGTCGCCTTCGGCCTCAAGATGAAGCCCCAGCCGGGGCGGGATCTTGCCGCCAGCGTACAGGAGGCGCTAGAGCTGGTGGAGCTGACCGGCTTCGAGCGCCGCTATCCGGGCGAACTCTCCGGCGGCCAGCGCCAGCGAGTGGCCCTGGCCCGGGCGCTGGTGGTGCAACCGCGGATCCTGCTGCTGGATGAGCCGCTCTCGGCGCTGGATGCCCGCATCCGCCGCAGCCTGCGCCAGCAGATCCGCGCGATCCAGCAGCGCCTCGAGCTCACCACCATCTTCGTGACCCACGATCAGGAGGAGGCGCTGACCCTGTCGGATCGGATCTTCCTGATGAACAAGGGGTCCATCGTGCAGAGCGGCACGCCAGAGCAGATCTACACCCGCCCCGCCAGCGAGTTCGTGGCGGGCTTTATCGGCAACTACAACCTGCTGGGTGGCGAGCAGGCCAAATCCCTGTTCGGCCCGCGCTTTCGCGGCAAGCTGGCGCTGCGGCCGGAGTCCATCACCCTGCTGCCCGCCGGGGCGGTCAGCCACGAGCCCAGCCTGCCCGGCATCGTTCGCCAGCAGCAGCTGCTCGGCAACGTCATCCGCTATCAGGTGGAGTGCGAGGCAGGGCTGTTGACGGTGGATTGCCTCAACCGCCGTGCCGGCGATCTGCTGCCGGTAGGCAGCGCCGTGACCCTGGTGGTGGCCCGGGATCAACTCTGTGAGGTAGCATAACGCCATGAATCCCATTCATTTTTCAGCCAGTACCCCGATGCTGGCAGCCAACCCGAGGAGCAGCCATGGCCCTGGCACTGTTTGATCTGGACGAGACCCTGATAGCGGGGGATTCCGCCAGCCTCTGGCTGGCGTACATGGTGGCCCAGGAGCTGGCCCCGGCGGGCATGGTGGCCGAGGAGCAGGCCATGATGTCCCTCTACCATCAGGGCAAGATGGACATGCACCAGTACATGGCCTTCACCCTGCAACCGCTGGCAGGCAGGACGCGCCAGTGGCTCGACTCCCTCTGCACCCGCTTTGCCGAACAGGTGCTGCGGGAGCGTATCTATCCGGAGGGGCTGGCCCGCATCGAGTGGCATCGCCAGCGTGGCGACGAGCTGGTGCTCATCTCCGCCTCCGGCGAGCATCTGGTGGCCCCCATGGCGCAGATGCTGGGAATGGATCACTGCGTGGCCATCCTGCTCGACGAGGAAGCCGGCATGCTGACCGGCCAGACCCGCGGCACCCTGAGTTTTCGCGAAGGCAAGGTGGCCCGCATCAACCAGCTCTTTGCCGGAAAGGCACACCTCTGGCAGGGGAGCTTTGGCTACAGCGATTCCCACAACGATCTGCCCATGCTGCGGGCGGTGAGCCATCCCCATGCGGTCAATCCGGCCCCCGCCCTGCGCCAGTGCGCCGAGGAGCTGGGCTGGCCCCTCTGGACCTGGCAGTTGCACCCTTGATCCGCGCAATGAAGAAGAGGCCCTCAGGCCTCTTCTTTGCTCAACATGCCATCCCCTGAGGGCGAGTCGTCCCGGGGAGCCAGGGGATCCACCATGTAGATGCGATTCTTGCCGTCACCCTTGGCGCGATAGACCTCGGCATCGACCATGGTCAGCAGGCTCCTGGCCCCAAGCCCGGGGGCACTCGCCACCAGGCCGCCGCTGAAGGTGATCCCAAGACCGGGTTCACGCCAGTGCAGGGAGGCCACCCCCATCCTGTACTGCTCCAGCAGCATCTGGCAGAAGTGGATATCGGGATTGGCGAACAGCACCACCAGCTCTTCCCCGCCATAGCGGCATACCCAGCCATGATCCCCCAGCAGCTTGGCGCCAAAGCTGGCCACCCGCTTGAGCACCACATCCCCGGTCTGGTGGCCATAGGTGTCATTGATCCGCTTGAAACCGTCCAGATCGATCATGGCCAGGCAGAAGCTGTCCTGATCGAGCAGCAGCCGATTCAACCGCTCGTCGAAGAAGCGCCGGTTGTAAAGGCCGGTCAGCTTGTCGAGGTTCGCCTGCTGGCGCACCTCGTGATAATCCTTGCTCACCTCCGCCAGCTCGGCATAGACGTGCCTGAGCTCGCGCATCCCCCCCTGGTGCACCTCGTCAGGCTGGGTCCGGCTGGCCCGGATCACGGTGGAGATCTCGTCCAGCATCCGCCTGAAATAACGGGACCAGATCAGTGCCAACACCATGTAGAGCACGCTGGCCAGCACGATGGTCCCGAGCACGTTGAGGGAGGCGCTCGCCACCACCGCCTGGATGCTGGAGGCGGGCAACACGCTGATCAGCACCCAGTTGTGGTCAGGCAGGCGGCTGTAGGCCACGAACTGGCGAGACGCCTGATCCAGGAAGATGCCGTCCTCCCCGCTGAAGCGGGAGAGCCAGGTCGGGTGTGTCATGGGCTTGAGCAGTTGTGAGGGATCGGGGTGGGCCAGCACCTTGCCCGACTGGTTGACGATCATCTGGTAGCCGCTGTTCCACTGCCGGTTCAGCTGTGCGGAGAAGGGGGCCAGGATGGCATCCACCGCGAAGACCCCCCGCACCTTGCCCTCCTTGTCGGTGATGGCCCGCGCCAGGGCGATCACCAGCGTGCCGTTGGTGTAGTCGTAGTAGGGTTCGGTCCAGACCATCTTGCCCACATGCTGGCTGGCCAGCTGATACCAGGGGCGCACCCTGGGATCGAAGTCCGCATCCGCCTGCCATTCGGGGTAGATCAGCATCTGGCGCTCGGCGGTGCCCACATAGATGTAGATGAGATCCGCCATCACCCCCTTGTAGAGGCGCCACTCCCTGAGATAGGAGTCGGTGTTGCGCAGACGGGGGCCGCTGATGTCCTCCACCTTGACCTGGTCGTAGATGAGGGAGAACTGACGCTCCATCTCGTTCAGGTAGGGTTCGATGAAGACGTGGCGCAACTGGTGATTGGTGGCGAGCAGGCGCTGTTGCAGCTCTCGCTGCAGGCTGCGCTCCATGTGCAGGTAGTAGATGGCGCCCAGCATCAGGACGGGAATGAAGAGCAGAAGCAGGCCCAGGCGCATCCGTGCCACCAGGGACCAGGTCTTTTTGGAGACTGCTCGCTTATCCAACCCTGACTCCATGCTATCCCCTGACATCGTGTAGTGTCAGAATATCAGCCCCACCTGATGGCGTCCAAAGGGAAGCGCATCATGTGGCCAACGAGAAGGAACTGGCCTGGATGTTGAAACCGGAACTGCTGACTGCCCTCCATTACTGCGCCGTGATCACCCTGACCGGTGCCATCACCTCGGAGTATTTCCTGTTCCGGCGCGGCATGTCCATCGAGCAGGTGCGCAAGCTGCTGCTGGCTGACAGCCTGGCCGCCCTGGCCCTGCTGCTCATCTTCATCACGGGCGTGCTGCTGGTGGTCGCCCATCCCCAGCCACCGGCCATCCTGCTTGCCAATCCGGGTTACCGCACCAAGCTGCTGATGTTCTTCGCCATGGCCATCAGCTTTGGCTACCCCAGCCGGCTGTTCCACCACTGGCGCCGATCCTTGCGCCAGGGACGGGCTCCCCTTGTCTCCACCCAGCAGCAGTTCTGGGTGATCTGGATCCTGAGGGGCAACCTGCTGCTGCTCGCCCTGCTGCCCCTGCTCGCCAAGCTGGCCAGCCGCTGATCCTGCCCTCACCCGGCAACAAATGGCTGACGACAAACGCCCCTTCTCGCAGGTATCGTAATGGCGGGGCCCGAGTGCCGCCGAGACTCTTTCTCAGGGATGATTCCGTATGCGTTCAAACATGATGTTATTGATGGCCGCCGCCATCTGGGGGCTGGGCTTCGTCGCCCAGCGTCTGGGGATGGATCACATGGGGCCCTTCACCTTCAACGGCCTGCGCTTCCTGCTAGGCGCCCTCTCCCTGCTGCCGCTCTTGTGGTGGCTCAAGTCACGCCAGCCGCCCCAGCCTGCCGGTGATCACCGCCTGCTGCTGACCGGGGGCCTCATCGCCGGCACCGTGCTCTTCTCCGCCGCCTCCCTGCAACAGGTGGGGCTGCTCTACACCACGGCCGCCAAGGCGGGCTTCATCACCGGCCTCTACATCATCCTGGTCCCCGTCATCGGCCTGGCCCTGCGCCACAAGACCGGGGCCAACACCTGGGTAGGCGCCCTCATCGCCATGGCCGGGCTCTACTACCTCAGCGTCACCGAGGAGTTCACCATCGGCTACGGCGATCTGCTGCAAGTGATCGGGGCCCTGTTCTGGGCCGTGCACCTGCTGGTGCTGGATCACTACTCGAACCGGGTCGCCCCCATTCGTCTTGCCGGGGTGCAGTTCGTGGTGTGCGGTCTGCTCAGCCTGGCCACGGCCTTCGTCATCGAGACACCGACGGCGAGTGGTGCCGTGGCGGGCTGGCAGGCGCTGCTCTACGCCGGTCTGGTCTCGGTCGGCATCGGCTATACCCTGCAGGTGGTGGGGCAGCGCGGTGCCCATCCGGCCCATGCCGCCATCATCCTCAGCCTGGAGACGGTGTTCGCCGCCATCGGCGGTGTCCTGCTGCTGGGGGAACATCTGGACGAACGGGCCGTGGTCGGCTGTGCCCTGATGCTGGCGGGGATGCTCATCTCCCAGATCCGCCTGCGCTGGTGGTGGAAGTCCCGCCGCAACAAGGTGCCCAGCCAGCCCTGATATCTGCGGTGGTCATGGACCCCAAATTGAACGAGGCGCCCTTGGGCGCCTCGTTTTATTGCCGCCTGCCTAGCGCACGCTGGAGCAGAAGCTCACGTCATCGCGCAGGGGGTCATTGCTCACGCTGTGATAGAGCTCGAAGCAGGGGCCGTCCCCAAAGGCGAGCCCGGCCGCGACGATATCGCCGATGTGCTCCTGCCAGCGCTCCCCGTACTGGCGGCGATCCGTGATGAGATAGCGGGACTGGGCGTAGCGCCCGGCGGGGATGAGCTGAATTTCCACCTCCCCCGCCCCCAGGGTGCCCACCGGCACGCTGATGCCGATGTCGGTGCGGCACTGGGCCGGCGGCGTCACCTCGGGGTTGTCGTGGTAGATGAAGATCCACTCTCCTCCTTCCAGGCCACGGGGCGCGGCCCACTGGTGAAGGCGATGGCAGACGGCGTCATACCCTTCGCCATAGGGGCCGGTCACGCGGATATAGGCCAGGGTGCGGGCGTCCATCTCGACGGTGTTCATGGTGTTGCTCCTTGCTGATGAGTGGCCTTCAGCATAAGGGAGTGCCTCTTGCCATGCGTGTCCTTCCTTGCGATCCAGGTGTCCGTTCTTGCCCTTGTCGCTGCGAAACGCCCCCGGGGTACAGCCATAGTGGCGGCGAAACGCCTTGGCGAAGGCCTGGGAGCTGCCAAGCCCCGCCCCCAGAGCGATGGCGGTGACGCTGGCATCGGTGTAGCAGAGCTGCCAGGCCGCCCGCTGCATCCGCAGGCGGCGGCACATCTCGCCGGGGGCCTCCCCCACCACGGCGGTGAACACCCGGTGGAAATGGTAGAGGGAGAGGCAGGCGCGACTCGCCAGCGCCTCGATGGAGAGATCCGGATCCTGCTCCAGTGCCCGCAGCACCGGCGTCAGGCGCTCGCGATAGTCGATCATCGGCGCACCCTGGCCATGTAGAGGGCATCCACCAGCACCCCATGACGCAGGCCGTAATCCCGGGCTACGCCCTCCTCCACAAAGCCCGCCTTGCGATAGAGGGCCAGGGCCGCCTGATTGTCGGCCCAGACCGTCAGCTCCACCCGCGTCAAGCCGAGCCAGTTGTCCGCCAGATCCAGAGCAGCCTGCATCAGGGCGGTGCCCACCCCGCGCCCGGCCCAGTCATCGTGTACCGCCATGCCGATGCTCGCCACGTGGCGGCGACGGGGGGACGGCTCCACCATCAGGACCAGCGCGCCCGCCACCTCCCCCTCGCACTCCGCCAGCAGGCTGTAGATGCCATCCCGCGGGGTCAGCTTCTGCTCCCACTGCTGCAGGGAGGGGAAGGGAAGTTGCAGGGTGCCCGCCTGGGCATGGGGCATGGCGTGAAGATCCCGCAGGGCGGCGGCATCTTCCGGCCCGGCGCGGCGAATGGTGATGGACATGAGACCTCCTGATTGGCTGAATCCCATCTTGCCGCAAGGCTGGCGTCTGTTTCCACCCCCATCAGCGAAACCAATCAAAGGGTTAGGCACACTCCATTGGAGCCGCTCCCCCACTTCCCCTAGTCTGGCGACTCATCACAAGGAGACCCGCCATGACCGACAAGACCCTGCGCAGCGCCAACGGCGCCCCCGTCGTCGACAACAACAACAGCCTCACCGCCGGCCCCCGCGGCCCCGTCCTGATGCAAGACATCTGGTTGATGGAGAAACTCGCCCACTTCGACCGCGAGCGCATTCCCGAGCGGGTGGTGCACGCCAAAGGCTCGGGCGCCTACGGCACCTTCACCGTGACCCACGACATCAGCGCCTTCAGCAAGGCCGACCTGTTCAACGCCGTCGGCAAGCAGACCCCGGTGTTCCTGCGCTTCTCCACCGTGGCCGGCGAGAAAGGCGCCGCCGATGCCGAACGCGACGTGCGCGGCTTCGCCCTCAAGTTCTACACCGAGCAGGGCAACTGGGATCTGGTGGGCAACAACACCCCGGTGTTCTTCATTCGCGATCCCCTGAAATTCCCTGACTTCATCCACACCCAGAAGCGGGATCCCCGCACGAACCTGCGCAGCGCCACCGCCGCCTGGGACTTCTGGTCCCGCCACCCGGAATCCCTGCACCAGGTCACCATCCTCTTCAGCGATCGCGGCATCCCCAGGAGCCTGCGGGAGATGAACGGCTACGGCAGCCACACCTTCAGCTTCATCAACGACGCGAACGAGCGCTTCTGGGTCAAGTTCCACTTCAAGACCGAGCAGGGCCACCGCTTCTACACCGATGAAGAGGCGGCCACCGCCGTCGGTCAGGACAGAGAGACCAGCCAGGCGGATCTGTTCAACGCCATCGAGCGGGGGGACTTCCCGCGCTGGAAGGTCTATGTGCAGGTGATGCCAGAGGCCGAGGCCCAGACCTACTCGATCCACCCGTTCGACCTCACCAAGGTGTGGCCCCACAAGGACTACCCGCTCATCCCGGTGGGCCTGCTGGAACTCAACCAGAACCCGGACAACTACTTCGCCCACGTGGAGCAGGCCGCCTTCACCCCGGCCAACGTGGTGCCCGGCATCGGCTTCTCGCCGGATCGCATGTTGCAGGGTCGCCTGTTCTCCTACGGTGACACCCAGCGCTACCGCCTCGGCGTCAACCACGGCTTGCTGCCGGTCAACGCCCCGCGCTGCCCGTTCCACCACGGCGCCCACCGCGACGGCGCCATGCGGGCCGACAGCAACGGTGGCGCCAGCCCCAACTACCAGCCAAACCGCTTCGGCACCCAGCAGCCGAGCGAGCAGCACGAACCGGCCCTGAGTCTGGAAGGGGCTGCCCTGCACTACGATTTTCGTGACCATGACAGCGACTACTACAGCCAGCCGGGGGATCTCTTCCGCCTGATGGACGAGGGACAGCGCGCCCGCCTCGCCGCCAACCTGGCCCGCTCCCTCATCAATGTGGAGGATGACGCCATCGTCGCGGCCCAGCTCAGGCACTTCGAGCAGGCCGACCCCGAGTACGCCAAACGGGTCGAGCTGGCCCTGGCCGCCCTGCAACGCTGAGTCGCAGGCAGCCAACCTCTGCAAAAGCAAAACGGGGGCCTGATGGCCCCCGTTCTCGCATGACGGTCTTTGATGAATGAAAAACGCAGCCCGAGGCTCCGTTTTTCCATGCCGTATCCATTCCGGACGCCGCGCCCTCGCGCGCTTCCCGTACCCTTGCCAACAAGGGTTGGTGCCGCCAGCTCACGACGGCAACGACGTTGTGTACTGGCAGAGCGGCACCATTATCCACCTGTGGTAATAAACCTGCCTGCGGTAATGCACTTATATTCACCCATAAAAACGGAGCCCGAGGCTCCGCTTTTCCATGCCGTATCCATCCCGGACGCAGCGCCCTCGCGCTCTTCCCGCTCCTTTGCCAACAAGGGTTTGTACCGCCAGCTCACGACGGCAACGACGTTGTGCACTGGCAGAGCGGCATCATTATCCACCTGTGGTAATAAACCTGTCTGTGGTAATGCACGTTTAGTCACCAATAAAAACGGAGCCCGAGGCTCCGTTTTTCCATGCCGTATCCATCCCGGACGCAGCGCCCTCGCGCGCTTCCCTCCCTTGCCAACAAGGGTTTGTACCGCCAGCTCACGACGGCAACGACGTTGTGCACTGGCAGAGCGGCACCATTGTCCACCTGTGGTAATAAACCTGTCTGTGGTAATGCACTTTTAGTCACCCATAAAAACGGAGCCCGAGGCTCCGTTCTTCAATGCCGTATCCATTCCGGACGCAGCGCCCTCGCGCGCTTCCCTCCCTTGCCAGCAAGGGTTTGTACCGCCAGCTCACGGCGGCAACGACGTTGTGCACTGGCAGAGCGGCACCATTGTCCACCTGTGGTAATAAACCTGTCTGTGGTAATGCACTTTTAGTCACCAATAAAAACGGAGCCCGAGGCTCCGTTTTTCAATGCAGTATCAATCCCGGACGGAACGCGCTTCGCGCTCTTCCCGCTCCCTTGCCAACAAGCGTTTGTACCACCAGCTACTGCGACGACGTTGTGCATTGGAAGAGCGACGAGCCATTGCTTAGATCCCAGTCAAGAGAAGAAAGAGCCGCATTATGCGATAGAGATCACGCCCGTGTCTGTAGCTGGATCAAGAAAAGGCTCACTGGCCCACCCGGATCGTCCGCTGGTTGCCCTCGGGTTCACCACTCTGTGACGGCGTCGTCACCTCTCGCCAGATCAGGGGACCATTGGTCTCCATCGCCTGTTGCGGCGCGCACTCCAGCCAGAGCTCCCCCTGCTGGATGCGGGCCCCCTGGGAGTATTTCTGATCCTGATACCAGCACACCCGCTCGGGCAGCGAACCAAGGGGCAGCACCAGCTCGGTGCCCACCGAGTGGCTGAGGGTGTTGGACGCCGGAGCGGCCAACGCGGGGAAGAGCCAGCCAAGGGCCAGCAGACAACCTGCACAACGGATCATGGGAATTCCTGTCACGGGGGTGTGAAAGTGTAGAGCGACCAGCAGAGCCCTAGACTTGACCAATAAATGTCGGCTCATCTGGCATTCCGGAAGCAATATGATAGCCTGCCTGCGCCCGCAAAGGCCTGTCAGGGTTCTGCCGTGGGCCCCCACCGGCATCGCCGGGATGCGGTAATGAATAACCCTTAATAATCAGATAATTAACTGGATATGTTGTCAATGCGTATCATGCCGTTGCTCAAGGCTGCCTGCCTGAGCCTGATGTTGTCCGCCTGTGTCGCCCCCCTGCTGATGATGAGCCCCACCAGCCAGCTGATGTGGGCCCTGCTCAAGCCGCTGGTCGGTTTCGATCCGAACGAGGCCAACCTGTTCGAGCAGCCGCTGATCAAGGACAGAATGACCGCCATGCTGGGGCCCAACTACGAGAGCACCATGCAACTGCTCAAGACCGCCGACGAGCTGCAACAGGAGGGGCCGCTCTTTTACGTGGTCTCCCGCTACGCCCCCGTGCCGGACGTAGCCAAGCAGGCCGGCATGGTCTGGAACGCCGACACCAACCAGCTCGCCGTCATGGTGCAAAAAGGTGACGGGGCGACCCAAGTCTTCGGGGAAAACCTGACGGCCGCCACCCCGACCTGGCCCAGCGCCATGCAGGGCTGGCAGTCCCAGGCCACCCCGGCCGCCACGGCCCTGACCGGTGCCGGTCAGGGGCTCACGGGCGCTGGCAGTTCTCTGCTGGGCACCATGATGGGGGGCCTGCAACAGAGCGCCAGCAAGGCCCTGTCCGACTCCACCAGACAGGTGATCGGCAGTGCCGCCACCACGGCGCAGCAACAAGCCACCAAGGCGGCGAGCGACAGCGCCAAGCAGGCTGCCAGCAGCGCCACCACCATCAGCGCCGCCACCACGGCGCAGCAGCAAGCCGCCAAGGCGGTGAGCGACAGCGCCAAGCAAGCTGCCAGCAGCGCAGCGACCATCAGTGCCGCAACCACCGCGCAGCAGCAAGCCGCCAAGGCGGTGAGCGACAGCGCCAAGCAAGCTGCCAGCAGTGCCGCAACCACGGCGCAGCAGCAAGCGACCAAGGCGGTGAGCGACAGCGCCAAGCAGGCCGCCAGCAGCGCAGCGACCACGGCGCAGCAGCAAGCCACCAAGGCGGTGAGCGACAGCGCCAAACAGGCCGCCAGCAGCGCAGCGACCATCAGTGCCGCCACCACAGCGCAGCAGCAAGCGACCAAGGCGGTGAGCGACAGCGCCAAGCAAGCTGCCAGCAGTGCCGCAACCACAGCGCAGCAACAAGCCACCAAGGCGGCGAGCGACAGCGCCAAGCAAGCCGTCAGCAGCGCAGCGACCATCAGTGCCGCCACCACGGCGCAGCAGCAAGCCGCCAAGGCGGTGAGCGACAGCGCCAAGCAGGCCGCCAGCAGCGCAGCGACCATCAGTGCCGCGACCAGTGCACAGCAGCAAGCCGAAAAGGCGGTGCAGCAACAGGGCGAGAAGCTGGAAGCGACTTCCGGCACCCTGAGCGATCAGGCCAGGGCGGATGCCGAAGCGGAGCTGGAAAAACTGCTTAACTGACTTATTTAAGCGTCATGCCACCATGAAAACAGGCCATCACATGATGGCCTGTTGTTTATCTGACCTGTGGCAGGGGAAGATCAGAAATGGCGGTCCTGCTCGGTGGGCTTGGCACCCTTCTCTTCGCTGTGCTCGATGGCGGTGCGGATAAGGTCGACGCCGGCCCGGATGATCAGCACCCCCATGTTGACCAGCTTGACGCAGACCCACATGAAGGTGATGAGCAGGATCAGCTTGAGCACCGTCTGGAATGCCTCCAGGAAGTTCTGCTCCAGCTGGGCGGTGAGCCCGTTGGCGCTGCTCATCAGCCAGGTGTACACCTCGCGCACGAAGGGGATCCGGCTCGGCATCTCCAGCACGTCCAGCGCCGCAGGCAGGGCCTGGAAGATGACGATGCTGCCAAACAGTATCAGGATGACGCCGATGGCAATCCCCAGAAAGAAACCGAACTGTCGCATGAAGAGCCCCACAATGTAGTGAATGAGAAGAACAATAGCCGCCAATACTAGGGACTGCCCGCGCAGACGGCAATCCTTGCGTCCCCGACAGGGTCGGTGCCCCCTGCAAGCCATTGCCCGGCCGTCTGATTTCTGTGACCCTTGTCCCCACTCCTTGCCCCTGGGTGCCATCATGTTTCGAGTCGTCTTCTGCCTGCTGCTGTTGCTGGGCGGTGCCCTGCCCGCCTCCCGCGCCGAATCCCCTCCCTCTGCGGCCGCCTGCGTGATCCGCCACCAGCAAGGGATCCTGCTGGTGCAGGACAGGCTCTCCTCGCGCTACAGCCTGAGCGGCGGTTACATCGACAGGGGGGAGACCCCGGAGCAGGCGGCCCTGCGCGAGCTGTTCGAGGAGACCGGCCTCCAGGGTCGCGTCACCGGCGAGCTGGGGCGCTGGCAACGGGCCAGGGTGTTCGCCTGCCAGACCCTGGAGCCCCTGCGGGTCCAGCGGGGGACGGGGTTTGTCTCCCTGCTCCAGGCCCCGGATCTCGGTGGCGAGATCCTGAACGCCAGGCTGATCGCGGCCGCCGACCTGCCCCCTGCCCAGCGTCGCTTCCCGGCGCAGCTCGACTGGATAGCCCCGAGGCTGGCCGAGGTGCCCGAAAGCCAGGTGCTGTGGGTGACGGATTTCAGCGACGCGGCCAGTGCGCTGCACCGCGCCGAGTTGCCGCTGATCCAGCGCCTGCAACGGTGGCTAGGGCCGGATGTGCTCTGGCCAAGGGCGGGCAATCTGCTGGGCTCGGCCCCCTTCCAGCTGGCGCTGCTGCCCTTGCTGCTGCCCCTGCTCGGCTGGTCCAGGCTGCGCCACCTGCTGTTTGCCATGGTGCTGCTCACCTTGGTGGTGAACCTGCTCAAGGCGGGCATCGGCTGGCCCAGGCCCTTCCACCTGCAACCCGAGCTGGCCCGCCAGAGTGCCCAGGGCTTCGGCATGCCGAGCGGTCACACCGCCTCGACCCTGCTCTACTGGGGCCTGCTGCTTGGCTGGCTGCCGGCGCTGCGGGCCTGGCAGGGGGCCCTGCTGGCCCTGTTGCTGGCCGGTGTGGCCGGGCTGGCCCGGGTCTGGCTGGGGGTCCACTTCCTCTCGGATGTGGTGGCCGGCCTTGCCCTGGGGGCCCTGCTGCTGGCACTGCGCGCCCCGCTGGCGAAGCTGGCGGCACGCTCGCTCCCCTGGGCCGGGCTGCTCATCGCCAGCGCCCTCTCGGCCTGGCTCACCCAGTCCACCGCCCTGGCCGGGCTTGCCATGTTCACCCTGGGGCTGGTATCGGGTAATCTGCTATCACTCGAACGGAGCCCCACCCCCGCCCTGCCCGCCGCGCTGCTGACCCTGGCAGGGGGGCTGGTCGTGGCAGGGCTCCTGTTCCTGGTGCCCGCGCTCACCAGCAGCTCTCTGCTGATCCTCGCGGGACAAGGGTGGCTCTTTGGCTGCCTGGGGTTCTGGCTCAGCGCCGGGCTCTGGTGGTCGTTGTCCGCTATCCGTCACGGTGCCCGAACCGGGCGCTCAACCCCTCGTTAAGGGAATGCCATGAATATGAAAAAAGTGGATTTGGCCAAGATCACCCTGGGCTTGCTGTTCCTCAGCCTGCTCATCATCTCGTGCTTCATGGTCTTGCGCCCCTTCCTGCCCGCCCTGGTGTGGGCCACCATGATCACCATCGCCACCTGGCCGCTGATGCAGATGGCCCAGCGCCTGCTGTGGGGCAAGCGCGCCCTGGCGGCCCTGCTGATGAGCGGCATCCTGCTGCTGATGTTCGTCATCCCGCTCTTCATGACGCTGGCCAACGTGGCAGAGAAGGCTCCCATGCTGATCGAATTCGGCACCGAGCTGAGCCACTCCCCGCCCCCCGAGCTGCTCTGGTTGCAGCAGGTCCCCCTGGTCGGCACCAAGCTGTATGAGTTCTGGCAACAGATCCTGGCGAGCGGCGGCCAGGTGCTGTTCGCCAAGCTGGCCCCCTACTTCGGCCAGACCGCCCGCTGGCTGGCGGCCCAGGCGGGCAACCTCGGCCTGCTGTTCGTCCACTTCCTGCTGACCGTGGCCATCTGCGGCCTGCTCTACCATTCGGGCGAAAAGGCTGCGGATGGCATTCGCCGCTTCGCCCATCGCCTGGCGGGCCAACGTGGCGACAATGCCGTGGTGCTCGCCTCCCAGGCCATTCGCGCCGTCGCCATGGGGGTGGTGGTGACTGCCCTGGTGCAATCCTCGGTGGCCGGACTCGGCTTGCTGATTGCCGGCATTCCCTACACCATGATCCTGGTGGTGCTGATGTTCCTGCTCATCGTCGCCCAGATCGGCCCCTTCCCGGTGCTGCTGACCAGCATCGGCTACCTCTACTGGAGCGGGGACACCACCTGGGGCACCTTCCTGCTGGTCTGGTCCGTGCTGGCGGGCACCATGGACAACTTCCTGCGCCCCTTCCTCATCAAGCGCGGGGCCGATCTGCCCCTCATCCTCATCCTGGTGGGCGTCATCGGCGGCCTGCTGGCCCTCGGCATCATCGGCCTCTTCATCGGCCCCGTGGTGCTGGCGGTGGGCTACACCCTGCTGGATGCCTGGATCAAGGAAGATGACCAACCCGCGACCGCTCTGGTGGAACCGCCCAAGGCGCCGTGACGATTCATTCATCCCCGATGCAAAGAGCCGCCCCAGGGCGGCTCTTCTGTTTATTACCGTCCCATGTTGGTTCGATTAGCGAAGCGTAATCGGACGATCGAGATGCCGCTGTCCGGTGTGTCCATGAATCAGCGGCATCTGTCAGCAGGGAAATATGGATGGCTGTTATAGCGGGAGAATTGATTTACGCGAACGTCCGATTACCCCTTACGGCTAATCGAACTTAAAGCTGGTCGCGGCGTTTAGAACCAAAGTTCGAACCGGAACGCCAAAACACGAACCAGGGTTCGAATCACTCCTTCCCCTCCCCTGTTCCCTGCCGAAGGCGCCCGCCACAATGCCTGCACCATTGGAGGAGAAGACAAGATGAACGAACTGAGAGCAACACGGGCCCTCATCAGCGGCGGCGCCAGCGGCATCGGACTGGCCATCGCCGAGGCCCTGGCCAGCCAGGGGGTGGAGCTGATCCTGGCTTCCCGCCGTCTGGGGCTGCTGGAGCAGGAAGCGGCCAGACTGGAGGTGCGATACGGGGTGCGAGTCATGGCACTGGCGCTGGATGTGTGCGACAGCGATCAGGTGCGGGACGGCCATGCCCGGATCCGGGAGCGGCTCGGCCCCGTCGATCTGCTCATCAACAACAGCGGGGTCGGCAGCGACCACCTGGTGCAGGATCTGCCGGAATCGGAGTGGGACAGGGTGATGGATACCTGTGCCAAGGGCACCTTCCTGCTGACCCGGGCCTGCCTGCCGGACATGCTGGCAAACCGCCACGGCACCGTCATCAACATCGCCTCCCAGGCCGCCAGGCACGGCTATGCCAGGGCCAGCGTCTACTGCGCCGCCAAGTTTGCGGTGCTGGGGTTCGCCCGGGCACTGCGGGAAGAGGTGCAGCATCAAGGCATCCGGGTCCACACCCTCTGTCCCGGGCTGGTGCAGGTGCCGCCCCCGGCTTGCGCCGCTGATCGCAAGCCCGGCTGGCTGCAGGTGGAGGATCTGGCCGAGGCCGTGCTCTACACCCTGCGCCAACCCCCTCACGTCCAGCTCGACGAGATCGGCATGACGGGGATCTGAGCGAGGCGCCATGGAACGCCAGCAAGGACAAGGGGCGCCGAGGCGCCCCTTGTCCTGCGTCACACCGCCAGAGGCGGCCTGCGCGTAAGTTCAGGCAGGTTGATGGAGGGTGATGCAGTGGATGCCGCCGCCCCCGGCCGCCACCGGGTCTATGTCTATCTGCACTATCTTGCGCCCCGGATAGAGGCGGGCCAGCAGATCCCGGCAATGGCGGTCGGCCCTGGCATCCCCGAACTGGGGAGCGATGACGGCGCCGTTGATGGGCAGGTAGTTGATGTAACCGGCGGCAAAGTCCGGGCTGCGGCTGAACTTGTTGTCCCGCCCGCCCAGGGGCGGCGGCAGCTGATGCAGCTCCAGCTTGTTGCCGTCGGCGTCCGTCGCCTGCTGCAGGATGGCGAGGTGCTGGCGGGTCACCTTGTAGTCGTAGGAGTCGGGATCGTTGTCCATGTTGATCACCACCACCCCGGGGCGCACGAAGCGGGCGTAGAAGTCCACGTGGGCATCCGTGATGTCGCGGCCCTTGATCCCCGGCAGCCAGATGATCTTGCGCAGCCCCAGATTGGCCTTGAGCTCCGCCTCCACCTGCGCCTTGGTGAGGCCGGGGTTGCGGTTGCTGTTGATCCAGCTGCTCTCGGTCATGATGGCGGTGCCGTTGCCGTCCACCTCGATGCCGCCCCCCTCACCGATGAGCTCGCTCTGCAGGTAATAGGCATCCGTCTGCCGGCCCACCAGGGCGGCGACCCTGGCGTCATGGCTGTGCTCCTGCTTGTCACCCCAGCCGTTGAAGTTGAAGTCCACCAGCCCGAGCCCTCCCTGCTCGTCCTGCACGAAGACGCCGCCGGTATCCCGCAGCCAGATGTCATCCATCTCGGCGTGGACGAAGTGGGTGTTGCGCTCGCCGCACAACTGGCGCGCCAGCGCCTCGTCATCCTCATGGCAGAGCACGTTGACCCGGGTGTAGGGCACCATGGCCTGCACCAGCCGCCCTATGGTGGCCTGCACCTCCTTGTAGTGGCGACCCCAGATCTCGCTGGTGGCCCCGAAGGCCACCCACACCAGGGCCTGGGGGGAGGACTCCTCCGGCATGTGGTAGCGAGCGGCGGCGCCGGGCTCGCCGGCGGCGAAGGCCGCGCGGGCACCGGGCAGGCTGCCAAACCCGGCAATGGCGCCAAGGGCAACCAGCTGTTTCAATACGTGGCGTCGGGAAAACATCGTTCTACTCCTGGGTTCAGAGGCTGCTCTTGAAGCGAGTCCAGGCTCGCATGCGGGCACGCATCTGGGATTGTGCTATATCCTGACCCGGAATGAGCCGCTGGTAGCTGGCCTCGTCCAGGTAGATATCCGGGTTGGCCGTCATGGTGGCATCCACCATGGGTCTGGCCTTGGCACTGGCAGTCGGATAGCCGGTGCTGTTGGTGATGGCCGCCATATTGGCCGGGCGCATCACGAAGTTGATAAAGGCATAGGCATAGTCAGGATGGGGGGCATCCGCCGGGATCGCCATGGTGTCCATCCAGATGGTGCTCCCCTCCTTCGGCAATCGGTATTCGAAGTCGACCCGCTTGCCCGCCTCGGCGGCGGCGCGCCTGGCCTGGGTCATGTCGCCGCTGTAGCCCAGGGAGAGGCAGAGATCCCCGTTCACCAGCTGAGTCACCGGCTGGGACTGGAACTTGCGGATATAGGGCTTGATCCCCTTGAGCAGGGCCAGGGCCGCCTCCAGATCGTCCGCCTTGCCGCTGCGGGGATCCCGCCCAAGATAGTGCAGCACCACCGCCAGCACCTCGTCCGGGGAGTCGATGACCGAGATGCCGCAATCTGCAAATTTCGCCGCCAGCTCGGGCTTGAACAGCATGTCCAGGCTGTTCACCGGGGCATCCGGCATCCGCTGCTTGATAGCGTCCGCATTGTAGGTGAGCCCTATGGTGCCCCAGGTGTAGGGCACCACGGCCTCCTTCGCATGGGGATAGGCCTGCTGCAACCGCGCCAGGCCGGGGTCTATGTCCCCCAGGTGTTGCAACTTGCCCTTGTCGAGCGGCTGCAGACTGCCCGCCCGCATCAGCCGCTCCGCCACCGTGTCCCCCGGGAAGATGAGGTCATACCCGCTGCGACCCGCCATCAGCTTGGCCTCCAGGGTCTCGCTGCTGTCCATCACGTCGTAGATGACCCGGATCCCGGTCTCCCGGGTGAATTCGCTCAGGGTATCGGCGGCGAAATAATCGGACCAGTTGTAGAGGCGCAGCACCTTCTCCTCTGTCGCCTCCCCCGCCCCTTCTGCGGCCTGGGCCCCCAGACCCAGCAGCAGGGCCAGTGCCGTGGCTATCTTGGTCAAGGCGCTCATGATGGACGCCCTCCCCGATGGCCCTGCCCGTCCAGGCTCAGCAAGGCGCCATACATCTCGGGGCGGCGATCCCGATAGATGCCCCAGGTCAGCCGCTCCTCCGCCATGGCGGCGAGATCCAGCTCCCGCACCAGCACGCCCGGGGTATCCCTGTCCGCCTCGGCCAGCAGGGCCCCCTTGTGATCCGTGATGAAGGAGGAGCCATAGAAGCGCATCTGCAACGCGGGATCCCGGGTCGCCACCTCGTGGCCCACCCGGTTGGCGGCGATCACCGGCATGATGTTGGCGGCGGCATGGCCGCGCTGGGTCAGTTGCCAGTGATCCCGGGAATCGAGCCCCTCTGCCCCCGGCTCCGAGCCGATGGCGGTGGGATAGAGCAGCAGCTCGGCCCCTTGCAGCGCCATGGCGCGAGCCGCCTCCGGGAACCACTGATCCCAGCAGATGCCGACCCCGATGCGGCCGGCGGCCGTGTCCCAGACCCGAAACCCCGTGTCCCCCGGGCTGAAGTACTCCTTCTCCTGATAGCCGATGGCGTTCGGGATATGGGTCTTGCGATAGACCCCGAGCAGCCGGCCATCCTCATCGGCCACTGCCAGGGAGTTGAAGTAGGCGTTGCCGGCACGTTCGAACCAGCTGATGGGCAGCACCACCCCCAGCTCCCGCGCCAGGGCCGAGAAGCGGCACAACACCCGGCTCTGCTCGAACGACTCCGCCAGCGCCAGATGGCCGTGGTATTGCTCGATACAGAAATAGGGGGTGGCGAAGAGCTCCTGCAACAGCACCAGGTTGGCCCCACTGGCGGCGGCGTCCCGTACCAGGCTCTCCGCTGTGTCCAGATTGCGCTCCAGCTCCCAGCTGCAAGCGAATTGTGTGGTGGCGACGACGATCTTGCTCATCCGGATACCCTCCCTGACACGCGTTCCCCCTGACAGGCAAACTGCATTGTTGCGACGACCTTGTTCATGAATCTCTCCTCCCTGATCCCGTCATGAGGCCTCGCAGACGCCTGACGAGGCCGCTCCAAACGCTTACCCCTGCACCGGCCAGGCCGGCTGCTGCTGGGTGATGCAGTGAATGCCGCCCCCGCCGTGGGCCAACTGGTTGATGCGCACCGGCACCAGCTGCCTGTTCGGGAAGGCGCGCCTCAGCACCTCCCCCGCCGCCTCGTCCGCGCTTACGCCGTAGGCGGGCATGATGATGGCGCCGTTGGCGATGTAGAAGTTGGTGTAGGAGGCGCAGAACACCTCCGCCTCGGCGTCCACCGCCTCGCTCGCCTCGAACAGCTCGAGGCACTCGAAGGAGCGACCTCTCGCATCGGTGGCCAGGGCCAGGGCTCGGCGGTTCTCCCGCACCACGCGGCCATAGGTGGAGTGCCCGTCCAGGGTGGCGTCCACCAGCAGGTGGCCGGGGCGGCTGAAGGCGCAGACCCCGTCCACATGACCGTCCGTCATGTCGCCGGTGACGTGGTCCGGATCCCCCGGCAGCCAGATAGTCTTCTCGATACCGAGCAGGCGGCTGAAGATCCGTTCGATCTCCACTTTGGTCATGCCGGGGTTGCGGTTGCTGTTGAGCAGCACCGACTCCGTGGTGATCAGGGTGCCCTCCCCATCCACATGGATGGCGCCCCCTTCGTTGGCGAGGAAGCTGCCGATGCACTCCAGCTCCAGGCTGTTGAGAACGCGCCGCGCCAGCCCCTCATCCAGACCGTGGGCCGACTTGCCGCCCCAGGCGTTGAAACGCCAGCTGATCCCGGCGGTGCCAAGCTCGGGATGGCAGATGAAGGTGGGGCCGGAGTCACGGCACCAGCTGTCATCCACCGGCAGGGGAATGAAGCGCACCCCGTCGCCGCACAGGGCGCGAGCCTCGGCCTGTGCGGCGGGATCCACCACCAGGTTCACCGGTTCGAAGCGGGCGATGGCATTGACCACCCGGGCGAAGTCCTGCTGGACCTGGGACAGGGTTACGCCCCAGCCGTTTTCCCACAGCGCCTTGTTGTGCGGCCAGACCATCCAGGTCGCCGCGTGCCGGCACCACTCCGCTGGCATGAACCAGCCCACAGCCCTCATTCCCTGCTCGCGCATCTCAGCCTCTCTGATTAGGTACTGTTAAGGTTATTGACGATGGGAATAGACTATTCTCCCCGTTGATGGGTAACAAACGATCGATTTTCGATAAAATTGATAAGCGGAGCTAATCAATGATGTTCAAACACTGGCCCCCTCTCAACGTGCTGCGCGGCTTCGAGGCGGCGGCCAGGCTCGGCAGCTTTCATCAGGCGGCCCAGGAGCTGCACCTCACCCAGTCTGCCATCAGTCAGCAGATCCGCTCGCTGGAGGAGCTGCTTGGCCAGCCTCTGTTTCACCGCCAGGGACGTTCCGTCGCCCTGACCGACGCGGGCCAGGATCTGCTGGAGACGACCCAGCAGGTGCTGCTGCAACTGGCGGTGGGAATACAGCGCCTCGAGCAGTACCGCAAGCCGAACCAGCTGGTGCTCAACACCAGTACCGCCATCGCCCGCCTCTGGCTGCTGCCCCGGCTGGCCGACCTTCACACCCAGCATCCGGGCATCGATCTCTGGCTGTTCACCAGCGACGACACGCCGAACATGGCCGAGCAGACCATCGACATTTCGCTGCGCTGGGGGCTGGCTCCCCAGGCGGAATGCCGCCATCAGCCGCTGCTGGCGGATCGGCTGCTGCCGGTGGCGAGCCCGGCCGTGCTGGCACAGCCCGCGCAGGAGCGCACCACCCTGCACGGGGAGCGGGAGATGGACTGGCACCACTGGACCCTCAAGGGCGGCGACGATCTGCACCTGCAGACCCAGGGGCTCAACTTCTCCGATCCCGGCTTGTTGCAGGATGCGGCCAGCGCCGGGCTCGGGGTGGCGCTGGCGAGCGAGCTGCTCTCTCGCGACGCACGCCGACAGGGGTGGCTGCTGCCCCTCTCATCCCACCGGGTGGCCGGGCCGAACTGGAACATGCTGATCCATCAGGAGAGCGAAGGCAGCCCCCAGTGCCGGGCGGTGAGCCACTGGCTCCAGCAGCAGTTTGCCGCAGAGGCCGTCACCCGGGACCAGGACGCGACACTCTGAGAGCGGTCACTGAATCGGGGCGGCAAGGGTGATTAAATGGCCCCTTCCCTTTTGCCGGATATCGCCGTGACCATGCCATCCGTTCCCCAGCCCCTCTCGTCCTGGCCCGAGCACCTGCAGGCCTCCTGGCTGCGCTGTGCCCACCAGACCAGCGCGTCCCTCTGGCATCCTCCCCACTGCGCCAGAGGGCAGACCCTGGAGAGCCTGCGCCAGCGCAAGCGGGACCTGCTCACCACCGGCGAGATGGCGCTGGAGGATCTCTACGAGTTCATGGAGGGGCGCCCCTGCGCCCTGCTGCTCACCGACGAGAGCGGTTGCCTGCTGGCCCAGACCGGCCACCCCGATACCCTGCAGGCGCTGGCGGCACTCGGTTTTGGCCCAGGCGCGTTTTTCAGCGAGGGACGCATGGGCACCAATGCCGTCAACCTGGCGGCCCTGGAGGGGGTGCCGCTCTGCGTCAGCGGCCCCCAGCACTTCAACCAGCGTCTCCACCCCTGGCACTGCTGTGCCAGCCCTGTCTACAACAGCACCGGTCGCCAGGTGGCGATCGTGGCTCTGATCTGCCGGGTGGAAGAGGCCGCGCCGGGGGATCTCGCGCTCACCGTCAGCGCCGGCCGCGAGCTGGCCAATCTGCTGCAGATGGAGCGCCTGATGCAGGAGTCCCAGCACCACTTGAGCGAGCTCTATGCCCTGTTGGATGGCATGGAAGACGGCGTGCTGGCCTGGGATCCCCAGGGGCGGCTGCGCTACCTCAACGCCCTGGCGGCCAGTCGGCTGCGACTCGACCCGGCTGTCTGCCTGGGCCAGCCCCTCGATCACCATCTGCTGCTGCCCCAGCGCCTGCGTCTGGCCATCGCGGAGATGACCCCCCTGAGCCATGTGGAGGTGACGCTGGAGCGGCGGGAGACCCGGGGCGAGGCCTTCATCGACGCCCTGGTGAGCCTCAAGCCCCTCCCGGGACCGGACGGGGTCAGCTTCATCGTCCTGCTCCATCCCACCGATCGATTGCGCGCCATTCATCAACTGCGCCAGACGGTGCCCGAGCTCTCCGCCCTGGTGGGGGAGTCGAGCGCCATGCGCAAACTGCTGCGCCACGCCCGCCAGGCGGCCAGGGGACAGGGCCCCGTCCTGCTGCGGGGGGAGGAGGAGGTGGGCAAGGCCCAGCTGGCGGAGGCCATCCACTTTGGCAGCGAGCGAGCCGCCGGCCCCCTGGTCATCTTCAACTGCCAGGCATGGCCGAGAGAGCGGATGGCGCTGGAACTCATGGGGTCCGACGAGGCGGGGCAGGAGCGGGCAGGCAAGTTCGAGCTGGCTCACGGTGGCACGCTAGTGCTGGAGCAGGTGGAGTGCCTGCCCGCCCCCATGCAGGCCGCCCTGCTGCAACTGCTCAAGACGGGGCGCATCCAGCGCTTCGACTCCGCCCGCATCCTCCCCCTCAGGGTGAGGATCATCGCGACCAGCAGCGCCCCGCTGGAGCAGCGGGTGCAGGAGGGGGGATTCGGCCGCCAGCTGCTCTATGCGCTGCAAGGGTGCGAACTCTGGCTGCCGAGCCTGCGGGAACGCAGCGCCGATCTGCCCAGCCTCATCCGCCAGCACCTGGCGGTGCAGGGGGGCGAGCCGGGGCGCCAGTTCACCCCTGACGCCCTCGACTGCCTGCTGGCCTACCCCTGGCCCGGCAACCTGGGGGAGCTGCGCAGCGCCATTGAGTATGCCCTGCTGCATTGCAGTGAGGCACAGATCCCGCCCCGGGCGCTCCCGGCCGCCATCCGCCAGGGCCATTGCCTGCTGGCGGACGAGGTGGTGGGACAGCCGCTGCTCACCCTGGCGGAGCTGGAGCATCAGGCGATCCTGCGGGCCGCCCGTGCCAGCAAGGGCCAGGTCAGCCAGATGGCGCGCCAGCTCGGGATCAGCCGCACCACCCTCTGGCGGCGACTCAAACTGCTCGACATCGATCCCGCCGACTACCACCACTGACCAGAACGTCCCTCAAAAAAGCGGGCCCCGTCGTGACGGGGCCCGGATGGGGGAATGTTTCAGTCGCCGAAGCGATCCCGCGCCAGTTGCTGGAAGCAGCTCAGCGCCGCCCCGGCATCCTCCCCTCGCGCCAGCAGGATGAGCCTGTCCCCCTGGCGCACATCGAGCATGGCGAGCCGGCTCAGGCTGCGGGGATTCGCCTCTTTGTCCCCCTTTTGCAGCTTGAGTTCAGCGGCAAAGGGCTTGAGTGCCGCGACCAGCCTGGCAGCGGGGCGCACATGCAGGCCGTGGGGGTTATCGACCACCACCTCGCAGCGCAACCAGCCGTCGTCGGCAACGGGGGCTGCCTCCGTGGTGGCCTGCGCCGCACTGGCAGGCAGCATTCCCTGTTTCGGGCCCAGGGCGCCAAGCGCCTCGGCGGCTACCTCGTCCAGCGTCAGGCCTGCGCCAGCGGCCACCACGGCGGCCAGAGTGCCCTCGACCAGCGGGGCGGGGCTGAGCCGTACCCGGGCGCTCAGCTCGGGGGGCAGCAGCTCGAGGGCGGTCTCGGCGCTCAAGAGGGCGCTGCCCAAGTCCATCAGCACCAGTACCCCGCTGCCGTCATCCGCCTCTTCCATCGCACTCATCACGGCGATGGCGTCGGTGCCGATGGGATGGGCGGGGTCATCGACCCCGGCCGCCAGCAACAGTTTCGCCGGGCTGCCCAGCTGATCGGCCAGAGCTTTCAAACCGGCCGCAAGCATGGCGCTGTGAGAGACCACTACGATGCCGATCATGTCACAACCTCGCTCTGTCACGCAGGGCGGTCAGCAGCAGCAGGGTCGAGGTGGCCCCCGCATCCTGATGGCCGATGCTGCGCTCACCAAGATAGCTGGCGCGCCCCTTGCGGGCCTGCATCTGGATGGTGGCCTCGGTGCCGGCTGTGGCGGCAGCCACCGCCTTGTCCAGCGCCTCGGGGAGCGGCAGGCCCTGTTGTTCCGCCTGCTGCAGGGCGGCCAAAGCGGGCCACCAGGCGTCACACATGGTCTTGTCACCCGGCTCGGCGCGGCCGCGGGAGACGATCCCCTCCACCCCGTCGCTCAGCATCTTGCCGAGCTGGCCGAGGGTCAGACTCTGGCAGGCATCGCTGCTGGCCGCCGCCCGGATGAAGAAGGTGCCGTAGAGGGGTCCGCTGGCGCCGCCGACCGAGGAAAGCAACGTCATGCCGGTGGTTTTGAGCACCTGGCCGATGTCCTTGTCCGCCACCGCGGGCAGCTTCTCCGCCACCTTGGCAAAGCCGCGCTGCATGTTGAGGCCGTGGTCGCCGTCGCCGATGTCGGTATCCAGCGCCGTGAGGTAGTCACGCTGCTCGGTGAAGATGTGCTCGCAGTCGAGCAGCCAGTTGACGATCTGATGCTTGCTTAACATGAATATTCCTCAGCAGCCGCGCCGCAGGGCGGGGGTGTGAACGGGGGCATCCCACAGAGTCATCAGCTCGTCATCCACCTTGAGCAGGGTGATGGAGATGCCGGTCATGTCGAGAGAGGTGCAGTAGGGGCCGATGAGGTTGCGCACCGGGTGGATGCCCGCCTCTTCACACAGGGTGGCGAGGCGACCATAGACGCCGTAGAGCTCGGAGACAGGGGTGCCGCCGAGGCTGTTGACCAGGACGATGACCCGGTCACCCCCATTGAGCGGCTCGATAAAGGTGTGCTCTTCCTGCCAGCTGCCGGTGGCTCTGTCCCAGTGGCGCAGGGTGCGGCCATAGGGGCTGTTGTCGGTCAGCTCCTTGAACATGTCGTCCACCAGGGCGTTGAGGTCGGTGAAGGGACGGCGCTCGATGCCCGGCTCGCCGTGGATGCCAACGCCGAACTCCACCTCGTTGTCCGCCAGGGTGAAGGAGGGCTTGCCGGCAGCAGGGACGGTGCAGGCATGCATGGCCACGCCTATGGTGCGGCTCTGGTTGTTGATGCGACGGGCCAGCGCCTCGCAGCGCGCCAGATCGTAGCCCGCCTCGGCGGCGGCACCGACCAGCTTCTCGCACAGCACTGTCGTGGCAACCCCGCGGCGGCCAGCGGTGTAGAGGCTGTCCTTCACCGCCACGTCGTCATCGATGAGGGCGAAGCCCACCTTGACCCCGTCACCGTGAAGCAGCTCGACCGCGGTCTCGAAGTTGAGCACGTCGCCGGTGTAGTTCTTCACCAGAAACAGCACGCCGGCGCCGCCGTCGACGGCCTGACCGCACTCGTACATCTGATCCGGGGTCGGGGACGTGAAGATCTCGCCGGGGCAGGCACCATCCAGCATTCCTTTACCCACCAGGCCACCGTGCATGGGCTCGTGGCCGCTGCCGCCACCGGAGACCAGCGCCACCTTGCCCGTCACGGGGGAATCGGCGCGGGTGATGTAGTGGGGTTCGATCCGCACCTTGAGCTCGGGGTGGGCAGCAGCTATCCCCATCAGTTGTTCACGGACCACGGCATCGACAGCGTTGATCAGCTTCTTCATGGCTCACTCCTTGGCTTGCCACCATACGGGTGGACAGATGGTTGATGCAGCCAGTCTAGCGAGCCATAGGGGGATAAAAATGACAGGGGTTTCGGTTCGGATCTGAAACAGCAAACAAAGCCTGACGTTTCAATCTGAAACGAGCGAATGGGGAAGATCCGGGAAAGTGTTAGCCGCCTCACAGCCATGAAAAAGGGCCCCGCAGGGCCCTTCTCGATAGCGTGAGGATTAGATGGCCCAGCCACCGGCGTAGAAGATCACCAGGGCCACGGCGATGATGACGGTGCCGATGTTGAGCTTCTTCCACTCGGCGGCAAACAGGCGGCCGACCACCAGGGCCACGAAGCCTAACATGATGCCGGTGACGATGTTGCAGGTGAGCACGATGAAGACGGCGCACAGCATGCCGGAGAGGGCATCGACCGAGTCGTTGAAGTCCAGCTTGGTGACGTTGCCCAGCATCAGCAGGCCCACATACATCAGGGCCGGTGCGGTGGCGTAGGCCGGTACCAGATAGCTCAGCGGGGAGAGGAAGATCATCAGCAGGAAGAGCACGCCGACCAGGGTGGCGGTCAGGCCTGTCTTGCCACCGGCCGCAGTCCCTGCGGCGGATTCGATGTAGACGGCAGCCGGAGCACCGCCGACGGCGCCAGCCACCATGCTGCTGACGGAGTCCGCAGTCAGGGCCTTGCCACCGCTGATGATGTGACCACGCTCGTTGATGAGGCCAGCCTGACCGGCCACGGCACGGATGGTGCCGGTGGCGTCAAACACGGCGGTCATCACCAACGCCAACACGGTCGGAATCACCACCGGATTGAGGGCGCCCAGCAGATCCATGCTGCCCACCAGGGAGCCATTCTCGCCACTCAGGCTCGGCATGGCGAAGAAGCCCTGCCAGGTTACTTTCGGATCGAAGATGAGGCCGAGGATGGAGATGGCGATGATCACCATCAGGATGCCGCCCGGCACCTTGCGGCGCTCCAGGCCGAAGATGGCAGCCAGACCCAGCACCGTCATGATGACCGGGAAGGCGGTGATCTCGCCGAGCTGCACCGGCAGGCCCGCCCCTTCATTCTTGATCACCATGCCGACCCCGTTGGTGGCGATCAGCAGCAGGAACAGGCCGATACCGATGCCGGTACCGTGGGCGATGCCGGAGGGAAGGTTGTCCAGGATCCACTGGCGCACGCCGGTGACGCTGATCAGGGTGAACAGCACCCCCATCAGGAAGATGGCACCCAGCGCGACCGGAATGCTCAGCCCCTGCCCCAGCACCAGGCTGAAGGCGGTAAAGGCGGTGAGAGAGATGGCACAACCGATGGCCATCGGCAGCTTGGCCCAGAGCCCCATCAGCAGGGAACCGAAGGCGGCGATCAGGCAGGTGGCCACAAACACCGGGCCCTGCTCAAAACCGGCTGCGCCCAGCATGTTCGGCACGACGATGATGCTGTAGACCATCGCCAGGAAGGTGGTCAACCCGGCCAGCAGCTCCTGTCGCACCGTGCTGCCACGCTGGCTGATGGAGAAATAGGAATCAAGAAACCCGCCATTGCCGGCGCGGGCCGTCGTTTGTTGCGTTGCCATAGTTCATCCTGAAAGTGTGAGGGAAATCGTTTGCTTGCTGGCGCGCAAAATAGCAAGAATTTGGCGAAATTGCAGCGGATAAGCCCCCATTTCCCCGAAGTTTTTCATAAAAGGGCTCGTTGGAGGCCTCTTTTTCCATGAGAGCGGCCCATCCCAAGCTTCTACACTCTTAGCTAGCCACGTTCCCATCTACCGGAGAGAAGCCCATGCACACAGGCAACCTGCTTGGCCAGATCCCCTCCCCCCTGCCCAGTGAAGTGTTCGCGGATCTGGTCAGTACCAACAATGTTCGTATCGAGCGCATTCTCTCCCAGGGGCAGCAGACCCCTACCGGAGAGTGGTTCGATCAGGATGAACACGAATGGGTATTGCTGGTGCAGGGAGAGGCCATCCTGGTCTTCATCACACCGGATACCGGGGTACAGGAACGCGTCCATCTGGGGCCGGGGGATTACATCAACATCCCGGCGCACCTTCAGCACAGGGTGGAGTGGACCCATCCGACCGAGACAACCGTCTGGCTCTGCGTCTATTACTAGCAAGCTCACGGCTCAAGAAGGCAATGCTTCTGCTGCGAAGATCGAAGAGGAGACCGTGGAGACGAAAAAAAGCCCAGTCTGTCGACTGGGCTTCTTGTTAGTGGCATAACGGACGCAGAGACGGACAAAGTCCGGCTCAAGCACAAGGGACAACAGAGCGGGATCGAGTTGTCAGTGGCAAGTCGCAGCCCTGGTGGTTGCCTCTTGTTCCCTGAGCTCTTATCCAGACGCCAGAAAGCAAAAAGACCTTCCCGTCAGGGAAGGCCTTTCAATTTAGTGGCGGAGCGGACGGGACTCGAACCCGCGACCCCCGGCGTGACAGGCCGGTATTCTAACCGACTGAACTACCGCTCCGCATTCGGTTAG
>NZ_JBGLQU010000018.1:0-41695 GCF_041402625.1 Aeromonas sp. S19(2024)
GCAAAAGATTTAGCGAAAGCTAACCGAATGCGGAGCGGTAGTTCAGTCGGTTAGAATACCGGCCTGTCACGCCGGGGGTCGCGGGTTCGAGTCCCGTCCGCTCCGCCACTACTTAAAAAGCCCAGTCTAACGACTGGGCTTTTTTTCGTTTTCGATACCGCACTCCTTTTCCCTCACATCAACACCGTCATCATCCGATCATCGCCCCTGAGAGAGGTTGCCGCTATAATGGCCGCCCTCAAGCAAGGTGATGGTATGAAAGCAGAGTATCTACAGCGATTCGGGGGCATAGCCCGTCTGTATGGCCAGCGTGCCCTTGGCTCCTTCAGCCAGGCGAAAGTCTGCGTGGTCGGGATTGGTGGCGTCGGTTCCTGGGCGGCCGAGGCGCTGGCTCGGGCCGGCATCAACCAGATCACTCTGATCGACATGGATGATATCTGCATCACCAACACCAATCGCCAGATCCACGCCATGCAGGGCACGGTCGGCCGTCTCAAGACGGAGGTGATGGCCGAGCGCATCCGTGCCATCAACCCGGATTGCGAGGTGATCGAGGTGGATGACTTCGTCACCGCCGACAACCTGGGCGAGCATATCAAGCGGGAGTTTGACTATGTGGTGGATGCCATCGACTCGGTCAAGGCCAAGGTGGCGCTGATTGCCTTCTGCAAGCGCAACAAGATCCCGGTGATCGTGGCGGGCGGTGCCGGCGGGCAGATGGACCCGACCCAGATCACCGTGGCTGACCTGGCCAAGACCATTCAGGATCCGTTGGCCGCCAAGGTGCGCTCCGACCTGCGCCGACTGCACAACTTCAGCAAGAATCCGGCGCGCAAATTCGGGGTGGAGTGTGTCTTCTCAACCGAGCAGTTGAGTTATCCAGATGGCAATGGCGGCACCTGCCAGGCCAAGGGGGCCAGCGACGGCAATATGAAGATGGATTGCGCCTCCGGCTTCGGTGCCGTGACGCCGGTGACGGCCACCTTTGGCTTGGTCGCCGCCTCCCGAGTATTGAAGAAGATTGCCGAGCGCGGGGCCCGCGCCGAGAAAGAGGCCGGAAATGAAGACACAGGGTCGATTGGCGCAGCCTGATCGACCATTGCACTGCGGGTTAGACAGCCTGCTCCCGGATCGCCAACACGATTGCCCTGAGCCCGTTGCCCCGCGACGGGCTCAGGTGTTTTTCGAGCCCCAATTCGCTGAAATAGGCATCTATATCAAAAGCCTGGATAGCATCGGCAGTCTGATGATTGAACGCCGCCAGTACGATGACGATAAGGCCGCGCACGATACGAGCATCGGAGTCGCAGGCAAAGTGCCAATTGCCGTCCTTACTTTTTTCTCCCTTGAGCCAGGCCTGGCTCTCGCACCCTTTCAGGCGGTTCTCTTCCTGCTGCCACTCTGCTGGCAAGGTGGGTAGCAGCTTGCCGAGCTGTATGATGAGGCGGTACTGGTTCTCCCAGCCGTTCGCCGCCGCAAACTGCTGGCGGATGGTATCGGCATCGGGCTCAAGGCCGATCCGGGTATAGGTTGCGAGGCTGTTCATTGGATTGTCTGCCTTAGAAGAAGTCACTGAGTTTGTGCAGGGCGGCCAGCAGGGCGTCCACATCGTCCCGATTGTTGTAGCAGGCCAGCGAGGCACGCATCGTGCCGCCGATACCGAGCGATTCCATCAGCGGCATGGCGCAGTGATGGCCGACCCGCAGGGCTATGCCCTGCATGTCGAGCAGGGTGGCGGCGTCCTGCGGGTGGATATCCTCCAGCAGGAAGGAGACGGCGCCGGTGCGCTGACCGGGTTCGCCGACCAGACGCAGCCCTGGCACCTGTTGCAGTCCGGCAATCAGATAGTCGGTCAGCGCTGCTTCATGGCTGGCCAGTGAGTCCCTGTCCTGCTCCATCACAAAGCCGATGGCTGCGGCCAGGCCGATGGCGCCGGCAATATGAGGAGTACCAGCTTCAAACTTGAAGGGCAGGGTGTTGAAGGTAGTGCCGCTGAAGCTGACCTTGTCTATCATCTCGCCGCCGGCCTGCCAGGGGGGCATCCGCTCCAATAGCTCAGTGCGGCCCCACAGCACGCCGATGCCGGTCGGGCCATAGAGCTTGTGGCCGGAGAAGGCGTAGAAGTCGCAGCCGATGGCCTGCACATCTACCTCTAAGTGAGCCACTGCCTGGGCACCGTCGATGAGGGTCAGGGCACCGACTGCCTTGGCCGCTGCCACCATCTCTTTGACTGGATTGACGGTGCCAAGGGCATTGGAGACGTGAGCCACGCTCACCAGTCGGGTACGTGGTCCCAGCAGGGCCAGATAGGCAGCGATGTCGAGATCGCCCCGCTCATCGAGGGGGATGACCCGGACGACGGCACCGGTACGCTGGGCGACCAGCTGCCAGGGGACGATATTGGCGTGATGCTCCAGGGTGCTGAGCACGATTTCATCCCCCGCCCTCAGCTCGCTCATCCCCCAGCTCTGGGCCACCAGATTGATCGCCTCCGTGGTGCCACGGGTCCATATCACTTCGTGGCTGCGAGGGGCATTGATAAAGCGGGCAACCGTCTCGCGGGCATCTTCGAAGGCGCGTGTGGCCCGGCCGCTCAGGGCATGGGCGGCGCGGTGCACGTTGGCATTGTCGGCCCGATAGTAGTGATTGATCGCATCCAGCACGGCTTGCGGTTTCTGGGTGGTGGCGGCGTTGTCCAGATAGACCAGAGGGTGGCCGTTGACCTCTTGCGCCAACGCCGGAAACTGGCCGCGCAGCCGGGCGTGCTGTTGCTGATTCATGCTCCCCTCATCTCGTCTGGAAAAGTCGGTCATGATCCGGAAAATGGCGGGCAAACACAAGATGAAGTGGCGGGATCCCGTGCCCGGTTTCGGCTGCCCGCGGGATCTCTGCTACAATGCCGCCCCTCATCATAAGCCAAGAGATCCGGCCCATGAAGCTCAACCCCAATCAGAACGAAGCGGTCAAGTATGTCTCCGGCCCTTGCCTGGTGCTGGCGGGTGCCGGATCGGGCAAGACCCGCGTCATCACCAACAAGATTGCCTATCTGGTACAGCAGTGCGGCTACAACGCACGCAACATAGCGGCGGTCACCTTTACCAACAAGGCGGCGCGGGAGATGAAGGAGCGGGTCGGCCAGACCCTGGGTCGCAAGGAGGCGCGGGGGCTGATGGTCTCCACTTTCCATACCCTGGGGCTCGAGATCATTCGCCGCGAGCACAAGAGCCTGAACCTCAAGGCCAACTTCTCCCTGTTCGACGACACCGATCAGCTGGCGCTGCTCAAGGAGCTGACCGAGGCGGAGCTCGACAACGACAAGGACAAGCTCTCGGCCCTCATCAGCCAGATCTCCAACTGGAAGAACGACCTCATCCTGCCGGCTCGGGCCATGCGTATCGCCCGCGGGCCTGAAGAAGTGCTGATGGCCCAGCTCTACGAGCGTTACCACCGCCAGATGGTGGCTTACAACGCGCTGGATTTTGACGACCTCATCGTAATGCCGACCCTGCTGCTCAAGAGCAACCAGGAGGTGCGCGAGCGCTGGCAGAACAAGATCCGCTATCTGCTGGTCGACGAATACCAGGACACCAACACCAGTCAGTACGAGCTGGTGAAGCAGATCGTCGGCGAGCGGGCCCGTTTTACCGTGGTGGGGGATGACGACCAGTCCATCTACTCCTGGCGTGGGGCCAAGCCGCAGAACCTGGTGCTGCTGAACGAAGATTTCCCTAATCTGCGACTCATCAAGCTGGAGCAGAACTACCGCTCCAAGCGGCGCATTCTCAAGTGCGCCAACATCCTGATCGCCAACAACCCCCACGTCTATGACAAGGCGCTTTTCTCCGAGCTGGACGAGGGGGTGAAGCTCAAGGTGCTGTTTGCCAAGAACGAGGAGCACGAGGCGGAGCGTATCGCCGCCGAGCTGATGGGCCACAAGTTCATGAACCGCACCCGGTTCAAGGATTACGCGATCCTCTATCGGGGCAACCATCAGTCGCGCATCTTCGAGAAGGCGCTGATGACCAACCGCATTCCCTACCGTATCTCGGGCGGTACCTCGTTTTTCTCCCGCACCGAGATCAAGGACATCATGGCCTACCTCAAGCTGCTGGTGAACCCGGACGAGGACACTGCCTTCCTGCGGGTGGTCAACCTGCCGCGCCGCGAGATAGGCCCCACTACCCTCGAAAAACTGGGCCAGTACGCCAACCAGCGTGGCAAGAGCCTGTTTGCCGCCAGTTTCGAGCTGGGGCTGGAGCAACACCTCTCCGGACGCGGTCTATCCGCCCTGCAGGCCTTCACCAACTGGCTGGTGAGGCTTGGCGATCAGGCGCTGCGCGGCAATCCGGTGGAGGCGGTACGGGACATGATCAAGGAGATCCACTACGAGGAGTGGCTCTATGAGACCTCCCCCAGTCCGAAGGCGGCGGAGATGCGGATGCAAAACGTCTCCACCCTTTATCGCTGGATCAGCGAGATGCTGGAGGGGGACGAGTTGGAAGAGTCGATGACGCTTGCACAGGTGGTTACCCGGCTCACCCTGCGGGACATGATGGAGCGCAACGAAGGGGAGGATGAGGCGGATCAGGTGCAGCTGATGACCCTGCACGCCTCCAAGGGGCTGGAATTTCCCTATGTCTACATGGTGGGCATGGAGGAGGGGCTGCTGCCCCACCAGACCAGCATCGACGAGGACAACGTGGAGGAGGAGCGGCGCCTCGCTTATGTGGGGATCACCCGGGCCCAGACCGAGCTGACCTTTACTCTCTGCAAGGAGCGCCGCCAGTTTGGTGAGTCGGTGCGGCCGGAGCCGAGCCGCTTCCTGCTGGAGCTGCCCCAGGATGACCTGGAGTGGGAAAACCAGAAGAAGGTGACGGCCGAGGAGCGCCAGCAGAAGGGGCAGGTTGGTGTCGCCAACCTGCGGGCCCTGTTCAAGAAGGATTGAGGTCGGAAGGCTTGGTCTCTCGAGAAGCCTGACCCAGCAGAGGGGGAATATCGGCTCCCGGCAGCGGGGGCGAGATGTGGCGCCCCTGCCCGAGGGCGCAGCCAAGCTCGATGAGCTTTTGCAACTGCTGCTGATTTTCGATCCCCTCGACCACCAGGGTGAAGTCGAGGTCCTGGCAGATGTCCCGCATGGCGCGGATAAGCGCCAGATCCTTGGGTGAGTTCAACATGCGATGGGTGAAGCTATCGTCCACCTTGATGTAATCCACCGGGAAGTGAAACAGGGCGTTGAGGGAAGAGAAGCCGGTGCCGAAGTCATCCAGGCTGACCTGGATCCCTTTCGCCCTCAGTTCATGCAGGGCAGTGAGGGAGTCGGCACTCTGCCGGGAGAGCTCGCGTTCGTTGAACTCAAAGATGAAACATGCGGGGATGACACCCTCCTCCTCCATGATGGTGAGCAGTTGCATGATCTGCTCGTGGCTGGCCAGGTGCTTGCCGGAGAGGTTGATGGCTATCCTGAAACGACCGACCCCGGAGGCGGGTTGCCAAAGCTTCAGTTGCTGGCAGGTGCGCTTGAGGATCTGGCGGTCCAGATCCTGAATGAGGCCGCACTGTTCCGCCAGAGGAATGAAGTCGAATGCATCCTTGAGCTCCCCTTCCTCCGTTATCCAGCGCGCCATGACCTCCAGTCCGACCAGGCGGCTGTCACACAGCCTGATCACTGGCTGGAAGTAGGGCACAATCCGCCCTTCCCGCAAGGCTCTGAAGAGCCGCTCTTCCGGTGACCCCGCCTGTTCGGTACAGGCCTCCGAATACATGACGATGCGGCTGCGGCCGTTGCGCTTGGCCTGGTACATGGCGAGGTCTGCCTGGTGCAGCAGTTCACTGACATCGGCCGTTTGCTCCGTCACACTGGCGACCCCCAGACTGACGGTGATGGTCAGTTCGTTGCCCTGGAGCCGGAACGGATGGCCGATACGGCCAATCAGGCGATTGAGCACGGGGCTGATGTCCTCTTCCCGCTGGCTGTTGTCCAGATAGATGACGAATTCGTCCCCTCCGAGCCTCGCCACCATGTCATTTTGCCGGATGCAGCCTTGCAGCCTGCTGCCCAGCTCCTGCAGCAACTGATCGCCGGCACTGTGGCCCAGGGCGTCATTGACCTGCTTGAAGTGATCCACATCGACGAAGATCAGGGTGAAGCCGGCTGTCTGGTAACGGCGGTAGCGGGTCATGGCATGATGCAGGTGATTCATCAGCAGCGCCCGGTTTGGCAACTGGGTCAGCGGGTCGTGCAGGGCATTGAACTGGAGCCGCCGCTCCAGCTCCTGATGATGCTTGAGCCGTTTCTGCAACCTCAGGTTGGTTTGGCGCAGCTGTTGGAGGCGCTGGTTGATGGACTCCTCCGAGTTGAGCTCATCGAGTTGCTGTCGCACCCTTTTGAGCTCCAGCAGCAGGGTCAACTGATGGCGCAGGAAATCGAGGAACAGCCTGTCATCGGTTTCCAGAGGCCGGGTCATGTTGAGGATGAGGTGGGCAAAGTATTGCTGCTGCTGGCGCAGGGGCAGGCTGTACCAGTAAAGCCCCTCTTCATGGCGCTCTACGCTGTTGGTGCTGTGGCACATGGCCCGAATGATGTCATCGTCGTATGTCAGGTGTGGTGGATAGAGTCGCTCCAGTCGCTGGTTTTCCAGCCGGATCAGCAACATGTCGCTGACCGAGAGCATCTGGCGCAACACAGCTTCCAACTGGGCAAACAGGGCCTGCTGAGGCAGGTTGTGAGCCAGGCGCATCACTCGGCCGATCTTCTCGATTTTCTCCTGCCACTGGGGATCCCGCTGCATGAGAGGGGAAGCCAGCCCCGC
This sequence comes from Aeromonas sp. S19(2024), assembly GCF_041402625.1. NCBI lineage: Bacteria > Pseudomonadati > Pseudomonadota > Gammaproteobacteria > Aeromonadales > Aeromonadaceae > Aeromonas > Aeromonas sp. S19(2024). The sequence continues at coordinate 6,810 of NZ_JBGLQU010000018.1, forward strand.
CAGCTGGGTACCGGTCTGGGTTTCGTGCAGACGTTTGGCCAGGCACTCCAGCAGCAGCCTCAGGGTGGGCGCCTGCTCCGGGGTGCTGCGTGCCAGCAACCACTGCACGTCGATATGCTCCACAGGCTGCACGCACCAGCCCTGCCCTTCATCGAGCCGGGTGAGCTGTTCGGTGAGGCGAGGTTCTTCCCGTCCCAATTGTTGTTTGAACACGTCGGGAAGCTGATAGGTGTAGCGCCAGTTCAGCCCCCCGTCGGCCAGCCCCAGCATGGCGAAATGTTGCAGAGGGCAGAGTGTGTCCAGCAGACCGACCAGTCTGGCGTAATCCTCGGGGGAGGCAATGCCGGGGGCGGGGAAATCCATGATGGAGGAGACGACCGCCAGCAAGGAGTGCGAGTCTGGCGGTGTGGTGGGCTGAACTGACATGCAACACTCCCGAAAAAACTTACCTTCAAGCGTAGTCGGAAGTGATGGGATTGAAAGGGCTGCAAGAGGAGCCCTTTCAATTACTTAGAGCTTGTCGATCATGTAGTGAATGGCGTTCTCGATCTCTTCGTCACTGCAGGTGGCGCAGGTCCCCCGCGGTGGCATCATGCCAGCCTTGCCGGTGAAGCCTTCGATGGCGTGTTTGCGCAAGGTGTCGAATCCCTGGGCGATGCGTGGCTCCCAGGCGGCCTTGTCACCTCGCTTGGGGGCGCCGGCGGCACCGGTATCGTGGCAGGCGAAGCAGGCACCCTTGAACACGGTCTCTCCGTCACGTGGGCCGGAGGAGGCTGTCGCAGGCGCGGCCGCGGCGGTCGCAATGCCTTCCAGATCCTTGGCGGTATAAACCTGGCCAACCGGGGCAATACGCTCGGCAATGGCCTCTGTCGACATGTCATCGGCGGCAAGGACGGCGCCGGACAGAGTGGCGGCCGCCATCCCGGCAGCCAGCAAATAGCTCAGTTTTTTCAACACGCTCATGTACTCCCAGCAGGCTCTTATTATCCCCAGAAAACGACGGGATTATAACCGAATAGTTACAGTCATTTAAACGCTTGTGTGTGAAGTGTTAAGCAATCTGCAAACAAAGTGGCAGAGCAGGAAGGTGTGATCCCACATAAAAAAACCCGGCATGCGCCGGGTTTCGTGAGGCTGAACAAAATAGGGCGCGCTGATTGCCCAGGCGCCCCTCGCGTGTCCTCAATCCCAGTTCAGGATCACCTTGCCGGACTTGCCGGAGCCCATGGCTTCGAAGCCCTGCTGGAAGTCATCGATATGGAAATGGTGGGTGATGATGGGGCTGAGATCCAGGCCAGACTGGATGAGGCTTGCCATCTTGTACCAGGTTTCGAACATTTCGCGGCCGTAGATCCCCTTGATGAAGAGTCCCTTGAAGATCACCTTGCCCCAGTCGATGGCCATGGTGGAGGGAGGAATGCCGAGCATGGCGATTTTGCCGCCGTGGTTCATCTTGTCGATCATGTCCTGGAAGGCGCTGGGCACCCCGGACATCTCCAGCCCCACATCGAACCCTTCGGTCATGCCGAGATCTTCCATGACATCGGAGAGCTTCTCCTTGGCTACGTTGACGGCACGGGTGGCGCCCATCTTGCGGGCCAGTTCCAGCCGGTATTCGTTGACGTCGGTGATCACCACGTGACGGGCGCCAACGTGACGGCAGACGGCAGCGGCCATGATGCCGATGGGGCCTGCACCGGTGATCAGCACGTCTTCACCCACCAGGTCGAAGGAGAGGGCGGTGTGCACGGCGTTGCCGAACGGATCGAAGATGGCGGCCAGCTCATCGGGGATGTTGTCCGGCAGCTTGAAGGCGTTGAAGGCCGGGATCACCAGGTATTCGGCGAAGGAACCCGGGCGGTTCACACCCACACCAATGGTGTTGCGGCACAGGTGGGTGCGACCGGCACGGCAGTTGCGGCAGTGGCCGCAGGTGATGTGGCCTTCGCCGGAGACGCGATCGCCGATGGCGAAGCCGCGCACTTCCTGGCCGACGGCGACCACCTCTCCCACATACTCGTGCCCCACCACCATGGGGACGGGAATGGTCTTCTGGGCCCACTCGTCCCAGTTGTAGATGTGCATGTCGGTGCCGCAGATGGCGGTCTTGCGGATCTTGATGAGCAGATCGTTGTGGCCGAGCTCGGGAGCCGGGACATCGGTCATCCAGATGCCGACTTCGGATTTGAGTTTGGAGAGTGCTTTCATGACAGATTCCTCACGGCGCCATGCCGGGTACAGAGGGTAATAAAATGGGGCCCAACCTTGGCCCCCGTTTTAATCAGCCAGCCATGTGATCAAATCACACCGAGCTCGCGACCGATGCGAATGAAGGCATCGATCGCCTTGTCCAGTTGCTCCCGGGTATGGGCGGCGGACATCTGGGTCCGGATGCGCGCCTGACCCTTGGGTACCACGGGGAAGGAGAAGCCCACCACGTAGATACCGGCGTCCAGCATGCGGCTCGCCATCTCGGCAGCCAGTTTGGCATCCCCCAGCATGACCGGAATGATGGCGTGATCGGCACCGGCCAGGGTAAAGCCGGCGGCGCTCATGCGCTCGCGGAAGTAGGCACTGTTCTCCTTGAGGCGGGCACGCAGGTCGTGACCCTCGGCCAGCATGTCGATCACCTTGATGGTGGCCGAGACGATGGAGGGTGCCAGGGAGTTGGAGAAGAGGTAGGGACGGGAGCGCTGACGCAACCAGTCGATCACCTCTTTCTTGCCGGATGTGTAGCCACCGGACGCGCCACCCAGCGCCTTGCCCAGGGTACCGGTGATGATGTCGACCCGTTCCATCACCTCGCAGTATTCGTGGGTGCCGCGGCCGTTCTCACCGATGAAGCCGACGGCGTGGGAGTCATCCACCATCACCAGCGCATCGTACTTGTCGGCCAGATCGCAGATGGATTTGAGGTCGGCGATGACGCCATCCATGGAGAAGACGCCGTCGGTGGCGATCAGCTTGAAGCGGGCGCCGTCGGCATCGGCCTGCTTGAGCTGGGCTTCCAGTTCGGCCATGTCGTTGTTGGCGTAGCGATAGCGTCTGGCCTTGCACAACCGCACCCCATCGATGATGGAGGCATGGTTGAGGGCGTCGGAGATGATGGCGTCTTCGGCACCGAAAAGGGTCTCGAACAGACCGCCGTTGGCGTCGAAGCAGGAGGAGTAGAGGATGCTGTCTTCGGTGCCGAGGAAGGCGGACAGCTTCTGCTCCAGCTCCTTGTGCTGGTCCTGGGTACCGCAGATGAAGCGCACGGAGGCCATGCCGAAGCCGTGGCTCTCGAGCCCCTGATGGGCGGCGGCAATCAGGTCGGGGTGGTTGGCCAGCCCCAGGTAGTTGTTGGCACAGAAGTTCAGTACCTGCTCGCCGCCCACCGCAATCTGGGCCTGCTGGGCCGAGGTGATGATGCGCTCCTGCTTGTATAGCCCTTCCGCCTTGACCTGTTCGAGCTGTTCGGTCAGGTGACGATAGAATCCGTTAGACATCCTCGGTCCTCATTGCTGTATCGACTGTGTTCTCAGGATCCCGGGCGTTCGGCGTCGTCACGGTCGCGACGAAACGCCGACAGACCCTAGAATGGGCAACATTTTACTGTAATCCCTGCGTATAAATTCAAATTTTTATGCTGATAATCAACAATTGTGAAACAGATCTCACCCGGCTGGTTGGGCCAGTTGGTGATAATGTTGCTCCAGTTGATGTATCTGGGGGGCCACTTGTGGCTGCACGTAGGGTCGCAGCAAAAACAGCACCCGCAAGACCCCCTGGTAGAGCAGGGGTTTGGTGATGCGGGTGGCCGGGGCCTGGGCGATCTGGAACGGGATCCAGCAGGTGACGACCATCTTGATGGTCTGGCCGAGATCCGGCAGGTCTTCATCGCTGACGGCGATGATGCCGCCTTCGCGCAGGCTTCTGAGCAGCGTCTCCACGGTGGCACGGAGCTGCTCCTGTGCCTTGAGGTATTTCTGCTGCAGCAGCTCGTCGCGACTCAGGATGTCCGGCAGGTTCGCGTAGAAGAAGCGGAACTGCCACATCAAATAGAAGATGGCATCCAGGTAGCCCATCAGATCCTCCAGCCGGATCGCGCTGCTGCGGATCGGGGTGAAGCTGTCGCTCAGGTGGCGGGCGTACTGATCGAAGATGGAGTGGATGATGTCTTCTTTGTTTCTGAAGTGGTAGTAAAGGTTGCCCGGGCTGATGCCAAGGTGTGCGGCAATGTGGTTGGTGGTGATGTTGCGCTCGCCCTGATCGTTGAACAGCTCGGTGGCGCTGTGGATGATCCTGTCTCTGGTCTTCATCGCTGGTCCCTCTGCCGGGCCCGAAGGGGAAAAGTCATCGAGGTCGAATCCCCTTGCGGCCCGTGATAAACTTTTCGGCAATTTCAAATTGGCCCACTATACACAGCTTTAACAGGCAGTCACACGGGGCCACAACGTACGCGAGGCAAACTCCATGATCGTAGTAACTGGCGGTGCTGGCTTTATCGGCAGCAATCTGGTCAAGCAGCTGAACGCTCAAGGACGGACCGATATCGTGGTCATCGATGACCTGACCGACGGCACCAAGTTCGTCAACCTGGTCGACCTCACCATCGCCGATTACATGGACAAGGACGAGTTCCAGGCGCGGATCGTCTCCGGTGACGAATTCGAGGAGTGGGATGACGGCATCGAGGTGATCTTCCACGAAGGCGCCTGCTCCGCGACCACCGAGTGGAACGGCAAGTTCATCATGGAGGTCAACTACGAGTACTCCAAGGATCTGTTCCACTACTGCATCGAGCGGGAAATCCCCTTCATCTACGCTTCTTCCGCCGCGACCTATGGCGGGCGCAACGACAACTTCATCGAAGATCCCAGGTTCGAGCAGCCTCTCAACGTCTACGGCTACTCCAAACAGCTGTTCGATCAGTACGTGCGTCGCTGGATGCCGGAGATCAACTCCCAGGTGGTGGGTCTCAAGTACTTCAACGTCTATGGTCCCCGCGAGCAGCACAAGGGCTCCATGGCGTCCGTGGCCTTCCACCTCAATACCCAGGTGAAGCAGGGTGACAATCCCAAGCTGTTCGAGGGCTGTGACGGTTTCCCGGATGGCGGCCAGATGCGCGACTTCATCTACGTGGACGACGTCTGCAAGGTGAACCTCTGGTTCTGGCAGAATCCGCAGCACTCCGGCATCTTCAACTGCGGCACCGGCCGGGCTGAGCCGTTCCAGAACGTGGCGGAAGCCGTGATCAGGCATCACCAGAAAGGCGCCATCGAATACATTCCCTTCCCGGATCACCTCAAGGGTCGCTACCAGAGCTTCACCCAGGCGGATCTCACCAAGTTGCGCGGCGTCGGCTATGACGGCGAGTTCAAGACTGTGGCCGAAGGCGTGGCCGATTACATGGCCTGGTTGAACCGGGCTTGATCCCCCTCTGGCGGGTGGCTCTGGCCACCCGTCGATCGGATGCGCTTGCATGAACATATTGATGGCTCTCTCCCAGCTCGAAGTGACGGGCGCGGAGGTCTATGCCACCACGGTCGGCAACGAGCTGACCCGCCGTGGCCACCAGGTTTTCTACGTCTCTGACACCCTGACCAAGCCGACTCTGGGGCCGGTCTTTCGGTTGCGCTTCAACAAGCGCAGTATCCTGCGCCGCTTCTGGCACGTCTTCTATCTCATCTATCTGATCCGCAAGCACAGGATCCAGCTTGTGCACGCCCATTCGCGCGCCTCGGGCTGGAGCTGCTACGTCGCCTGCAAGCTGACCGGCACCCCCATGATCACCACGGTGCACGGGCGCCAGCCGGTACACGCCTCCCGCAAGGCATTCCATGCGCTGGGCTACCGGGCGGTGGCGGTGTGCGAGGATATCGCCAGCCAGATCATCGACAACCTGGGGGTGGACCCGGCCATGGTGCAGGTGCTGCGCAACGGCATCGAGACCGACAAGTTCCAGCCCGTGCCGATACCGGACAACGACAAACCGGTGATCGCCATCATTGGTCGGCTGAGCGGCCCCAAGGGGGAGCTCTGCTACCGGTTGCTGGACGAGGTGCTGGATCTGGAAGCCTGCCGGGTGCGCGTCGTCAGCGGCACCCAGGTGCCGGCGCGTTTTGCCCGTTTTCAGGACAAGGTCGACTTCGTCGGTTATGTGGACGATGTGCCCGCCCTGATGGCGGGCTGCGATCTGGTGATCGGTGCCGGTCGGGTGGCGATGGAGGCGCTGCTGTGCGGTCGTCCGGCGTTTGCCATCGGCGAAGCCAGGGCCATCGGTCTGGTGACGGAGCAGAATCTGGACGAGGCCCTCGCCAGCAACTTCGGCGACATCGGCCCCAGGGATCTGGCCATCGACTTTGCCGGGCTGAAGGCGCAGATCCCTTCGGCGCTGGCCTCCAAGGTGGTGCCAGACCCAGTGCGTCAACGGATCCTGCAAGAGTATGATTTGCAAGGCGTCGTGACCGGGCTGGAATCCGTCTATCAGGATGCCGTGGTCGAGACCCTGCGCCGGGAGATGCCGGTCATCATGTATCACCGCTTCATCGAGCACGAGAGCGAAAAGGGAGTGCATGGCACCTGGCTCCCGGTCGCCATGTTCGAGAAGCACCTCAAGCTGATGAAGTGGCTGGGCTACGAGACGCTGACATTTGCCGACCTGGCGGAGAACGGGTTCATCCACCGGCTGCAATACGGCAAGAAGTACCTGATGATCACCGTGGACGACGGCTATCGGGACAACCTCACCCGCATGCTGCCGCTGCTGGAAAAGTATGGTTACAAGGCGGTGGTCTATGTGGTGACCGGTGAGGATCACAATCGCTGGGATGTGGAACATCCGACGCACCCCGATACCCCGGTGACCCTGATGACCCCGGACGAAATCAAGGCGCTGGTGGCCTCCGGTCATGTGGAGATCGGGGGTCATACCCTGACTCACCCCCGCCTGAGCACGCTCCCCCCAGAGGAGCAGGCCCACCAGATCCAGGCCAACAAGGCCTGGCTGGAGCAGTTGCTCGGCCATCCCCTGATCTCGTTTGCCTATCCTTACGGGGATCTGAACGACAGTGCAAAAGCCCAGGCCGTTGCCGCCGGTTATCGCTATGCTGTGGCCACCAACAGCGGCCCCAGAGCCATGCATCGGGATCCGTTCCAGATCCGCCGGATCGCCATCTTCCCCCGCACCGACATGTTCGGCCTGTGGCGCAAGATCCGTGGCAACTATGTCTTCCGAAAAACCTGACAGGGAATACACCTTGCTCCGTATGACAGATCATGACTCATCGACGAGTGACGATTTTCTCCGCATCTTTCACGGCCAGGCGTTCGGCAACTTCATCTTCCTGAATATTCTGGGTTACACCCTGTTCAAGGATTCGATTCAGCTGATCGCCGACGTCTGCCAGACCATCATAGTGTTGGCCACCCTGATGGCCTTCTATGTGGAAAGGGCCTTCTTTACAAGGAACAGGATCTTTCAACTGCTCTGTCTGGCCTTGGTGGTACAGAGCCTGAGCTGGGTCGCATCCAGACAGTTCGTGCCCGACTATGCCCTCAAATACCCTTCTGTGAAGTCGATGGCATACCTCTTCTTCTTCCTTGGTCTCGCCTACTGGCTGAAGGGGGACCCGCGCCGCATCGTCATCACCCTGCTGACCTTCTGCCTCGGTGTCATTTTCACCTTTGCCTATCACTCCTCCTTCTTCTCCATCGTCGAGACAGGTCTTGATGGGGCCAGGGTAGATTTCAATTACCGCAATGCCCAGCACGGCTCCCTGATCGCGGGTGCCTGCTTCCTGTTTTTTGTGCTCTTGTTGCTTACATCGAAATTCAGGAAGCTGTCGCTGGGCAATGCCGGGATCCTGCTTGGCATCCTGTTGTTCGGGGTCTTCTCCGTCATTCTGCAGTCCCGTCAGTCCTGGCTGGCGATCTCGGCTTCGCTGGCCATCCTCCCCTTGCTTGGGGGAGGAGAGCATTGGCCAAGGCGCAAGGTGGTGTTGACCTACGCCATCTTGCTGATGACCATGCTGGCGCTTTATCAGGTTTCGTTCATCCGGGAGCGGCTGCTGGCCGGCTTCGTGCATCAGGGGGATGTGCATGCCATCCTGACGGGTAACTGGAACGAGGTACGGGACTTCAGCATCGGGGTGAGATTGAAGACCTGGCTGGAGGCCATCCAGTGGTTCCTCGCTCACCCCTTCTTCGGGACAGGCTATGGCAGCCAGTCGTTGGTGATCACCCTCTCCAAGACGCTGCCTGACTACATTACCCGGGAGTTTCGTCACCTGCACAACTCCAACATGGAAACCCTGGTGTGCTGGGGCATTGCCGGCTTCCTTGTGCTGTATGGCACGCTCTTCTCGGTGCTCCGCCAGGTGCTGTGCTGTCCGGTTTCGTCCCGTTTCATCAAGATGCTGGCCATCTCCTTCATCCTCTATTGGCTCATCATCAACAACTTCGAATCATTCTTCTACATGCGTTCCGGGCAGTGGGTATTCAGCGTCTTCATGGGCGCCATCTACTCGGCCGCATTGCATTGGGAACTGAACAGGCTTGGAAAGGAAGGTCATGAAAATTTACGTCATTAGTCTGGACAGGGCCGTCGAGCGGCGCAGTCGTGTCGAGTCTGTGCTCTCTGCCAGAGGCATCCCCTTCGAATTTTTCAGCGCAGTGAACGGTTTTGAGGGGCTGCCCGAGCGGCTGCAAGCCCTGCCGGATGATCAGCACAGGATCCGGTTTCGCAGCAGACCGCTGACGCCCGGGGAAAAGGGGTGCTATGCCAGCCACTACCTGCTCTGGGAAAAGTGTGTCGAGCTCGACGAGCCCATCCTCATCCTGGAAGACGATTTCCTGCCCACTCAGTATTTTGAAGAGGTGGTGGGTACCCTGCCGAAGATCCACGAACAGTACGAGTATGTGAAAGTGGAACCCCAGATCGGCACCGCCACGGCCCTGACTACAGTGGACAACATGCAGCTCATGTTCTGGCACAACAACTCGTGCTGGACCACGGGGTACAGCATCTCTCCCCAGGGGGCCCGCCGGTTGCTGGCCCATAGCCAGCGGTGGCTCTGTTCGGTCGACAACTTCATCGGTGAGTCCTATCGCACCGGGCTCATCTGTACCGGCCTTATTCCCTATGCCATCTACAGTCCGCGGGACATGGGCAGCGACATCCAGAATCAGGTCGTGCTGAAGAAAGTTCCGCTGGGATTCAAGTTGACCCGTGAACTCTATCGCTTCTACCGCTTCGTCAGGATGGCCCTGTGGAACATGAAACAGGCGGGGGGCAAGGCATGAGTACGACCAGCAGAACCATTCACGCCATCTGGCTCGGCAGCCGCTTGCCTCCTTTGGCGCACGTGTGCATCGATGACTGGCGCAAGCAGGGTTACAGCTACAAGCTGTGGCTGGACACGGATCCGCAGGTAAAACGCTGGATACAGGAGTGCACCTTTGCCCGGGAGTGCTACCGGCGAGGCCTGCTGGCCTTCGTGACCGATTACCTGAGGCTCAAGATCCTCGCTCAGGAAGGGGGTCTGTATCTGGATACCGATGTCACCATCAACCAGGATCCCTTCCCGCTCTTCGAGTCCGTGGCCTTTGGCGTTGGCTACGAATCCGATCGGCTGATCGGGACAGCGGTCATCTACGCCAGACAGGATTCGGCCATGCTGTCCGAACTGGTGCGCTTTTATGAACAGGAGATCATGTCCTCTCCCATGTACATGGGGCCGGAGATCATGACACACCTGGTCTCGGAGAAGCTGGCATCATCAGGGGATACCGCCCTGATCGCCCCCGTGCACTATTTCTACAACTACCAGGGGGAGGCGATTCATTTCGAGCCGGCGGCAGAGCGCTACATGACCCACTGGTTCCAGCACAGCTGGAAACGCTCATCCGGTCTTGTGTTCCTGCGTGCCAAGGCCAAAGGCTGGTCAGGGTATCTCTATGAATGGCAGAAGGAGTTCTTCCGCCTGCGCAAATGACGGCGACATGGCATCGCCGTGCTAGACAGTGGGCAGGGGAGCCGTGTCTCCATCTGCTTGATTGCCGGTGACGGGAGTGACTTGACTCCAGAGCTGATCCAGCTGCATCTGTACCTCGCGCACTTCCTGCTGCGGATCCTGACGACCCGTGTCGACGAAGCGATAACGGGGATGAGAGACGGGATTGGCAATGGCGGAGTGTCCGAGGGGAGAGACGATGGTGAGCAGGGGGATATCCAGCGCCTGCGCCATGTGCCGCGGTCCTGTGTCATTGCCGACGAAGAGCTGGCAATGGGCGAAGAGCCCCACCAGTTCCCGTACCGAGCGGGTCTGAACATGGTCAAACACGCTGGCCTGCAGCGCTTCTGGCAGCAGCGGCTTCAGCCCCCGGTTGTACTCCTCTTCCCCCGGTCCGCAATAGACCAGGATCTGGGCATTGTGCTCCTCGATGAGCCACTGGGCGACCTTGGCGAAGCAGTCGATGGGCCAGCGCTTGTAATGCCCGAGGGAGTTCACTCCCATGGCGATGAGTGGCCGGGTCGGGTCGACGCCAGCGGCCAGCAGGGCATCCCTTCCTTGTTGTTTCTCTTCTTCACTCAGCCAGAGGTAGTAGTTGCGATCCTCCCTGGCGAGGCCGAGGGGCTTGAGCAGTGAAAACCGGTCGTCCACCAGGGTGCTGTTGCCCTGATGCTCGGTGTCATGGCGAAAGCGCACGATGCGGTTGTGGCCCAGGCGCCATGGGAAGGAGTCGAAGCCGATCCGCAGGCGGGCGCCGGAGATGAGGCAGGTGAGCAGACCTATCATCTGGCCCTGGCTGTTGATCACCACATCGTAGCGCTCGCGGCGAATGCCCAGCAGCAAATCCTTCATGTAGCGCCACTCGTTGCGGCGCGCCTTCTCGATGACGATCAATCGATCGATGTTGGGGTTTCCCTCTGCCATGCCCGCGCAGTAATCCATGACCAGATAGTGAACTTCCCCGGCAGGGTCGTGCTGCTTGAGGTTGTTGCACAGTGCGGTGGAGATCAGCACATCTCCTATCTGTTTGGTTTGTACTACCAGGTATTTCATGGAAAGGGCCTCGAGCGAGGTCGGGTTGAACGTCAGCGCATCAGCATATCGCACTCCCCTGTCAGATGCTGCCGCTATGGGGTGAAAATCCGATCCAACGCACTGTGTTTGCACATATTTTCGACGTTGTTCGGGCTGGTGGGGCCCGGCTGGCAGTGCGGGAAGATGAGCGGGGGCATGGCACCGCTGGCCATGCCCCCGATGGGCAAGAGTGATCAGCGTACGATGAGGCCGAGCAGGATCCCCACCACACCGAAGTCGGCATCGCTGAAGGTGGTGTTGGCAAAGCCGAGATCCCCCAGTACCGGCAGCAGGAACACCGGCAGGAAGGTGATCAGCAGGCCGTTGGCGAAGGCACCGAGTAGAGCGCCGCGACGGCCGCCGGTGGCATTGCCGAACACCCCGGCCGCTGCACCGACGAAGAAGTGCGGCACGACGCCTGGAATGATGACGGTGAGCCCCAGCAGGTAGAGCAGCACCATGCCCACCAGACCGGCGGCGAAGCTCGACAGGAAGCCGATCAGCACCGCATTGGGGGCATAGGGGAAGACGATGGGGCAGTCGAGCGCCGGCTTGGCGTTGGGCACCAGCTTGTCGGAGATCCCCTTGAAGGCCGGCACGATTTCGGCGATGACCATCCGCACCCCCTGCAGGATCACGTAGACACCGGCGGCGAAGGTGATGGACTGCATCAGGGAGAACATGAACCAGTGCTTGCCCTTGGCGACGCTGGCTACGAACTCGGGGCCGGCGAAGGCGGAGGTGATGAGGAAGATGATGCCCATGGTGAAGGAGATGGCCACCGGGGTATCGCGCAGGAACAGCAGGCTCTTGGGCACCTGCACCTCTTCGCTGCTGTGGGCCTTGTTGCCGAACTTGGCGCCGATCCAGCCGGCCAGCACGTAGGAGCAGGTGGAGAAGTGGCCGAGCGCCACGTCATCGGAGCCGGTGATCTGCTTCATGTAGGGGTGGGCGAGGGCCGGGAACAGCACCATGGTCACGCCGACCACCAGGCTGCCCACCGCGATGAGCGGGATGCCGCTCATGCCGCCGGCGGAGAGGATGGCCGCCACCATCATCGACATGAACAGGGTGTGGTGACCGGTCAGGAAGATGAACTTCCACGGGGTGAGCCGGGCGATCAGGATGTTCACCAGCATGGCGAAGAACATGATCATCGCCATCTCCTTGCCGAATGACTGCTGGGCGATGGAGACGATGGCCTCGTTGTTGGGGACGACCCCCTTGATGCCGAAGGCGTGCTGGAAGATGGTGGCGAAGTCGCCCAGCGAGTTCACCACCAGGGTGGCGCCGGCTCCCAGGATGACGAAGCCCATGATGGTCTTGACCGTGCCCTTGATGCACTCGGTCACCGGTTTCTTCTGGGCGATCAGGCCGATGAGGGCGATGAGGCCAACCAGCACGGCCGGCTCCGACAGCACGTCAAACATCAGAAAATTGAAAAATTCCATGGTCAGCTCCAAGCAGATGGAAGCGGCGGCTCACCGGCCGCCCAGACAGTTGCAAAGGGGTTAGAGTGAGCCCAGCTCGCGCAGGGCGATGGCGAGTTTTTCTTTCATGGCGGCCTTGTCGACCATGTTGTCCAGCGAGACCAGCCGGCCGTCGACCCCCATGCTGACCAGCTGTTCGGCGATGTCGCGGGTGGCGACAAAGATCTCGGCGCTCTCGCTGCCGGCGGAAGCGAGATCCCGGTGATCCACCTCGGCCGTCACGGCCAGCTCCTTGAGAATGCTCTTGATGCTCATCTCCATCATGAGGCTGGTGCCCAGGCCGTGTCCGCATACAACCAGAATCTTCATGTTCTCTTCCTCTGTCGGGCGCAGGGCGCCACTCAATAACGCGCCAGGATGCGCAGGATGTCGTCTTTGCTGGTGGCCGCCATGATGGCCGCCACGTCTTCTTCATTCATGAACAGCTCGGCCAGCTGAGCGATGGTCTCCACGTGGGAGTTGCTGTCGCTGGCGGCCAGGGTGACCAGCAGCCGCACCGGGTCGTTGCCCTCGGAGCCGAAGTTGACCCCCTCCTTCAGCACGGTCAGCGCCAGTCCCAACCGGTTGACGCCGTCTTCCGGGCGGGCGTGGGGCATGGCCAGGCCCGGTCCCAGCACGTAGTAGGGGCCGAGCTCCTCGTGGGAGCGATAGAGCGCCGCCACATAGGAAGGCTCTATGGTGCCGTTGGCCAGCAGGGGGGCGGTGGCCAGCTCGATGGCGTGGCGCCAGTCGCGGGCGCCCGCTTCGATGGAAATGACCTCCTCGGTCAGCAATTGGGTCAGCATGGCAGTGTCCGGGCTGGATAGGATGGCGCCAATCTAGCGATCTTGCCTCTTGATAACTGTGAGCTTGATCGCGAAAGTTAGCGCTACCAGATAGCGCTAACATCGATCTGTGATAGCGCTATCATTTCTCTCACGGAAGGGATTCATCCTGCCCCTTATCGGCCTCAAAGAAGGTAAAATCCGGTTTGAGCAAATAGTCAGTGCCCCGCTTTTGCCTTAAAGTGAATGCCCGTATGCCGAGGAAGGGAAAGGATGTCAGAAGCGAAAAAACGCCGCAGCACGGGTCGGGTGACCCTCAACGACGTGGCCCAGTTGGCTGGCGTGGGAGCCATGACGGTGTCGCGCGCCCTGCGCACCCCCGAGCTGGTGTCCGACAAGATGCGCGAGCGCATCGAGGCGGCGGTGGATGAACTCGGCTATATCCCCAATCGGGCGGCGGGGGCGCTGGCTTCCGCCACTTCCCAGACCATAGTGGTCATCGTCCCCAGCCTGGCGGAGCGCGCCTGCGGTGATATGATTGCCGGGCTGCAGCAGACCCTGCTCGCCGAGGGCTATCAGATCATGCTGGGGGATGCCCAGCACCTGAAGCAGCAGGAGGCCAGCCTGCTCAGCAATTTCCTGCAGCACAATCCGGCCGCCGTGGTGTTGTTTGGGGGGGATCCCGGGGAGGTCATCCGGCAGCGCCTGCAGGCGGCTCGCTTGCCGGTGGTGGAGGTGGGAGCCATGGCGCGCCATCCCATCGACATGAACGTCGGGGTCTCCAACTTCGATGCCGGTTATCAGCTGACCCGCCACCTCATCGAGCGCGGTCATCGCAACATCGGCTTTCTCTGTGCCCGCCAGGAGCAGTGGATGCTGCAGCAGCGCATGCAGGGCTGGCAGAAGGCGCTGCTGGACAACTACCTCTCCCCGGACGCCATCATCAATACCTCTGAGCTGCCGAGTTTTAGCACGGGGGCGGCCATGCTGGGGGAGTTTCTGCTGCGCTGGCCCGAACTGGATGCGCTGATCTGCGTCAACGACGAGCTGGCGGCCGGGGTGCTGTTCGAATGCCAGCGCCGCCATCTGAGCGTGCCGGGCAAGCTCGCCATCGCCGGTTTCGACGATCTGGATGTGGCGCGCGCCTGTCATCCTGCGCTGACTTCGGTCAGGATCCCCTATCACCAGATGGGCAGGGAGGCGGCGGAGCTGATCCTGCGTCAGCTGGCGGGCGAGGAGGTGGCCGGCATGAGCCTCGCCCTGGATTTTCAATTGCAAAAGCGTCAGAGCACCTGACGAGCGATGCCACGACAGGGCGAGGCAAGCATGTTCAAGGCGTTGTGACCTAAGACCCGGTCGGTGCACCGTCGCCCTGCGCGGGAACTGCCAGCCGACGTGTTTGCCCGGTCAATCACCGGGTTGGATCAGAGCGTGGATGCCACCGGAGCCATGACTCCAGGTGGCTGGCTGCACCCTGGTTAAGCTCTGAGCGGAACCACTGGCGAGCCCCATTATTCTGGATAGACTTTGTAGGCCGGTGCACTATCCAAGGAGAATGAGCATGGGTACGCAGACGCCTGATTTCGATCTCGATGATGACTGGGAGCCGGAATCCTGGGAAGACGAGCTGGAGGAGCTGGATGACGAGAGCTGGCAGGACTATGACCCTCTCGACGATCAGTGATTCCCTGTAACGCTGAGGGCGGGCCTGGTGCCCGCCCGATTTTTTGTGTGGCGAGGGGGGCAGCCCTTGGTGAGAACGGGGCGGGCTGGTTAGAATGAACTGCTCAAATGACGCTGTACGAGGCAGGCAGCGGCTCAACAACGATTCCAACGACGCCAAGGATGAATATGCGCTCACTCGTCATCATGTTTTGTGCCGCCCTGCTCGGGGGCTGTGTTTCCAACTCCGACGACCCTTGCGAGAAGGTGTGGAGCGATGTGGGAGAGGCGGACGGCAAGCTCGGTTTTGCTGGCGATCGGGTGGCTTTTCACCAGACCCAGTGCGGGGAAAAAGTGGACCTTGCCCTTTGGGAGCTGGGTCGCCAGAAGGGGCTGGCCTGGTATTGCCGACCCGAGCATCTCTATCTGGCAGGACGGTCGGGAGAGGAGTATCGCGGCGTCTGTCCCAACGATGTGCAGGCCCGTCGCCTGTTTGAACAGGGTCGCCATGGCTGGACTGATCAATAAATCAGCCTTCCTCTCTCTTCTGAAATCTTGCGTGAATCTCTTCGTGAGAAGAGGGACCTACCCTTCCTTATGTTTCAGCCGCAGCGGCTGGCACAGGTAATCCTTGTCATTGGCGCTGCGGGCACACTTGCCACACACGAATTTGGGTTTGCGCACAATCTTGCGCAGCGTCTTGAGATCGGCGGGGATCTCGTGACGGCGCCACTCACACAGCGTCTTGTGACCCATGACGTCCTCGACAGTGAATGCAACGGGTGAGAGGGGCAGGACCCCTCCCGGTGTGGTTACTGGTACAGGTATTTGGTGAAGATGAGCTCGCGGACCGCCTTCTTGCCCGTCTCCTTGACCAGCAGTTCGTTGACCTTGGCCTCACACTCCTTGCGCAGCTCTTCCCGGTTCACCAGGGACTTGATCTGTGCGCCCGTCTTGCTGCCAATCAGCCGGATGATGGCGTCGCGGATCAGGGGGTCGTGCTGCTCCAGCAACTTGAGGTCGGCAGCGTCCGTGGCCATCAGCTCTACCGTCACCCGTACATAGCCGAGGGTTTTGCCGTCGCCAAGGTAGTTGGTGATGATGTCCGGATCCAGAGCGTGATAGGCGAATCCTGGCTGGACGGCGGAGGAGGCGGGATCGGTGGCCTCTTCCTCGTTGGCGAAGGCCTGCGTATTCAAGAGGGTACAACCCAGGGACAGCAGCAGAATTCTGAAGATCTTCATCTGGATGGCTCGGCAGCGACGGATGCCCCATTTTTGATGCTGCCATCGGGGCCGTCAAGCACGGATGTTCTTACAATTCGCCATTGATTTACGGATAATAAACCGGTTTTTAACCTGACAACGGAAATCTCCGGATGGTGAAGCTGTGAAGTCCGAGTTGACTGTTCCCCTCGTCCAGCTCGTCCCGTGGCGGGCGCCTGCAGAGTGCGAACCACCCGAGGCGCTGCGTCCCTGGTTGCTGGAGGCCGATTCCATGACCCGGCGCCTGCGTCGTTACAATCATCATCTCTCGGTGCAGCTGCTCGGCAATCGCGCCGTGTCGCTGACGGTGGACGAGCAGGCGCTGGTGGCGGTGTCGGCCCCCGCGGGCATGTGCCGTGAGGTGATCCTGCACGGTGATGGCGGGCCTGCCATCCTGGGTTGGACCCTGTTTGCCGAAGCGGCCTTGCAGGGGGGCGGTTTGCAGGATCTGGGAGAGCAGCCGCTGGGAGAGCGCATTTTCGGTGAGGCTCCGGCGCGACGGGATCACCTGCAACTGGCCTGTTTCGAGATAGCGAGCAATCCCTGGTGTCCGGCCGCCACCGTCTGGGGGCGTCGTTCCCGCCTGTTTCTGGGGCAATGGCCACTGCTGGTCCATGAACTTTTCCTGCCCTCGCTATCATCTCATTCGTTGCCATCGGATAAGGAGCTGGAGTGAAGCTGTTAACCAAGGAGCGGGGACTGGCCTACGTGCAGTTGGCCCGCATCGACAAGCCCATCGGTACCCTGCTGCTGCTGTGGCCGACCCTGTGGGCGCTCTGTCTGGCGGCTGGTGGCCTGCCTGACCCCTGGATCCTGACCGTGTTCGTGGTGGGCGTTTTTCTGATGCGCTCCGCCGGCTGTGTCATCAATGACTATGCGGATCGCAACTTCGACGGTCATGTGAAACGCACCGCCGGGCGACCGCTGCCCATGGGGCGGGTCGCCGAGCGGGAAGTGCTGGTGCTGTTCGCCGTGCTGGCGCTTCTCTCGTTCGCCCTGGTGCTGACGTTGAACCCGCTCACCATCAGCCTGTCCTTTGCCGGTCTGCTGCTGGCGGTCTGTTACCCCTTCATGAAGCGCTTCATCCCCATCCCCCAGCTGGTGCTCGGCATGGCCTTCTCCTGGTCCATTCCCATGGCCTATGCGGCCCAGGCCAATGCCCTGCCGCCGGAAGCCTGGCTGTTGTTTCTTGCGAACCTGCTGTGGACCATCGCCTATGACACCGAGTACGCCATGGTGGACAGGGATGACGACCTCAAGCTCGGCCTCAAGTCGAGCGCCATCCTGTTTGGCCGCCACGACAAGCGGATCATCGGCGCGCTGCAACTGGCGACCCTGCTGATCCTGCTGGGGGTCGGGCAGCTGATGGGGTTGGGGTCAGGTTATTACTGGGGGCTGCTGGGGGCGGCGGCGCTGTTCGTCTACCAGCAGCGACTGATCCGGGAGCGGCAGCGGGAAGCCTGCTTCCAGGCGTTTCTCAACAACAACTACGTGGGGGCGCTGGTGCTGCTCGGGGTGATGGTTCACTACCTCTAACCCGCCCCCCTTCCTTGATGAAAAAAGGCCGCATGATGCGGCCTTTTTGTTGGGTGTCGACGCCTCAGAGCCGGTTGCCCGCCTGGATGGTGCGGCGGATCTTGTTGCTGAGCAGCGGCACTATGTTGTCGGCCAATGCCTGGAAGCGGCCGAGATCCGGTTTGCAGCCCGGATCCAGATAGCCTTCGCTGCGCAGGGTGTGGATCAGGGTGCTGAACAGCTTCTGGTCGAAGAACTCGGGGGCGTTGATGCCGTGCAGGGTGCCGAGGCGCTCCGCCATCATCAGGCCGTCCGCTTCCAGCTGCTCTGCCTCGATGTGGGGCTGGGCCAGCATGCGGGTCAGCACGATGGCGTAGCGTTGCAGGGTCTCCTGAATGCTTTCGGCCAAGAGCAGCAGGCGCATCTGGTTGCCGGGGTTGACCCAGTAGCCGCCGTCGCGGGCCTCGACCAGTTGCTGGCGCAACAGCTCGGCCAGCAGGGCATCGATCAGCTCCGGCAGCTCGTCCTCTTCATAGCGCAGGAAGAGTTCGGTCTTGAGCAGGGGGTAGATGTCGACACAGCGGGCGACGATCTCGCTGCGGGAGATCCCCTCGCACCGCTCGATCAGGGCCGCCACCAGGGAGGGCATGGCGAACAGGTGCAGTATGTTGTTGCGGTAGTAGGTGAGCAGGATCGCCTGATAGCGGTCCAGGCTGATGATCTGGCCCAGCTTGTCCTCGCTCACCTCGAACTTGTTGAGCTCCATCGCCTGCTCCAGCAGGGTCCTGGCGTCCTCGTCCGGCATGGTGCTGTGCGGGCTGTAGGGCACCTGCTTGAGCAGGTCCAGATAGGTGTTGAGCTGGGCCTGGAGTTCGTCTCGGGTCAAGGCGTGGCGCTCGGCGGCCAGCAGGGCCAGGGCACTCAGGGTCAGGCCGTTGACGGCGGCGGCATCGTTGATGCGGGTCATCAGCAGCTCGGCCAGCTGGTTGACGGTGGAGGCCATCCACTCGGGGCGCTCCTCCCGGCCGATGCTCTCCTTCCAGGTGGGCACGTGTTCGCCGAGATAGCTGTTGAGGGTCAGCGGTTCGCCGAAATTGACGAAGCCACGGCCATAGTTGCGCAGCTTGCGCAGGATGCCGAGCACCTGCAGGAAGCTCTCCTTCTCCTTGCGGCTCCCCTTGAGTTCGTTGTGATAGGTGTTCACCTCCATCACGTGCTCGTAGCCGAGGTAGACGGGGACCAGGGTCACCGGCCTGTCCAGCCCGCGCATCATGGCCTGCAGGGTCATGGCCAGCATGCCGGTCTTGGGGGGCAGCAGGCGACCGGTACGCGAACGCCCACCCTCGGTGAAGAATTCCACCGAATAGCCCTTGGCGAACAGCAGGTTGAGGTACTCCCGGAATACCGTGCTGTAGAGCGGATTGCCCTTGAAGGTGCGGCGGATGAAGAAGGCGCCGCCGTGGCGGAAGATGGGGCCTGCCGGCCAGAAGTTGAGGTTGATGCCCGCCGCGATGTGGGGTGGCACCATGCCTTGGTGGTAGATGACGTAGGAGAGCAGCAGGTAATCCATGTGGCTGCGATGGCAGGGGACGTAGACGATCTCGTGCCCTTCCTGGGCCAGCTGACGCACCTGCTCTGCTCCGTTGACCGAGAGGCCGCGATAGAGCTTGTTCCACAGCCAGCCAAGGAAGCTTTCGCCGAGGCGGATCAACCGATAGGAAAAATTGGAGGCGATCTCGTCCATGTAGCCGTGGGCACGCTTTTGCGCCTTCTCCAGGCTGATCCCTTCCCGTCTGGCCTCCTCCTCGATGGCCTGCTGGATCACGCTCGAATCCAGCAGTTGCTTAAACAGCAGGTTGCGGTTCGGCAGCTTGGGCCCGGTGGCGGCCAGCTGCTGGCGGCTGAAGTGGGTGCGGGCCACCCGCGCCAGCTTGTGGGCGATGGCCTCGTCGGTGCCGTGCTTGTCCGCCATGTAGCGCAGAGAGAGGGGCGGGGAGAAGCGCACCAGGTTCTCGCGCCCTTTCAGGATCACGATCAGCGCCTTCTTCAGGCGGTTTGGCGCCAGGCTGCTGATGATGTTCCAGCCGGAGGCCTCCTCGCCTTCCCGGCCCGGGGCGCGGCCCCAGAACAGGGTGACGGGTACTACCTGGATGTCCAGCGCCGGATCCTGCTTGTGCAGGTCCAGCAGCTGGTGGAACTCCTGCAGGAAGGGGAGCGGCTTGTTGCGCGTGCCGAACAGGGGAGGCGGACGATCCAGACAGACGTAGCGTGGCAGCAGTTGACCGTTCAGCTCCAGCGGCGTGAAGGGGCCGGGCAGGCCGAGATCCTCGCAGCACTGTTGCAGGGTCATCAGGTCGGTGATCGAGCTGGTCTTCAGGGCATAGACGATGGGTCTGGCCGGATCCAGCTTGAGCTCGGTGATGGGGTTTTCCGGCAGGCTCTTGTGATTGACCAAGCCGCTGACCGGCCATTGCAGGATGGCTCTGGAAATCTTCTGTCCAAGGGACATGTGCGTCTGCTCTCCAAAAAAATGCGGCGTGAGCATAGCAAATCACCGGCTGCTTGTCGCCG
Organism: Aeromonas sp. S19(2024); assembly: GCF_041402625.1. Classification (NCBI taxonomy): domain Bacteria; kingdom Pseudomonadati; phylum Pseudomonadota; class Gammaproteobacteria; order Aeromonadales; family Aeromonadaceae; genus Aeromonas; species Aeromonas sp. S19(2024). The sequence continues at coordinate 27,146 of NZ_JBGLQU010000018.1, forward strand.
AGAGGTACGATGAGTCGGCACTTCAGAGCAGGGGGAGGGACAAATGTGCGTCGGGTCGCGACAAATGCCAGTTGCGCCTTGCCTTGGCCCCAGTACTGTATATACTGCCAGTGTGCTGTATAAAAAGACAGGTGCCCATGCTATGAAACCCCTTACCCCTCGCCAGGCTGAAGTACTCGAGCTCATCAAGGCGAACATGAACGAGACCGGCATGCCGCCGACTCGCGCCGAGATTGCCCAGAAGCTTGGCTTCAAGTCGGCCAACGCGGCCGAAGAACATCTGAAGGCCCTGGCCAAAAAAGGGGTCATCGAGATCATGCCGGGTACGTCCCGCGGCATTCGTCTGCTGCTCGAAGAAGAGGACGTGCAGCCTGAAGAAAACGGCCTGCCACTGATTGGCAAGGTGGCGGCCGGGGAACCCATCCTGGCCCAGGAACACATCGAGAGCCACTACCAGGTGGATCCCGCCCTGTTCCACCCGCGGGCAGACTTCCTGCTGCGGGTGCAGGGCATGAGCATGAAGAACATCGGCATCATGGACGGGGACCTGCTGGCGGTACACAAGACCCAGGAGGTACGCAACGGCCAGGTCGTGGTGGCACGTCTGGACGAAGACGTCACCGTCAAGCGCTTCCAGCGCAAGGGCAGCCAGGTGTGGCTGCTGCCGGAAAACGAAGAGCTCTCCCCCATCGAGGTGGATCTCGCCAGTCAGCACCTTACCATAGAGGGCCTGGCGGTCGGCGTGATCCGCAACGCCGACTGGATGTAAGCATCCGATGCGATGAAGAGGCCTCCTGCGGGAGGCCTCTTCATTTTCATCTGCCGATGGCATCTCCTCCCCACCTTTTCGCTTCTCCTTCCTGTGCGCACAGTCTCGCCGCACGACATGCATTTCGGATATATCCTTTGATAAGGCCCCTGTCATGGTCGGTGATCAGGGAAGGGGGAGTCGCACCGGGCAGTACGCCATGGCAGGGATGCATGATCGCCGGGTCGGTGCGCAGAAGGGAGAGTCGCCTCAGACTGGGGACTCGTACAGTCAGTACGCTGCCGTGGTTGGTTCGTCGTTGGGGACAAAGAGACCCGTCAGCGTGACCTGTTGAGCAAGGAGGACAGGTATGGCTTCAAGCTCGCCGTGGGATCCGGTGCCGGCCGCAGCGCCCGCATCTTCCATCACCCGATTCATCAAGGGCAGTCGGATGACATGGTTCTATGCGCTCTGGGTCTATCACAAGGGAGATGGTTGGACCATCTGGCTTGGGTGCCCCAAAGACAAGATTGTCCGCCTGGTTCGTCTGTTTCGCCGTCATCACGACATCGGATTGCCGGATGAGCCCTGGACTGCCCCCGTCATCCCGCTGCGCGTCCCCCTGAGACGTGCCCAGCCGCAGCACAGGCTGCGGCCCTGATCCCTCTTCCTGTACAGACAAGAGCCCCGCCAGAGCGGGGCTCTTGTTTTGGCGCCGATGCGGCTTATCCATGGCACAGACGCTTTCCCGCCGGGATGCAAGACTAGCCAGCGGCGGGGGCGGGCGGGTTACAATGACCCCTACCGGTTTTGCCCCTAGGGCTTCTAACATAAGCAAGGCTTTGTTTTATATGGTTAAACCACGCTTTTACCTGCTGCTGTTGCTGTTCATCGGCGCCATTGCGGCGGCTTATTACTGGAGTCAGCCCGCGGTGCCGGAACAGGCCGATTACTACCCGGCGGGGCGAGACATCAACCCGTTTACCCTCACGGATGCGGATGCACAGCCCTTTACCCCTGCCAACCTGACGGGACACTGGAGCTTTCTGTTCATCGGCTACACCTACTGCCCGGATGTCTGTCCGACCACGCTGGCGGATCTGCGCAGCGTCTATCCGGCGTTGAAGAAGATAGCCCCCACTAGCCAGGTGGTATTCATCTCGGCGGATCCCCAGCGGGATGACAGCGCCCGCCTGAAAAGCTATACCGCCTTCTTCGAGCCCGAGTTCAAGGCGGCGACAGCACCTCACAGTGCCCTCTTTCCTCTGGTCCGCAATCTGGGGCTGGTCTATTCCATCGTGGAAGGGGATCGCAAGGACTACCTGATCGACCACTCCGCCTCCATCGTGCTGATCAACCCCGAGGGGAAGCTGGTGGCCACCTTCCGACCCAAAGTGGCACCGGGTGAGGTGCCCCACGTGGACATGCAGGCCATGGTGGCCGACTTCGCGCGCATCGTGCGGCTGGCTGGCGAGTGATCCCGGCGCGCACCATGCTGATTCCCGCCTGGCTGAAGGATCCTCGCCGCCACAGAGCCGTCTTCGCCCTGGCCCTGCCCATGGTGTTCTCCAACGTCACCACGCCCTTGCTGGGGTTGGTGGACACCTGGGTGATCGGTCATCTTGGCCAGGCCTGGTTTCTGGGGGGCGTGTCGGTCGGTGCGACCTTCATCAATCTGCTGTTCTGGCTGCTTGGCTTCCTGCGCATGTCCACCACAGGGCTGACTGCCCAGGCTCAGGGTGCAGCCCATGCCGAAGGGCAGCTCGACACCCTGGCGCGGGCCCTGTGCTTGGCGATCGGACTGGGCATGGTGCTGTTGCTCCTGTTGTTGCCGTTCCTGCCTGCCATCATCGCCCTCGGCGGCGGCTCTTCCGAGGTACAGACCTATGCCGGTCAATATGTGTCGGTGCGGGTCTGGAGCGCCCCGGCGGCCTTGTGCAATCTGGTCATCATGGGGTGGTTGCTGGGCATGCAGGATGCACGCAGTCCCATGCTGCTTCTGATCCTGGGCAATCTCGTCAACATGGTGCTGGATGCCTGGTTCGTGCTGGGATTGGGCTGGCAGGTGAAAGGGGTGGCCGCAGCTTCCCTGCTGGCGGATTACAGCACGCTCGGGGTGGGGTTCTGGCTGGTGAGCCGGCATCTGCGCCGACTTGATCCCGGGGTGTGGCACAACGCCTGGCAGCGCTGGCGCCAGTGGCCGGCCCTGCTGCGGCTGCTCGCCCTGAACCGGGATATTTTCATCCGCTCCCTCTGCCTGCAACTCTGCTTCGTGTTCATGACTCTGCAGGGGGCCAGGCTGGGGGATGTGGCGGTGGCCGCCAATGCGGTGCTGCTCAATTTCCTGATGCTGATTTCCTACGGGCTGGATGGATTTGCCTATGCGGTGGAAGCCATGGTAGGGCGTGCCATCGGGCGGCGTGATCGGCCGCTGCTGCGGGAGGCCATCGTCCTCAATCTGGGCTGGGCGCTGCTGATCGCCCTGGCATTCACCCTCTCGTTTGCCCTGGGGGGACACTGGCTCATCCGCCACATTACCGACATACCGGCGGTGATCGCCGAGGCGCAACGTCAGCTCCCCTGGCTGGTGGCCATGCCGCTGCTGGCGGTCTGGTGCTTCCTGCTGGACGGGGTCTTTATCGGCGCCACCCGGGCCCGGGAGATGCGCAACAGCATGCTGGTGGCGGTGTTTGCCGGCTTCTTTCCCATCTGGTGGTTCTGCCAGGGATGGGGTGTGGCGGCCCTGTGGGCCGCCATGAGTGCCTTGATGGCCGGTCGTGGCCTGACGCTGGGCTGGCTCTGCTGGCGACTGGAGCGTGATGGACGGCTGCTGGCGGGGCAGGAGATGGCGCAGTCAGTCTGAATCCTGGCCGTCTTGCCAATATCGTCAGCGGTCAGAGCGAGCCTGAATAGTCGAACTGCCGCCAGCTCTCGTAGACGAACACCGCGACGGCGTTGGCCAGATTCATGCTGCGGCTCTGGGGCAGCATGGGAATGCGCAGCCGCTGCTCGAATGGCAGGCTCTCGATGATCTCCATGGGCAGGCCTCGGCTCTCGGGCCCGAACAGCAGGGCGTCACCGGGGGCAAACCGGGCCGCCGAGTGGGCGGTGCGTCCCTTGGTGGTGCAGGCAAAGACCCGTTGGGGGGCGACGGCCGCCAAAAACGCCTCATAGTCAGGCCAGCGCTTGACGTCGGCAAACTCGTGATAGTCGAGCCCGGCCCGCTTGACCCGCTTGTCATCCCACTCGAACCCCAGGGGCTCTATCAGGTGCAACCGGTAGCCGGTATTGGCGCAGAGGCGAATGATGTTGCCGGTGTTGGGGGGGATTTCCGGTTGGTAGAGCACGATATCGAGCATGGAAGGATCCTGGGCTGGTGCGAAACGGGCGCCAGCATACCCAGCACCCGTGCCGATGAAAAGGGGGAGGTCAGGGCATGGGCAGACGGATGGTGATGACCAGTCCGGTCGGCTGATTGCTGCTGGCCCGGATGGTCCCCCCATGACGCTGGATCGCCTCGGCGGCGATGGCAAGGCCGAGACCCGTGCCCCCGGTCTTGGCGTTGCGGGCATCGTCCACCCGAAAGAAGGGCAGGAACAACCGGGGCTGCTGCTCCACCGGCACGCCAGGGCCGTCATCCCGTATGGTCATCACCCATTCCCGTCCCTCCCGGTACCAGTCCACCTTGATGAACTCGCGGGCATACTTGAGGGCGTTGCGCAGGGGATTTTCCAGGGCGCGCGCCAGCAGCTCCGGCCACATGGTGAGAGATTCGGCGGGCAGGGAAGGGAGCCTGAGCTGTTTGCCGTTCTGGTTTGCCTCGAACATGGCATCGTCCAGGATGGGCTCCAGCAGCTCCGCCAGGGGCAGCGTCACCGGCGCTTCCACATGTTGCTGCACCCGCGACAGATCCAGCAGATCCCCTATCAGCTTGTCGAGCCGGGCTATCTCCCCTTCGATGCGCGCCAGCTCGGCGCTGTCCCCCTGCTTGCGGCGGATCAGCGCCTGTGCGAGCTGGATGCGGGTCAGGGGGCTGCGCAGCTCGTGGGAGATGTCGGAGAGCAGCTGCTTCTGCTTCTGGATCATGTCCTTGAGGGTATCGACCATGCGACTGACATGTTCGGCCAGCTGGCCTATCTCGTCGCGCCGCCCCAGGTTGGGGATCTGTATTTCCAGGTTGCCCTGGGCGAGTTGGGAGACCGACTGCTGCAACTGCAGTATGGGGCGGGTCAGGCGCCAGGCGAGCAACAGACAGAGCGGGGTGCTGACCAGCATGGCGATGCCCAGGATCTGGATGGGGTGATCCAGGATCTGGATGAAGAGGAACAGGTAGGAGTTTTCGACGTTCAGACCGAAATAGACGTGATAGGTCTGGCCGTGATGGACCATCTGGAAGGGGCCGGCGATGGCGCGCTGGTGTTCGCTGCCCAGCATGGGCTTGGCCGGGTTGTCCGAGTCGAGCATGAAACGGATCACGAACTTGCTCAGCCGGGTGCTGGACTGCATCTGCCCCTTGGCATCGCGTAGATAGATGTTGTCCACCGGCAAGAGGCCCGCGGCATCGATGGCCTTGGCCAGATCGAAATCCTGCTCGGGATCCGCGCCCCGTTGCAGCGCCGCCAAGTTGTTGTTGAGACGGGTGATCTCGTGGGCCGGCAGCGGGATGATGTTGCGGGGGTCCAGGGTGGGGAGGATCACCACCGCGGCCACGACCAGCAGCAGGATGAACCAGAACCAGAGGAAGATCTGGGTGGACAGGCCGTTGAAGGTGCGGGCCGATTTCATGCCTGCTCCAGCCACAGGTAGCCTCGTCCCCGCACAGTCTTGAAGCGGGGCTGGCCGTCGGCCCGTTCCGGCAGCTTCTTGCGCAGGTTGCTCAGGTGCATGTCGATGGCCCGATCGAAGGGTTCGAGCTTCTTGCCCAGCACCTGCTCGGAGAGCAGGCCCTTGCTGACGATCTGGCCCGGATTGCGCAGCAGGCACTCCAGCAGGCCGAACTCGGTGGCGGTGAGCTCCAGCAACTGATCGTCGCAGCGAGCCTGTTGCAGGCCGGGCTGCAGCACCAGATCCATGAATCTCAGCTCGTCCGGGGCTCCGCGCTGGGGAGCCTGGCTCTGGGTTCGACGCAGGATGGCGCGCACCCGGGCCAGCAGCTCCCTGTCGTCGAACGGCTTGGCGAGATAGTCGTCGGCACCGGCCTCCAGCCCGTTGACCCGATCCTGGCTGTCGCCACGGGCGGTCAGCATCAACACCGGGGTGTCGTGGGTCTTGCGCAGCCGGGTCAGCATCGCGAAACCGTTGAGTCTGGGCATCATGACGTCCAGCAGCACCAGGTCGAATGCCTGTTCTGCCAGTCGCTGCAATCCCTCTTCCCCATCCTCGGCGACGGTGACCTCAAACCCCTCCAGGGTCAGGATTTCGGTGAGCAGCTGGGTCAGTTCGAGATCGTCGTCGACAAGGAGTATTTTGTTCATCTGGGAGTCACTCTGTTGATTTTGCACGCCAAACTGACGTCCGGGTCAGGGTATAATAAGTTTTTACGCGTCGGAGGAAAGCCGGTTTTGAGCCACCAACACTATTCCCGCTGGGTCACCCTGGCCAGCATGGCCGCTGTGACCACCGCCACCCTGCTCATCCTGGGCAAACTGATCGCCTGGCTGATGACGGATTCATCCAGCCTGCTGGCATCCCTGACCGATTCCTTCATGGACATCAGCGCCTCTCTCATCAATCTGCTGGCCATCCGTTATGCGCTGGCCCCTGCCGACGAAGAGCATCGCTTCGGCCACGGAAAGGCGGAGTCCCTGGCGGGTCTGGTGCAGTCGGCCTTCATCTCGGGGTCCGCCCTGCTGTTGGTGATGCACGGCATCTCGTCGATGCTGAATCAGGTGCCCGTGGTACGCCTGGAGGCGGGGATCTGGGTCAGCGTCGGCTCCATCGTGCTGACCCTGCTGCTGGTGAGCTTCCAGGGCTTTGTCATCCGCAAGACCAACAGTGTGGCCATCAAGGCCGACATGCTGCACTACCGTTCCGACCTGCTGCTCAATGGCGGCGTGCTGGTGGCACTGGTGCTGGCGGGACAGGGATGGTACTGGGCCGACGGCCTGTTTGCCATTCTGATCGGTCTGTTCCTGGTGTGGGGGGCTGTCCATATCGGCTACGAATCGGTGCAGGCCCTGCTCGATCGTCAGTTGCCAGAGGAGGAACAAGCGAGAATAATGGCCCTCTGCTGCGCCGTAGAGGGGGTGCATGGCGTACATGACCTGCGTACCCGCCAATCCGGGCCGACCCGTTTCGTGCAGTTGCATCTGGAACTCGATGATCAACTGCCTCTGGTCAGGGCCCATCAGATAGCCGACGAGGCTGAACTGGCCGTCCGCCAGGCCTTCGAGCGGATGGATGTGATCATTCACATGGACCCCATCTCGGTGCTGACAAAAGAACGACAAAGCACTCACCCTGAACAACAGTAGGCTGCAACATGGATGATCTGGTTGCCAGAACCTGGCAAAAAATTCAGCAGGAAGCGCAGAGCATGGCGGCCCAGGAGCCCATGCTGGCCAGCTTCTTTCATTCCACCATTCTCAATCACCGGGATTTGCGCTCGGCGCTGAGCTTCCAGCTCGCCAACAAGCTCGACAGCACCACCATGCCTGCCATCGCCTTGCGGGAAGTGATCGAGCTGGCCCTGCGCAGCGAACCCGAGCTGCTGGCCGCAGTGGCCGCCGACATCTGCGCGGTGCAGGATCGCGACCCGGCGGTCGACCTCTTCTCCACCCCGCTGCTCTACCTCAAGGGATTCCATGCTCTTCAGGGGTATCGGGTGGCCAACTGGCTGTGGCGTCAGGGACGCCGTGCCCTGGCGCTCTATCTGCAAAACCAGATCTCCGTGGTGTTCGGCGTGGATGTACACCCGGCCGCCCGCATCGGCAAGGGCATCATGTTTGACCATGCCACCGGTATCGTGGTCGGGGAAACCGCCGTCATAGAGAACGACGTCTCCATCCTTCAGAGTGTGACTCTGGGGGGGACCGGCAAGGAGAGTGGCGATCGTCACCCCAAAATCCGGGAAGGGGTGATGATAGGGGCGGGGGCCAAGGTCCTCGGCAACATCGAGGTGGGCGTCGGCGCCAAGATCGGTGCCGGCAGCGTGGTGATCAACCCGGTGCCGCCTCACACCACGGTCGCTGGCGTGCCCGCCAGGATTGTGGGCCGCCCCGAGTGCGACAAACCTTCCCTGGACATGGATCAGTGCCTCTGATCCCCTGACCGAGGCCGTTGTATGGTCAAGCGCTGGTCAGGCTTTCTGATCCTGGGGATGTGGCTGCTCAACCTGCTGCACCTTTATCTGGACTTCTCCCCCTGGCCCGCCGCCATCGCGGCCTGGGCCGCCTCCCTGCTCACCTGGCCCTGGCTGGTGGGTGCCGCACGGCGCCAGGCGCTGGCCCTCTACGGCGCGGCGCTCCTGCTGCTGCTCTTTTCCTGGTGGCGGGGGGCCAGCCTCAGCCCAGGTGACTGGCTCTTGCCGAACATCAACATGCTGACCATGTTTGCCGCAGTGAGCACCCTCAATCTGGCTACCTCCGGCCTCTTGACCGGCACCGCCTCCTGGTCCGGTCGCAAGGGGCTGTGGAGCACCATGGCCAGCCTCAATCTGCTGGGGGCCGTCATCAATCTTTCGGTGCTCTTCATCATCGGCGATCGGCTGGAGCGCAACGGGACGCTGGAGCGGCGTCAGGTCATGGTGCTGAGCCGGATCTTCTGTGCGGCTGCATTTTGGTCCCCCTTCTTCGTCGCCATGGCAGTTGCCCTCACCTATGCACCGGGTCTGCAACTGGGCAGCATACTGCCTTTTGGCATACTGGCGGCTTTGCTGGCCATGGGGCTGACGGCCTGGCAGGTAGAGCGACTCGGCGTGGAGACCTTTGAAGGTTATCCGCTGCGGCTCCAGACCTTGGGGCTACCGGTGACCCTGGCACTGCTGGTGCTGGTGATCCACCGTTTCTGGCCCGGACTCAGCATTCTGGCGGTGATCGCCCTGGTGGCGCCCTTGCTGGCCTTGCTGTTCATGCCGCAAGCGGGGCGAGGGGCTGCTCTCAAGCGCCAGGTGGTTGAGCGCTTCCCGGCCATCGGTGGCCAGCTTGTGCTGTTTCTGGGGGCCGGCCTGCTGGCGGCTGGCATCAACAGCGCGCTGTCAGTACTGGACTTTGGCAGTGGCCACGGCCTGCCGCTGTTCAACCACTTCGGCTGGCTGGAAGCCTGCCTGACCCTGCTGCTGATCTTCCTGGTGGCCATAGTGGGTGTGCATCCTCTCATCAGCATCTCGGGGGTGGCGCCGCTGCTCTGGCCGCTGGCTCCGGATCCCAGCCTGCTTGGCATGTGCTTCCTCATGGGGTGGGGGCTGGCGACCGGGACGAGCCCGCTCTCCGGCTCCAATCTGGCGCTGGCGTCCCGCTACAACCTGAGCGCCGGGCTGCTGCTGCGCTGGAACCTGCTCTACGGCCTGTTGATGTACGCCGTGGCCTGTCTGATGATGGGGGGCTTCATCGCCTTGCATGGCTGATGGCGGCATCGGCAGGAGGGCGGGTTGTGCCACGGCGGACGCCCGGGATCGAGGTTCCTGCTGCCTGCGAGAAAAACCGACGCATATTTAAGCAATACCGGGCCGCAGGGCGCATTTTGCAACGTGCTGGCTTGTTTGTGCCGAGCGCATCAGGGTATGCTGGCTCCACGCGCTTGAATCGCCCTCTGTGGGGCATCGCAATTGAACATACAGGTATGCATATGTCACTAGAAGTCCTTGAGCAACTCGAATCCAAAGTACAATCCGCCGTCGACAACATCTCCTTGCTGAAGATGGAGCTGGACGAGCTGAAAGAGCAGAACAGCAAGCTGCAAGACGAAAACCACCAACTGCGCAACGAGCACGTTGCCTGGCAAGAGCGTCTGCGTGCCCTGCTGGGCAAGATGGACCAGATGGGCGATGCCATCTGATCTCGTCTAGACTGACCAAAACAAGCGGGCCGCTCCTTGAGCGGCCCGCTTGTTTTGGTCTGCCGGGCAATCAGAGTGCCAGCAGCTGTTTGACGGTCTTCTCGATGCCGTCCGCCGCCTCCACAATATTGTTGGCCAGCATGTAGGCAGGGGTGGAGATGACCTTGCGCTCCTGATCCACCACGAATTCGCTCACCGGGCAGTCGAGATGACTGCCACCCATGGCTTCGATGGCGTTGGCGGCGCCCTCGTCGTTGCCAATGGTGGCCAGGGTGCCTGCCCCATAGATGAGCGGGATCATGGCCGGTGCGATACAGATGTAGGCGGCCGGTTTGCCTGCTCTGGCAAAGCTCTGGCAGGCCTTCAGCACATCCGGCTGGATGCGGCACTCTGCGCCCTTGATGGCGAAGTCACACAGGTTCTTGGCGGCGCCGAAGCCGCCCGGCACCAGCAGGGCGTCGAAGTCGGCTGCATCCAGTTCAGCCGCATCTCTGATCTGGCCGCGGCAGATGCGGGCCGCCTCGACCAGCACGTTGCGGTTCTCTCCCTCGCTGACCTCGCCGGTCAGGTGATTGATGACATGAAGCTGAGGGACATTGGGGGCGAAGCATTGAACGGATGCTCCCTGACGGGCCAGCGCCAGCAGGCTGATGACGGCCTCGTGGATTTCGGCGCCGTCAAACACGCCACAACCACTCAAGATCACGGCCACTTTTTTCATGACAGACTCCTCGTTGTTGAAAATGTGAGCCAGGGTAGATTGTTGTACTTTTGTATGGTTATCGTTCGACCTCCGCTGGTCAAGTCATCTCCCTGTGCTAGGATTGTTTCGTTTTGGATCCTGCCTCAGTACCCCCCTTGAATTTTTTTCCACATTGATCGAGATCATGATGAGTGTGTCATGTTGAGTTTTAATGTTTTCAACGCAATGTTTTAAAAGATATTTTTTGTTTTAATCCACAGCTTTGTCACGGCCGTGATGCAATGGTGCCATTTTTGAGCACAGAGTTATCCACAGCAATATGCCCCACCGGTGCGCCGGGGTGATGGTGGGAGTCCCCTTGGTGTGGTGCGGGCCCTGTGGCATCCTAGCGGCTGTTTATTCTTGGCAGGACGATTTTCATGGCCTCTAGCAATCCTCTTATTCTGGTCGACGGATCTTCATATCTTTACCGCGCCTTCTTTGCCTCGCAGCAGGCCGATCTGCGCACCTCGACCGGCTTGCCTAGCGGCGCCGTCCGTGTCATGGCCAACATGATGCGCAGCCTTCGCAAGCAGTACCCTGACTGCCACGTGGCCGTGGTGTTCGACGCCAAGGGCAAGACCTTCCGCGACGACATCTATCCCGAATACAAGGCAACACGCGCCAGCATGCCGGACGATCTGCGCAGCCAGGTCGCCCCTATCCACCAGATGATCAAGGCAATGGGTTTCCCCTTCCTGATGGTCGAAGGGGTGGAGGCTGACGACGTGATCGGCACCCTGGCCCGTCAGGCGACCGAGAAACAGCTGCCTGTGCTCATCAGCACTGGCGACAAGGACATGGCGCAGCTGGTCTCCGACCATGTCACCCTGATCGACACCATGAAGGATGTGAAGACCGATCGGGAAGGGGTGATCGAGAAGTTCGGCGTACCGCCCGAGCTCATCATCGATTACCTGGCGCTGATGGGGGACAAGGTGGACAACATTCCCGGCATGACCGGTGTCGGCGAGAAGACCGCACTGGCCCTGTTGCAGGGGATAGGCAGCATCGACGAGATTGCCGCCAACCTCGACAAGGTGGCGGCGCTCGGCTTCCGCGGCTCCAAGGCGTTTGCCGACAAGTTCCGCGAGCAGGAAGAGCAGGTGCGCCTTTCCTATGTGCTGGCCACCATCAAAACCGACGTGGTCCTGGAGCAGAGTCTGGAAGAGCTGCAGCTTGGCCCCATCGACAAGGAGGCCCTGCTGGCGGTCTATCGCGAGTATGAGCTGCGCAATCTGATCAAAGAGCTGGAGTCTGGTGACGAGGAGAGCGAAGCCGCAGGTGATGAGGAAGGCGCCGCCCCGGCAGCCGCCATCGAAACCGACTATCGCTGCATCCTGGATGAGGCCGAATTCGACGAGTGGCTGGCACGGTTGCAGGCGGCGCCGCTGTTTGCCTTCGACACCGAGACCACCAGTCTCGACTATATGGAAGCGCGCGTCGTTGGCGTCTCCTTTGCCATCGAGCCGGGCAAGGCGGCCTACGTGCCCTTCGGCCATGATTATCTGGGAGCGCCTGTCCAGCTGAGCGAAGCGCTGGTGCTGGGCAAGCTCAAGCCGCTGCTGGAAGATCCGGCCCGTCTCAAGGTGGGGCAGAACCTCAAGTACGATCGCAACGTGCTGCTCAACCACGGTATCGAGCTGCAGGGTATCGCCTACGACACCATGCTCGAGTCCTATGTGCTCAACTCTACCGCCAGCCGTCACGACATGGATTCGCTGGCACGCAGATATCTGAATGCCGAGACCATCTCGTTCGAAGACATTGCCGGCAAGGGGGTCAAGCAGCTCACCTTCAACCAGATCGAGCTGGAGCAGGCCGCTCCCTATGCGGCGGAAGATGCCGACATCACCCTGCGTCTGCATCAGGCACTGTGGGGCAAGCTCTCTGCCGAGCCGGGCCTTGCCAAGGTGTTCAGCGAGATCGAACTGCCGCTGCTGCCGGTGCTGGCGCGGATGGAGCGACTCGGTACCACCATCGAGCCCAAGCTGCTGCATCAGCAGAGCCAGGAGATCGAAGTGCGTCTGGCAGAGCTGGAGAAGCAGGCCCACGAGCTGGCCGGGCAGGAGTTCAATCTCTCCTCGCCCAAGCAGCTGGGTGAAATCCTCTTCACCAAGCTGGGGCTGCCGATCATCAAAAAGACCCCCAAGGGAGCGCCATCCACTGCGGAAGAGGTGCTGGCCGAGCTGGCGGAGACCTATGAGCTGCCGCGTCTGCTGATGGAGCACCGTGGCCTGGCCAAGCTCAAGTCCACCTACACCGACAAGCTGCCGCTGATGATCAAGCCGCAGACCGGGCGGGTGCACACCTCCTATCACCAGGCGGTGGCGGCGACCGGTCGACTGTCGTCCACCGACCCCAACCTGCAGAACATCCCGGTACGCAACGAACAGGGGCGCCGCATTCGGCAGGCCTTCATTCCGTGCGCCGGTTACAAGCTGGTGGCGGCGGACTACTCCCAGATCGAGCTGCGCATCATGGCCCACCTCTCCGGTGACAAGGGGTTGCTGACCGCCTTCGCCGAGGGCAAGGACATCCACAAGGCGACCGCCGCCGAGGTGTTCGGGGTCGCGCTCGATGCGGTGACCAGCGACATGCGCCGCAGTGCCAAGGCGATCAACTTCGGTCTCATCTATGGCATGAGCGCCTTCGGTCTGGCCAAGCAGCTGGGGATCGGTCGTGCCGAGGCGCAGAAGTACATGGATCTCTACTTCGAGCGCTACCCGGGGGTGCTGGAGTACATGGAGCGCACCCGCCAGCAGGCGGACGCCCAGGGCTATGTCGAAACCCTGTTTGGCCGTCGCCTCTATCTGCCGGATATCAAGTCTCGCAACGCGGGCCTGCGCAAGGCTGCCGAACGGGCCGCCATCAACGCCCCCATGCAGGGCACCGCTGCCGACATCATCAAGCGGGCCATGATCAATGTGGATGGCTGGATCCGCGGGATTGAAGACGAGTCGATCCGCATGTTGATGCAGGTGCACGATGAACTGGTGTTCGAGATCCGCGAAGAGAAGCTGGAAGAGTACATCGCCCTCATCAAGGAGAAGATGTCGTGTGCGGCCGAACTGGATGTGCCGCTGGTGGTGGAAGTGGGCACTGGTGTCAACTGGGATCAGGCCCACTGATCCTGACCACAGTGATTGGCTAGCTATATAAGCAGAGAAGCCCGGCATCATGCCGGGCTTCCTGTTTGTGGCTGCAGGGTCAGGCCTCTTGCAGGTATTCATCCTTGAGCAGCACATAATTGTCGGCCGAGGTCTTCAGGAAGGCGATCTCGGCCGGCTTGAGAGGGCGGGCCTGCTTGACGGGATTGCCCATATAAAGAAAGCCGGCCTCGAGCCGCTTGCCTGGTGGCACCAGGCTGCCCGCCCCGATCATCACATCGTCTTCAACGATCACCCCATCCAGCAGGATGGCACCCATGCCGACCAATACACGGTCGCCTATGGTGCAGCCATGCAGCATCGCCTTGTGTCCGACCGTGACATCTTCGCCGATAAGCAGCGGATAGCCGCCAGGGTTGCTGGCACTCTTGCGGGTCAGGTGCAGCACCGTGCCGTCCTGAATGTTGCTGCGCGCACCGATGCGGATATGGTTGACGTCCCCTCTGGCGGCCACCATGGGCCAGATGCTGGCATCGTCACCCAGCTGGATATCCCCCACCAGGGTGGCGCAGGGATCCACATATACCCGTTTGCCCAGTTGCGGGCACTTTCCCTTGTAAGGTCTCAGTCGCAAGTCCATCTTGGCCTCCTTGTTTTCGGCCATTCTAGCAAGACGACACCGGTTTCTGTGGATAAGTTTGTATAAAAGCTGTGCTTGGATATGAATAACTAAAAAAGTGCCGATTTTTGCAATTTTATTGCAGAGGAGGGGTTGCCAGAACGAATTCGCTCCCTATAATGCGCCTCCATCGACAGGGCAAGCGGCAACGCAAAGCCTGAGTCGGTAGCCTCGAAAAGCCTTTGAAAATAAGGCTTGACTCGAGAAGGCGGTTGAGTAGAATGCCACTCCCGCAGCAGCCAAAAGCTGCGTCGCTCTTTAACAATTTGAATCAAGC
>NZ_JBGLQU010000019.1:0-38327 GCF_041402625.1 Aeromonas sp. S19(2024)
CAGCGCCTGACCGACCTGCTGCCCGCCCTTCCGCCTCTCTATGTGCCGTTGGTTGCCGAGGCCGCCCAGCGCCTGCTGGATATGGGGGATTAGTAGTCGATGACCGTCACCCTATCCAGCGTCCACGATAGTTCACCCCCCGCCATGGCCCGCGCGACGGCGTTATAGCGATTGTTTGCCCCCAGCTTACGGGTCGCCGAGTTGAGGTGGTGGGTGACGGTCCGCTCGGGTATCCCGAGGATGATGCTGATCTCGCCTGTGGTCTTGCCCGCGCTCGCCCAGAACAGGCAATCCGCTTCGATGACCTTCAAGCCAGCGTCTCCCTTCGGCCTGCATATCCTGATCGCCGCCTCCAGCACGGAAGGGACGACCATGGCCAGCGTCGGCGCCCGCTCGATGTAGAGTGGCGCGAGGTAGCGCTCAGTGATGAACGAGAGCACGCCATGCTCCCCACGGGGGCCATGCAGCGGATACGAGACGCCGCACCGCAACCCGCATTTGGCCGCCTCGATCATCACATCCATTTGCTCCTCCGTCCCCCGTACCTTGTCCCATCTGATGGGTGTGAGCTGCCGCCGCGCTGCTGCCACCACGGGATCCCGCGCAATCATGCCGCCCCTGCTGTAGCTCTCGATCCACTCCTCTGGGCAACTGTTGAGAATGCGGATCTCGGGCCGCTCATGGCTGACAGGGATGATGATGGCCAACCGGAAATAGTCGAAGCCCAGGAACTGGACGATTTGCTCAATGTGCGCCGTCAGCTCCTCCGGCTCCGTGATGTTGTCGAGCGCCATGAGGCGTTCAATCAGACCTGATTCCATGTCGTGCTCTACCCTGCCAAAAATTGAGTCGCGACACCTAGACGATGCCAAGATCCGTTGTTGCTTGACACTCCATGCCAGCCCAACGCCAGCGCAGGATAGAGGCGTTTTTATGCCTGCACCAGACAAGAGCAGGCAAAGCCGTTTTTGAGCGTGACATTTCGGTTTTTGCGTCGATATGTCACAGTGATCTAAATCACAAAACGCACACAATAAGATAAATTATCTGTTTTTGTGTTGAAACGATGGGAACTTGGCTGTACCTTTCTCGTCATGGTGGTGAAGTTGTGACGCACCGCCATTGTTCAGACGTTATCTGTGTATAGCCCGCGTTCAGTAGTTTCAAAGGCCCATCTCACTGATGGGCCTTTTTTTATGGCGTCCCTTCTATGTTCGACCTGATCCACCGCTTCAAAGGCCAGTGCATCGCCTACGGTGGCGGGACGCTGGTTAGCCTCTGGTCCAAGGCAGTGTCCGCCGCTGAGAGCCTGCCTGAAATGACCCTCCCGCAACTCACCATCAACGACATGATCGGCATCGGCGGCCTGCTGGTCATCACTGGCCGCCTGGCCTTCGACATCTTCGTCTATATCGACAAGCGCAAGCAGCGCAAACAGGGGGAATAATGGCTCGTCTCCATGGCATCAGCCGCAACCTCAATGCGTTCCTCGACCTGATTTCCTTCGCGGAAGGCACTCGGGGCCTCGGCGATGATGGATACAACAAGCTGGTTAATCCGGCCAAATTCTTCGATTCCTACGCCACCCACCCCAATGTCTTGGTGCAGGTGAAAAAGGGTCTCAAGAGCACCGCCGCCGGTCGTTATCAGCACCTCTCCCGGCACTGGGATTGGTATCGGGAACGCCTTGGCCTGCCCGACTTTGGTCCAGAGTCTCAGGATCGTTGGGCCATCCAACTGATACGGGAGCGCCGGGCCCTGGCGCACATCGAAGCGGGCAACATCCCGCAGGCCATCAAGCAGTGCTCGAACATCTGGGCCAGCTTCCCCGGCGCCGGATACAAGCAGCCGGAGCACTCGCTGGCGGTGTTGCTGGCCAAGTATCAAGAATTTGGCGGGGAATTGGCCCCGCCCTAAGAGAGGTGATGTGGAACAGTGGAATATTGCCGAGCTGCTTGTGCAGGTCATGGGCCCCCAAGCTGCGCTGTGGGTTGGGGCGGTGGGTGTCTGCTTGGTGGTGTGGTCGCAGTTGCGAGCTGCCATCCCGCAGGCGTGGTGGGAGAAGCTGCCTCGTCCGGTACTGGTCGTGCTGGACGTCTTGGCGGCGAACTGGGGGAGTGCGAAGAATGGATCCGGTACTGACAAGCGCCTTGACCCGGCTCGCCCTGCTGGTAGCCGAGCAACTCAAAAGCTCCCGTGAGGCGGCGTACTATGCCGAGCAGGACAGCAGGCGGGAGCAGGCAGCGGCGGCTCCCGCTGCTGCTTTTGCTGGCATGTTCGGCCCTGCTGCTGGGGTGTACGACCCCGGCGCCAGCGCCGAAAGCCAGTTGCTACACCACGACGCCCCGGCTGGTGTGGATGGTCAGCCCTGATGGGTGGGTACATCTTCCACCCGATGCCCAGGCTGAGCTGACGAACTGGATTACCGATGTGCGTGAGTGCATCAAGCAATGAGTACCCGAGGCGCCGACACTGGCGACCAATCAGCATCAGACATCGTTGACCCGTTGGGCTCGACCTGTTGCCGGTGCCTCACCTACACAAAGACATGGGCTCCTTAACCTCTACAGGACAGCGAGGGAGGGGAACCAACCTGGTGGAGTCCATGTCTTTGTGAGTTTCGCCGCCCAATGCTAGCGCTTTGCAGCGATGCCCATAGCAGCAGCGGGCGGCACCCCCACCCCCACCCCCCTGGTAAAAGGTACTCCCGCCCACCCCCCGTCCTCGACGGGTCGGCGAGGCGCGGATTTTCACTACATATGAAACCCCAAGAAGTGAGGTTGTTGTTTTCATGTCAGAGCCATCAGACAAGGATCGCCCTGCGCCTGGCTGGCTGAAAAAATCCGACATGGCTGCAAGCCTGGGGATCTCGGTGCAAGCCTTTGATAAGTGGGGTGTTAAGCCGATCAAGAAGATTGGGCGAAACGTCTATTTTGATGCTCAATCGGTTGTGGATAACCGGATCAAGCACGCGATCCAAAAACACCAACCAACAGATCCTCAAGACATGGATGAGGATCAATTGGAATTCCAACGGTGGAGGCTCACCAAGGAGCAGGCCGACAAGGCCGAGCGCGAGAACCGGATCGCCGAGCGCCATCAGGTGCCGACCGAGTTTGCAACGTTCGCCCTGACGCGCATCGCCGCCAAGGTCAGCAGTTTGCTCGACACCGTTCCACTCACCATGCGCCGCCGTTACCCCGAATTGCAGACCAAGCACATCGAGGGGATACAGCGCGAACTGGTCATAGCCAGCAACGAGGCGGCCTCCCTGGGTGAACTGCTGCCGGAGTTACTGGATGAATATATCGACAGCACAAGTAAGTAGCCTGGCGGCTGCCGTCAACCTTGGGCTGTCAGCCCTGCTCAGGCCGCCGGTGCAAACCGCCGCTGAGTGGATGGATGAGCATTACTATCTGCCGGTTGAGTCCTCCTATCAGGAGGGCCGCTGGAAGTCGCTGCCGTTTCAGGTGGCCATCATCAACGCGATGGCCAACGACGATATCCGCGAGGTCAACTTCGTCAAGTCGGCGCGGGTGGGGTACACCAAGATGCTGCTTGGCGTCGCCGCCTACTTGCTGGAGCACAAGAAGCGCAACGGCCTGATCTGGCAGCCGACCGATGGCGATGCCGAGCTGTTCGTCAAAAAGCACGTTGAACCCATGATCCGGGATGTGCCGAAAATTCGGGCGCTCGCCCCTTGGTATGGCAAGAAGCATCGGGACAACACCCTGGAGCTAAAGCGCTTCGCCAACGGTCGGGGACTTGAGCTGCGGGGAGGGAAGGCCGCCAAGAACTACCGGGAGGCGTCGCCTGACTTCGGGATCTATGACGAGCTGGCTGCCTTTGATGATGACATCGAGAAGGAGGGCTCGCCCACCTTCCTGGGTGACAAGCGGATGGAGGGTTCGACCCATCCCAAGTCGATCCGTGGTTCAACTCCCAAGATTGCAGGCCAGTGCCAGATAGAGCGGGCGGCGAGTGAATCGCCACACCTGATGCGCTATCACATCAAGTGCCCTCATTGCGAGGCCGAGCAGTACCTCAAGTGGGGCGGACCGGATGCAGAGTTCGGCATAAAATGGGATGGCACCAACCACCACTCCGCGTTCTATCTCTGTGAGGCAAATGGCTGCGCCATTCGCCAGCACGAGATGGATTACGAGACGGTAGAGCGCTGGATCTGCGAGCGCACCGGCATCTGGACGCGGGACTCCATCGACTGGTTCGACAGCGCCAACCAGCCAATCCCGCCCCCTGAGTCGGTCACCTTCCATATCTGGACGGCATACAGCCCGCTCACGACATGGGTGCGGATTGTCTCTGACTTCCTCAAGGCGAAGGATGACCAGGGCAAGCTCAAGACCTTCGTCAACACCACCCTCGGGGAAACCTGGGAGGATGACACCGGCGAGAAACTGGAGTGGGAGGCCATTGCCGCCCGCCGTGAGGTGTGGCCTGTCGCAGTACCGGACGGCGTGCTTTACATCACCGTGGGGGCTGACACCCAGGATGACCGTTTCGAGTTTGAGATCACTGGCTGGGGAGCGGGGGAGGAGTCATGGGTGCTGGACTATCAGCGCCTCTACGGTGACCTGCACCGCTCCGAGATCTGGGAGAGGCTGCATGAGCAATTCTCCCGCCAGTTCGTCAAGTCGTCCGGGGAGGTGCTGGACATCGGTCTAGTGCTGATCGACTCGGGGGGGCACTACACGGATGAGGTCTATGACTTCTGTCGCCGTAACCCGTTCAAATACATCCCTATCCGAGGGGCGCCGGTGATGGGCAAGCCCATCATCACCTTCCCGCGCAAGCGAAACCGCAAGGGGGTGTATTTCTCGGAAGTGGGCACCGACGCGGCCAAGGATGTGCTTTATGGCCGCCTGGGGGATGTCCCGGCCTCACTGTCTGGCCCATCACCGGGTTATCGCCACCATCCGGTTGCCGAATGGGCGGACGACTTTTACTTCAAGGGGCTTACCTGCGAGCGCAAGCGGGTGGAGTTCGTCAAGGGGCGCCGGGTGTATCGCTGGGTCGCCCCGTCCGGCGCCCGTAACGAGCCAACAGACTGCGCTGTGTATTCCCTGGCGGCGATTCGCCTTGGGGTCCAACACCGGGGGTGGCGCCTTGTTCCCAAGGCTCGCCCGACCGAAATCAATCCATCAACGCCTACCAGACAAACCCCGGCAGCCAATGCGTCGCCGGGTAGCAACTGGCTGGGCGCTTCTTCACCAGGAGGCTGGCTGTGAAGCTGGAAGACATCGAAAGCATGATTGGGCTCTACCTACAGGCGGAGCGTGATGTGCTGGCGGGCAAGCAGATCACCTTTCAGGGGCGCACTGTCAGCTCTGAAAATCTCAACGAAATTCGGGCTGGCCGCCAGGAGTGGGAGCGGAGGCGCCAGCAAGCTGCCGCCCCGCGTCGTCAGCCCTTCGCCGTGGCGAGGTTCACATGAACGCGGTGGACAAGCTGCTCGGGTTTATCTCCCCGCGCTGGGCAGCCAATCGGATGCATGACCGCCTGCGAATGCACGCCTATGAGGCGGCCATGCCGAGCCGCACCCACAATGCCAAACGGGAGCGGCGCGGAGCCAACCAGGCGGTGCAAGCGTCGGCGGTTAGCCTGCGTGAGCAGGCGAGGGCGCTGGATGAAAACCATGACATCGTGATCGGTCTGCTCGACAAATTGGAAGAGCGGATCGTTGGTGGCAAAGGCATCCAGATAGAGCCCCAGCCTCGGGATGTGAATGGGCTGCTGCTGGACGATCTTGCCAAAGAGATCCGCCGTCGCTGGGCTGCCTGGTCGCTGAAACCGGAAACCACGGGCACCTTTACCCGCCCGGCCATGGAGCGGCTGGTTTGCCGTACCTGGTTACGCGATGGTGAGATGTTTGGCCGCCGCCTGCTCGGCACGGTGCCTGGCTACAAGCATCACAGTGATACGCCTTACTCCATCGAGTTGCTGGAACCTGATTTCGTCCCGTTTGAATACAACCAGGTGGCTGATGGGGTGCGTCAGGGGATCAAGCTCGATGCCTGGCGCCGCCCCAAATCCTACTTTGTGATGTTCGATCACCCTGGTGAGATGCAGGGCTATCGCTACCGCACCAAAGAGATCGACGCCAGCGAGATGTATCACCTGGCCCTGCGCAAGCGGATCCATCAGTTGCGCGGTGTGACGTTGCTCCATGGGGTGATCACCCGCCTTGCTGACCTCAAATCGGTGGAGGAGGCCGAGCGCGTCGCCGCCCGCATCAGCGCCTCGCTCGCCTTCTACATCAAGAAGGAAACCCCGGACGGCTACCGCGAAACGGACGAAAAACAGCCCCAGCGGATGATCGACATCACGCCAGGCACAACGTTTGACGACTTGCGTCCCGGTGAAGATGTAGGGGTGATCCAGTCCAACCGACCGAACACCGCCCTGAACGTCTGGCGGGCGGGGCAGCTTCGGTCGTCGTGTGCTGGCACCCGTAGCCAGTATTCGAGCGTGGCCCGGGACTATGACGGCACTTACTCCGCCCAGCGCCAGGAGCTGGTTGAAGGGTGGGAAGGGTTTGCCGTCTTGCAGGATGACTTTGTGGCGCAGTGGTCCCGTCCGGTGTTTCGGGACTGGCTTCTGGCCGAAACCCTGCGCAGCAAAGACCCCCTTGTCCTGCCCCCTGAACTCGACCCCAAAACCCTGTTCGACGCCATCTACCTTGCCCCCGTCATGCCCTGGATTGACCCGGAGCGTGAGGCCAACGGCTGGAAGGCGGTGATCCGTGGCTGTGCTGGCACGGTGACCGAGTGGATCCGGGCTCGCAACAAGAACCCTGACGAGGTGCGCGATCAGCGCCTTTCCGAACTGGAATGGGAAAAGCAAAACAACATCATCGCCGATTCCAACCCGGCCAATGACCCAGGAGCACAACCCAGTGAAAAAGCACCACCTGACGGCGGCAATGCAGACCGCGCTGATGCCAGCGCGGGCAGCCGCCAGCGGAAACCCCGCAGCAGAACCTGAGCCCCAAAACGCCAAAAGCTGGTACTCCATCAGCGCCCTGTCTGGCGCCGTGCCCACGGTCGAGATCTACATCTATGACGTCATCGGGTATTGGGGGATCTCAGCTCAACAGTTCATCTCCGACTGCAAGGCTGCCGGGGTGTTCGATGCCAAGCAGCTCAATATCCACATTCACAGCCCCGGCGGTGATGTGATGGACGGCTTTGCCATTTACAACACCCTGGCCCGCCTGAGCTGCAAGATCGACATCTGGAACGATGGCCTGGCGGCCAGCATGGCGTCGGTCATCCTCTGCCTGCCCAATGCCACCGTCCACATGCCGAGCAATGCCTGGGTGATGATCCACAAACCCTGGTCCGGCACGGTCGGGAACGCCGACGATCTGCGCGACATGGCGGACTGGCTGGATCGCAACGAGGCGCTGTTGCTCAACGCCTATGAGAAGAAAACCGGCAAGCCCCGTGAGGAGTTGGCCAATCTACTGTCGGCAGACACCTGGCTCGATGGCTCCCAGGCCAAAGAGCTGGGGTTTGTCGATGTCCTGGAAGAGCCGATTTCGGCTGCCGCCTACGTGAACGAGAACAAAATGAACGACTTTACCAATATGCCTACTCAGGCCCGTGCGTTTTTTGGCGCTCGCGCCAGCGCGGGTCCGGCGCCTGTGCCGCCGTCTCCTGCCCCCACCCCGGCTCCCCAACCGGCCCCGGATCAAGCCGCCGCCCACGCTGCCTTCAGGCAGCAAGAGCAGGCCCGCCGCAACGAGATTCAGGATCTCTTTGCCCTCACCGGTGGCCGCTTCCCGGATCTGATGGCCGATTGCCTGGCCGACATGGATGTGACCTCCGCCATGGCCAAAGAGAAAATCAAGGCAGCCATGGGCAAACCGGCGGGTGATGCTGGCCCGACTGGCGCCGCGCCTCATATCCATCTGGGCAACGGCAACCTGGTCGGCGATTCGGTCCGTGCCTCCCTGATGGCCCGCTGCGGCTATGCCGACGCCGAGAGTGACAACCGTTACGGTGGTTACAGCCTGCGGGAGCTGGCCCGCGCCTCGTTGGAGGGGCGAGGCATTCAGACTGGCGGGCACTCGCCGCTGGCCTATGTCGGGATGGCCTTTACTCACACCAGCTCTGACTTCGGCAAGATCCTGCTGGCCGTGGCCAACAAATCGGTGCTGGAGGGCTGGGACAATGCCGAAGAGACCTTCGACAAGTGGACTCGCAAAGGCACGCTGACTGACTTCAAGGTGGCCAGCCGCATCGGTTTGAGCGACATCCCGAACCTGCGCCGTGTGCGTGAAGGGGCAGAATACAAGCATGTCACTCTGGCTGACACCGGCGCCACCATTCAGTTGGCCACCTATGGCGAGCTGTTCTCCATCACCCGTCAGGCCATCATCAACGATGATCTCGACATGTTGACCCGCGTCCCCAGCCTGTTCGGTGCTGCTGCTCGTGGCACCATCGGCGACCTGGTGTATGCCTTGCTGACGGGCAACGTCAAGATGCCGGATGGTAAGTCGCTGTTCCATGCCGATCACAAAAACCTGCTGGCTGGTTCCGATGCGGCGATGGGGGTGCCTGGTTTGTCTGCGGGCAAGACCATGATGCGCGGCCAGAAAGCGGCAGGCGCTGACGGCAAGCCAGGGCGCAGTCTGAACATCCGCCCCGGTTACATCCTGACGCCCCTGGAGCTGGAAGATAAGGCGTTGCAGCTTATCCGCAGCACCTCCGTTCCGGGGACGGATGCCAACTCGGGGGTCGCCAACCCGATCAAGGATTTCGCCGAGGTGATCGGCGAGCCGCGCCTCTCCGATGCCAGCCCGTTGGAATGGTATCTCGCGGCCAAGGGTGGCGACACCATCGAGGTGGCTTACCTCGACGGCATGGACAAACCCTGGATCGAGCAGCAAGAAGGCTTCACCGTGGACGGCGTGACCACCAAAGTCCGCATCGACGCGGGCGTGTCCGCCCTGGACCACCGTGGCCTGCTCAAGTCCCAAGGCAAGTGATCTCATGGCCCGCCATTGGCGGGCCATCTCTGACAGCTTCAATACAGGAGTTATTCCATGGCTAAAAATTATGTCAGCACCGGCAGCCAACACACCTTCCTCGCTCCGGCGGGTGGGGTGACATCCGGCAAGCCGATCAAGATCGGCGCCCTGACCGTTGTCCCCCTGGAGTCGGCAGCGGAGGGGGAGGAGTTCTCAGGTGCCCTTGGCGGCGTCTGGCTGCTGCCCTGCGACACCGCCCTGGCCGTCGGTGCTGCCGTCAAATGGGACGGCACCAAACTGGTGGCAGACACCACCAAAGACGCCGACGACTTCGGCAAACTGCTCAGCGGCGGTGCCTCCGG
Organism: Aeromonas sp. S19(2024); assembly: GCF_041402625.1. Classification (NCBI taxonomy): domain Bacteria; kingdom Pseudomonadati; phylum Pseudomonadota; class Gammaproteobacteria; order Aeromonadales; family Aeromonadaceae; genus Aeromonas; species Aeromonas sp. S19(2024). The sequence goes on from NZ_JBGLQU010000019.1 coordinate 9,361, forward strand.
CTATGCCGAGGCACTGATCGTTCAATGACCGGTGAGATCGGTGGGCGCTGGCAACGTGCCGCCACTCGCCTGAACGCTGCTGTGGACGATGCCCTGGGGGTCGCTGTCATCATCGCTGGGGTGCCCTTGGTGGCGCTCTATGATGAAAACCCCGATGCCTTTGGACAGGTGTTGACCACGTTGCGCGAGTTGTCCGTTTCATCGCCCCCGAAGGGGATGCGCTTCAAGTCGGGCGACAAGGTGGAGATCCCCAGCCTGTCGCTGGTCACTTCCGTGAGAGAGCCGCCTTTTACCCGGGCTGGTCAGCTCGTTATCCCCATCAAGTGAGGAAGCCATGCCCATCAAGCAAGACTTGGACAAGGCGCTGGCGAACCTGAACCTGCTGCCGACCAAGCTGGTGCCGAAGGCGAGCGCCCAAGCGGTCAACCGGGTGGCGGCTGGCGCGTCCAGTCGGGCTATCCGGCTGACCGCCAAGGATAGCCGGGTGCAGGTGCCCGCCAAGTTGCTGCGTCCTCGGGTGAAGATCTTCAAGGCGTCTCAGCAGAAACCATCAGCCACGATCCGGGTGCGCCGCCGCCCTATCCCCTTGATCAAGGTGGGGGCCGTCCAGCAGCGCCTGGTGCGCTATCGGCACACCGCCTTCACGGGGATTGGGGACATGCAGGTTGGGCGCCATCGTGTGCCTGGTGGCTTCATTGCTGACGGTGGCCAAGGCTTTGGCGAATACCGGCGGGGCGGTGGCTATGCGGCCACCAAACTCAAGAGCTGGCAGATCTTGCGCCGGGTCGGCAAAGGCCGTCATGCCCTGGAGGTGATGCGGATCCCGCTGGTGACCCCGATCACCGAGCACTATGAACGGGAATCAAAAGCGGGGATGACCCGTGACATGCCGCGCGAAATGCAGCGGGCGCTGTTGCGTCAGCTTCAATTGACCTTCAAATGAGGATAGGATTCTGATCTTCACGCAAGGAGAGTTCATGATCATCCTGAAAATTGTGGTTGCCCTGGTGATGCTGGCATTGATCGCCGTTGGCACCTTTCAGGGCGGCTGGCTGGGATTTGTCATCACAGTCGGCATGACCCTTATCCTCAATGGCATGTTCAACCGCTGGGACGCCAAACGGCAAAACCCATCACGATAACCCGCTTCGGCGGGTTTTTTATTGGACCCAATATGACAATCCGAACCGACATCCGGGCGGCCCTGGCCGAACGGGTGCGAACCTGTGTGCCCGATCTGCGTGAGGTGTATCCCTCCCGCCCGGTAGACGTCGCCGAAGAAGACCTACCCCTGGCGTTCTGCTACTTCCTGGAAGGGGGCGATGGTGAGTTCTCCCTGGATGGGGAAAGCGAGCAGGCCCCGCTGATGGTCTCCCTCTACGTGACCGAAACCAACCAGGCGGACGCCGATCTGGATGAGCTGGCTGAGAAGCTGGCGCCGCTGTCTGGGGACGACCTTAGCGGGCTGCTGCTGGAAGGGCTGGCCTCGGCGGGCTGGCAATACGGTGCAGATGATCGGGGCACCGGCCTTGCGTCCCTGACCCTCAATTTTAACGCGACCTGGAGCAAACCCTGATGACTGATGTAACCAAGCCCGTGAAGGGCGCCGGGACCGAGCTTTACATGGCCAAGGTGGCGGGCGCCACCAAGCCGGATCTGGCGCAAGCTGATTCGGTAGTCCGTCTGGCGGATGTCAAAGAGATCACGCCGCCGGACATGTCGGTCGAGGTGACCGAAGAGAACTATCTGGATGCGCCCAATCCGGACTGGAAGGAGAAAAGCCCTGGCCAGAAAGATCCCGGTCAGCTCGGGTTCACCCTGGCCTGGAAGCCGGGCGATCCTGCTCAGAAAACCGTGGTTGCCGAGCTGGGTGGTGTCCATCGCTGGTTCCTGCTCAAGTACCCCAATGGCGCGGTCGATGGCTTCTACGGCTTCATCTCCAGCCTGGGCAAGCCTGTCCAGATCAAGGAAACCATCACCCGCACCGTGAAAGTGGATCTCTCCGGCAAGCAAGACCTGGCGGAGACGGCGGCATGAGTGCCCTTATCGAGACGCGCACCCTGACCCTCAAGGGCAAGGGCAAATCTGCCTCCGTGGTGGTGCATCAGCTCAACGGGTTGCAGTTGTTTGACTACCAGATGGCCCTGCTTTCTGTCGAGTGGCCACAGGTGGAGGGGATCGCGGATCCCCTCCAGCAACAAAAAACCCTGCTGACCATCCAGCGCCTCACCTTTGAAATGAGCCTGCTGTTGGCGGCGATGGGGTTGAACCACTATCAGCCGGATCTGGATGTTGAGCAGATGAAAGCCTGGGTGTTGAAAAACTACCCTGACTCGGCCCATGTGCTGCGCATTGCCATGGCAGTGAAAGAGGTGAGTGGCCTGGCCGCGTTAGCGAAAGAGGCGGCCAGTGGTGAGGGCAAGCTGGAGCCGGTAGACCCAAAAAAAGGATAGAGGGGGAGCGGGATTTCGCCATGATGATGGCTCGCCAGTTCCGGCGGCCAGACTGGCGCCGGATGTTGAGCGAGATCAGCGCCGTTGACTATATCGACTGGTGTCGCCACTTCGGGCGGTATCCGGTGGACTACCAGATCAACCAGTTTGCCATGGGGCAGATCTGCGCCACTATCCTGCTTCCCCACGTCCAGCCCGACAACCTCCCTTCCATTTCCGATTTCTACTACAACCGCCCAGAGCCCCCTGAGCAGACCGCTGACGATATGCAGGCGCTGGCAGGCTCTATCCCCGGCATGGAGTCCTTCACATGAGTACACAGATTGCCGATCTGCGGGTGCTACTCAGCGCGGATCTCTCGTCGCTGCCGGCGGATGTCCGCTCGGCTGCAAACGTCCTGAAAAGCTATGCCATCGACGCCAAGAATGCCGAAGACTCGACATTCAACTTTGGCCGCTCGTTCGGTGAAACGGCAGATCTGCTGTCTCACAAATCCGTGGCCATCGTGCAAGGGTTCAGCGTCGTCCAAGGGGCCGTGTTGGGCCTGGTCGGTACTGCGGTGGGTCTGGCGGCCTCCGTCAGTGCGCTGGCTCAGCAGGGGCGTGAGCTGGAGCAAATGTCGCTCAAGGCGGGCGTGTCCGTTGAGACGATGCAAGAGCTGACCTATGCCACCGAGCAATACAATGTCAGCGGCGACCAGTTGGCCGACATGCTCAAGGACGTACAGGACAAGCTCGGCGACTTCTCGGCCACCGGCGGCGGTGAGTTCAAGGACTGGATGGAGAACATCGCCCCGAAAGTGGGGCTGACCATCGGCAAGTTGCAACAGATGGCGGGTCCCGAGGCCCTGATCGCCGTCCAGAACGCCATGGACGCAACCAACGTCAGCGCCTCGGAGCAGGTGTTTTACCTGGAATCCATCGCCAATGACGTCTCCACGCTCCAGCCCCTGCTGCGCAACAACGGCGCCGAACTCCAGCGCCTGACCGGGCACTATCGCAGCCTCAACGTTGCCCTGTCCCAGACCGACATCACCCAGCTCAAGGAGATGGATCAGAAGCTCAAGGATGTGAGCCTGCGCCTGCAAAGCTCGTTCGCCCAGGGCGTGCTGGGGGCATCGGAGCAAATCGACTGGCTGACCGACAAGCTCGGCTATGCGGTCAGCTACTGGGGAACCCTGCTCGATAGCTGGGCCGACAACCCACGCACCATTGACGGCATGAGCCGCCGCCTCGGCAATCTGCGTGAGGAGCTTGGCGATGTGCAGGAGCAGATCGCCGAAGTGCAATCCCGCTCGAAAAACTTTGGCGGTGTGGGGGTCATTGACGCCCTGCTTGGGAACACCGGCGACAAGGCGGCAGAGCTGGCCGAGTTGAAAAACCGGGCCGTCGAGCTGCAAGCCGAGATCGACAAGGTGCAAGGCAGCTATGAGCGCAAGCGGTTCGGGGTCGGCGAGCAACCCGAATACCAACCCCCGGAGCCGGTCAGTTCCCGTGATACCAGCGCCGACAACAAGAAGGTGCTGGATCAGGGGGCGCAGCGTCTCAGCGCCCTGGACATGCAGTACGCCAACGAGCTGGACAAACTGCGTCTCGCTCATGAGGAGCGCCTGGCAGAAATCGACAGCATGCAGGTCAGCGAGGCCGAGTTGCGGCGCCGCGGCTATGAGAGCCTGGAGGAGCTGCGTGAGGAGTACCGCCAGAGAGAGGCGGATTACTTCACCGAGCAGCAAGCCGACTACATGGCCAAGCGTGAAGAGGCGATGGCCAAGGAGCTGGAAGCCGACCAGCGCAAGCAAGATCAGCTTGCCGAGCAAGAGCGTCAGCGGGTTGAGAAGCAGAAGGCATCGCAGCAGCAAGCCGCCCGCGACATGCTCAGCTTCACCAGCCAGACCATCAGCCTCACCACCGATATGTTGCAGCAGTCAGGCAAAGATCAAACCTTCGTGATGAAGGCGCTGCTGGCTGCCCAGAAGCTGCTGGCCATTCCTTCCATCATCGTGGCGGGTCAGTTGGCGGAGGCCAACGCCGCCGCCTTCGCCTCCATGACCGGCGGGATGATGTCGGCAGAGACCGCCCGCCAGATGATGCGGGTTCAAACCATGATCTCAGTCGGCCTTGTCGCCGGTACCGCGATTGCGGGCATGGCTCACTCCGGTATCGAAGAGATCCCCAGCGAGGGCACCTGGTTGCTCGACAAGGGGGAGCGGGTTTACACCAACAAATCGGCCCAGCGCATCGACCAGATGTATGACCAGATGATGTCCGGCGGCGCGGGCGCCATTGGTGGTGCCGTGTTCGAGCAGCACCTGCATTTTAGCGCCGACATGACCGACGATGATCGCAATTCGATGATCACACTGGCAGCAAAACAGGGTTATCAGTTGTTTATCGATGACATCATCAACTATGGCCAAGGCCGCAAGATCCTGGGGGTTTAATGGAAACTTACGATTGGCCCGCCGAGTTTCGGGTGCGGGAGAACACCCTGGCGCTGCAAACGAATCACCGCTCGTTTGAATCGACCTGGACGGGATCCGAGCAAACAGTCTCGACGCCTGGCAGCAAGTGGCTGATGGAGCTGACCATGGGGAAAATGGATGCGCCGGTGGCCCGCCGCCTGGAGGCGTTCATCGCCAAGCTGGATGGCCCCTCCAGCCGTGTCCGGTTGTGGGACTTCGCCCATCCACTCCAGCCAGTCAAGGGGGCACCGGTCGTCAATGAGGCATTGACGATGCGAACCAGCATGACCAGCCGGGGCTGGACTCCCTCCACTCTGGTGTTGCGAAACGGTGACTGGATCCAGATAGGCGATGAACTCAAGCGGGTGACCGCCGATGTGTGGTCCGATCTCGCTGGCGCCGCCCGCATCAACATCTCCCCGATGCTGCGAGCCGATTACCCCAGCGGCACACCGTTGGTTGTGGCGAAGCCCATGGGGGTGTTCCGGCTCGATGGCGCCGGGGCGGGGAAGTCCCGCCGCCTGAACGGCATGAAGCGTGACCTTGGCACCATCAAGTTTGTGGAGAGCTTCTATCCATGACAGCCCTGTTGACCGGGTTAGATCCGGCGACTATCCATGCGCTCAATCAGCCCCATGTGACCGCCGTTTATGCCCTCAAGCTGGATCTGGTCAGCGGGATCAGCCGCATTCATTCCGGCTTGGGCCCGCTGGTGATAGGCGGTGAGACCTATTACGGCGTGGGCTCCATGGGGTCTGTCGGTGCCCAGAAGGAACAGCTCTCCACGTCGCCAACAAAGTTAACGCTCGCCTTGGGTGGACTGGATGACAGCCTGCTCGCCGAGGTGATGCGCGAGCGCATCGTGGATCGGATGGCCTGGCTCTACCTTGTCGTGATGGGGCCTGACGGGGCCCCGCTCAACGCCTGCCTCCAGTTCAAGGGGCGGATCGCACAGACCCCCGTCAAAGCGGGCAAAACCAATACCATTCAGCTCACCATCTCCAACATCTTCGAGGATTGGCAGAAGGGGCTGAACCTGCGTTGCACCGACGAGAGTCACCGTCGCATTTACCCCAATGATCGCTTCTTCCGCTACCAGAACGAGATGGCCGACCGGTCTATTTTCTGGGGCTCGAAGAAGGACGCCCCCGGATTCGTTTATAAGGACTGACCATGCGCCATCCAGACTGGCAACTCCGCATCATCCAGTGCATTCAGGCCGCCTCCGAGCGGCCTTTTTGTTGGGGTGAAAACGACTGCTGTTTGTTCGTGGCGGATGTCTGTCTTGCAGCCTGCGACAAAGACCCGGCGGCGGCGTATCGCGGTCGCTACCGTACTGAGATCGGCGCCAAGCGGGCGCTGGCCAAGACCCACGGCAGCATTGCCGCCGCCCTCGATATGCTGTTTGAGCGGGTGCCAGTGGCCATGGCCCAACGTGGCGATGCCCTGGTGTTCGACGGCCCTCAGGGCCAGACCGCTGCCGTGATGTGGGCGGGGCAGGTGTGGGCCATGACCGAACAGGGTGCCCGCCCCATTCCTGATGTTGTTCCCCTGTTTGCCTGGAGAGTCGAGTAATGCCCGCTGTCGCCATTCCTGTCATTGCCGGTGTCGCCGCTGGTGCGGGGTCGGCCCTGGTAGTCACCACCGCCACCGCCATCGCCATCGGGACGGCGGTGGCCAGCGCCACCATGATGATCACCGCCAAGAAGCCGAGCCTGGGGGATTATCGCAGTGCCAGCGAGCGCAGCCAGATCTTGCGGGCCGCCGCCAGCGACAAGACCTGTATCTATGGTCGCATGGTTTCCTCCGGCCTCATGAGCTTTGCCGCCGAACAGAAGGGCGAGCAGGATGATGGGGAGTGGCTGCACGTCGCCCTGGTTATCTCCGGCCACAAGCTCAGCCGGATCGGGGATATCTGGCTGGGCGATGACCTGGTTGGCACCTTCGGGGATCTGGTCAGTTACGAGCTGCACGTTGATCGGCAGACCTGCGATCCCTTCATGCTGGCAAACTGCGCCGACTGGCAGGAGGACATGATCGGCCAGGGCATCACCTGGCTACGTATCTCATGCAAGTTCGACGCCGAGAAGTTCCCGGCTGGCCTGCCCAACATCAAGATCGAAAAGTTCGGCAAGGAGGTGTGGGACCCCCGAGATGGCAAGTGGAAGTGGAGTCGCAACGCTGCCCTGGTGATCCTCGATTACTATCGCACCTGGCTCAACGTGCCGGACGATGAGCTGCGGATCGACGAGTTTATCCAGGCCGCGAATATCTGCGACGAACAGGTGGCCATTCCCGGTGGCGGCACCGAGCCACGTTACAGCCTCGATGTCGAGTTCGATCTGGGGGAGGCGCGTGTCAAGGTGCTGGAGGCCATGCACATGGCCTGCGCAGCTCAGCCGACCTATGTGGGCGGCAAGCACGGCATCCTGGCGGGGGCCTACTATGGCCCGGCGAGCGACGAGCTGCGGGCCCATCAGATCATCGGAGATCTGGAACTGCTGCCGGAGCCCTCCAGCAGCGACAAGATCAACCAGGTGGCGGGCACTTTCGTCGATCCGGTCACCTTCAAGAAGACCGATTTCCCCGCCGTCATCGTGCCGGAATGGGTCGAGGAAGACGGCGGACACCCGCTGATCGAAGATCTCGATCTGCGCTGTGTCACCAGCGAGCACCATGCCCAGCGCCTGGCCAATATCATCCTTCGCCAGCGCCGCAATGCCCGCACCCTCACATGCAGCGTCAACCTGTCTGGCTGGCGCTACCGCCCCGGACAGACCATCAAGCTCTATGTCCCGGCACTGGGCATCAACGGCGTCGAGTTCCGGGTCACGGACTGGTCTTTCAGCCTCAACGGCGGGGTGGATCTGACCCTGCGGGAGGACTCCCCGCTGTTCTGGGCGGACGCCATTGGCAAGCCCATGCCCCGCCCGGAGATCACCGGCCTGCCCACGGGCGGTGCGGCCATGCCGGATCTGCTGCGCTATGAGGTTGAAACAGTCGGTGAGGTGCTGCAAGGGGTGTTGTCGTGGCGCAATACCGGCACCGTGGCCTACAACCAGGTGATCATTCAGCGCCTGACCCAAGGGGCGGCGCCGGTCACCGTCATGACCGCCCAGGTGCCGGGTCAGTCTTGTCGGGTAAACGGCCTGGCCACGGGAAACTATGTTGCCCTGGTGCGCACCGTGGCGCTCACCGGTGCCCATTCTCCAGTGGCGGCGGTGAACTTCGTGATCACGGCTCCCGCCATGCCCCTGGGGGTGGATGTGGAGGCGGGCAACTGGTCGCTAGCGCTGCGCCCCCGTTTCGCCGGTGGCCACGATTATGGTGTGCTGTGCGAATGGTGGTGGAGCCATATCGATCACCCCCTGGGGGAGGCCATGGCCAAGGCGAATCCTGCGGGGATCTCCAGCTACATGACCATGCAGGGGCTGCGCCCGGACACGGAATATTTCGTCTGGCTTCGGGCGGTCAACGCCTACGGCAAGTCTGGGCTGCTCGCTGCCAAGGCAAAGACCAGCTACGACGCCGCCTCCATCCTCGATGTGCTGGACGGGGAGATCGGTGCCGAGCACCTGCGCGAGGAGCTGCGCAAGCCCATCGCCGATATTCCCGCACTGAGCAAGTCCGTGACGGATCTGGGGGGCGCCCTGTCGGCCCTGGACAAGCGCGAGAAGGATGTGAAGACCCTGCTGGAGAACACCCAGAACCAGCTCGGGGCGAACTACATCAGCGTGACCCTGATCCAAGAGCAACTGCGCCAGCGCATTGATCGCTACAACCTGGATTTCACCGATTTCAGGGATGCGGTGTTCAAGCTGGACCCTGAGACCGGCCAGATCACAATGGAGGCGATCAACGCGGTGCGCTCGGAACTGGGTGCCGAGATCTCGACCGTCAGCCAGCATCTCGATGCGGTTGAAGCCATCGTGAAAACTTGCGTGACCAAGGCGGAGCTCACCGCTGATCTGGAGCGCATCACCTCCGTCGAGCAGGCGATCGACGGTATCAACGGCATCTTGGCCCAGACGGCCACCAAATCCGAAGTCACGGCGGTGGGGTCGCAAGTCACCCAGGTGGGACAGGAGTTGAATGCCGTCAAGGGCACGCTGAGCCAGAAGGCGGCCCAGAGCGCGGTGGATGCCCAGGGGCAGCGCCTGACGGCGGCTGAGCAGCAGATCAGTGCCAACACCTCCGCCACCACGGCTACCGCCCAGCGCATCGAGCAGGTCAAGGCGGAGCTGCAACAGGCTGACGCGACACTCAGCGCCTCTGTGACTGACCTTGCGCAAGCCGTGGCCACCACGACCGGCGCCCAGGCCCAGCGCCTGCAAGCGCTGGAGGTGTTGACCGGCGGGCACACTGCCGCCATCACCGAGTTGCAGCAGGTGGTGACGAGCGAGGGGCAGTCACTGGCGAGCAAATTCGAGAACTTGCAAGCCAGTGTCGATCTGACCGCTGAGGCGGCGGTGCATGGCGCCCTGGGCGCGGCTGCCGAAGCCACCCGGCAACGGGAGGCGTCCGGCCTGATCCGCCGCGATCAGAAAGTGATGGCTGAGCAGCAGCAGGCGATGGCGCAGACCATTGAGCAGGTTTCCGCTGACTTCCAGACGGCGGATGCGGCCATCAGTGCCAATCTGCTATCGGAGCAGCAGGCCAGAACCACGGCGGATGAAGCCCTGGGCAAGCGAGTGGACACGGTGCAAGCCGAAGTCACCTCGCAGGGGACGAACCTGGCCGCCGGTCTGCAATCGGAGCAGGAAGCGCGGGTGACGGCAGACGAGGCCCTTGGGCGCCGAGTGGACACGGTGCAAGCCGAAGTCACCTCGCAGGGGGCGAACCTGGCCGCCGGTCTGCAATCGGAGCAAGAAGCGCGGGTGACGGCTGACGCGGCCCTGGCCCAACGGGTTGACACCGTGCAGGCCAAGGCCAATGAGGTTTCGTCTGCGGTGCAGACGGTGGCCGAGGCCCATGCCGGGCTCAACGATGCAGTGGGGGCGGGCTGGTACACAAAGGCCCAGATCAACGGTGAGGGCGGCGGGTTTGGCTTGTCAGTCAAGCTGGCCGCAGATGGCTCAACGCTGACCAGCTTTGTGGTCGATGCCGATGTGTTCGCGGTGCTATCTCGGGTATCTGGAGTGACATCCAAGAGAAACCCGTTTGTGATAAAGAATGGAATCACTTATCTCAATAAAGCCATGATGGATAGCGCAGACATAAATAGTTTGGTCGCGGCTTATATCAGTGTTACTGAATTGGTTGGCCTTAATATAAAAGGCTCGTCAATATCAGGGACCAATATAATCGGTGGCTCGCTAAATATCGGCGCAGGGAAGGCGATCATAAACTCCGCTGGGAAAGCAACACTTCAAGACGCAGACATAATAGGGAAAATCACCGCGCTCTCTGGTGTGCTAAGGAACGTCACCATTGAGGATACATGCAAAATAAACGGCACGCTGGAAGCGGGGCAAATTGTTGGTGACATTGTGAGGGTTTATGATGCGTCAAATCAGGCGCAAATAAATCTGGGGGCTGTGAACTTTGCCCGTGAAATATCATTCTCGATAATCGTCAATTCGGGAAGGGAGAAAACGACAGGCAACGCCATCCTTAATGGCACGACAGTCAAAACGGTGACATCAACGGCAATAGATGTTGCAGGCACAATCAGTGCCAACACCGTTTCAGCCGCTCATGTGGTAACCCTCCCAGCAGGTGTTAGTCACACAGCCAGATTTTCATGGTCTGGCAATGGTGGGTATAACTCCGCTTATTGCTTGGTGATCGTCTCTAAGAAGTAACGCACCTCAACAAACCCGGCCTTGTGCCGGGTTTTTATTTGGAGCCAAGAAATGGCAGGAATCTGGTATCGCGCTGGCACGGTCAGCGTGACGAATGGCAGCAAGAAGATCACCGGCTTTGGAACCTTGTGGAAAACAACGGCGTTAAAGCCGGACAAGGGCCACCCCGTTCATGGCCCAGATGGGCGCATTTACGAGCTGGATTACGTCGAGAGCGACACCGTGATGTATATCGTCACGGCGTATGCCGGGGCGACGGCAGCGGGCCAGGCATATGCCATCGACATTCCCAGGACTAGCGGCATTCCGGCATTCAGCCGCGATCTGGCGGCGTTTATGGGGTATCACCAAACACAAATGGACGGCTGGCAGCAACTGCTGACCGGGACGGGGGATGCCACGCTCACCGCGCCGGATGGGACCAAGCTGACCCTGCCGACCTGGGACAAGGTGATGAATGCCGGCGCTGGCGTTGTTGCGCAGGCCAAGACCGAAGCAGATCGGGCCAAGACAGAGGCCGCCAACTCTGCCGCCAGTGCCGCCTCTGCGGGTAATGCGGTCGTCGCGGCCGCGCTGCCCTTGCCTGATGTGTGGGCCCCGTTATCTGACAGCCTGCGGCTTATCACCGGATACGGTCGCGAGGTGAAGGTGGGGGATGATGTCGTGGCGAAGATGGTCAATTTCTCACGCAGTACCACGGCAACCTATATCGGAAAGGACGGTTTACTGAAAACGGCTGTTGCGAACGAACCGAGGTTCGAGAGAGGCGGTTTGCTGATAGAAGGGCAAAGCACGAACATTTGGCCAACGCAAATAGGTGGCGGGGATATTCTGAACACGGTAATTGAAGCCACGCAATTGCCTGACGGGGTAATCGGCAACAGCTATAAAATAACCCCTACACCGGGCGCGTTCGCATACATACGCCGTTCTTACACAGCGCAAACAGGCGCCCATTCAATGTCGTGTTACGCAAAAAGCGGAGATTCAACCGGACGAATGCCTGATTTGTATTCTGGGTTTAACGGTCGCTTTGACACAAAAATGGTGGGCGTTGCCATCGCTAATGGGTGGTGGAGAATGTCCGCTAAACTGGAATCCCCGACCGGAAATACGGGTATCGGCTTTGGGCTCCTGGCTACTGAAACCACTCCAGTTTACGTTTGGGGCATGCAGTTGGAAGCGCTCCCGTTCGCCAGCTCTTATATTCCGACTAACGGCGTTGCTGCGACTAGGGCTGGGGATCTGTGTGACTTAACAAACATTGGCAATTCATCCACGATTATGGCTATGGCGATAGAGTACGACCAGTCCGTCTACAATACGCAGGGCGGCGCTCTTTTATCCTCATACGCTGTGGGAGACGAATTTAGGTTTAGACTGGCGCTTGCCAGAGACGCTAGTTTGGATACTGACTTTGGGCTATTAGGTTTCTCGTATGACGAAGGTCGCCTAGCATCCATCAAGCAATATGCCAATAAAAGCTCCGGCGGAGTTGTTTTTGCTGTGTTCGACGCTGACATATTCAAGGTGGGAGTCAAGAATGCCACGAATAACTCACTATATTCAGTAGGCCGAACCCCATCTTCTAAAGCGCCAACGATTAGCAAGTTGGCAATCGGCTATTACCCCGCGTCGAATAGTCAGATTTTCGGACATGTCCGTAATTTACGAATATGGCACCGAGCCCTCACTGACTACCAGTTAAAGGCCATCGCATGACAGATTATATCGACCTCAACCTCAAGGCGGCCGATAAGGCCGCCATGACCAAGGCCTTATCGGCCGCTGGTTTTGTCAAAGACAGCGAAACCGGCACCCTCTATCACCCTACCGCCTCGCTGCAACTGCTGCCGCCTGGCATGGTCACCCGCCCCACCGGCGCGGTGCAGACCGTCGATGGTATCGAGCTGGAGGTGCGTGAGCCCGTGCCCGGCTATCACGCCAACGTGCGCACCACCGACGCCGCCCTGGCCGCCGCCCTGGCGCCGGTGACTGTCAACGTAGACACGCCCCAGTATGTCTGGGCATAGGAGGCATCATGATCGTTCGTCTTGAGCCGATTACGGCTATCGTCGTCGCCGTGCTGCTGGGCTGGGCGTGGAATACCGCGACCGCTCCGGGGCCTGTCTGTCAGGTGCAGGAGCAGCACCATGGCAAAACCGTCCTGGTGCCGCGCCCCTGCGCCGATGTGCTGCCAAAGTAATTGAACCCGCCCCGGCCCCGTGCCGGGGCTTTCTTTTTTCGTCTTGCCCACGTGGGCGGGCGGTGTCAAAATTGCCTGTATAAGTATACAGTGCCAGCCGGGAGGGTTGCGGATGAGTGGGGATAATTTGATGGGTGATCACGTTGATCATGATGATCAGGTGATCATGGCGCCTGGATCATATACGATAGGAAGGCTCGCTCAGAGATTGGGCTCCTTGTGCGCTAAGCTGGGGCCGGATGTGTGTGACGATGAGATCGCCACCGAGATCAGGCGAGCCGCAACCGAGGCCGCAATTCTTGCCCAGGGGTGATGATTTGATCTTGTTGGTAGATAGAGGCTTTAAACCCTATCACAATTTGTGCTAGAGTTGCTGATATAAGGCTTGGGGTTGCCCAGGCAAGAACTTAAACTTGGCAAGTATCCAAAATGACGAAACCCAGCCTTGGCGGGCTGGGTTTCTGATTCGAGCAGCACCACAAAGCAGTGAGCACGACTAATCGCAAAGTCAGTTTACTCAAGGTGCTGGTCATTGGCAACCTTGCCGCCACTTTTTTAGGCGGAAAAAATGGCTTTCTCACCGGCTCAGGATGGGCTGAACGTGGGTTCTGGCAACCGATGCGGCCATAACCCAACTTCCCCGAACTTCCTTGTGCAAACTCACAAGGCCAACATCCCCAGGATCCTGAGCAGGGCCATCGAGGTGATCGAGGAATATTTCCCGCGCCTCAAGGAAATCGCCCAGCTTGACACCCTGAACCCGCACCGCAAAAAGCGCAGCGAACGCCGCGAGGCGATCATTCAGGCTATCAAGGCGCTGCTGAAATATTGCGACCTGGTGACGCTGACCGTGGGTATCCCGACCAAGAACGGCCGGGTGGGATTGACGTTGGCGCGGTTGCATAAAGAAACCACGTTGAGCTGGTCCCGTTTCAAGCGGGCCCTCGCCGATCTCCGAGCTGCCGGCTTCCTTTCTATCGCTCAGCCAAGAATGACCAACAAAGCTGGCCAGGTGCGCGGCGTAGTTGGCGTCAAGGCGTTGTCTGTTCGCCTGTTCGAGGCACTCAAGCTGGATTTCTGGCTGCGCCGCGAGCGTGATCGCGCCTCCAAGCGTCAGCGGGCCAAGGCGCGGGAGGAAGGCGTTACCCAACGCAGCTTCTACCATGGCGCCAGCAGCGCCCGCTCGGCAGAGCGTACTGGTGGGCCGTTGTCCCCTTGCGCAGAGGGTGTGCCCCCCACTAGCTGGGGCGCGTTCAAGGCCCGCGCTGCGAGCCGCCGCCCCCTCTCCTGACAACCTAGACCGTCATATATAACCCAGCCTCTGCTGGGTAAAGGCGTTTCCTGTCACTGGCCAACCCAGGCCCCTCACCCTTCCCTCTTACGTCAGAAGCCTCAATGGGCCCCAATTGGTGGGCGTAGACATGGAGTTATCCACATCACCCCGCAGCCAGCCCCCTCTTTTACCTCCCCCCTTTACAAATAAGTGCTCCCACTCCCTGTGGGAAGACTCTATTAAGTGTCCCTCATTATTTCAGGGGGTAAATATCTATAATCAGATCATCCTGGCTCGCAAGCTCCCCAGGGAGAATGCCTGGCTATGCAGGCCAGCAAGCTGGCCGCCGCCAGACCAAAGACGAGAATGCCTGACCTTGCAGGGCGGCAAGCCGCCCGCCGGTCAGCAGATGACCCCCTTCGTGGGGGCACGCCCCCACACCCCAGCCCACAAACCCCAGCTTGAACCAACCATGCCCCATAAAGGGGCCAATCAACATCCGGGGGCGTCCAGCAGCGGTGGCCTTAAAGACGGCTCAGCAGGGAGGGGGGTGGTTGTCGCTGTGATACCGCAGTCATCCATCCACGCTGGCGCCGCTGTGGCCATAAAAAAGAAAAGCCATGGCAAGGCATGGGCTCGGGTCGAGATTGCGTAAAACGAAGCTCAGGCGCGATAGAGAGGGGCAAAGCCAAACAATGAAACCGGCCATCGAAAAGTAACAAGGCCGCAACATATTTTGAAGGGGTCAGCAAGGTGGTCAGGCGCCTGGTTGGTTGTCAGTTATGGCACCTTCGCGCCGTTCGCCTGGCCAACGCCGGGCGCAGGGCCGCATTTAACATATAACCGATTAGACGCGGTGATTTCGCTGCAATTATCCCTCCTCGAACGGGAGCGGTTTTCCAAGTGCGTCGGCGATGGCCAGCAGTTGATCGATCACGGTGTCGGCCAGTTCTGGGGGGAGTTGGAGAAAGATCCGCATTGCCCTATCGAGTCGCCGGTCATGGCCAACGGGGAGCAGCATGTCGCTGATCTCGATCCCCAGGGCTCGACATGTGCGCCTGGCTGCCGGGAGGGGCATGAATGCGGTGTTCTTCGGGTTGAGCCACCGCCGCAGGCTGGTCACCGGGATCCCCGTTTCATAGGCCAGGTCGTCTATGGCCAAGCCCCGCCGCTCGATGAGCTGGCTTAGGTGCCGCTTGGTGGCGATTACATATTCCCGATCATCATCGTCAAGGTACGCGCGGCGCATAGGTGGTTCCTTATGAGCATCCCGCGCCCGTCAGCAGGTGTCGCTTGCCTTACGTGTTGTAAGATCTGACAACCATTTATGGTTTTTAGCGTAGCAAATCCACCATAAGTGGCGAGCAGGCAATGCCTGCTCGGGGTAGTATCGTGCCTGGGATAATAATGAATAAGTGGTTGGATTTATGAAGGTTGTTCAGTTAGGAAATAAGAATAATTTGCGCGATATTTTGGCGAGAATGGTGGCCATCGCCGGGCCGGATAACTGTGATGACCGCATCATTACGCTACTCAATGATGCGGTGCTGCTGGCGGAGGATATGGGGCAAGAAAAAGCCCCCGTGAGGGGGCACTGTTCTTCATACCAGCCTTGCTCTCTTGGCGCTGTCCATCACCCAGGGGGATAGCCCTGAAAGTAACCGGCGGCGCTGCGGAATCGACATTCCCAAAAGGGATACAATGGAATGTCCTGATCTGATAGACTGCTTATTCAGTTGCATAGTTGCCCCTCCAAGGTGCTGTTCAACTTGCGGGCCGACTCTCTCACAGTCGGCCCGCGTCGTTCTGGTTAACCGTTATGTTCGTCACGCTCAAGCTTTTCTCTCAACGCTTCCAGTATGTAGGCAGTGAACATCAGCGATGTTCCACCCTTCTCCTTGAGTGCCTTATATCTATCCTCATATGAGCATGGAAGATTCGGGATCCGCTTCTGTTTGACTTTGGGGCCGGTCGTGGCCACTTCCGGCCCGCTGGCTTCATGTTCAATCAGAGCGGCAGAACTGCCCTTTCCCATCAGCTTGTTTAAATCAACTCTTCTAACCATTGCCCGCCTCTCACTCACGAAATGTACATCAAGTGTACCCCACATGTACCACATGTGTACATCATCGGGCATTCAGAAGTGAAATTACCTCTGCCGCGAATGCCGCCACCTCTTTGCCTGCTTCGCTATGCAGGGTTGCGGTGCGCTCCGTTACCCCAAGGCCGTTGTCCATCATGGTGTTATAGTCGGCGCGTCTGGAGAGGCGGCTGGACATCATATTCAGTTTGGGCAGCAGTGAGACCACTTCGGTCAGCCTGCTGAAATCTCGCCTGCTAGGATGGTTTCTGGTCATCAGCACCTGTGCGGTGAGCGGGGCCTCCAGTTCAAACTCCCGTTCTATCTCGCCCAGGATATCGTTGAACGCAATCAATCCCCTGATCTCCGTTACATCGTCATTGGCGGGGCATATCACCAGATCCGAATAAGCAATCGCCGCGCGGATCAAGTTGCTGTCATATCCCCCGCAGTCAATCAGCATATCCACATCCGATTCTATGAGTTCTTTGAGCTTCTGAGCTGTCAGCTTCGAATGAACATCCCATCGCATCCCCTCTGGCCTCAGCTCATTAATGGCCGCCAGGCAGAGGTGTCTGTCCAGATCAACAATGGTTTTGATCCCCATGGCCCCGGCGAGCTGAACGGCTGCTGTCGATTTACCTACGCCGCCTTTGCTGGCTGCTACTGCAATAATTTGTCCCATCACACTCTCCATTGTTCATTGTATTGGTACACATGATGTACATATCGTGTACCTCGAATGTACATATGAACAAAAAAAAGCCCCGCAGTAAAGCAGGGCCAGAAAGTTTTTTATCAAATGTCACATCTGTCACGCCCAGATATTGCGGCCCGCCGTCTTGATGCGCACCACGATGGTGCCGGGTCTGCCACCCTTGATGGGGCTTCTGTTTTTCATGCCATCCTGGTAGTCGGTGGACGCCAGCGCCAGCACCAGGCAGAGAGCGCGGCTTGCCAGGATACCGAGTTGGAAAGCCCGGCTTATCATGTGGGTGGAGGTCTTTGCTCCCAGCTTGGCCCGAATGCTTTTCTCCGCCATGTGCAGTTCTGCTTGGCTGAGCCCGCTGGCAGCCATGATGCGCCCCTGGCTTTCTCCTTCGCCATGCAGGAGCACGATGCCAAGCTCGGTTGCAGTCAGCCCATTACCAGGTGACGCAATGACTTCATTGCCGATGATCATGCCTTCTCTCTCCCTATGAGGCCGAAGTGCCCACCCATCAAATGTGCAATTTCCATTTTCACCTCATGCAGTTCGCCCCTGCTCTCCTGAATACTGGATAGGGAGCGCTCGGTCGCCATAACGCAGGCATCGATCATCTGTTCAGCTCGCCGTGCTTCATCCCCTGGAATCCCCTCCACTATCGAGCTGACAGCCGTGAGCGTGTTTAGCAGGAGCAAGGCATCCCCTTGGTGGCGATGTGCCGCCCTGTTCAGGTCTTCAAGCATCCTGACGATGCTGGTATCTACAAAAAGCATTTAGATAACCCCGAGTATCACAAAAACAGATAAAAAAGATTGACAAAAAACACGGCGACAACCGTGATTTTTTTATTTCGTCATTCTGAACAGATACCGTCCCCGTACTTTTATCGCGGGGAGATCGTCATCGCCGATGGTTTCAAGAACGCCATTGGAGTCCTTTATCTGCCACCCCTTCACCGCCCCCGGCACTATCCACCGCGCCTGTATGTCGCTGTTGTGGTACTCAATCGCATATATCCCGCCTTGGGTGATGTTCTCATCACGCTCGAACACTGCAATGTCACCGGTCACCAGGTTGGGTGCCATGGAGTCGTCTTGAATCGGGATTTGCAGGATGGATTCTGCGTCCTGAATGTGAGGGGCGATTTTGTTCATCAACCAGACTGGAGCCTGTGACGGCGTGGACTCTGGCTTCATCCCCAGCAAATAAGCTGGGTCAACGCCAAAGCGAGGGGCGAACACTTTCTCGATAGCCAGCAGCCACCAGGCCAGAACGCGCTGCCGCGCCCCGTTTTCATATGCGAGATAGGTTGTCTGACCTATGCCAACCTCTGAGCTGACTTGTATGGCTTTGTTGAACCGGCTTTTTCTGGCGCGAGCCAGATTCTGGCCGAGTTGGAGCATTTTTTTATTTAGCATCTCGTCGGTTATGTCTTCGATCGAGAGCAGCGCTTGTTTCTGTTCCATGTTTCATTTGGCCCTTTTAATCTACAAAAAAAGATAGCACAAATCGTGATATTTAACAGGTGTGTTGATGTATTAATGTGCGTCAGGTGTTAGGATTATCTGGTTTGTAGATACGAGTGGATTTTCGTATGTGTTTATCAGATTTTTTTGCCCGTGAAATGCCCGGAACCAAACAGCGCGACCGTGCCAGTAGGGTTGCGGGCAAAGTTGGGTTGAAGGCATCAACGGTACAGAAGTATTTCCAGTTGGACCGATACCCCAGCCCGCGAACCCTAGAGAAGATTTCTCGTGAATGGCCCGCTCTGGACGTTGCGGCCTGGCGCTCAGCATTCATTGATGCGCAGACAAAAAAGGGGGGCTCATGATCCTGGCGATTGCCGGGGCAATCCCGGCAGAGGTTGATTCAGTGATCGCGGTCATGATGGCTGACCGCGCCAAGATCCAGCGTTTTTCTGTGTCTCATCGCCCCCTGGCGTCTCGCCCCTTTGCGCTCCGTGCTGCCCTGGAACGAGACCGCTTCAATGCTGACTGGTTGACCCTGGTCCCGGTCGAGCACCCTGACGAAGTGGCGGTGGTGCGCGGCCTTGGCGGGCGTGTTGCTCATGTCTATTCCATGTGCGCCCACCCGGCGATCAAGATTGAGGCAAAAGACCTGCTGATTGCCTGTCCTGGTAAATCGGCCGGCAGGCACCTCGTCAAGGCCGAAGAGGTCTATGCCTTGCTCAGGACAAGCACCTTGGCATCCCGAGATAGAAAGCCGTCGCAACGGAAGCGAGGGTGACATGCTCCCCGTTCTCCACTATCAGATCACCGCCTTTACCCTGCTTGCCCGCCGTCTGGTGGCGGTTCGTACTGTCGAGCTTCCTGCCACGAACGTCATGAGGGCGATCTGGGCCGCCAAGGCCATCAACCCAGATCCCCGCCCACTCGTTTATCGCGCAAGGAGGGTTCGATGAACATCAATATTGCCACGTTCCCCAGTGATATCCGCCGGACGTTCGAGCTGCAAAGAATGGCCGCCTTGTGGGTGAGCCATGTTTGCGCCGGGAAGTGGACGCGGGATCGCGTTCGTCTGGAGGTGTGCAAGCTTGATGACGAAGTGGAGCGGGAGGAGTTGAGGGCGTGGCTTCGCCACTATGACGCTCAGGCGAAGGCCGCCGCCGATGTGGCCAAGCGCCAAAAGCCTTCCACCAGGAGGCCCCGCCATGACGCTCGATGATGCACTCGATTTGTGGGCCCGCTGGTGTGTGCAGGGGCAGATGATGCCCGCTCATTCAACTGGCCAAACAGGCAGGGTGATGGAGATCTTGCGCACCGGCATCACCGGCCCCGGTCATAACGGCGGCGGCAAGGCGCCCATCCTCGATGGCGTGGAACCACGGATAGAAGCGGCCCTGCTGGCCTTGGCGGCCTCTGGTGAGGTTGGCCATCGTCGCGCCAGGGTGTTGAGGGCGGAATATCTGATGCCAGTGCTGGAGCATGGACGAGCCCAAGAGGTGCGGGCGATCCGGTTAGGCATGGCTCTCGCCAAGTACAAGAAAGATTTGATGAATGCCCGTAAAGCTGTCCGGTTTGCCTTGGAGGGGTCACCGGTCAGCTCTCCATCTACCCACCGCCAATCGTGAGAGGATTGACATGTCACAGCACTACAGAGTCAGAGCGTACAAGAAAGATCAGCAGGCCGCCCCGGCACTCAAGCGCCGCCAGCAAGATCGCGCCGCCATCGAGCACCTTGTCATGTGTAAAGCCATGGGGATTGACCCAAAGGCGGTGCAATGAGCCTAGCCGACCAAGCCAAGGGTAAGAAGGGGCCGCGGACCACAATGACGGAGGCTCAGATCACGGCAAAGCGGGCCGCCGATGCCGCCCGAAAGCGCCGTCAGCGCGAGCGAGAGAATGCGGAAGTGCAGGCGTTTGTGCCTGGGGAGGCTTGCCGTGTCACGCTCAAGCTGACCGGCAAGGAGTCCGCATATCTGTCCCGAGCGATGAAGATCCGGGCTGTTTGGGCCACTTCGAACTATGACCCGCAAGAGTACATATCGACGCTGTTGCTTCGAGATGGCCAGCTCCTTGATCAGCAGCTCGCCGCGCTCCCCCCTTGTGAAAAATGCGGCCTTCAACTACCGCAGAGCTGCGAACGCTTGCACAAGGGAGAAGCTGATTGCCTGCTGACAACCGTTGCCCTGGAATTGAAACTATGAGGAAGGGATGATTCTTTCCACTCCGATCACGGATGCCGCCATCCGGCGGCATTCTGCCGATCTCTCCATTAGTGAGTTGCGTGACCCCCGCCGCCCAATCCGGTTTCGGTGGGCAAAGTGTCGGTCCCGTGGCTCGGTTCATCTGGTGATACACGTAAACGGCAAGTCCAGATGGCGCAAGGTCGCACCCTGGCCAGCGGTGCCGGTATCCCAGGTGCTGGATGACTTGCCCCGCAAGATCTCCGCACTCATGGATGATGCGTCAGCACCCGTTCAGTCCAGCGAGTTCGTGAACTTTGCCGACCTGTTGCGCTGGCATGGTGATCGGGTGGCGAAATCCAGATCGCTGTCAGCGTCCCGCAGGGCGGCGGTTGCCTCCCAGATCCGGCGCCAATTACTGCCGTTGTTCGGCGCTCTGTCGCTGCATTCCTCCCGCGACGATATTGACCAGGTAGTGCAGCAATATCAGCAGCAGTACATGGTGGATACCGTCCGCGCCGGTTGGGGGATATTGAAGAAGGCCAGTAAGGATGCCCGCAGGCTGGCCATGATCACCCATGACCCCCTGGCGGGCCTGGCATTTAGTGATCTGATCACCCGTCGCCCCATCCAGCGCCCTGGCAGACTGAGGCCATCCCACGCCCCGGATGTTCTGGCAAAGCTGGCCGCTGCCCCCCGTGATGCCGCGATGCTGTGTTTGCTGGCGCTGCTGCATGGCACCCGGATCGGTGAAACCCGGCTCGCGCAATGGCGGGAGTTTGATCTCGCCCCTGGCGGCTGCTGGCATATCCCGGCAGATCACACCAAGCCCCGTCGAGGTCATGTGATCCCGCTTTCTCCGTTGGCTATCTCCGTGCTACAGCGCCACCAAGCCCGCCAGCGGGCCGCCGGGTATCGCGGCGTTTACCTGTTCCCAGCTTGCCGCTCTGCCTCCGCCATCGGTGCGAGGGATGCAACCCGCCTGGTGGCTACTGTCAGTGGCGGCCAGTGGCGTGCCCACGATCTGCGCAAGCTCGCCCGCACTCGCTGGACTGACCAGGGGACAGATCATCATGTCGGGGAGTCCCTGATTAACCATGCCCCCGGCAAGCTGGCGGGCATCTATATCAATTCGTCCATGAGGGAGCAGCAGAGGCAGGCCATCGAGCTGTATCACGCCTGGTTGACTAGCCAGGAACCTGATGGTGAAACGTTGTTTTGTGCATAATGGGTACATTTGGTGTACCTGTTATGTACAAAAAAGATTGACGGCTAGGCGGATTCCGCCTAATCTATCTCTCGACGGTGGCACACAGAAAGCCACTCGAATTCAGAGGCGGCTAGTTGATGCCACCGATGGAAACGAGATGAGACTGAGTGATGTAGCGATCATCAAGACCCACTATCCCGAGGCTGATTTCTGGCTAGTGCGTCGAGGCTCTTTAAAAACCTGCGGCCAGCCCACCCGGGAATACAACCCGGAACACATCGGCATCAAGGTCACCCGAACGGACATCCTCCTGCCGGATTACCTCTACTACTGCCTGATGTGGCTTCACCAGTCAAAACGATGGGAGGCGCTGGCCACGGGCACATTGAGCTTGGTCAATATCAAAGTCTCTGACGTTCGAACCATCGAGCTGTCACCGAGATAAACACCGGGGGCGCAAGCCCCCGGCATATCGGCCAGCAAAGGAGAGAGTATGAAAATCGAGTTACCGAGCATCGCCGACCAGCAGGTGATGGTGTTCAAGGCTGCCCAGCAAGAGGCCCTGGAAGCCATGAGAAAGAACAGTGATGCCCCCGTGCTGTCCGCCACTCTGTCAGTGGATGAGAGCGCTTACCCTCGCGCTCACCTGCTGCGTGAGCGGGAGGGGTGGGAGCCGCCCCACAAGGATCTGGTGGCGGCCTATTTCGACCAGTTCAAGGAGCTGTTCGGTTATGGCTCTGACAAGGAAATCGCCGAGCTGCTCGGGTTGTCGAGTGATCGGCGGGTGCGGGAGTTCAAGCAAGGAAAGAACCCCGTTCCTTATGGTGTGTGGCGCCGCTTCCTGGTGATGACCGGGCGGGCCCCGCAAGAGGTGATCCCCGTTCTCGGGGTGGTTGTAAACAAGTAACGAGAGAGTAATCACATGAGCCCGACTAATCGCACTGTCGAAGCCCTTGAAAACGCCCAGCCGCATCAGCTGCTGAGTGCCTTTGTTGTTCGATTCAATGACATGTCAGAACAGCTTGATGAGGTGTCCCAGGAACGTGACGAGCTGGAGATTCAAGTCGCTGCTGCCGCGACGTCTCAAGCCGCTCTGCTGGCCCGCATTGCAGACCTGGAGCAAGAGAACGAGCGTTGCTGTGAAGCAGCTCGCAAGGCCGAAAAGATTGGCAACCAGGTGGGGGCCCTGCTGGTTGAAAAGACCCGCCTGCAGGAGCAGCTCAACCAGTTGCAGCAGGTGATCGCCACCTATGGTGGCGTGAATGGCATTGACAAGCTCAAGGAGCAGAACAAGCGTCTGAAGAGTGGCAACGCCGAGAAGGATGCCCGCATCAGCCAACTGGAGCGGGATAACAGCAAGGTTCGCCACGATCTGACGACCGCCCAGCGCCAGAGCATTGAGGCTCACACCAAGATCGACTTGCTCCAGCGTCAGCTCGCCCACGACACCGGCAGCGGCCTGTATCACAACGGAGAGCATCACCTGATCATCTGGCCCCAGAAGACCAAATTCCAGCGTCCCGACGGTACCACTTTCGAATCTCGCTCCCTGCTCTATATGCACCAGTCTGGCCGCGCTGCCTTGTTCACCTATAGCGAAGAGGGCGGGACGGTGTTTGCCGCTTCTCCGAAACCGGGATTGAAGCCGTCAAAGGAGGTCCAGGAATTTGCCCATAACTGGCTGTTCAAGGTCAACAGCCTGCAGGGAGGGATCGTGCATGAATCGGACATGGTTCCCGTTGATTTCAACGGCTACGCCAGTGAACAAGCAGCGTGATGGGGGTGTGAGATGAGTTCAACAACTGGTGACAAAATCGAGCGTGACAACTACCCGACCCCGGTTGAGGTGATCAACGCCATGCTGGCCAAGATGGGCTGGCGCCCCGGTGATACCTTCCTCGAACCATGCCGGGGTGATGAGAGCCGTATCTATGACCGGGTGCCGTTACCTGAATCCCAAAAGGACTGGGCTGAGATCTCGATGGGCCGCGATTATCTGGCTCATGACTTCGGCCGCCAGTTCGATGTGATCATCACCAATCCGCCGTTCAGCCTGACCGAGGAGTTTCTGGAAAAGAGCCTGGCCGAGCTGAAACCGGATGGCACCCTGATTTACCTGCAACGGGTCAACTTCCTGGGCTCTATCAAGCGTGTACCGTTCTTCGCCCGCATTGGCTTCCCGAACAAGACGCCGGTCATCATTCCCCGGCCCCGCTTTGCCAAGAAAGGCACTGACTCTTGCGAGTATGCCTGGATGGTCTGGGATCGCGGCGGCCGCTTTGATGTGCCGAACGGCATCAGCCACCTGCTCACCCGCGCCGCTTGATAGAGGAAAGCACGACATGACAGAACAAAACACACGGCTCGTACTTGAGCGCAATGACTGGATAGTGAGCCTTATCCGTGCTGCAAAAGGGTTGCCGCTCGATGTTGAGACCGAGACGCTGCCGGAGCACGTTCGCCAAGGTGTTGAACTGATCCAGCAACTGTTTACCCGTGCCACCCCCAGCGAATGGCGGATGATGAGCGGTGACTGGCGGGACGAGCTGGTTTCCCTGCATGGCGAAGATGGCCATATCGTCAGCGGCCTGACAGTTGCGCAAGCCAGCGCGCTCATTGATGCACATGGGGGAATTAAGCCAATAGCCTCCGCCATGTCACCGGCTCAGGGGTAATCACGATGCACACACAAAAGGCATTCTCTCGGCAGCTGAATCGCTGCCCATTATGCGGCGAACGCCCGCAACTCCAATGGTGTGATAGCTACAGGGTTATCTCGCAGTGTGGGCTGGAGTTCAAACCTAGGCCCTTATTCGACACAGAAGGCCATGCCACCGTTGACCTGTGGAACGACATGACGGCAGGTGTGACCAGGCCGCAGCGCCTTGATGAGGCTGGAAGGTAAGGGGAATCACGATGCAAAGATGGAATAGCCGTGTGACTTATTCACGCATCAGATCCTGCAAGCTGTGGCACCGTTGGGAGTTGGTTCAGCAGGTCGGGGATGTCAGGTATTTTGCTTGCCGAGATTGCAAATCCCGCCGAGCTGCCCATCACAGCATCTTGCGGGCATCGGGCGGGGTGATCCAGATGGACTGGGTTATGTTCATCACCAACGATCTATCCCCATCATATCCGCCCAGGAACCCGCCACCCAAGCGCCCATAACTTTCCGTGAACCACTCACCAGAATTGAACAAGGGGCCTTTATGGCCCCTATCTTTTGCTGTAGTCTCTCTGTTTAATGTCGATAATCAGGATTATACAGTTAATGCCAAAGGCTATTGTTGTTGAAGATCCGCAGCTGGCCCATGCCGTTACAGTGGCCAAGGCATCAAGCCCAGAGAACGGGCTAAGGGATGCCGCTTTGCTGCTCTGCTGCTTCGGTACTGGCATGAAGCCCGCCGAGCTGGCGCAGCTGCGGGTGAGTGATTATCTCTCCCCTGGTGGTGAGCCGCTGGCCGAGACGGTGGTCAGGCCGGAGATCGCATTTAACGGGCGGGCTCGCCCATTGTGCTGGGTCAACAAGAAGCTGATCACCGCTATTGATGAACACCTGGCCGACCGGCTCAAGCGCGGGCATGGCATCACCGGCAGGCTGACAGCCTATCGTGGGCTCGACCCGCAGAGCGGTCTGTTTGTCTCTGGTCGCACCGGCCAGCCGCTCAAGCTAACGCGCATCGAGCGGGGTGGTCGGGTGAGCTATCGGGCTGACCAGCTGACGGCCCTGATTGCTCGCCTGTTCGCTCAAGCTGGCATTGAGGGGGCTACGGCTCAATCTGCCCGCCGAACGCTGGCGGTGAAGCTCAAGCGCAAGGGGATAGACGAGCGCCATATCGGCGAGATCCTGGGGATGACCAGCATCAAGGCCATTAAGACCCTGTGCGATACCGATCCGGTTAGCCTGGGTGATTTGATTAAGAGGATTGTTTGATGACCAATGCGCAGTTTGACCTGCTGCTAAAGCTGACCAGTATCCGCTCTGACGACATCAAGGCGGCCGCTCGGGCCGTGCTGGTTGATGGGGAGACGCAGAAGGCTGCCGCAGCTGCTCATAACGTCAACGAGGGGCAGTTGTCCCGCCGCCTGACAGTCATTCGTGAGATTGAGGCGATTGTGATCGGGCTCTCTATGTTTTACCAAAAAGGATAAATAATCTCTTGCTAGATTTACCATATATGGTAAATTTATCTCATCGAGACGGGGCTTGCCCGACAAGGAGATAACCATGAGTACAGCAGCCAAAAAAACCATCAAAGAAGCCATCGTGATGATGCTGGAGGATTTATTTGTGATGCGCCAAGGGGAGTTGATTCACCAGCTTGAGCAGCACATGACCGCTTCAGAGCGCGGTTTGCATTTTTTTGAAGTCAGAGAGGCGGTTGCTGAAATGGTTAACGACGGGGCGCTCAAGCAGTTTGAGCTTGGTGATGGCATCAGTAACGTTACCGTCAAGATGCTGACTCTCCCTCAAATGAAAGTGGTTGGCTAATCCCTAACAGGGGCTGTAACGGCCCCATTTATTCGAGGAAAAACAGACCATGGCGAAGCTGACAAACCGCGAGCTGGATGTGGTGCTGAGCAAGCTGGCGAAGGCGAACTCTGAGGCTTTCAAGCTTCAAAGCCTGATCTCCGAGCACAGCCTGGAAGTCTACGGCGTTGAGCCGGGTGAAGTGGATAATGATGAGTATATCGACCGGGTTGCTGGCGGAAACGGCGTGGCTGGCGGGATGAGTGCCGCCGAGTTTGATCGTTCAATGCGTGATTGCATTGAACGTCGTCAAGATTGTTGAGGGAAAAACGGGATGGCTCAAGAGTGCCCGCATTGCGGCAAGAAAGGGATCGAGTTTGACCTGGCATGGGAGGGCAAACAGTGCCGCCGCCCAGTCATTATTGACCCGGCTGTTGGCGGCTGGTTATGCGGGTATAAGCCTCTCGAGATCGTTAATGGCGTGACTCAAGATGTGGCCGTCAAGATCGTTCAGCTGAAATGCCCATCATGCAACCAACTCCACGACCCCGCCTCGTTTGTCGGCGGCGAGAAGTATTGCACCGGTTGCGGCAATACCATCAGAAGCGAATGAGTTAGAGGAAAAACGGCATGGCTGACAATCGAGAGTTTGCCGAGCAAATCGGGGCCGCAGTCGCCAGCCTTGGCACAAACGAGGCGCTGGGCTGCATGGCCAGGGTGATGTGCTGGGTCGCATCAGACCACGGCCAAGCCATCCAATTCGAGTGCGATCTCGGGGTGGTGACAATCGAACCCAAGCAGCAACCGCTGCAAAGTTGAGGGAAAAACGGATGGCTTTTGCAACGAAGAAGGATGCCCAGCAGTGGGCCGCTGACTACCTTACAGCTGCCGAGAACCCTGGCGAGTACATCGACCCGATCCGCGGTGGCCAGGTTGACATCATCAAGCGCGGCAAGGTCTGGACCTTCCCTGGTGGGGATGACTGGATCGATGAAGTGGAAGCCTTGTCCCCTGCGGCCTGAGTTAGAGGAAAAATCATGGAACAGAAAGCGATTGCATGTTGGGTGAAAATCATTGAACCGAATGGGACTTACTTCGAGAAGGGTAGCGTTTTGCCTGTTCACCTGAATGATGATTTTGAGCCTGTGCTGACAGAAGAGTATGAGCCAGGTGAACCGTGCGAGCACTCATTGGATGATCTCACTGCTGACGGCGTTACCTTTGAAAAGGTGCCAGCTCCAGAGCAGAAAAGTTAGAGGAAAAACAGACCATGGCTTTGATAGTGATCAGCGTAGATAGGGCCTCCCTGCCGTCCCATACGGATGACCAATTTGAGGAATGGGTCGAGTTCAACGTGGGCCATCGAGGCGGCGTCAGCCAGGATAACCCCCTCGCTGACATCGACATGGAAGCGCGGGTTCGAGAGATCAGCAAGTAAGAGGAAAAAAGATGGCAAAAAGGCCCCGCCTGGCAGTCTCCCAGCGCCTCAGAAACCGCTTGGAGGATGATTTAGACATGCGCCTGCCCGCCGCCCCTCAGCGCATATGGGGTGAGCCTAGTGGCTCATGCCGCTGGTTTGTTCATGACGACGATGGGTGCGAGTACCTGAGCTATCACCCTATGTCTGATTGTGTAAGGTCAGATGTCAGGTTGGTGGTAAGTAGCTGCCTTGGCTCTACAAACCAGAAGTTCGTCAGCATCGAGCTGGTCAACGCTAAGAGATAGAGGAAAAACGGACGATGGCTACAACAAGACGGTTTACTTTGAAGCCTAACACATCGGTGACCCCATGCCCCCGGTGCAGCAATAACACAGTGTTCACGGGCTGCGCTGTCCAGGTTGCTGAGGACTGCTGTGAGGTTTACGTGATCTGCCAATGCAGTTACGACCCGACCGAACAAAACACCGACCACCGGTTAGAGGATGTATGGGGCAGCGTGGATGATGAGAATTTGATGGCCGCGCTGTCTTGTTGGAATGACGCCCTGGCCGATGCGGCCACCAAACACTGAGATCGAGGAAAAAAATCATGGCATCAATACCCAGCCCCTTTGCAACCGGATGTGGTTTCCTCCTCTTCGCAATGTTCATAGGTTGCCCATTCTGGGTTTGTGCTGCAATGGGTGGGCTGGCGTTCGCATTGGCCCCAAGAGTGAAGCAATAACAGTTAAGGGAAAAGGGCATGGGAAAGGTATTCACTGACACTGTAGAGA
The DNA here is from genome assembly GCF_041402625.1 of Aeromonas sp. S19(2024). Classification (NCBI taxonomy): domain Bacteria; kingdom Pseudomonadati; phylum Pseudomonadota; class Gammaproteobacteria; order Aeromonadales; family Aeromonadaceae; genus Aeromonas; species Aeromonas sp. S19(2024). The sequence goes on from NZ_JBGLQU010000019.1 coordinate 37,884, forward strand.
AGGCGCTCACCGAGGCCCCCGCTTGCCGGATAGCGGTCTATCCGCGCCAACATGGCTGGGTGTCCGAGCGCGTGCAGTTGGAGCTGGCTGATTCTGTCGCGCAGTTGGGCGAGACAACCCCGAGCCGGGGAGGTGGCCACTACCTGGTTGATGGTCTGAGCGCCGAAGAGGCCGCCCAGGAGGCCCGCCGGTTGCGTGGCAAGCCCGTCGAAATCATCCGAATTGAATAGCCCGCATCAGCGGGCTTTTTGATACCCGGCTATCATCAAACCAGGCCATCCCTGGAGCGTTGTTATGCCGATCATTGATGCCGCCGATCTCGGCCTCCCGCCTGATTCCCCAATCAATCTCACCAACAACGAGCTGGCGCAGCGCCTGACCGACCTGCTGCCCGCCCTTCCGCCTCTCTATGTGCCGTTGGTTGCCGAGGCCGCCCAGCGCCTG
>NZ_JBGLQU010000020.1:0-32539 GCF_041402625.1 Aeromonas sp. S19(2024)
TTATCTGGGTTGGCGAAGGATGTTGGAGCGCTACGGGCGGGAAGTGAATGTACCACGTTGCTTGCATGAGGCGCTGGGGCGCCCCATGCAACACGTAATTGGGACATAGCCTTTTGTTTTAGTTGCCGACAATCTGATCTTGCCTGTGATGGGGGGGCTCGCAGGCGAAGCGGAGATTCCGCTGGCCTGGTTTGGGGAAGTAGCGTGAAGGTAGAGATAAACTCCGCCACGCGCAATATGTTGCATTTATGCCAGTCATTTATGCTGCATGTGCAAGGTTTAATGGGTAAATGCATTGATTGCGCAACTTGTTGCGTCATGGCGCCGGTGCGCGAATCGGTTTTATATTCAACTAATTGTTTTAAAACAAAAAAATGTCTTGGCATGGTCACTGCTAACGGATTCGGACGAGTGTCATAACCGTTCAACCATCAGGAGCAATTCCATGCCAACTCCATGTTATATCAGCATCGAAGGTCAAACCCAGGGCAACATCACTGCCGGTGCTTTCACCTCCGATTCCGTCGGCAACATCTTCGTGCAGGGCCATGAAGACGAGATGCTGGTACAAGAGTTCCAGCACGTCGTCACCGTACCGACCGATCCGCAATCCGGTCAGCCGGCGGGTCAGCGTGTCCACAAGCCGTTCAAGTTCACCGTTGCCCTGAACAAGGCCGTGCCGCTGATGTACAACTCCCTGGCCTCCGGCGAGATGCTGCCGAAAGTGACCCTGAAGTGGTATCGCACCTCCGTCGAGGGCAAGCAGGAGCACTTCTTCAGCACTGTGCTGACCGATGCCACCATCGTTGACATCGACTGCCAGATGCCCCACTGCCAGGATCCGGCGAAGTCCGACTTCACCCAGCTGATCCAGGTCTCCATGGCCTACCGCAAGATCGACTGGGAGCACACCGTTGCCGGCACCTCTGGTGCGGATGACTGGCGCGCGCCGATCGAAGCGTAATTCCGAGCCAAAGGGCACTGCTTGCGGTGCCCTTTTATCGTCTCAGCAAGGACAACCTGCCCGGAGACCGTATTTCCGATTTTTCAACCCACGCATTTTTTCTTCTGTCCGTTTGCCTAGTGTGAGCGGGTGCAAGAAAAAATCCGAGTTTACGTCTTGCCGCACGCCGTCAAGGGCGTGCGGCAGCCATGGTGAAAGAAAAATCCAGGCGATGGCGAAGCTCTCACATGGCTTGATGTGCCCCATCTGATGGGGCCGCACGATATTTCAGGGGCGCGCAGCGATGGCAGACAGCACAGGATTACAATTTACCGTCAAGGTGGGGGCGCTGCCCGAGAGCACCTTCGTGGTGGCCGAGTTTGCGCTGGATGAGGCGTTGAACCGGCCGTTCAGCCTGCGCCTTGAGTTGGCAAGCGCTCAGCCCGATATCGACGTTGGCGCCGTGCTGGACCAGCCGTGCGAGCTGCTGGTGTGGTACAACGGCGAGCTGCAGCGCCGGGTGTGCGGGGTGGTCAGTGACTTCGCGCAGGGTGACAGCGGTTTTCGCCGCACCCGCTATCAGCTCATGGTACAGCCGGCCCTGTGGCGGCTGTCGCTTCGCCAGAACTCCCGCATTTTCCAGGCGCAAAAGTCCGATGAAATCCTCTCCATTCTGTTGCAGGAGCACGGCATCACCGATTACGCCTTTGCCCTGAAAAACGAGCATGCCAAGCGGGAGTATTGTGTTCAGTACCGGGAAACCGACCTCGACTTTGTGAGCCGGCTCGCCGCCGAGGAGGGGATGTTCTACTTCCACGAGTTTGAAGCGGGCAAGCACCGCATCGTGTTTGCCGATGACGCGGCCGCATTGACCGCCGGCCCCGAGCTCTTTTTCAATCTCGGTAACCGCTCGCTGGAGCAAGGCCCCTATGTGCGGCAGTTCCACTACCGGGAGGCGGTGCGCCCGTCGGATGTGGAGCTCAAAGACTACAGCTTCAAGACCCCGGCCTATGGTCTCTCCCACAAGAAACAGGGCGCAGAGCTCGAACACCAGCGCGATACCTACCAGCACTTCGATTTCCCGGGCCGCTACAAGCAGGATGGCAGCGGCAAGGCCTTTGCCCAGCACCGGCTCGATGCGCTGCGCAACGATGCGGTGGCGGGCCAGGCTAAGTCCAACTGCGCGGCCTTGCAGCCGGGGCAGAGCTTCTCGCTGACCGAACACCCCAACGGCAGCCTCAACACCGACTGGCAAATCGTGCGCATCCAGCACACCGGCTTGCAGCCGCAGGCACTGGAAGAGGAGGGGGGCAGCGGCCCCACCGTCTACCACAACGAATTCAGCGTAGTGAAAGCGAGCACCACCTGGCGGGCGCGCATCGGCAGCCCTGAGGCTCCTCACAAGCCCATGGTGGATGGCCCGCAAATCGCCATGGTGGTAGGCCCCGAGGGGGAAGAGATTTACTGCGACGAGCACGGCCGGGTGAAGTTGCAATTCCCGTGGGACCGCTACGGCTCGAGCAACGACCAGAGCTCCTGCTGGGTGCGGGTATCCCAAGGCTGGGCCGGCGGTCAATACGGCATGATGGCCATCCCGCGTATCGGCCACGAAGTCATCGTGAGTTTCCTGGAAGGGGATCCCGACCAGCCCATCGTGACCGGACGCACCTATCACGCCACCAACCGGCCGCCCTACGAGCTGCCGGCCAACAAGACCCGCACCGTGCTGCGCACCGAGACCCACCAGGGTGAGGGTTTCAACGAGCTGCGTTTTGAAGACCAGGCGGGGCAGGAAGAGATTTACATCCACGGTCAGAAAGACCTGAACGTGCTGATAGAGAACGACGCCGCCTGGCACATCAAGCATGACGAACACAGAGACATCGACAATGAGCGGGTGACCCGCATCAAGGCCAATGATCACCTCACTGTGAACGGTGAAAAACGGGATCACATCAAGGCCGACTATTCACTCGGCGTTGACACCTCCATGCACCAAAAACTGGGTGACAGCTGGCTGACACAGGCCGGGCAGGAAGTGCACGTCAAAGCCGGTGCCAAGGTGGTGCTGGAGGCGGGCTCAGACATTACCGTCAAGGTCGGCGGCTGCTTCATCAAGGTCGATGGCGGCGGCGTCACCCTGGTGGGGCCCACCATCAAGATGAATTCGGGCGGCAGCCCGGGTGCCGGCTCGGGATGGGGCGGCAAGTCACCATTGGGCCCTCTGGGTGTCAGTGTTCCCCCCAAACCCAAGGTACCGCTCACTCCTGCCCAACTGGCCACCATGAAGAGTGCCGCTCCTTTCTGTGAAGAGTGTGAAAAATGCAAGGAGGGTGGCTGTGAGATTTGAGATCACGCCGCTGGAAGAGTGGATACAGAGGCAATCAGCCCCTCTTTATGCCGTGCTGGCGGGGGCCTGCGATGCGGCTCCCTTGCTGCACTACTACCAACTCGATGGCCGCGAAACGCCACGCGGGCTCTATCTCGGCACCCCTTATGAGGACTGGCATCCCGTCATGCCCTATCTGGTGGCGCTCGACAAGGAGAGCCCCTTTATCGAATGGGCGCAGGGCGCCGAGGCGAGAGACTGGGGCTGGATAGTGGCGAGCGAGCAGCCTGTCGATGCCCTCTATGCCCATCTGCAGGGGTTGACCCAGATCTGGCACCAGGGGGAGGCGGTGTTCTTCCGTTACTGGGATGGCGCGTATCTGAGGCGCATTCTGGTCCAGCTGGGAGAGGATTTCACCGCCCTGCTGCCAGGAGTGAACGGGATCTGGGTCGGAGGGGACGGCTTCGAATGGGCTGCGTCAGAAGCCGCCGCACCACGCGCATTCCCCTGGTGGGAGCTGCCCCCCGCCATTGCCGCGACCTTGGCGAGACAGGATCCCGCCCCTCTTATCAACAATCTGATGCAGCAGTTGGCGGATCACAACGGTCAGCTCTACTGGGCGTTTCCCGAGGCGAACCTGCGCTGCAAGGTCGCCCGCTTTGTCTCCCGTCATCCATCCCCCGATATCGATCTGTTTCCGGCGCTCGAAGCGGCGCTGATCAATGAGGTTCAAGCATGAGCAATGTCGGCCAGGCCGTCTTCAACGAAGTGATCGCCGATTATCGCAACGTCCTGAGTGCCTATCGCAAGGATGCCGAGAGTTTCTTCCTGGGTGACATGCTCAGCATGGACATGGAGCAGACCATCAAGGTGGGCGACAAGACCATCACGGCATCGTCCGGCAGCAAGAAGGCGCAGTCGGTGGTGACGCAGTGCCCGCTGAGCGGCACGCTGCGGCTGGTTCATCTGTTCGAATCCGTCAGGTTTATTCCCATCGGCAATACCCCGTACAAGGTGGAGGCGGGGAAACTGGTGCGCGGACGTTTTGTCAGCGAGGCGGTAGTCAAGGAGGGAGCCCTGGATGCCAAGGGTATTGCCGAGGTCGGTAAGCTGACCCCGGGCAAGTCCTATCGGGTGACCTTCTACCCCAATGTGAAGAAGAGCGATCTGGATGCGCTGTTTGCCTCTTATGCCCCGGTTCAAAAAGACCTGGAGGCCTGGCTCACCAAGGAGTGGAACAGTGAGCACAAGGCTGCGTGGGCCCGTTACAGCGGCACTGGTGGCGGGTTTGGCAGCCATGCGCTGGCGGCGGCAAGCGGTATCGGCAAGGCGCTGGTCGGAGTGTGGGACGATCTTAAAACCATCTACAACCTGCTGGCCGATCCGGTAGGCAATGCCAAAAAGCTGGCCGAGTTCGGGGTGGACGCCGCAACCATGGCCAAGGCCGGAGCCTCCCAGATGGAAGCTGCCATGCTGGTACTGCAAGATGAGGCGCTGCTTTATCTTTATGCCTATGCACTGGTGTGCTGGGTCAAGATGCTGCCCCCGGATCAGCAGACCGAGTTTGGTGCTCAGGTAATTTCGTCGGTACTGATTGACGTGATCATCGGGGTGGTACTGACCGGCGGAGCAGGCCTGGCTGCACGCTATGGTGCCAAGGCTGCCACCATGGCCAAGAACAGTGACCGGGTCATGCGACTGGTCACTTCCCTGGTCGATCTCTCCAGGAAACACAACCTGGCCCAGCACGCCCAGCAGGCGAAAAAGGTGCTGATCACCGGGGCTGCACCGTTGAGCCCGGCCAAAAAAGCGGATCTCAAGCTGGTCGATGGCAATGCCAACACGCTGGTGGAAAAAGGCACGGCGGCCAAACGCCGATTCCAGGGGCACACCGAAATCAAGCAGGTGAACAAGACTCCGGATGCCTCCAAGCAGGCAGTTACCCCGGCCAACCGGCCCCATCAACCGGAAGGCAGCACCTGCAAGAACAACTGCCCGGTCTCCATGGTGACGGGGGAGGAGTTGCTGGCACTGCAAGATGGCGAACTGCCGGGTCTGCTTCCCTTTGTCTTCGGGCGCCTCTATCGCACCTCCGCCGTCGCGCAATCCTGCGGCATGGGACTTGGCTGGACACATGCCCTTGCGCACCGGCTTGAACGTCACGGCGATACCCTGACCTGGTGGGATGAGGAGTCCCTGGCAACGGAATTGCCGTTGCCATCCGCCGCCAGACCCATGGTGACCAATCTGCTGTCGGAGGCGGCGGTCTACCTCGGTGACGAGGCTGATGAAGTGATCCTGGCCAAGGCCGGTTCGCCGTTCCTGCATTTTACCTGGCATGGCGAGATCGGGCGGCTGACCGGTTTTTCCGATCCCTACGGCAATCGACTGACAGTGCGTTCTGACCATCAAGGGCGCCCCGCCTGGGTTGAAAATGAGGCTGGGCTGGCCCTTCGTCTCGCCTACGAGGGCGACCACATCATGGCGCTCGAGTTGCAGCGCTTTGATGGCATTGCCTGGCAGCCCCAGGCCACGTTGCAACGCTACCACTACGATGACCATGGTCACCTGGTGGCGGCCGAGAATGGGGCCGGGGAGTGCGAGCGTTATCGCTATCGTGATGATGGGGTCATTGTGGAGCGCCGTCTGGCTGGCGGTGCCTGTTTCTTCTGGGAGTGGGAAGGGGAAGGCAAGGTCGCCCGAGCCATCCGTCACTGGAGCGATGTGGCGGGTTTTGATGTCACCTATGGCTGGGATGATGACAAGGGCGAGGTGACGGTATTCAATGCCGATGGCAGTCAGGAGGTGTATCAGCACGACAGCCAGGCACGTCTTGTCCGCCAGCAGGATCCGGATGGTGCGATAACCGAGTTTGCCTACAACGACAAGGGCCAGAAAGTACTGGCCCGTGATCCGCTGGGGGCCGAGACCCATTATCACTACGACGAAGAGGGGATGTTGGCCCTCGAAGTGGCTCCCGACGGCAGTCAGACTGCCTATCACTACTGGGATGGCCGGGTTCGCAAGGTCGTGCAGGGGGAGCGCGAATGGCGCTTTGAGCACAATCCGCAAGGGGATCTGATTGCCAGGCTGGATCCCCTGGGGAACGAAACCCGTTATGGCTATACCCCCCAGGGCAAGCTGTGCTCTGTGGTTCACCCGGACAGCACCCGCACCGAACTGGTGTGGAACCGCCTTGGCCAGTTGATCGAAGAAAAAGGGGTCGATGGCGGGACAAGCCGCTGGCGCTATGACGAGCGGGGCCGCCAGATCGTGCGGCAAGACCCGCGTGGCGCAATCACACGCTATGAATGGGACGCGGCAGATCGCCTCAGTGCCGTCCATCTGCCCGGGGGCGGCATTCGCCGCTATGAGTACAACGCCTATGGCAAGGTCACAGCTCAGTGGGACGAGCTGGGTCGCGAGACACGTTTCGAATATCACCCCGGCCTGCATCTGGTGAGTCGGCGCATCAACCCCGATGGCAGCGAGCTCAAATACCGCTACGACAACGCCAAGCTCTTTCTCAGCGAGATCGAGAACGAGCATGGCGAACAGCATCGTATCCATTACCATCCCAACGGGCTGGTGGCACGGGAAACCGGCTTCGATGGTCGCACCACCGCCTACCGTTATGATCTCAACGGACGCCTGAGCGAAAAAGTGGAGTTCGGCAAGCAGGAGACCGAGCTGGTCACCCGCTATGAGCGCGACCCCATGGGGCGCTTGCTGAAAAAGTCCCTGCCAGATGGTCGCGAGATCGCCTTCGAGTATGACGGCCATGGCCAGCTCATCCGGGTCGACGACGGTGCCTGGCCCCTGGCATTTGACTACGATGGTGCCGGTCATCTGGTGGCCGAGCATCAGGGGTGGGCCTCAAGCCATTTCCGATACGATGCCATGGGACGGTTATCACACTGGCAACTGCCTGACGGCAACCGGCTTGGCTATCACTATCAGCACGGTGCGCTTGGCGGCATTGATCTCAACGGCGCCGAACTCACTCGCCACCAGGTGGTGGGTGGGCTTGAGCTGCGCAGGCAGCAAGGGGCACTGACCCAGCAGTACGAATATGACGAGCAGGGGCGACTCTCGGCACTGCGTCTGCAGCGGGGCAAGCAGGTCGCCCGCGAGCGGCACTATGGCTATGACAGAACGGGCAACCTGCTGCGCATCGATGACAGCGTGCAGGGGGAGCAGCACTACCGCTACGATCCGCTGGATCGCTTGCTGGAGGTACGGGGCGAGCTGACCGAGCGCTTCTTGCATGATCCGGCCGGCAACCTCCTGGGTGAGCGTTCGGGTGGTCAGTTCGATGGGGCTCGCACCCAGGGGAACCGGCTGCTGTTGAGTGGCGATCGCCACTTCGAGTACGACGAATATGGCCGATTGGCGCTGGAGCGGCGCGGCAAGGGTCAGCAACTGGTGACCCGCTATCACTACGACTGCCAGCACCAGCTGGTGAGGGCTGAACTGCCCGATGGCAGCACTGCCTGTTATGACTACGATGCCTTTGGTCGCCGCATTCGCAAGACGGTCAAGGGTGCAAAAGGCGAGCAGGTTACCGAATTCCTGTGGCAGGCCAACAACCTGATTGCCGAGAGCTACTATCTGCTCGGGGACGACAAGCATCGTACTGACGAGCAGTACCGCAGCTTTATCTATGAACCCGGCAGTTTCAAACCCCTGGCACAGCTGGAAGGGGAAGGGCAGGAAGCCGAGGTATTCCACTACCAGCTTGACCACCTGGGCACTCCCTTGGCACTGACCCGCACAAGCGGTGCCACCGCCTGGCAGGTGCGCTATCGCGCCTATGGTAATGTCTGGCGGGAAGAAATTGCCGAGGTGGCAACGCCCTTGCGTTTCCAGGGGCAGTATTTTGACGCCGAGACGGGGCTTCACTACAACCGTCACCGCTACTACCAGCCCGGCACGGGTAGATTTATCACCCCTGACCCGATAGGCTTGGCCGGCGGGCTCAATAACTACCAGTATGCCCCCAACCCTACAGGCTGGGTGGATCCGCTAGGGTTAAGTAAAGTAAAAGCTGGATGTCAGCTTATATCAAAAGCAATATCCAAAACAGCGAAGGATGTTTCTGCCTCTTATCAAGGAAAGGATCCATACTTTGGTATCGATAGGTTAAAAGATATTTTGCTACCAAAGGGAACCAAATTAGCTCATATCACTTGGAAAGAAAAAGGGGGAATAACAGGTAATTATTTCACTACCCCAGAAGCCGTTGAAATTAGCCGTGCTAAAGATGGTCTTGTTAGCTCCAGAGCACTAAATCAAGGTGTTCAAGTGTATGCCGGGGATGGCAGGACAGAATACAAAAAGTTTGTTCAAATATTTGAAGTACATGAAGACATACCCATGGGAGGTGCTGCGACTGGACCCACTAAAGCGAACCCTCAGTTTAACCCTGGCAGATACCAGACACATAATCAATATTTTATACTTGATGAGTTCTTGTTGAAATTAAAACCTGTCGATGGCACATTGGAAATGATGAAGAATACAACAGCACCTGATGTTTCGAAAAAACTGGAAAGCTTGAGGCGGTCAAAAAAATGATTGCAATTAATAGAAGTGCATCTTCTGAAGAAAAGGATTACTATCACTTGCAGCCAGTCGTTGACTATCTTTTAAGTAAAGGGAATGTCTCTCACAATGATTTCTTATGGGGGAACAATAGAACAGGCTACTTTTGCCACTTGGAGAAGGACATAGACTTTGATGACCTATTGTCAGTTTTTGAGTTTCCCGACACGATTAAAATAAATAAAAATGAACAAACTATCGATTGCTTCACTACTTATAGTGTAATTAAGGGGGGGATGGGTAATAAATTGTAACTGGAAATAATATTGCTAACCTTTTAGGTGATGAATGCTATTATTTTCCATGAAAACACCATTAGTATTGGATGGTGTATTCTCTACTCGTCATAGAAATTCAGTGACATAGATACTCTGGTATCTAAGCGCTAGGGTGTCTGATTTTCAATTGAACTCTACACAGCAGAACTTCTGAGTTTTAGAAAGGATGTAATATTGGTTTTTATAACTTGGCAATAAATTTAATTCTGTATCTCACCACATTAATAAATTTAACCAACTCAAAGCACTGTAATAAAACCTATGAAGAAACTCTTTCCAATATGCCTACTATTTATGCTTGTTGGTTGTGCCAACCAATTAAATTATTTATCCGATACCAAGTTACAAAATGCCGCCCAGCAGGGCCAGGGCAAGGCGCAATATGAGCTGGCCAACCGTTTGGCAGCGAAGCCGGATTATCCTGAGGCGATGCGCTGGATGAAGCAGGCTGCCGATCAAGTGGGTCCGCTGGCGGCAGATGCCGATATTCGGGGCAAGGCTGCGCTACAGGTGGGAAGCTGGTATCAGGCGGGGTTGGGAGAGCCCAAAAATCCTGCACTGGCCAGGCAGTGGTGGCAGCGCTCCGCCAAGTTGGGCAATTCGGAGGCCAGCTATCAACTGGGTCAGGAGTGCCGGCAACGGCACAAGGGGAAGCTTACCAGTGAGTGTCTCGACTGGTTCGAGCATGCCGCCAAGCGGGATCATGGGAATGCCCAGCTGGTTCTGGGGCAGTGGTATGCAGGTCAGGCGGGGGCCGATGAAGAGGCCGTCAAGTGGTTGGAGAAAGCCGCCGAACAAGGGAATCGGGATGCCCAATTCCAGCTTGGCGCTCGCTATGAGCAAGGGAAAGGGGTGATAAAGCGCGCCGATCTTGCCCTGCGCTGGTATGAGAAAGCCGCAGCCCAGCAACAGCCGGACGCTTTGCTGGTACTGGCGAGCAAGGCGCCCTCTGAAGAGGCATTCAGCCTCTATCAGCGCGCCGCCAATGCTGGGGCTGCTCCTGCCCAGCTGTGGTTGGGGCAGGCCTATCTGAGGGGGGATCTGGTTGCCCAGGACCTTGCGCTTGGCCGTTATTGGCTGGAGCTGGCGGCAGGCAATGGTTCCCATGACGCCGAATATCAATTGAGCCTGCAGCAGAGCGATATCACCGCACGGGAGCACTGGCTGAATCTGGCTGCTGCGGGGGGGGTGAGCCAGGCTCAGCTTGAACTGGCGACCCTGCAACAGGAACGGGGGGAGTTGAAAGCTGCGCGCAAGAGCCTCTCTCTGGCCGCCTCGCAGGGCAATGTCGAGGCTCGATATGCCTACGGCGAGATGCTGCGACTGGGGCTGGGTGGTGAGGCTGATTACACCGAAGCCATGAAACAGTATCGGGCTGCGGCAAACGCCAATCATCGGCAAGCACAATATCGCATGGGCATCATGCGTGAGCAGGGATGGGGAGCCCCCCGCAATAGATTGCATGCTTATGCATGGTATTTATTGGCCGCAACGGATGGCAATATTGATGCAACCGCCGCCAGCCGTGAACTTGAAAAAGGCATGACGGCACAAGAAAAAAGTGCCGGTCAAAAACTGGCGCAGCACTGGTTCATCAGGCTGGATAAACACGGTGAAATGGGGCAGGCGTCAGAGGGCATATGATGCCATTCCCATAACATGAATGAGATATAGTGATAAAAATAACAGTGAGTGGATAAAGCCATTTCCCACTTATTATCGCCATCCAATACCGCCTTGATAATGCATCCTGGCGGTTTTTTTGACAAAAATAATATCGGATGTTGTCAGAAAAATCTCTTTTGTGTTCGGAAAATGAGCGCGGCTTATGGCTTATCATGAGAGGTCATGAAGATTTAAAATCAGATTTTTCCTATTTAACTCTTCACTAAATACAACTTTCCTACACTTTTTGTCCAAGTTTAAATTTTGATGGCTTGACTCTATCTTGTTGTTTTTATTGATGTTTGTGCATTTATTTTGATTTTGATACATGTGCAAATATATTTGTCGTTGACGTTGTCATCATCAAAAATATACCATTCGCTACAAATGGCTCTTAAGCCAGGTATGATCTCTAACGAAGAGTAGAGACGTAATCGGATTGTATTGAATAACAAGCTGAATGCTGCTTTTTGGATATCCAGGCTATCTCCTGGAATATATCGAAAAGGCGTGGTTGGCTGGTGCTTTTTTGTTCATTTCCGTCCTGGGCACGTCAACTGTCATTTTTTACAGTTGCCGACAAAAGCATTGGCTATAAGCTTTTGGGTCTTCATGGATCCTCAACTTGGTATCTAGAGCATGGGAAAAGGGATTGATGGCGCCACTGTTGCGCCCAAAGAACGTATCAATATCAAATATGTGCCGGCAACCGGTGGCCAACAGGCGGAAATAGAGCTTCCGTTGACCATGATGGTGGTTGGAAATATGAAAGGGCGCTCTGAAGAGACCCCCATCGAGGAGCGTCAGACCGTCTCCATCGACAAGAATAATTTTTCTTCCGTCATGAAAGAATCTGCACTGGAGCTGAATTTTTCGGTTCCCAACCGCCTGGAGGAGAACAGCCAGGACGAGTTGCCCGTGTCGATCAAAATCCAGTCCCTGGAAGACTTCACCCCTGACAGCGTTGCCCAGCAAGTGCCCGAGTTGCGCAAGCTGCTGGAGCTGCGTGAGGCGCTGGTTGCCCTGAAGGGGCCGCTTGGCAATATCCCCGCCTTCCGCAACCGTCTGCAGGATCTGCTGTCCAGTGACGACGCTCGCGAGCAATTGCTCAAGGAGCTGGATTTGATTAAGCCTGCCGAGTGATCAGCAGATTAATTGACTGACTTATAAGGAAAAATTATGTCTCTGGTCGAAGAACAGGTTCAAGCGGGGGCGAGTGCAGCCTCCTCGTCCCTGCTGGACGAAATCATGGCGCAGGCTCGCATCACCCCGGTGGATGAGGGCTACAACGTCGCCAAGCAGGGCGTTGCAGCCCTGATTGCCAACATTCTGGACAGCGGCACCACCACAGAGCCGGTGAACAAGGCGCTGGTGGACAGCATGATCGTCGAGCTCGACAAGAAGCTCGGCAAGCAGATGGACGTCATCCTGCACGCCAAGGAGCTGCAAGAGCTGGAGTCCTCCTGGCGCTCCCTGAAGCTCCTGGTGGATCGCACCGATTTTCGCGAGAACATCAAGATCCAGGTGCTGCACGCCACCAAGGAAGAGCTGCTGGAAGATTTTGAATTTTCTCCTGAAATCACCCAGTCCGGCCTCTACAAGCACGTCTATTCCAGCGGTTATGGCCAGTTTGGCGGACAGCCGGTCGGCGCCGTGATTGGTGACTACGCCTTCACCCATAGCTCCCCTGACATCAAGCTGATGCAGTATGTCAGTGCAGTGGGCGCCATGGCCCATGCCCCCTTCATCTCTTCCGTCGCCCCCGCCTTCTTCGGGGTCGACAGCTTCACCGATCTGCCCTCCATCAAGGACCTGAAATCGGTATTCGAAGGCCCGGCCTACACCAAGTGGCGCTCCCTGCGCGAGTCGGAGGATGCCCGCTATCTGGGTCTGACTGCACCGCGCTTCCTGGCGCGTCTGCCCTATGATCCGACGGAGAATCCCATCAAGGGCTTCAACTATCAGGAAGAGATCAGCTCGAACCATGATCACTACCTGTGGGGCAACACCGCCTATCTGATGGGCACCTCCCTGACCGACAGTTTCGCCAAGTACCGCTGGTGCCCGAACATCATAGGTCCGCAGAGTGGTGGCGCCATCCACGACCTGCCGGTGCACGTCTATGAGGCCATGGGTCAGTTGCAGGCGAAGATCCCGACCGAAGTGCTCATCACGGATCGCCGTGAATACGAGCTGTCGGAAGAGGGCTTCATCACCCTGACCATGCGCAAGGACAGCGACAACGCCGCCTTCTTCTCCGCCAACTCGGTGCAAAAGCCCAAGGTGTTCCCGAACACCAAGGAAGGCAAGGAAGCGGAAACCAACTACAAGCTGGGTACCCAGCTGCCCTACATGTTCATCATCAACCGCCTGGCCCACTACATCAAAGTGCTGCAGCGCGAGCAGATCGGTTCCTGGAAGGAACGCCAGGATCTGGAACGGGAACTCAACAACTGGATCCGTCAGTTCGTGGCCGACCAGGAGAACCCCCCTGCAGACGTGCGCAGCCGTCGTCCCTTGCGCGCCGCCCAGATCAAGGTGCTGGACGTGGAAGGGGAGCCGGGCTGGTATCAGGTTGCCATGGCCGTGCGCCCGCACTTCAAGTACATGGGAGCGAGCTTCGAGCTCTCTCTGGTAGGTCGTCTGGACAAGGAATAAAGCCCGATGCCGCATCTCTCATCCTGGGATAGAGGCAATGCGGCCAGTCTGTTTGATCGCATTCGGGGGGAGGGGCTTGGCTCCTCCCCCCGTTCGGAAGTGGATGAACTGGTGGACTCTGTCAAACGGCAGCTCGACCAGATCCTCAACACCCGTCCCGGCAATTGCCGCAGTGCACCCGATCTGGGGGTCATTGATCTCAATGATGCCACTCAGGGCAGTGCGGATATCAAGGGGCGGATCCGGGAGGCGATCCGGCAATGCATCCGTCGTTATGAACCACGGATCATCCATGTGGATGTTCGTTCACCAGATTATCAGGCGAGTCCGCTTGAGATGTCGTTTCAGGTGACGGCCCACGTGCGGCTGGAGCATATCGAGCAAGTTACCTCGTTCAACGTCCATATGGACAGTCATCGTCACTACCGCATGGTCTGATCAATGTCGCTGGAACATTACTTCAGGGATGAGCTGGCTTTTTTGCGCCTGCAAGGGCGCGAATTTGCCGACGCCTATCCCGAGCTCACCCGTTTTCTGTCGGAGCAGAACACCGATCCGGACGTGGAGCGCCTGCTGGAGGGGTTCGCCTTCCTCACGGGCAACCTGCGCGCCAAGATTGAGGATGAGTTTCCCGAGCTGACCCACGGTCTGCTCAACATGCTCTGGCCCAACTACCTGCGTCCCGTGCCCAGCATGACCATCATGCAGTTTTCGGTCATTCCGGGGGCCATCGCCCAGCCGGCGCTGGTCAGGCAAGGCTGTCAGCTCGACAGCCTGCCCCTGGACGAGGTGACCTGTCATTTCCAGACCTGTCACGATACCTGGGTCTATCCGGCCGATATCCGCCATATCGCGGCCCAGAGCGGTAACGACCTCTCCACCATCTCGCTGGACATCGCCCTGCATGCCCCCTTGCCGCTCAGCGAGCTGCAGCTGGACAAGCTGCGCTTCTTCCTTGGTGGCGACAGCTATACCGCCTATGAGCTCTACTTCTGGCTCTCCAACCAGCTCTCCCATATCGAGCTGGAGATCGACGGCAAGCGCTTTCGCCAGGAGGCAAAGGCCCTCAAATCGGTCGGCTTCGAGCGCGATGACGCACTCTTGCCCTACCCAAACAACGTCTATTCCGGCTACCGGATCCTGCAGGAGTACTTCTGCTTCCCGGAAAGCTTCCTCTTCTTTGATCTCTCCGGTGGCGACTGGCCCAAGCAGCCGTTGCCGGTGAGCGAATTCAAGGTGCACTTCTGCTTCGACCGGCCGCTGCCGGCGGAGCTCAAGATCCGTCCCGACTCTTTCATGCTCAACTGCGTGCCGGCCATCAACCTGTTCCAGCACGACAGCGAGCCGGTCAACCTCAATGGCCGTCAGGCGGAGTATCCCCTCAAGGCAAGTTATCGCCACGCCGACAGCTTCGAGATTTTCTCGGTGGATCAGGTGGAAGGCTGGGTCGAGGGGAACCTCGGCCGCTCCCGCGGCACGCCGCGCATCTATCAGCCGTTCGAGAGCTTCCAGCACCAGATCGAGCGAGCCAAGCAGCGGCTGGCGCTCTACTACCGGGTGCGGGTCAAGGAGGCGGTGAGCGGGGATGGTTTCGAACACAGCCTCTCGTTCGTGCGTGGGGATGAAACCACCACGGTCGAACTGGATGAATCCATCTCGGTGACGCTCACCTGCACCAACCGCTCCCGCGCCGCCCGTCTCAAGGTGGGCAGCGTCTGTGTGCCCACCGGCAGCTCGCCCTCCTTTGCCACCTTCCGCAACCTGATCCGGCCGACCCGACCGCTGCGCCCGGCGCTGGACGGCAGTCTGCACTGGACGCTGATATCCAACCTCTCCCTCAACTATGTTTCCCTGCTGCGCCGCGATGCCTTGGTGCAGGTGCTGCGCACCTACGATTTTCCGGCGCTGCACGACAAACAGGCGGAGCAGGCCTCGCGCAAGCGGCTGGCGGGGATCGAGGAGATCGAGACCAAGCCGGTGGATCGGCTGGTGCGCGGCATGCCGGTACGGGGACTCAAGTCAGTGCTCTCCATCCGCCAGTCTGCCTTTGGCAGCGAAGGGGAGCTCTATCTGTTCAGTACCGTGCTGGCCCACTTCTTCTCGCTCTACGCCAGCGTCAACGCCTTCCACCTGCTTGAGGTGGTCAATCTCGACAACAAGGAGCGCTACCAATGGCCAGTCCAGATCGGTCAGCACTCCCTGATGTGAGCGCCGCCCGGGAGGCGCCCCGCTTCAACTTTTTCCAGCTGGTTGAGCTGCTCAACCGGCTCGATGGTGCCGATCAGGAGCGGGGGCTCGACTACCTGCCCGGTGACGAGAACATCCGCTTCAAGGCGACCGCCTCCCTGGGGTTTCCCACCAGCGACGTGCTGCAGATTGGTCGGGACGGGCAGGGGCGTCACGAGCTGGAGGTGGCCTTCCTCGGCCTGCACGGCAGCCAGTCGCCGATGCCCGGCTATTACCTCGATTCGCTGGCGTGGGAGTACGCCCAGGGGGAGCAGAAGCTCGGCCTGTTTCTGGACTTCTTCCACCACCGTCTGCTGACCCTGCTGCACCGGATCTGGCGCAAGTATCGCTACCACGTGCGGTTTCAGGACAACGGCGAGGATGGTTTCTCCCGCCTGATGTTCGCCCTGGTGGGGCTTGGCAATGAGGCGGTGTGCCAGAGCCTGCCGGTCAACCGGGCCAAGATGCTCTCTTATGCGGGCATGCTGGCCAGCCCCAGCCGCTCCCCCGAGGTGGTGGCCGGTCTGGTGGCCCACTGCTTCGATCTGGCCGACGTGCAGGTGAGCGCCTGGCAATGGCGCAAGGTGCCTATTCATCAGGATCAGCAAAATCGCCTCGGCGGCGCCTGCGCCACGTTGGGGAGCGATTTTGTCATCGGCGACAAGGTGAATGACTGTGCCGGCAAGTTCTTGTTGAAGATCAACAACCTGAGCTTTGGCCAGTTTCTCGGCTTTCTGCCGAACGGGGAGCACTTTCACGCCCTGGTGACCTTCGTCTCCTTCATCCTGCGCGATCAGCTGGCCTGGGATCTGCGTCTGGGATTCGGCCAGGAGCAGGCGAGGGGGTTGAGGCTGGGGGAGGAGCAGAGTGCCCGTCTGGGGTGGAGTACCTTTCTCGGCCAGCCGCCGAGTGATCCGTTCGTGACCATCTGCGTGCAGGAATGAGTGCAGACATCAGCAGCGCAGAAAATTTAACTACAGGAATCAGTGCAGGAGTAACTGTGGACGATTTTAACCAGCAACTTTCCCTGGTGGTGCTCAACAGCGAACAGCTCGACGGCAGCCAGCAGGTGCAGTACCGCTTCGACGAGATGGGGGGGACCCTGGGGGCCTCCGAACAGGATGACTGGCAACTGCGCGACAGGCTGGGGGCCGTCATGCCCGCCCACGCCCGCATCGAGCTCAACGACGGTCGCTTCTGCCTGTGCGATCTGAGCGGCCAGACCTATATCAACGGTGCCACTTCGCCCATCGGGCGGGCCCGCAAAGTGCATCTGGAGCAGGGGGACGAGCTCGTGGTCGGCCCGTTCCGGCTGCGCGCCTATCTGGGGGCCATCACCCCCGAGCAGAGCCTGCAACAGGTGCTGGGCAATCGCCCCACCGAGCAGCTCGACGAGTGGCTGACCAGCGATGAGCCCGTCGTGCCGGCTGACGATCCGCGCACCCTGGCGGCGGATCCCTTGCTGGCATTGCAGCAGGAGCGCAGGGCGCCCAATCCGTTGATGGATGGTCCGCTGGCGGACGGTCGCCTGCAGGCTTCACTGCGTTCACAACCGGATGTGGACGTTCCCCCTCTTGCCCCTTTTTCTGCTGTCGAGAACACCATGAACCAAGAATTTCTGGATATGCCCAGCATCGAGAACCACCCCGATTATCAGCTGTCGCTGGACGGCGTCGATCACGTGGCCCTGACTCCGCTGATGCGCGGCCTGGGTCAAGCCTTGCAATTGCAGGACACCCAGCAGGCCCACGACATGCTCGAAGAGATGGGCAAGACGGTGCGGGCCATGGTGGAGGGGCTGCTGCAGCTGCAAAACGAGCAAGCGGCACTGGCGGACAAGCACCTGCGTCCCATCGAGGACAACCCGCTGCGCCTGGGCCTTGATTATGACGAGACCCTGGCGGTGCTGTTTGCCGAGCAGAAGAGCCCGGTCCACCTGAGCGCACCGGCGGCGGTGGCCGAGAGCCTGCACAACGTGCGCATCCACCACGTGGCGAACCAGCAGGCCATCGGCGCGGCGCTCGACAGCATCCTGCAGGCGTTTTCACCGCAGGCCCTGCTGGGGCGCTTCGAGCAATACCGCCGCAGCGGTGCACCGGGCACGGCCGACGAAGGCTGGGCCTGGGACATGTACCAGCACTACTACCGCGAGCTCACCTCCGCCCGCCAGCAGGGGTTCGACAAGCTGTTCCACCAGGTGTATGCCCAGGCCTATGACCAGGCCGTGCGTCAGCAACAGGGACTGATTTGATGATACGAGCGCTGATGCTGGGCGCCGCGCTGCTGGCCCTGGCAGGTTGTACCACCATGGGCAAGATGGCAGACGTGGCCATGAACCCGGATATCCAGGTGGGCAGCAACAATGATCAGCCCTCTACCCTGGGGCTGAGTCTGCTGGCGGAGCCTGACGTCAACCCCAATGAGAGCGGGGAGGCGGCGCCCATCGAGTTTCAGGTGGTGTTGCTGGCGGAGGATTCCAAATTGCTTGCCACCGACTACGACCAGGTGACCGCGGACGTGGAGAAGGCCCTTGGCAAGAACTACCTGGACCATCAGGACTACACCCTGCTGCCGGGCCAGTTCAAATACCTGCCCCCCATCAAGCTCGACGAGAAGACCCGCTACATCGGGGTGATCGCACGCTACGCCGACCCCGACAGCGCCGAGTGGCGCAAGGTCATCAAGATCAAGAGCAAGGGAACGGCTTATCAAATCCTGGTGCACCTGCGCCTGGATGAAGTGGAACTGCAAAAAGAAGAAGAATAACCATGTCGAGTCGAAATCGGGTTATCTGGCGTGAGGGGCTGTTCATCAAGCCTCAGCACTTCCAGCAACAACAAAGACATTCGGATTACGCGCTGCACGCTCGCCTGAGCGCGCTGTCCGACTATTTCTACGGCTTGCAGTCGCTTGCCATCAACGAGGACTACCTGGGCTTTGGTCGCATCGCCCTGGTGGGGGCCACCGGCATCCTGCCGGACGGTACCGTGTTCAACATCCCCAATGACGACGTGCTGCCGACCCCGCTGGAAGTTACCGACGCCTCGGTGGCCAACCAGAAGGTCTATCTGGCGCTGCCGCTCTCGGTGAGCGGCGTCAACGAGGTCAATCAGGGCGGTCAGGTCGCTACCCGGTTGCAGGCCCATCGCCACGACGTGCGCGACCTGCACAGCGAAGGGGGGGACGTGGTCTCCCTCGAAGTGGGGCGGGTCAGCCTGCGACTGATGCTGGAGCGCGAGGATCGCAGCGCCTACGCCTCGCTCGCCATCGCCCGGATCCTGGACAAGCGTCCGGACGGCGGCCTGGTGCTGGATCCCAACTTCATGCCCTGCAGCATCAGCGTCTCCGCCATCCCGACCCTCAAGCGCTTCCTTGGCGAGTCGGCCGGCCTCGTGGCCGAGCGGGCCCGCAGTCTCTCCCAGCGCATCGCCGCGCCGGGTCAGCAGGGGGTGGCCGACGTGGCCGAGTTCATGATGCTGCAACTGCTCAACCGGGCCCAGCCCCAGCTCTCCCATCTGGCGCGCCTTGGCACCCTGCACCCCGAGCGGCTGCATGAGGCGCTGGTGCAGATCTGTGGCGAGCTGATGACCTTTACCGACGAGTCCCGTCTGCCGCCCGAGTTCCCCGCCTATCGCCACGATGATCAGCAGGTGAGCTTCGAGCCGGTGATGCTGTCCCTGCGCCAGGCGCTCAGCACAGTGCTGTCGCCGCGCGCCGTCTCCATCCAGCTGCGCAAGCACCAGTACGGCATCATGGTGGCCATGGTCAACGAGAGCGAGCTGATGCAGAGCGCCGACTTCGTGCTGGCGGTGCGTGCCCGCATGCCGCAGGAGCAGCTGCGCAAGCAGTTGCTGCAGCAGACCAAGGTGGCCTCCAGCGACAAGATCCGCGAGCTCATCAGCCTGCAACTGCCCGGTATCCCGCTGCTGCCGCTGCCGGTGGCGCCGCGCCAGCTGCCCTACCACGCCGGTTACAGCTACTTCCAGCTCGACCGGCAGAGCCCGGCCTGGCAGATGCTGGCGGTGGGCAACACCCTTGCCTTCCACATCGCCGGCGACTTCCCCGAGCTCGACATGCAGCTCTGGGCCATTCGCAGCCAGTGATCGCACCAAGGAATAAGCAGAGATGACCACGGACATTATCAAGAACGAGCAACTCAGCGACCTGCTGTTCGATCATGCCGAGCAGCTGGACATGGATTCGGACTACTGGTTCCGCCTGCGCGGCCAGAGCATCAACCCGATGATCGATGCGGTGACCCCCTTGCTGGGGCTGGTGCAGCGGGTGCGCCTGCTGTCGCGCTACGACCGGGTGCCCGAGCTCTACCAGCGGGTGGTGACCGAGATCCAGGCCATCGAACAGGAGCTGATGGCCCAGGGCTACGAGAACGGGGTGGTGCTGTCATTTCGCTACATCCTCTGCACCTTCATCGACGAGGCCGTGATGGGCCGCGACTGGGGCAGTCAGAGCGAATGGTCCGAGCACTCCCTGCTGACCCGCTTTCACAACGAGACCTGGGGCGGCGAGAAGGTGTTCGTGCTGCTGGCCCGCCTGCAGGAAGACCCGGTGCGTTATCGCGACATTCTGGAGTTCATCTACCTCTGTCTGTGCCTCGGTTTCGAGGGGCGTTACAAGGTGATGAGCAAGGGACAAGGGGAGTTCGAGCGCATCGTGCGCCAGCTGCACAAGCAGTTGTCCCCCGAGGCTGGCGGCGAGGCGCCCAGTGTGTTTCACCTCGATCTGGGGCAGCAGGCCTCCCGCTATCAGCTGCGCAAGCAGGTATCCCTGCGCAGCCTGTTCATGGGCGGCGCGCTGATCCTGGCGCTGATCTTTGGCCTCTATCACCACCAACTCAATAACCAGACCCAGGACGTGCTGCGTCAACTGGGCGAATTATTAAAATAAATACTTAAGGAGAGCACGCCTTGATTCGTATAGAGCTACCGGTACTGGTGGAAAGACTCAACCCCATCTGCCGTCACATGCTGGAGGAGGCTGCAGTCCTCTGCGTCAATCACCAGGGAGCCGAGATCCGCATCGAGCACCTGCTGCTCAAGATGCTTGAGACCCCGCTGAGCGACGTGCGCCAGATCCTGAAGGTGGCCGAGGTGGAGGTGGAAGAGCTCAAGACTCTGCTGCAACCGTCCGCTGCCGACAGCAGCTATGGCCAGGGTTACCCCTCCTTCTCGCCCATGCTGGTGGAGTGGCTGCAAGACAGCTGGCTGCTCGCCTCCGCCGAGCTGCTACATGCCCAGCTGCGCAGCGGCGTCATGCTGCTGGTGCTGCTGATGACCCCCCAGCGCTATCTGCCGGGCTCGGTGACCCGCCTGCTGGCCAAGGTCAATCGCGAGCTGCTGCGCCAGCAGTTCGACGAGTGGGTCAAGGAGTCTGCCGAGACGCAAGTGACCACCGCCTCCGGCGACAAGACGGCTCAGGCCGTCTTGCCGGCCGATGCCAGCCTGCTGGCCCGCTTTACCGTGAATGTGACCGAGCAGGCCCGCCAGGGCAGCCTGGATCCCGTGCTCTGCCGGGATCACGAAATCGACCTGATGATCGACATCCTCTCCCGTCGTCGCAAGAACAACCCCATCGTGGTGGGCGAAGCCGGTGTCGGTAAAAGTGCCCTGATCGAGGGGCTGGCTCTGCGTATGGTGGCGGGTCAGGTACCGGAGAAGCTGCGCGGGGTCGAGCTGATGACTCTGGATCTCGGTGCCATGCAGGCCGGCGCCTCGGTCAAGGGGGAGTTCGAGAAACGCTTCAAGGGGGTGATGCAGGAGGTCAAGGACGCCGTGCAACCGGTCATCCTGTTCATCGACGAGGCGCACACCCTGATCGGGGCCGGCAACCAGGCTGGCGGGCTGGATGTTTCCAACCTCATCAAGCCGGCGCTGGCCCGGGGCGAGCTGCGCACCATCGCCGCCACCACCTGGGGCGAGTACAAGAAATACGTAGAAAAAGACGCGGCCCTGTCGCGCCGCTTCCAGCTGGTGAAGGTCGGTGAACCCGATGCCGACGAGGCCACCGTGATCCTGCGCGGCCTGCGCAGCATCTACGAGAAGGCCCACGGGGTGCTGATCGACGAGGAAGCGCTGCAGGCTGCCGCCCAGCTCTCCGCCCGTTACATCTCCGGCCGTCAGCTGCCGGACAAGGCGATCGACGTGCTCGATACCGCCTGTGCCCGGGTGGCCATCAACCTCACCACCCCGCCGCGCGCGGTCAGCCACCTGCAAAACTCGCTGCGCCAGCGCGAGCTGGAGATCCGCCAGCTGGAGCGCCAGAGCCTGATAGGTCTTGGTGACAACGCAGAGCGCCTGGCCGAGTTGCAGGCGGCCCAGCAGGCTTGCCGTGAAGAGCTGGCCGAGCAGGAGGCCCGGTGGCAACAACAGCAGGGGCTGGTGCACCAGATTGTCGAGCTGCGCGCAGCCCTGCTGGCCGATCAGCAGGATGAGATGCTGGCCAGAAAGGCGCTGGATCTCGCCGATGCGCCGCTCGATCCGCAGGTCGCTGCTGAGCAGCTGGCCACCCTCGAGCGCGAGCTGGCCGAGCTGCAGCAGGGGGAAGTGCTGGTCTCCGCTCACGTCGACAAGACCCAGATTGCTGCGGTGATCGCCGAGTGGACTGGGGTGCCCCTCAATCGCATCTCGCAAGGGGAGCTGGATGTGGTGACCCGTCTGCCGGAGTACCTTGGCGAGCTCATCAAGGGGCAGGATGTGGCGGTGGCCCACCTGCACAAGCACCTGCTCACCGCCCGCGCTGACCTGCGTCGTCCCGGCCGTCCGCTGGGTGCCTTCCTGCTGGTGGGACCGAGCGGGGTCGGCAAGACCGAAACCGTGCTGCAGATTGCCGAGCTGATGTTCGGTGGTCGCCAGTACCTGACCACCATCAACATGTCCGAGTATCAGGAGAAGCACACCGTCTCTCGTCTCATCGGCTCGCCGCCCGGCTACGTCGGTTTCGGCGAGGGGGGCGTGCTGACAGAAGCCATTCGCCAGAAGCCCTACTCGGTGGTGCTGCTGGATGAAGTGGAAAAAGCGCACCCGGATGTGCTCAACCTCTTCTATCAGGCGTTCGACAAGGGCGAGCTGGCGGATGGGGAAGGGCGCATCATCGACTGCAAGAACGTGGTCTTCTTCCTCACTTCCAACCTCGGTTTCCAGACCATCGTCGACCATGCCGAGCAGCCCGACGTGCTGCTGGATGCCCTCTATCCGGAGCTCGCCGCCTTCTTCAAGCCGGCCCTGCTGGCGCGCATGGAGGTGATCCCCTATCTGCCGCTCGGTCACGACACCCTGGTGCAGATCGTCGGCGGCAAGCTCAACCGGCTGGTCAAGCTGCTCAAGGAGCGCTTCGGCGCCGAGGTGATGCTGGACGACGAGGTGGCCGAGGAGATCCTGCTGCGGGCCAATCGCAGCGAGAACGGTGCCCGCATGCTCGAATCCGTCATCGACGGTGCCCTGTTGCCGCCGGTCTCTCTGCAACTGCTGCAGCGCCTCTCGGCCGGTGAACCCATCAAGCGCGTCCACTTTTCCGTGGCCGATCACCAGTTTGTGGCCGAGGTGGGGGCTTGAGTATGGAGCAAGCCCTCGCATTTGCCCTGGCCCTCACCGCCCAGCGCGATGAGCCGCACCTGTGCCACTGGTGGAGCTCGACCGTCCATGCCAGCTTCCAGCCCAGGGGGCTGCTGCTCGGCATGCTGGATGTGAGCGGCCGTCAGCTGGAGTGCAAAGGCTGGGTCAGGGGGAAGGAGGTGGCGCTGGGGCTGGCGGTGGACGATTTTTCCCACCCCCTTGCCTATGTGCTGCACAAGGCCCAGTCCCGCACCTGGGACTCCCTCTATGGCGGAGCCCGCATCGAGCACGCCGGTTTTCGCGCACTGCTGGCCAACCTTGGCCAGCAGTGCGGGCTGCACGCGTATCCGCTGCTGGATGGCAACGGCAAGCCGTTTGCCGTGCTGGCCCTGATGGATGAAGGGGAGGTGCTGCGGGCCTGGGCCGACGGCCCCGAGCTGGCCCAGCTCTCCCAGGTCTTTTGCAACCAGCTCACCCTCATTCGCGATCTCGGTCGCAGCCGGCGGGATCAGGGGGTACTGCGCGACTCCCTGCGCCAGATAAAGGGCGAGGGGGAGCGGCTGCGTCAGCACGAGAAGCTGCTCGGCGATCAGCTGGTCGGCCAGTCGGCGGTGATCCGCGGGCTGCGCGAGCAGATAAGTCAAGCCGGCCAGCACAAGCTGACCGTGCTGATCCAGGGGGAAACCGGCAGTGGCAAGGAGGTGGTAGCCCGGCTGGTGCACCAGTGCTCCGATCGCGCCAACAAGCCCTTTGTCGCCATCAACTGCGCCGCCATCCCGGAGAACCTCATCGAGAGCGAGCTGTTTGGTTACCAGAAGGGGGCCTTCTCCGGCGCCCTTGCCAACAAGACCGGGCTGGTGGCCCAGGCCAACGGCGGCACCCTGTTTCTGGACGAGGTGGGTGACATGCCCGCCGCCATGCAGGCCAAGCTGCTGCGGGTGCTGGAAACCCGTAGTTACCGGCCGCTCGGGGCCGAGCAGGAGTATCACTCCGATTTTCGCCTCATCGCCGCCACCCATCATCCGCTCACCCGCCATGTGGAGGAGGGGCAGTTTCGGGCCGACCTCTACCACCGCCTCTGCCAGTGCCTGCTGCTGATCGCCCCCCTGCGCGAGCACATGGATGACGTGCCGCTGCTCTGCCAGCACTTCATGGCCCAGTTTGCCGCCCAGGATGGCAAGACGCTCGCCGGCTTGCAGCGCAAGTTCTTGAAACAGCTGCAGACCTATGACTTCCCCGGCAACGTGCGCGAGCTGCGCAACCTGCTGGAGGTGGCCTGTGCCCATACCCGTCACGGGGAGGAGGTGGGGCTGGAGGCGCTGCCGCCGGAGCTGCGTGAGCGGGTCAGCGTCGAGTTGCCCAGCACCATGGACGATTACAACCACATCCGCGATCTGCGCCGGGCCATGCAGCAGTACGAGGCTTCCGTCATCGAGGCGCGGCTGCGCCACTTCCAGGGCAATCGGATGCTGGTGGCCGAGAGTCTCAACATTCCCAAACGCACCCTGGATCACAAGTGCCAGAAACTGGAGGTGAACTGATGAGCATCCTCGGCTTGTTACCGCTGCTGCTGGCCACCAGTGCGGCCGAGGTCCCGCTGGACATGGCGCGCTGGCAGGCCTGCCGGCAGGAGCCCTCACCGCTGGTGCGGCTCGCCTGCTACGACGCCATCGGCAATGGCGCGGCCAGTGCCGCCGAAGGGGCCGCCCCCAAGTCGGCGGCCTGGCAGGCCATCTGGGCCCAGGAGCAGGCCCGCACGCCAGCGAGCGCGCCCTTCCTCTTGCAAAGCGATGAAACGCGCGGCAGTGAAACCCTGACCCGCCCGGCACTGCGCGGGGCGACGCTCTCCATCGGCTGCGTCGACAGCATCACCCATATCCGGCTGCGGCTGGACAGCCCCTGGAGCGGCGAGAAAGTGCAGGTCGAACTGGATGGTCAGCCGAGTGCCGGCTCCCAGAGCTGGTTCATTCGGGATCAGGGTCTGTTGCTGGAATATGGCCGCGGTCTGCCTGCCATCGAGGAGCTCAAGCGCTGGCAGGGCCATCGCGAGCTGCAGGTGCGGGCCGACAACGGTGCCCTCTTGCGGGTCGACCTGAGCGGCCTGAAAGAGGCGCTGGCACCGCTGCGTCAGCAGTGCCGCTGGTAGGAGGGACGATGAGCTATCAACACCCCTGGTGTGCACGCCTGCTCACCAGCCTGCCGGATGAACAGATCAGAGGCGCCGTGCTGGCTGACGAGCCGCGCTGGGACTACGTGGAAACCGAGCTGGTCAAGCTGGGATCCCTCGCTCACAGCCAGGTGGATCTCAATGCGGTGGCCGAGGCCTGCCTCGGCTTGCTGGAGAGCCGCACCAAGGACATGCGGGTGCTGGCCCAGCTGCTGCGCTGCCTGCAGCACCCGGCCAAGGCGACT
Organism: Aeromonas sp. S19(2024); assembly: GCF_041402625.1. Classification (NCBI taxonomy): domain Bacteria; kingdom Pseudomonadati; phylum Pseudomonadota; class Gammaproteobacteria; order Aeromonadales; family Aeromonadaceae; genus Aeromonas; species Aeromonas sp. S19(2024). Next base: position 25,684 of record NZ_JBGLQU010000020.1, read on the forward strand.
CCTCTGGGGGCTGCGATCAGCCTGCTGGAGGCCTGGATCCAGGCTTACTGGCTGCTGGCCTGGCCCGGCAATGCCAGCCAGAAGCAGCGACTGATGGTGCAAATCGTCAAGCGCTTCGAAGGGGCCTTGCCGCGCATTTGTGAGAGCGCTTCGGCGGCCGAGCTGGCCCAGTTGCAGGCTCAGGCCGAGCAACTGGAGCGTGTCTGGCTGGCCCAGTGTCCCGACAAGGGGGAGCTTCTCGACCCGTTGGTGATGGGGCTGAAGCGGGCCCAGCGCCAGCAGGTGGCACAGGCCGAGGCGAACGCCGCAGGGCAGCCCCAGAGCAGCGGCGCGGCGGCAGCGGGCTCCCCGGCCTCGGTGGCATCGACCGCCAGCGGTGCCGGCGCCATGGCACTCAGCGGCGGTGGCAGCAGTGCTGGCGTCGACATCGACAGTTCCAACGATCGCGCCTGGCGCCAGACCCAGCTCAAGGTGGCGGAACTCCTCATCGAGCGCCAGCCGGAGGCGGCGGTGGGCTATCGGCTGCGCCGTCACGCCGTCTGGGCCGGGATCACGGCGGTCCCCATGAGCGGGGCGGGCAATAAAACCCCGCTGGCGCCCATGTCGGCGGACATGGTGGACGAGTACCGCGCCGCCATGAACGCTCCTGATCAGGGGCTCTGGCAACGCATCGAGCAGAGCCTGACCCTGGCGCCTTACTGGTTCGAGGGGCACAGGCTCTCGGCCGAGGTGGCCCAGAAGCTCGGCTTTGGGGCGGTGGCCCAGGCGATCGCCGAGGAGCTCGGGACTTTTCTGCAGCGGCTGCCGGCCCTGCGGGAGCTCGCCTTCAGCGACGGCTCGCCATTTCTCTCCCCCGAGTGCAGCCGCTGGCTGCAACCGGCCAAGGGCGGCAGTGCGGGCATTGGAGAGGCGGGGCTGGCCGAGGAGGTCGCCCAGCGCCACGGCGAGCAGGGGATCGCGGCGGCGCTCGCCCTGCTCGATGAGCGGATTGCGCAGTTGAAAGAGCCAAGAGATCGCTTCCACGCCTTGCTGGTGCAGGCGGAGCTGTTGGCGCAGGAAGGCATGGAGGCGCTTGCGCGCCAGCACTATCAACACTTGTGGCAAGAGGCCAGTCGCCTCGGGTTGTCGCACTGGGAGCCCGGGCTGGTCAACCGCCTGGAGAGCCTGGCGGCGCCGTTGTCGAAATGAATGCCGAAATGAGTCATTGAGTCGGAGTTGGATCACATTTTATGTTCAAAACCATTTTTACTTTTCTGCGGCAACAGCTGCCGAAATTGAAACCCTCCTGGCCCCTGCTCGGTGCTGTGCTCTGGGTGCTGGCTCTCATCCTGGTGTGGTGGCTGGGCCCTCGTCTCGAGGTACGCGGCGCCAAGCCGTTCGAGCCGCTGTGGGGGCGGGTTGTGTTCACCCTGCTCTGGCTCTGGTTGCTGCTGGGAGTGGTCTCCTGGCGGGTGTGGCGCAAGATGCAGCAGCTCAAGGCCGAGCGTCAGCACGAGGTGGTGCTGGAGCAGGATCCGGTCAAGGGGCTCATCGACAGGCAGGCGCTGTTCCTCGATCGCTGGCTGCAGGCGTTGAATACTCATCTGGGCAAGGGGGCGCTCTACGCCATGCCCTGGTATCTGGTGCTGGGGCTGCCCGGCAGCGGCAAGAGCAGCCTCATTCACCGCGCCAACCCGGCCAACAAGCTCAACCCGAGACTCGACACCGAGCTGCGCGACGTGGCGCAGGATCAGCTGGTGGATTGCTGGTTGGGGGAACAGGCCGTGATGCTGGATCCCGCCGGTGTGCTGCTCTCCCAGAGCGAAGCCGAACTGGATCCGCAGGCCCGCAAGCATGAGCGGCTCTGGCTGCATCTGCTTGGCTGGCTCAATGAACACCGTCGTCGTCAGCCCCTCAACGGCCTGGTGCTGACCGTGGATCTGGCCTGGCTCTCCCACGCCAGCGTGGCCGAGCGCAAGGCCTATGCCCAGCTGATGCGCTCGCGCCTGCAGGAGGTATCGGCCACCATGAATACCCGGTTGCCGCTCTATGTCACCTTTACCAAGCTCGATCTGCTGCGCGGCTTTGAGGTGATCTACCAGCAGCTCGACAAGGAGGCCCGCGAGGCCGTGTTGGGGGTGACCTTCAAGCCGGGCGCCGACTGGCAGCAGGATCTGGCCCTGTTCTGGGATCAGTGGGTGGACAACCTCAACCAGAATCTGCCCGAACTGATGCTGAGCCGGCTCGATGCCGCCCAGCGCAACGCGCTGTTCTCGTTCGTGCGCCAGCTGGCGGGCCTCAAGGATTACGTGACCAGCTTGCTGGCCGAGACCCTGGCCATCGAGGAGAGCAAGCCGCTGCTGGTGCGCGGGGTCTATGTCAGCTCCGTCTATCAGCAAGGGGTACCGTTCGATGCGTTTGCCCAGGCGGCCTCCCGCCGCTACAACCTGCCAGAGCCCATCCACTCGGCCCTGCGCGGGGAGTCCAACACCTATTTCGTGCGCCAGCTGTTCTCTTCCATCATCTTCCCGGAGGCCCATCTGGCCGGCGAAAACCGGCTGCACACTCTCTATCGCCGGCGCCGCATGGCCATCGGCCTCAGCTGTCTGTCGCTCTTCTCGGCCGCCCTCATCGGTGGCTGGCACTACTTCTACCGGGTCAACGAGGAGGCGGGTCGCAACGTACTGACCAAGGCCCAGGCTTTCATGGAGACCAATGAGGTGGCCGACGCCCACGCCTTCGGGGTGAGCCAGCTGCCGCGCCTCAACCTCATTCGCGAGGCGACCCTCTCCTTTGGCAACTACCGCGAGCGGATGCCGCTGGTGGCGGACCTCGGTCTCTATCAGGGGGACGAGATTGGTCCTTATGTGGAAGGCTCCTACCTGCAACTGTTGAGCCTGCGCTTCCTGCCGGCCCAGATGCAGGGATTGCTGGCGGATCTCAACCAGGCACCTGCGGGGAGCGAGGAGAAGCTCGCCATCCTGCGGGTGATGCGGATGCTGGACGATGCGTCCGGTCGCAACAAGGAGCTGGTGGCGCAGTACATGGCGAGCCGCTGGCAGAAGGCCTTTCCGGGGCAGGGGGCGGTGCAGGAGCAGCTGATGGGGCACCTGGACTATGCCCTCGATCACACCAACTGGTATGGTGCCAGGGCCGAGCGGGATCAGGCCGCCATCACCGCCTTCGTGCCGTTCAAGGAGCCGGTCTACGGTGCCCAGCGCGAACTCGGCAAGCTGCCCATGTATCAGCGGGTCTACCAGAACCTGGTGGTGAAGTCGGACGAGGTGCTGCCGCCGGATCTCAACGTGCGCGACGAGGTGGGCCCCACTTTCGACACCGTGTTTGCCCTGCGCAGCGACAACGCCGGCCAGGTGCCGCGGCTGCTGACCTGGCCCGGTTTCAACGACTTCTTCCTCAAACAAGACAAGGCCCTCATCGATCTCACCGCGATGGATGCCTGGGTACTGGGCCAGCGCAAGCTGAGCCAGCTGAGCGAGGCGGATCGCAAGGAGATCACCCGTCAGGTCAACGACCGTTACGTCACCGATTACGTCAACCAGTGGCAGAAACTGCTGACCAATCTGGACGTGCAGACCCTGGAGAGCCCGGAGCAGGCGCTGGACGTGCTCGCCGCCATCACCGGCAACGATCAGCCGTTCCAGCGGGTACTGGCCTCGCTGGATGACAACACCCGCATTCGCAAGATCTCCGATGTGGAAGGGGACCCGGCCCAGGCCATCAGTGCCCGCATCGGTCGCCCCTTCATGGCCACCAATGCTGCGCTCAGCGGCCGCGGCGAGCAGGGGCCGCTCATCTCCGAGGTCAACCAGAAGCTGGTGGAGCTGCAGCACTACCTGGAGCTCATCGTCAACGCCACCGAGCCGGGCCAGTCCGCCTTGAAAGCGGTGCAACTGCGCATGACCAACAAGTACGCCGATCCGGTGTTCGCACTGCAGCAATATGCCCGCAGTCTGCCGGCCCCGCTCGATCGCTGGGTGGGTCAGCTCTCCGAGCAGAGCTCGCGACTGGTGATCGATCTTGCCATGTCCTCCCTCAATCAGGAGTGGCAGGACAAGGTGCTGGCCCCCTTCAACAGCCAGCTGGCCGGCCGTTATCCGTTTGATCCGAGCTCGAACAAGGACGTGCCCCTCTCCGAAATGGAGCGCTTCTTCGCACCCAACGGGACGCTGGACAGCTTCTATCAGGTCAACCTCAAACCCATGGTGGAGAGCGGCATGATGGAAGGGGAGTTCAGCTCGCCCATCCAGGCCGAGCTGGTCAAGCAGCTGGACCGTGCTGCCCGCATCCGTCAGATCTTCTTCAGCCAGCAGGGCAACCTGGAGGTGCAGTTCGCTCTCGAGCCCATCGAGCTCACCGCCAACAAGCGGCGCAGCGTGCTGAACCTGGATGGCCAGTTGCTGGAATACGCCCATGGCCGCCGTACCAAGATCCCGCTGGTGTGGCCCAACACCATGCGCGACGGGGCCGAGAGCAAGATCACCCTGGTGCCGGCCGCTCGCGAGCGCTCACCGCGCAGCGAAGGCTTCGTCGGCCCCTGGGCCATGTTCCGCCTGATGGACAAGGGGGAGCTGACCCAGGTCAATGACGCCACCTTCGATGTGCGCTTCCCGGTGGATCAGGGGGCCATGACCTATCGCGTCTACACCGACAGCGCGCAAAACCCCTTCACCGGCGGCCTGTTCAGCCAGTTCAGACTGCCCGAATCCCTCTATTGATCGCGTCGGGGGCACGTTGTGCCCCCTTCCTGCGTTGGAAGTCCATATGTCACAGAATCAACAAGGTCAGCAGGCCCTGAAAGTGGGGCGCGACCCCAGGATGTTGCCGGAGTACGAGGCGCTGCGGGCCGAGATCAACAAGCTCAGCCACGCTTCACGCCCCGAGGTGGACTGGCAGCGGATCCATCAGCTCGCCAACCTTATCTTCGAAAAACACGGGGTGGATCTGCAGACCGCCATCTACTTCACCCTGGCCCGTTCGCGCCTGCAGGGGCTCAGCGGTTTTACCGAAGGGTGCGAGTTTCTCGCCAACCTCATCGTCACCCAGTGGGAGAGCTTCTGGCCGCCGGTCCATCAGGAGCGGGCCCGCATCGAGATGCTCGACTGGTTCATCGCCCGCATCAGCGACGTCATTCGCCAGTACCAGATCAGCCACGAGGACAAGCGGCTGATCTATCGCTGCGAGCGGGCGCTGCAGCTCATCTGCGAGAAGCTGCACAACGCGGATCTGAGCCGCATTCCCCGGGTCGAGAATCTGGTGCACTTCATCGAGGGGTATACCCACCTGTTCGATGAGACCGAGATCGTCATCGTCTCCGACGAGCCGGGCCTCAAGGAGGATCTGCAGATCCCGCCCATGGTGTTCTTCAAGTCCGACATGGAGAGTGATCACGGCGGCACGGTCTCGGCATCGACCCCGCACCTGCCCCAGGGCAGCATTTTGGTGGGGCGCGAGAAGGGGCAGGTCAAGCCCACTGTGCTCAAGATTGAGCAGCACCGCCGGCAGCGTCCGGCCTGGTTCTGGTTTGGCTGCGGCCTGCTCAGCTGCGCCCTGCCGGTGATGGGGTGGCTCGGCTGGCAGCAACATCAGCAGGAGAAAACCGTGGCGGCCCAGCGCCTGGTACAGCCGGCCGCCGAGCTGCCCCGAGCCCTCAGCTATGACGACATTCGCCAGGCGCGCATCGTGCTGGGGGAGCAGACTCTGCAGAACATGGAGAGCGATCTGGTGGCCCGCTACCAGAACCAGTTGACCCGGCTCGAGCAGACGTCGCCGCTCTACTGGTATCGCTATGGTGAGGGGCTGCGGAACTCGTTACAGATGCTCTATCCCGACTCGCTGGCGGTCAAGGCGCTAGACAAGCAGTGGCAGACGCAGCTTGGTAGCCAGCAGGGGGATGTCATCAGCGTGCCTACCTATCTGGATGCCCGCGCCGGGGTGGATGCCCTGCTCGATCAGCTGCTGGAACTGGAGCGCCAGCGCAAGACGGTGACCATCTCCTACCTCAAATCCCAGCTCTATGAAGTACAGAAGAACCTGATGCAGAACATCCCGTTCAGTCTGCGCCTGGATGAACTGGAGGCGAGAAAAGCCTCCCAAGAGCCCATCACGGCTGCCGAGCTCAAGAGCCTGGAAAATGATCTGAAAGCGCTCAACATCCGCCTCTATCAGCTGCAACAGGGCACTTCTGGTAGCTGAAAATGCTGGTCTGAGCAAAGAGTTGCGCAAGATATGGTGAATTTGACTGGCAAGGCAAGGTTTGCCGGGAAACTTGCCCTGTCTTGCGCAATGGATTGCAGCAGATTTGTCAGCTGCAGCGGAATTGAATCGTAATTGACTGATTTTTAATGTGATTGTGGGCGACTTTGCCATGGCATGGAGGCTGCTGGGTCGCCGTCTCAACTGTCTCTGCACCAGGCTGCGCTTGCACCATGGTTGCCCCACGGAGAATCCAGATGTGTCCTTCTATTGCATTGCTCGGTGACATCGGCACCGACCACGATGGTTTCCACCCATCCCCCGTGATTGCCGCCAGCCCGGATGTGTTCCTCGATGGCAAGCCGGTGGCCCGCCAGGGTGATCCGCTGGCCCCCCACGACAAACCCAACAATCCACCCCATCCGCGTAGCATCTCGGGCGGCGTCGGCTCTGTGCTGGTCAACGGCAAGCCCATCGCCGTGACCGGCACTGCCGTCGGCTGCGGCGGCGTGGTGATTGGCTCAGGCAGCGGACAGGCAGGTTAAGGAGCGCTTCATGGCAGACAGCACAGGATTACAATTCACCGTCAAGGTAGGGGCTCTGCCCGAGAGCACCTTTGTGGTGGCCGAGTTTGCGCTGGATGAAGCGCTCAACCGGCCGTTCA
>NZ_JBGLQU010000021.1:0-22652 GCF_041402625.1 Aeromonas sp. S19(2024)
CCAGGCTTGACGGTGACTGATGCCGTACCTTCAAAGCCCGGGGTCGGGGTGAAGGTACCGGTCCAGGTCTTGCCGCCATCCGTGCTCTTCAGGTCGGTAACCGTGCCGCCCTCTACCGTCAGGTCGCCCACCTCGAAGTCTTTGACCTGCTCGCTGAAGGTGAAGGTGACGTCGCTGGTTTCGCCCACGGTCAGCTGGTCGTCAACAATGTTGACCACCACGCTCGGGGCCAGGGTGTCGATCGCGGTGTCGTCACTGCCGCCAGTGCCCACGTTGCCGTTGAGATCGGTGTAGCTGCCGTCCTTGACGGTGACGCTGGCCTCGCCGGTATAGCCCGGGGTCGGGGTGAAGGTACCGGTCCAGGTCTTGCCGCCATCCGTGCTCTTCAGGTCGGTAACCGTGCCGCCCTCTACCGTCAGGTCGCCCACCTCGAAGTCTTTGACCTGCTCGCTGAAGGTGAAGGTGACGTCGCTGGTCTCGCCCACGGTCAGCTTGTCGTCAACGATGTTGACCACCACGCTCGGGGCCAGGGTGTCGACGCTGTAACCCTCGGTATCGGTCACGGTGGTGCTGTTGCCCGCCGCGTCGGTGGTGGTGACCTTGGCGTCGATCACCTTGTCCCCATCGGCCACCAGCTCGCTACCCGGCACATTGATGCTGAAAGTCTTGTCGGCCAAGACCAGACCGGTGAAGGCCTTGCCATTGACGGTCAGGGTGACGGTGTCGCCCTCTTTCACGTCGCCACCCACGCGACCGGTCACGGCGATGTCCTGCTTGGACTCGGCCGCGTTGATCACGTCGTCAGGGGTGATGTTGCCATCCAGGGTGATGCTGGCATTCGGTGGAGTGGTATCGAGCAAGGTGGTGTTGTCGGTGGCGCTGGCCGGGTTGCCCGCCGCGTCGGTAACGCTGGCCACCACGGTCAGGTTGCCATCCGCCAGCCCGCTCAGATCGGCGCGGGTCTGGTAGTTGCCGTCGGCATCGGTGACGGCAGTGACTGTCACGCTCTTACCAGTGGCATCGCTGATCACCAGGGTCACGGTGCGGTTTGGGCCGACATCGGAGGTGCCGCTGATGGGCGTGTTGGCCACATTGGCCGCGTTCACGTCATCCAGGCTCACCGTGATGTTCGCCGTGGTGTCCACGCTACCATCGTCGCTCGACGTGCCTCTGTTGCCAGCAGGATCAGTCACGCTGGCAGTCACGTCATAGCCCCCATCCGGCAACGGCGTCACGACATCCGCACTGTAACTGCCATCCGGTTGTACCGTGGCGGTCAGGGTCTGCTGATTGCCGTTGGCATCGGTCACCGTCAGGGTCACCGTGCTGCCGGGGGCGGCGTCCGTGGTCCCCGTGATGGTCGGGGTGTTGTCATTGGTATTGTCCGGTGCATTCACCGTCACGATCGGAGCCGTAGTGTCCACGCTGCCATCATCGGTCGCGGTACCGGTGTTGCCGGCCGGATCGGTCACGGAAGCCGTCACCTGATAGCCCCCTTCGGCCAGCGGTGTGGTGACATCCACGCTGAAGCTGCCATCCGGTTGCACCGTCGCGGTCAGGGTCTGCTGATTGCCGTTGGCATCGGTCACTACCAGAGTCACCGTGCTGCCAGCGGGGGCATCCGTGGTACCGGTCAGGGTCGGCGTCCGATCGTTGGTGTTGTCGGGGGCAGAGACGGTGATGACGGGAGCGGTGAGGTCGACCAGCTCATCCTCGCTGCTTTGCGCATCCACCAGCGGCGCCGCGCCAGCCGGGTTCGCGCTGTCAAAGCCTGCGCTGGAGATGGTTGCATCACCGGTACGATCGATGGTGACGAAACCGCCGTTGCCGCTGGTACCAGCCACCCCGCCCGCATTGCCTGCGGCCGGGGCTCCGCCCGCCGCCGACGCTTCGAATGCCTTGGTGGGGTCGGTTCCGTCCAGAATCGCTTGCTGCAAGGCGGCGATGTCATCGGGCGTACCCGCGTTCGCCAGCACGGCGTCACCCTGTTCGGGGCGCTCGCCGGAACCCAGGGTGAACGTGGTCTCCCCTCCCTGGAAGCTGGCCCCTTCGGGCGCAAGCAATACCGCATCCTTGGGCAGTACATCGCCTTCTGCAACGAGTCTCTGGCTCCCGTCGGCGGCGACCAGATACATTTTGCCTTGCAAGTGGGTAACGACGACATCCTGATCCAATACGATGCGCTGATTGCTCATGGTTTCTCCTGAAATATCGAAGGGCATATTGCTCCAGCCTCCAATGTGCCCGTTTATCAGGCCATAAACCAGTGAGAAAAATCGAATGAACAGACCGAAATGAAGCCGGGTTTCGGGGTGAAAACGAAGGGACGCCGAAGATGAATAAAATTAATTAAATCAATAGCATCAATTGTGACAAAACGAAGACAGGAGCCTCATCGGCTCCCGTCTCGTGAGGTGTCAGACACCGGCCCAGAGCAGGATGGCCAGCAGCTGGGGCGAGATGATCCGCAGGAACATCACCAAGGGGTAGACGGTCGCGTAAGAGAGTGCGCTGGCACCACTGGTGGGGTGCATGCCGTTGGCAAATGCCAGAGCGGGAGGATCCGTCATCGAGCCGGCCAGCAGACCGCACAGCGTGAGGTAGTTGAGCTTGCCATAATGGCGTGCCAGCACACCCACCAGCAGCAGCGGGATGAGGGTGATTGCCACACCGTACATCATCCATGCGGGACCGTCGCCGTTGATCAGGGTGTCGATGAAGCCGGCCCCGGACTTGAACCCCACCACCGCCAGGAAAAGCACTATGCCTATTTCCCGCAGCGCCAGGTTGGCGCTCGGCGGCATGAACCAGTAGAGCTTGCCGATGCTGCCGATACGAGACAGGATGAGCGCCACCACCAGCGGTCCCCCTGCCAGCCCCAGCTTGAGCGCCGCCGGGAATCCCGGCAGGTAGAAGGGAATGGATCCGAGCAATACCCCCAACCCGATGCCGATGAAGACGGGCAGCATCTGCACCTGCTGCAGTTTCTGCTGCACGTTGCCCACCACGCTGGTGACCGCCTCGATGGCATCGAGCCGCCCCACCAGGTTCAGGATGTCACCGAACTGCAAACTGGTCTGACTGGTCGGCACCAGCTCGATGCCGGCCCGATTCAGGCGCGAGATGACCACATCGTATTTCTGCTTGATGTCGAGATCGCGGATCCGCTTGCCGAGCACCTGCTCATTGGTGACCACCACCCGCTCGACCCGCAGATCGGTCCCGCGGGTTGAGAGGGAGGTGTCTACTTCCTCTCCAAGCACCAGCAGCACCTTGTGCAGGGCATGACGCTCCCCCACCAGGTGCAGCAGGTCGCCAAGTTCGATGCGCGAGTCGGGCTTTGGCACCATCAGTTCGTCGCCACGCTTGAGTCGGGAGCAGATGACGTCCGCCTCGTCCAGACTCGGGATCTCGCGGAGCATCAGGCCATGCATATTGGGATTGCGCACGGCAATGTTGATGGTTTGCAGACTCTCCTTGGTCTTGCCAGCCTGCTGCTCGAAAGCGACCGCCTCCTCCTCAATCTTGATGTGGAAGAACATACGGATGAGCCACATGGTGAGCAGGATGCCGCAGATCCCGAACGGGTAGGCCACCGCATAGCCCATCCCCATCAGGCCGGTGGAGCCAGGATCCGCCCCCAGCTCGGCCAGGATCTGCTGCCCAGCCCCCAGGGACGGGGTATTGGTCACGGCCCCGGAAAAGACCCCGAGGATCACCGGCAGAGGTACATCGAACAGCTGGTGCAACGCTGCCGCCACCAAGCAGCCGAGCAGAACCAGCAGGGCCGCGAAGCCATTGAGCTTGAGGCCCGAACTGCGCAAGGAGGAGAAGAAGCCGGGACCGACCTGGATGCCTATGGTGTAGACGAACAGGATCAGGCCGAATTCCTGAATAAAATGAAGTGTTTGCTCATCCAGCTTCAACCCGGACAAGCCGGCGAAGTGGCCCACTATGATGCCGCCGAACAGCACCCCGCCGATACCCAACCCCACGCCATAGACCCGCCAGTTTCCCAGCCAGAGCCCCAGCACTGCCACCAGCGACAGCATGCTGATGGAAAGCGCGATCTCACTCATCGTTTGCATCCTTTCCAAACTGAACTGGCACTAGCTTGTCAGCAAACGAAGGGGGCAACTGTGGGGTGCCGCACGAATTCAGGCTTTCATGAGCACAAAAATACCAATTAAGGGTTAGCCATCAGATGTAGCCATAAATGGCCATGAAGTGGCACAGACTGCCCCCCAGCACAAACAGGTGCCAGATGGCGTGGTTGTAGGGGATGCGCTTGGCCACATAGAAGATCACTCCCAGGCTGTAGATGAGACCACCCAGCCCCAGCAGCAGGAGCCCGGTACCATCCAGATGCAGATAGAGCTGGTAGATGACCACCAGCGACAGCCAGCCCAGCATCAGATAGGTAAATAGCGACACCTTCTTGAAGCGATTGATGAAGATCAGCTTGAACACGACCCCCGCCAGGGCCAGCCCCCAGATCACCACCATCAGTCCTTTCGCCAGCGGCGTATCGAGCGCCACCAGCAGGAAGGGGGTATAAGTGCCGGCGATCAGCAGATAGATGGCGCAGTGATCGAACAGCTTGCTCCAGCGTCTGGCCGCCACCGAGCTCACGCTGTGATAGAGCGTCGAGGCGAGATAGAGCAATACCAGGCTGGCACCGTAGACGCCGTAGCTCAGCAGTACCCTGGGCCCCTGATCCCACCCCTTGTGCAGCAGCAAGACCAGTCCCAGTCCGCCCAGCAGCAGCCCCAGCCCATGGCTGAGGCGATTCGCCCACTCTTCCCGTGGGGAGTACCCCGTCACATCCATCATTACCTCCAACCCATTACCGGCCCACTCTAGCGGCCGACGTTTCAGGCTACAAGTGTTAGCTGAAAATAAAGGGGCGAGGAGAGGGAGGGCCAGAGATGGCTGTGCCCCCCGCCCCTTTGGTGTATGCTCTGCCGCCGACGCCGCCCATGCGGATGGCCGCGTCTGCCCGACAATCTGGTCTGGAGAACCCGATGAAGCTCACTGAACTGTTTACACAACCGGATCCTGATTTCGGCAAGGCCATGACGGCCCTGCTGGAGCATTTCCATCATTCCGACGACAGTCAGGCCCCCTATCAGCGGGGCAGCTTCACCCACCAGCTCGATCAGTCGTGCATGCCCGCCTTCGGCATCTCTCCCCGGGACTATCTGGCACGGCTCGCCACCCTGGTACCCGGGGCATCGCACCTCACCTCTCCCCGCTACATGGGACACATGACGGCACCGCTGCCGGCCTTCACCGCCGAGCTCTCCCGGCTCTTGGTGATGCTCAACCAGAACCCGATGAAGATGGAGTCCTCCCGTCTGCTGAGCTTTCTGGAGCGGGAAGTGCTGGCCAAGCTGCACCGTCTGGTCTACCGCCAGGACGACGCCTTCTATGCAGCCCAGATGCATGCCAAGGATGCAGCCCTCGGCGTCATGACCAGTGGCGGTACCATCGCCAACGTCACCGCCCTCTGGCTGGCCCGCAACCGGGCCTGTGGCGACAACCTGTTCGCCCTCGCCGAGCAGGGCTATCGCGGCGCCGTCATTCTGGGCTCGCGGCTGATGCACTACTCCTTCGACAAGGGGATGGATCTGCTGGGACTCGGGGGTCGCAGCGTCTGGCGTCTCGACACAGACGAGCACAACCGGCTCAGTCTGGCGGCGCTGGAACAGGCCCTTCAACAATGCAGGGAGCAGAAGCTCAAGGTGCTGGCGCTGGTCGGCGTGGCTGGCAGCACGGATTTTGGATCCGTCGACCCGCTGCCGGAACTGGCCGCCATCGCCCGGCGCGAGCAAATCCACTTCCACGTGGACGCGGCCTGGGGTGGCCCGACCCTCTTCTCGCCCCGCTATCAGGGATTGCTTACGGGGATAGAGCACGCCGATACCGTCACCCTTGACGGTCACAAGCAGTTGCTGGTCCCGCTCGGTACCGGCATGCTGCTCTGCCGCCAACCGGACCTGATGATGACGGTGAAGCGCGAGGCTCCCTACGCCATCCGCGCCACCTCCTTCGATCAGGGGCGTTTCACTCTGGAGGGGACCCGTCCCGCCAACGCGCTCTATCTGGATGCCGCCTTCCAGATGCTGGGGCAGCAGGGTTATGCACAACTCATCGACGCCAACTACGACAGGGCGCGGCGAATGGCCGCGCTCATCGACGCCAGCCCCGCCTTCGAGCTGATGTCGGCACCTGTCATGAACCTGCTCTCCTACCGGTGCATTCCGCCCCACCTGCAAGGTCAGGTGCCCGATGTGGCGGCCAACGAACAGATCAATCTCTTCAACGTCGCCCTGCAAAAAGCCCAGCGCGCCGAAGGGCACAGCTTCGTCTCACGCACCCAGCGCACAGTCTCCCGCTATGGCGAGCAACCGCTCACGCTGCTACGCGCCGTCCTGCTCAACCCCCTCATCGAGGAAGCAGACATACGCGCATTGCTGGACGATCAGGTGCGCCTTGGCAACCAGATTGCCAGCCAGTTGTTCGAGTAACCCGCCGCCCCGGGAAGGAACTGCCTGCAGAATGGACGGTCTTATTCATTTGCCGTTGTCTGACGGGCAGGTACACTGAGTGAAATTTTGAGGTTAGAGCCCAGCATGAAGCAGTTTATCGAGTTCATCCCCCTGATCGTCTTCTTCGCGGTCTACAAGTTTTACGACATCTACACCGCCACTGGCGCCCTGGTGGTCGTCACCGGCCTGCAACTCCTGTACAGCTGGCTTCGCTATCGCCGGGTCGAGAAGATGCAGTTGTTCACCTTCGTGCTGGTCGGTTTCTTCGGCGGCCTCACCGTCTTCTTCCACGACGATGCCTTTATCAAGTGGAAGGTGACCGTCATCAACATGCTCTTTGCCCTCGCCCTGCTCATCGGCCGCTATGGCTTTGGCAAGAACCTCATCAAGCAGATGCTGGCCAAGGAGCTACAAGCCCCCGACCGGGTCTGGGACAACGTCAATCTCGGCTGGGTCGGCTTCTTCACCCTGTGCGGCCTGCTCAACCTCTACGTGGCCTTCAACCTCTCCCAGGAGATGTGGGTCAACTTCAAGGTGTTCGGCCTGCTGGGCATGACCCTGGTCTTCACCCTGCTCAGCGGCGTCTATCTCTATCGCCACATGCCTGCCGAGCAGAACGCAGAACAGAAAAAATAACCGCAACCAGAAAGGGATTGTTCCATGTGGTATCTGATCTACTCCGAAGATGTCGCGGGCAGCCTGCCCCAGCGCAAGCTGGCACGCCCTGCCCACCTTGCCCGCCTGCAAGCCTTGCAGGATGAGGGCCGCCTGCTGACGGCCGGCCCCAACCCGGCCATCGATGCCGAGGACCCGGCCGATGCGGGCTTCACCGGCAGCACCGTCATCGCCGACTTTGCCAGCCAGGCCGACGCCCAGGCCTGGGCCGATGCGGACCCCTATGTCGCGGCAGGGGTCTACGCCAGGGTGACCATCAAACCGTTCAAGAAAGTCTTCTGAGCCCATCGAGGCTGACAAGAAAAAGGCCGGACACTGTCCGGCCTTTTCGTATCCGATGGTGACTCATGCCCTGGCCACAAACCAGGGATTGAGGATATCGGGCTTGTTGTAGCAAAGCGGCGAACCATCGAGCTGGGTGACGCTGCCCCCCGCCCCTTCCAGTACCGCCTGAGCTGCCCCCGTATCCCACTCGCAGGTCGGTGCGAGCCGCGGGTAAAGCTCGGCCTCCCCCTCGGCAATGATGCAAAACTTGAGAGAGCTGCCCATGGAAACCAGCTCGATCTCGCCCCGCTCCAGTTCGCCAAAACGGGCCAGATACTCGAGGGTTTCCTGCGACAGGTGATTGCGACTGCCCACCACGCGCCACACTTGCCCTGCGTCATGAGGGCGGGTCTGGATGGTCTCGTGCCTGCCATCAGCCACACGCCAGGCGCCAATCCCCTTGCCCCCATACCAGAGCTTGTCCAGTACCGGGGCATAGACCAGCCCCCAGCGCGGGGTCCCCTGTTCAATCAGGGCGATATTCACCGTGAACTCGCCGTTGCGGGAGACAAACTCCTTGGTGCCATCCAAAGGATCCACCAGCCAGTAGCGGGACCAGCCGAGTCGCGCAGCCATCACCTCGGGGGAGGACTCTTCCGACAAGACCGGGATATCGGGAGTGAGACGCGCCAGCGCCTGAACGATCACCTCGTGGGCCCCCTTGTCCGCCGCCGTCAGCGGGCTCTCGTCCTGCTTGTACTCCACCGCAAAGGGCTGGCTGTAGATGGACATGATGGCCTCACCGGCAGCGCGGGCGATGGGCTCCAGTTCGGAAATGGCGGGTAGATACATAGAAAAGAGTTCTCGCTCAAAGGGTTGGTCAGTGTAACCGAGCGAGTATCTTCGGCTTATAGCCGTTTGCACTGACTTATACAGTGTCAAAACTGACAGACAAAAAGTGACGCAACACAGCTAATGATAAATGTGATACTAACGCCACATAAGGACGTGAGACCATGAACAGAAAGACCCTGATCGCCGCACTGCTGCTGGGCTGCCTCCCCCTGTTGAGCCAACCTCTGCTGGCCGCCGACAAGGCGGCGACCAAGCCTGTGGCCACCACCCAAGTCAAGGAGAGCGGCAAGATCAATCTCAATACCGCCAGTGCCGGCGAGCTCACTGCCCTGAAGGGCATTGGCGAGAAGAAGGCACAGGCCATCATCGACCACAGGGAGAAGCAGGGCAAGTTCACCTCCGTCGATCAACTGGCGGACGTCAGTGGCATCGGGCCTGCCACGCTGGAAGCAAACCGGGACATGATTATCGTCAAGTAACCGGTTTGAATCCCTGTCATCCAAAGGGCAGCCTGTGGCTGCCCTATTTTTCTTCGGGTATCATGAGCCCACTTTGTATCTTCGGACTCACTCCATGAAAAAGACACCGCTCGTTGTTCGCAAGGCCGTTCTCCCCGTTGCCGGTCTGGGTACCCGCATGCTGCCCGCCACTAAGGCCATCCCCAAGGAGATGCTGCCCGTGGTCGACAAGCCGCTGATCCAGTATGTGGTGCGCGAAGCCATCGCCGCCGGCATCAAGGAGATCATCCTGGTGACCCATTCAAGCAAGAACTCCATCGAGAACCACTTCGACAAAAGCTTCGAGCTGGAAGCGACCCTGGAGAAGCGGGTTAAGCGCCAACTGCTGGAAGAGGTTCAGCACATCTGTCCCAAAGACGTGACCATCATGCACGTGCGTCAAGGGGAAGCAAAAGGCCTGGGCCATGCAGTACTGTGTGCCCGCCCCCTCATCGGGGATCAACCCTTCGCCGTTCTGCTGCCGGATGTGCTCATCGACGAGGTGGCCAGCGATCTGAAGCAGGACAACCTGGCGGAGATGGTGCATCTGTTCGAAGAGGAGCAGATCAGCCAGATCATGGTGGAAGCCGTCCCCGAGAGCGAAGTGGACAAATACGGCATCGCCGACATCAAGGGGGAGGCCCTGAGCGAAGGCATGTCCCTGCCGATGCAGGCCATCGTCGAGAAGCCGCCCCGGGATGAAGCCCCGTCCAACCTGGCCGTGGTCGGTCGCTATGTGCTCTCGGCCAATATCTGGCCCTTGCTGGAAAAAACCCCGGCCGGCGCCGGCGACGAGATCCAGCTGACCGATGCCATCGCCATGCTGATGGAAAAGGAGCAGGTCAATGCCTACTTCATGAAGGGACGCAGCCACGATTGCGGCAGCAAGCTCGGTTACATGAAGGCCAATGTGGAATACGCCGTGCGCCATCGGGAACTCAGCAAAGAATTCACCAGCTGGCTGAAGCAGTTTGCCAAAGAGCTGTAATCTCTGAATATTTACAAGATAAACAGAATAAAAAACTGGGCATCATTCGATGCCCTTTTTCATTTTATAAACAAATATTCAACCATTGATAGATAAAATATCGCTAAATCATAATATTGTAATTTAAAGTCGCTTGTTCTATAAGGATTAAGGCTTGTTCCTAGCCCTTGCATAAAATTTCTAAAAAAATATAAGACACAGGTGGAAGTTCCAATGAATAACCCGTCCAAAGGGACCTTTTTAGGTCACCCTAAAGGGCTTTTTTTGCTCTTTAGTACCGAACTGTGGGAGAGATTCTCCTATTACGGCATGCGTGCCGTGCTCGTCCTCTATCTGACCGACCTGACCGCCAACGGTGGCATGGGCTGGACCCAGGCCGACGCCCTCAAGCTGTACGGCATCTATACCGGTCTGGTCTACATCACCCCCATCATCGGCGGCTGGCTCGCAGATACCTTCCTGGGCCAGCGCCGTGCCATCCTGTTCGGTGCCGTGCTGATGGCCGCCGGCCAGTTTACCCTGGCACTGCCTCACGCCATGTTCCCTGACATGGTCAACACCGTCTTCTATGCCGGCCTTGGCTTGCTGATCGTGGGCAACGGCCTGTTCAAACCGAACATCTCCACCATGGTGGGCGACCTGTATAAAGAAGGGGATCACCGTCGTGACGGCGCCTTCACCATCTTCTACATGGGCATCAACCTGGGCTCCCTGCTAGCCGGCGTGATCTGCGGCGCCGCCGCCACCGCCTATGGCTGGCAAGCCGCCTTCGTCAGCGCCGGTATCGGCATGCTGCTCTCCCTGGTCGTGCAGGCCACCATGGCCCAGCGTTTCCTTGGCGACATCGGCCGTGTGCCCGCCGCCCAGCGTGCCGCCCTGCAGCGCTCCAAGGAGCAAAAAGCGCCTCTGACCAAACAGGAAGTGGATCGCATCAAGGTGATCCTGGTACTGGGCCTGTTCACCATCATCTTCTGGGCCGGCTTCGAGCAGGCCGGTGGTCTGATGAACCTGTATGCCCAGGAGTATACCGACCGCATGATCGGCAGCTTCGAAGTGCCGACCGCCTGGTTCCAGTCCCTGAACCCCTTCTTCATCATCACCCTGGCCCCTGTCGTGGCCGCCATCTGGATCAAGCTCGGCAAGAAAGAGCCGAACTCCCCGGTGAAATTCGCCATGGGCCTGCTGTTCCTGGCCGTCGGCTTCCTGTTCATGATCGGTGCCGTGCTGGAGCAAGGTGGTGATCAGGCTGTCAAGACCTCCATGTTCTGGCTGGTCGGTGCCTACCTGTTCCATACCCTGGGTGAGCTCTGCCTCTCTCCCATCGGTCTCTCCATGGTGACCAAGCTGGCTCCGCTGCGCCTGGCCTCCCTGATGATGGGTGCCTGGTTCGGTTTCGTGGCCCTGGCCAACTATGCCGCCGGCTTCATCGGATCCTTCGTCGGCGAATCCGGTGCCATGGCCATCTTCGGTGGCATCGCACTGGCCGCCGTGATCAGCGCCCTCATCCTGCTGACCATGGCCAACCGCTTGGTCTACTGGATGCACGGTGCCGAAGGCCCGGCCAAAGAGCCCGAAGAACAAGAGCAGAAACTGCAGTCTGCGACCGTTTGACCGGTCAGGACAGCAGAGACCAAACAGGGCGCCCATGGGCGCCCTGTTTGCATGTGTTCACTTCACGGCGTCAGTGGTGACGAACCTGCATCGTCAGGGCGCTGCCGCTGTCACTGCGAAACTGCAGATCAAAGGGCTCGTGCCAGCTTCGCCTGTGCAACGTGTAGCGACTGCTGCGCATCAAGCCGAGCGGCAACCCCCCTGCACGCATCAACCAGTGAGGTGAGGTGAGCCCGGCATTTGCAAAAAGCAGCCCATCCTCCTGATCGAACAGCAGGGCCGCCATGGCAAAGGAGTGACGCAGGCCCGACTCCAGCAGTTGCAGATTGAGGTAATCCAGCAATCGGTGTGGCTGGGTCAACAGCAGGCTCTCTTGTTGCTGGTATTGGCGATAGGGGCCGTTCATCAGGGATCGCACCAAGGCACCACAGAAGGCCGCATCCACACCGAGGATGGGTAGCTCCATCACCAGTACCAGCAGCTTGTCGTCCAGTTTGAAGGTATCCGGGATGAAGAGATTGCCCATGCCGGCAAAGGTGACCTGCCAGGGTCCCCACTCCTG
Source organism: Aeromonas sp. S19(2024) (assembly GCF_041402625.1). NCBI lineage: Bacteria > Pseudomonadati > Pseudomonadota > Gammaproteobacteria > Aeromonadales > Aeromonadaceae > Aeromonas > Aeromonas sp. S19(2024). Next base: position 12,004 of record NZ_JBGLQU010000021.1, read on the forward strand.
CATGCCAGGGGGGGCCAGCCAGGCGAGCAGCCGGCTGCTCGCCAGATCGTGGCCACGGAAGAAGTCGATGTGCTCCATCAGCTCCAGTTGCTGGCTCTGATGCCCGAGGTTTGTCAGGCATTGCTCGATGCTGCGGCGGATCTGCTCATAGTCATTCACCGGTTTGATGAAGAAGTCCCTGGCCCCCGCCCGCAGCGCACGCTCGATAGCAGCCATCTGATCCTGACCGGAGATGACGATGACGGGCACCTGTGGATAGCGGGCGGTGAGGCAGGCAATCACCTCATGACCATCCATGTTCGGCATGTTCAGATCACACAACACCACATCGGGGTGATAGAGCGCTGCGGCAGAGAGCCCCTCAATCCCGTCTTCTGCCTGAAAGACGCAGGCCCCGTCGTGCTCGAGATAAGATACCAGTGAGTGGCGAAAAACCGCTTCGTCTTCTACCACCAAGATCCGTAGTCCGGCTTTTGACATCTTGACAAAGCTCTTATTAGTCAAATGGTTATTTGAGCATTAAGACTAGATCATGGGCGCTGGATACCGCCACACAATATTGTCGAGCAGCGAGCCGGGCTGGCCTTGGTATCTGCCAAGCGTTTGAAATGGTCCGACTATTTTGCTCGCCCCCTTGCGCAGAGATGATTGACAACCGTCGCCCGGCAGCCGTTCTCTCGCAGGTCGGCACCATGAATTGTATGAGGCACCGCCATGAGGGATAATGCCCTCCACTCCAGATCGTGAAGCAGACCATGACGCCAGCCGAATACAGCGCCCTCGCCCATCCCAGACTCTCCCATCCGGCCCGCAGCCTCTATACCCTGCAACTGCGCCGCTTGGTGCTGGAAAATCGGCTGGCCCGACTCAACTATCCCGAGCTTGGCCGGGCACTGGCTGTCGTCGATCCGGGCAATCCCGGTGGTTTCAGCTATCAGGTCAACGCTCGCCAGCTGACCGAGCTGCTCGACGAACTGATGGAGGCCGAACTGCTTCAAGTCGAGGCCCAGGCTGACAGTGAGCACTACCACCAGTGCCCTTTCCAGTTGCCGTTGCTGAGCCAGCGGGTGCGCAGCCCCCTGCCGGCACGCCCGTTCCAGATGCACCTGCAGTGGCGTCCGGACGAAGAACTGCCTGCTCTCGCACGCCTGTGCGGGGTGATCGATGCCAGCTACAGCGAAGAGGATCTCGGGGAGTTCATCGCCTACTGGCTCGGCCGCCCCGAGGTGTTCGACTCCCAGCACCAGTGGATGTTGAAATTTATTCGGGCCCTCAAGAGTCGGCGCTACGCCCGCCGTCCGGCGACCGTGGTCACCGGGTACCAGCAGGTCGCGCCAGCCCCGTTAGAGGCTGGCCCGAGCCGCCGGGCGCAAGAGATGATCGATGAGGCCAAACGGCTGGCACAAGCTCAGGAGCCGGAGAATGATTGATACCAGGCGGCCACGAAGTGCACGCCCATCCAGCCACAGCCCTAGCAGAAGGAGAATTCCATGACAGATCCGCACGACCCGATGCGCCAGGCACTGGAAGAGATCGAGGCCAAACGCCAGAAAATCGCCAAGGCCAGACAGGAGCAACGGGCTCATGATCCCGAGCTCAAGCGTCACGTCAGCAGCCTGCAGGAACGTATTCTCCGACTGCGGGCCGCAACCGGCGGCAGCCAGTACGACTACGAGACCCTGCGCAAGGAGTACGACGCCAAGGCCAATGCCGAAGTGCGCGAGTTGCAGAAGGCCGCCCGCCAGGAGCGGATCCAGAAGCTGATCGCCCAGGCCGACCTCAATCCGGACTGGATCTTCGACAAGATGGATTCCGGTGACCCGGCCCTGCAATACCCCATCGAAACGGCCCGCTACTTCATCAGCGGTTTCGAGCACTGGGAGAAGAGCGGCGGGGGCTGCATGCTGATCTACGGCGATTACGGCACCGGCAAATCCACCCTGGCGGGTGCCGTGGCCCACGAGTTGATCGCGCGCCACCAGAAGTCGGTGATCTTCCAGCAGTGGGCCTCCATCGTGGACAGGCTCTTCTTCAACGTCATCCAGGATCAGGAGGAGCGCAACCAGTACCGCCGCGCCCTGGAAGAGGTGGACCTGCTGATCATCGACGAGGTGGCGGCCAACCGTGCCAAGATGGCCGAGAGTCAGTCCAGCTTCCTCGGCCACCTGCTGCGCCGTCGTCGCAACCTGTCCAAAAGCGTCATCATCATCACCAACCACAGCCCCCAGAGCCTGCATCAGGCCATCGGTGATTTCAGCTATGAGGCGATCAAGGCGTTCAATCCGGTGGACATCCACCTGAGCGGACCCAGCCGCCGTCCCAGCATCGGCCATTACAACGGTTGATCCCGTCGGGCCGGCGTCCCTGATGTCCGGCCCTTCATATCCCCTGCACCTCACAAATAAAAACCACTCTCATTTACAGAGAGCCATCCAGGCTCTAGGCTTGCTCTTTTGTTCGAGAGGGCCTGTCATGCCAACCACACTCATCTTCGGTGCCAGTCGCGGACTGGGCCGCGCCTTCACCGACCACGCACTGCAACTGGGCCACAGGGTCGTTGCCCTGGTGCGCCATGCCGACATGGCCAGCGAGCTGCATACCCTGGGAGTCGAGGTCGTCATCGGGGATGCCCTGGACCCCCAGGCCGTGGCCCAGGCTTGCCGCTTGGCGGACAGGGGTGCCCGGGTAGTCTCCACCCTCGGCAGCTTTCGCCAGAGTGCACCGGTGGATTATCAGGGCAACCGCCATGTGATCGACGAGATGGAGCGCGCCGGGCTCAGCCGCCTGCTGCTGGTCACCTCCCTCGGTTGTGGCGACAGCTGGCAATACCTGCCCGAGCGGGCTCGCGCCGCCTTCGGACACGAGGTACGCCTCAAGAGCCTGGCGGAAAGCTGGCTGCAGACCAGCACCCTTGAGTGGACCATTTTACGCCCCGCAGGGTTGCAGGATGGGGAGCCCACGGGTCAGGCCATCCTGAGCCAGGGGCAAGAGAGGCATGGCCTGGTCAGGCGCCAGGATGTAGCGATACGGGGTTTGCAACTGCTCACCGACCAGGAGGCGTGCGGCCAGATCTATGCCATCGGCGATCCGGGTCTGAGTCAGCCATGACCCCTGTGAATGGCAACACGGTCAGCCCGAGGGCTGACCGTGTTGTTGCAAGGGGGCCTAGTCGGTGGAAGACGCTGTCGCCCCATCATCCGGCCGCGTTGCAGGGCACGGTTGACGCCAGCGGAGCAACCAGCACGCCAGAGCGCCATACAATAGTGCAAGCCCCCACAACTGCCACCAGTAGCGGGAGACCTGGGCAAAGTCGGCCCCCATCTGATTGAGGCGCAGGAATCCCTCGATGGCCGGCGTGCTCGGGGCCCACTGGGCCAGCCAGTTGAGGGGAGCCGGGATGAGCTCAAGGGGCCAGATAAAGCCGGCCAGGAAGACCAGCGGCAAAGAGGAGACAAGTACCACCTGAGTCGGTAGATCACGGCGGGTGAACAGAGCGCCGAGCACGATCCCGAGCCAGGTGGTGGCCAGCAGGAACGGCAGGGTAAAGAGCCAGAGTTCGCCGGGTACAGCGGTGCGGGCAATACCGTAGTGATCGAAGCAGAAGCCGAAGAAGTAGGTCACCGGAAGGACGAAAAGAGCCCCCACCACCAGGGTGCGGGCCAGCAACAAGGCCGGCACGGGGGCATGTTGCCAGTAGCCTGACTCGCCACGGCGGCTGCGCTGGTTCTGGGTCGCCCCCAGGATGCCGGTCCCCATCAGCAACACCTGATGCAGGATCAGCACGAATACCGCTGGCACCACGTAGTTCACATAGCCCATGGTGGGGTTGAATACCGGCAGCACATTGAGGGCCACCGCGTTCCAGCCCATGGCGGCCTGGGGCAGCGCCTCGCCCTGGCTCATCAGCCTGGCCACCTTCACCTGGGCGGCGAGCGTGCCCCCCGCCTGGGCCAGCCCTTCGGCAATGGTGCCATAGACCAGGAAGTAGGAGGCATCCCCGGCATAACCCAGGGTCACGCTCCTGCCCAGCATCAGATCCCGGTAGAAGTGGCGGGGAATGTGCAAGATGCCGCTCGCCTTGCCGGTCAGCATCATCTGGCGGGCCTCGTCGAGCGAACCGGCACGGGCCACCAGTTTCACCTGCGCCGTGGCATCGGCCATGAACTCCAGCTGGCGGGAGAGCTGGCTGCCATCCTCGTTGACCACCACCACGGGCTCTTCCCTGGGCAATTGGTGCAGGTAGGGCTGGGGGTAGAGGAAGGAGTAGAAGAAGACGCCGCCAAACAGGGTCAGCATGATGGCGCGATCCGCCAAGAGGGTGCGCAGCTCAAGGCGCATCAGATCCCAGAATCCCATCATGGCCTGGACTCCTCATGGGGTAGCGCGCCCGACGGCGTCCGGTAGCGGTGTACCACCAGCAGCAGGGGCAGCAGAAACAGCAGCAGGGCCCCGAGCTGGGGCAGGGCCGCCGTCAACGGTTGACCGTAGTTGGTTTGCCCGATCTGCAGCTCCACATAGTGGGAGATGGGCAGCAGGCTGCGCCAGAACTGGGCCACATCCCCCATGGCGCTGACCGGAAAGGTGACCCCCATGAAGGCAAATCCCGGCGCCGTGTAGGCGCCGGCCAGAGAGAGCGCCCGCGCCGGATCCCGGATGATGGCGTAGAAGAAAGCCCCCATGGTGACGCAAGCGGCCGACGCCAGTCCCAGCCCCGCCGTCAGCACCAGCCAACTGCCTTGCATGGGGTACCCAAGCCCCTTGAACAGCAGCAGACTCCACGCCAGACCCCACCCCCAGCCGATGAGCACATGGGGCAGCAGAGTACGCCAGAGGCCGAACCAGACCCCTCTGGTGGTCCAGTCCAACCCGAGGCGATCGGTGCGGGCCAGGGCGTTCAGGCCATAGAGCACCACCAGGATCTGCCACACCGCAGGCAGCAGGGCGCTCAGCAGAAACTGGGCGTAGCTGGAATTGATGTTGTAGAGCGCGGTAACCTGACTCGCAATGGGTACGGATTGTCCCAGGGCACCGGGCAGCGTCTTGCCGTCGGCCATGGCCGAGAGCACGCCCACCTGGCCATTGAGCGTCCCGACCACCTGGGCCAGTGCGGAGTTGACCAGCTTGGCAATCAGGATGAACTGGCCATTGTTGAACACGGTCACCCTGGGTTGGGTCCCCTCGCGGGCATCCCGCTCCAGGTGATGGGGGATCACCACCAGGGCATAGATGTCCCCTCCTCGCAGTGCCCTGGCCCCCTCGTCGATGGCGTCAAACTGCTGCGCTATCTTGAGCCCGGCGGAGCCATCGAGAGAGAACGCCAGTTGTCGGGAGAGGGGGCTGCGATCCAGATCCACCAGACCGACCTTGAGATCCCGCGCCAGGCCGGCTGAAAAGATCCAGCACAGGATCCCTATCAGCACCAAGGGGACCCAGCTCGCCAGCGCCCGGCCGAACGGGTCCTGCCAGAGCAACCGCCATTCGCGTCCCATCAGAGCTCGACCAGCACGCTCATGCCGACCCGCAGCCCGTCAACCGGCTGCAAGGGGCGCGCTTCCACCTGGAAGCTTTTCATGTCGAACCCCTGGCGGGTGTCGGTGGCACGCCAGGTGGCGAAATCCCCCATCACGGCCACATGGGTCACCTTGAAGCGCACCAGCTGATCCCCCAGGCCGGGAATACGGGCATCAAACTCGGTACCGACCGGGAACCTTGGCAAGAGGTCCTCACGGACATGGAACTGGGCCCAGGCATCCTTCATGTCGAGCAAGGTCACCACGGGGAAGCCCTGGGGAGCCAGCTCGCCGCTACGCAACAGCACCTGGGCAACTTCCCCCTCGTGTGGGCTGGCGATGCGGGTATCGGCCAGATAGGCTTCCACTTCCGCCACGCCGCCAGCCGCCATCTTGGCCTGCTCGCGGGCCGCTATCTTGGTCTCTTCCCGCGCCCCTTCCAGCGCCATCTGGTATTGCTGCCAGGCCATGCCCTCGCTGTACTTCGCCGCCTGCCAGGCCGTCCAGGCCTCGTCACGCTTTTGCAGCGACATCACGCCATCCCGATGCAGGCTGGCAATGCGCTCGTAGGTTTTGCCATGAAACAGGGCAGCTGCCTTGGCCTGTTGCCACTGATCCTTGGCGGCCGCGATCTGCTGCACTCGCGCCCCCTTCTCGGCCTCTTCGGCCATGGCACCCGCCGCGGCCTGCCCGGCCTTGGCCTGACTCAGCTTGGCCTCGATCTCCGGGCTCGCCAGAGTGAACGCCAGTTGGCCCCTGGCCAGTTGATCCCCCTTCTTCACCAGTACCTCGTCGATGCGGCCCGCCACCTTGGAAGAGACCGAATACTGCTGCGCCTCTATCTGCCCCTGCAGACGCACCGGCTCCGGCTGATAGGCCAGCCAGAAGCGCCAGCCAAGCCAGAGCACAAGCAATACCAGCGCCAGTGGCAGCAGCCAGGGCTTGCCCTGGCTCATCTTCTTCTTGATGGGGGGATGACTCATGAATTCACCTCGGCAAACGGGCGGCCCTTGACGGTCGAAACGGACATGAATAACGGAGTGGAAGAGAGCGCGATCATGAGTTCACCTCGATCGCCTGGCCATGCTGATACTGGTTGAAACTGTTCATCTGACCGGAGAGTGCCAACAGGCGGGCCAGAGAGATCACGTATTGATAGGCGGCGGCGGCGCGCTGGGTCTTGACCCCGGCAAGCTGAGTCTGGGCATCGACCACATCGAGGGAAGTGGAGAGCCCCTGACCGAATGCCTTGTCACGCAACCGCACGTTCTCCTCGGCCAGCGCCTGGGTCGAGGAGAGAGAGTGATACTCTTCCAGTCCCTGGGCAGCCTCGCGCCAGGTCTTCTCGACCAGCAGCTCCAGATCCTGGCGGGTCTTGGCTTGCAGCAGGTTGACCTGGAGTTCGGCGCTCTTGGCCGCCTGGACCGTCTCGGAGCGGCCATCACGACTCACCAGCGGCATGCTGACCCCGACACCAACCAGCCAGTCCGGTGTGGTCTTGGAGACGATGGAATCATCTTCATAGAGGTTGTAGTTGCCGAACAGGAAGAGCTCGGGGGCGTATTTGCCCTTCTCCAGCTTGATCATCCCCTGGGCCTGATCCTTCTTGGCCGTCAACAGCTTGAGACCGGGATGCACCGACAGGGTCTCCTCCACGAAGGGAGACAAGGCTGGCATCCCTTCGTTGATGAAGAGGGCGGTATTGGGCTCAGCCTGCTTGAGCTTGAGCATGTGGCCGAGCGCCAGCTGGGCGATCTCCAGGCTGCGCCTGGCCTTCTGGGTATCGATACGTGCCCTGTCATAGGCAGACTGGGCCGAGAGGCGCTCCACCTTGGCGATCTGCCCCTGGGCTTCGAGCTTCTTGGCATGATCCAGATGGTGTGCCAGTCCCTGCTCGATCTCCTGCTTGGTCTGCACCACCTGCGCCGCCAGCACCACCCCGAAGTAGGTCTGGGAGAGGCTCTCGAAGGTGGACTGCTGTTTGAGCACCAGCAACTGCTCAGCCTCGCTCACCTGGGCCTGACGAATATCCTGGGCCGCATCGATGCGCCCGCCGGTAAAGAGCGGCCATAGCATCTTGACCGAACTGGTCACCACGTTCTGCTTGGTGAGGGGGGTGACGAAATCGCTCGGGCTGAGGTTGAGTGCCTGCATCACAGGCCCCAGCACCTTGCCGAATTCCGGATGATTGGCGATGGGGTTGAGATCCAGCATGTCCAGCTCCATCGGCTGATCGAGATGGGTATAGCTGGCCCCCACATCCACCTTGGGCAGGTACATGGCCTTGGCCGCCTCCCGCAGTTGCTGGGCCCGCTCCACCCCGGCCTGCTCTGCCGCCAAGCCGTCATCCTGCTGGATGACCCGGCTCCAGGCCTCGGTAAAGCTGACCGTCTGCGCCTGAGCCGACCCCAGCACGATACCCAGCAGGCATGGGCAGAGCGACTTGATGAACTTTACCGTCATACATCCCCGATCCGTTTGTAATGAAATTGTGTAGAGTCTTTGCTCAATTCAGGCCCGCTATCATAGCCTAAACCGGCTTGAGAGGGAGACTCACAAATCACCATCTCCCTCACTCGCGCCCTCCTGACCATGGTCACAGACAATATGTCCGATTTTCAAGCACTCCTGAATTTGCAAGCCTTGGCGCGACGTTTTTTTCAGAAAAAAATGGCTGACGCTCAAATACTAACCTTTTCTCCTGACTAAAAAATGCGTAATATACGCCGCCCTAAGCCGATGGTAACCGTGGAATGCAGATAGGTCCCCACACGCTTGAAACTCCCCTGATCGTGGCCCCCATGGCCGGTGTAACAGACCGACCATTTCGTGAACTTTGTTTACGTTTGGGAGCCGGTATGGCCGTTTCCGAGATGCTGCTGGCCAACCCGGATGTCTGGGATACCCAGAAAACCCGGATGAGAATGGATCACTCTGCTGAAGGCGGCTTGCGATCGGTCCAGATTGCCGGTGCCGACCCCGAGATGATGGCGTTTGCTGCCCGCTACAACGTGGAGCAGGGCGCTCAGATCGTCGACATCAACATGGGATGTCCGGCAAAAAAAGTGAATAAGAAGCTGGCAGGTTCCGCCCTGCTGCGTCAGCCAGACCTGGTCAGATCCATCTGCCGGGCCGTGGTGGATGCGGTGGAAGTACCTGTCACCTTGAAGATCCGCACAGGATGGGATCCGGATAACCGCAATGGCGAGGAGATCGCCCGAATCGCCGAAGATTGCGGTATCGCGGCCCTTGCCGTGCATGGTCGTACCCGTGCCTGCCTCTACAAGGGCGAAGCGGAGTACGACACTATCAGGGCGATTAAGCAGGCCGTATCGATTCCTGTTGTCGCCAATGGCGACATCGATAGCCCGGAGAAAGCCCGGTATGTCCTCGACTATACCGGTGTCGACGCCGTGATGATCGGCCGTGCTGCGCAAGGACGACCCTGGATTTTCCGGGAAATCCGCCATTTTCTTGAAACGGGCACCAAGCTGCCGCCTCCCGACAGGGAAGAGGTTCGCACCCTGATGAACGAGCATGTCACCAATCTGCACCAGTTTTACGGTGCCTATCTGGGAGCGCGCATTGCCCGTAAACACGTGGGCTGGTATCTGGATGAAGAAGAGGCGGGCCGAGAATTCCGTAAGCACTTCAATGCCCTGGATTGTGCAGACGCACAACTCGAGGCACTCGAAGCGTATTTCGATGGATTAGGTTAACGCATAACTAAAGAGCCGACCGAATATGTTCGAACAAACCCTGACTTCTGATGCATTGGTAACAACTACTCACAATCACGCTGCCGAGCCGACCCAACGCCCCCTGCGTGACTCTGTGCAACAGGCCCTGCGTAACTACCTGGCCCAGTTGAACGGTCAGGAAGTGATTGATCTGTACGATATGGTTCTCTCCGAAGTCGAAGCTCCCATGCTGGACGTGATCATGCAGTACACCCGTGGCAACCAGACTCGCGCCGCCGTAATGATGGGCATCAACCGCGGCACCCTGCGCAAGAAACTCAAGCGTTACGGCATGAACTGATCCCGGTCATTCTGCTGCAGTGCAGACGAAGGCGTATCCCAGCGATGGGATACGCCTTTTTCTATGCCCGGTTTTTACCTGCTCACTCCACCGCCAGCTTGATACCGAGCCCCACGAACAGCCCCCCCATCACGCGATTCAGCCAGGTGGCCACCCGGGCGGGCAGTCGCACCTTGCGGCTTGCAAACGCGGTGGAAAACGCCAGCAGATGGCACCAGATCATGCCGTTGAGATTGAAGATGCAGCCCAGCACGATGAATGCCATCGCCTTTTGCGGTGAAGCGGGATCGATGAACTGGGGCACAAAAGCGAGAAAGAAGAGCGCCACCTTGGGATTGAGGACATTGGTGAGCAACCCCTGCCGAAAGATGCGCCCATAAGAGAGCGCAGGCAGCGCCACAGCCCCATCCACAGACGTTGAAGTGCCACTCCTCTGCCAGAGCATGGACACGCCGAGATAGACCAGATAGAGCGCCCCCATCAGCTTGATGACGGCAAACAGCTCGGCGGAGGCACTCAACAGGGCAGACAGTCCCAGCGCCGCAGCCAACACATGTACCATGGTACCTGTCCCGATACCCAATGCCGCCATGGACCCTGCACGCCATCCCTGGGAGCCGCTGCGCAGCATGATGAGCAGGGAGTCAGGCCCAGGCATCATGTTCAGCAGCAGGCCAGAAACGACAAACAACGCCAAATCGTGGATCCCCAACATAGACAGCTCCTTGTACATGAAAGAAACAGTCTATGGATCCTGAGGTACTTGTCACTCCCGTTTCCAGCAATAGTGATTATCAAGGAAGGGAATAGCGCTTGAGCCGGAGATACTTGACGCTCAACCTGGTGAGAAAGAGAGATTGAGCCGTTTGAAAGACAGTGATACTGGCTGAATAACAATGTTTATCGATACAATAGGCTGTGTTTTGCGCATTAACCAGACTTATTATCTAAAAAATAAATTTCAGGCAATAAAAAACCCCGCTCAGATGAGCGGGGTTTCTTGTATTGGGTGCCTGGCAGTGTCCTACTCTCGCATGGCGAATGCCACACTACCATCGGCGCTACAGCGTTTCACTTCTGAGTTCGGCATGGGGTCAG
>NZ_JBGLQU010000022.1:0-6023 GCF_041402625.1 Aeromonas sp. S19(2024)
TTGCTTTGGTCACTTCATCAGACATTGAAAATCAAAAATTGTTTTTGATGCTCGATGCTGTGAGTGCCCACACAGATTGCTTGATTCAAATTGTTAAAGAGCGTCACGCTTGTCGCGTTGAGGAGGCGCATCTTACGCTCCTCACTTCGAAAGTCAAGCGGTTGTTTTCGCTTTTCTTTCGGCGCCCACTTCCTAAGGAAGCTGGCTCATCAGGTTGGCGTGTTCCGCCGTGCTGGTAGGGGCGCATTATAGGGAGCCGCGCCGTGATGACAAGGGCTTTTTCACCGAAAAGAACCGTTCGCTCAGATATACAGCAAAGCGGTTCTATTTCGTTCGCATCACCACCATTTCGGGCTGTCATTGGATTTAAATTGAACATTTGAAAAGCCACTTTATAATTGGCTTTTCAAATGTTCAATTAAGGTTTCATTCATGCACCAGATCCTGGATAGCCGCAAAGAGGAGAGAATCGTTCCTCTGTTCCGCCTCGGGTTTCGGCCTTTCTTCCTGTTCGGCGCCTTGTTCTCGGCTTTGGCGATGCTGGGCTGGCTGGGGCAACTCAACGGCTGGTTCGCTCTGCCCGGGATTAGCAACCCCATCTGGTGGCATGCACATGAAATGTTGTTCGGCTTTGGTGCCGCCATAGTGGCGGGTTTTCTGCTTACCGCCGTCCAGAACTGGACCGCTCACCCAGGTGTACGCGGTTGGCCGCTGGCACTGGTCGTGGGATTGTGGGCCATCCCGAGAGGCCTGCTCCCCTGGTTTGGAGAAAGCAATGTCACTCTGATGGTCATGGACCTGGCCTGGTTGCCCCTCTGTACGTGGTTCCTCGCCAGACCCATCATAGTGACGCGCCAGTGGCGCAATCTCTTTTTTGTTCCCCTGCTTCTCGTGTTGACCCTGCTCAATACCGCTTGCTGGCGGTGGCATGCCGAATGGCCATTGGTGGAACATATCCTGCTTGCAACCGTGCTCCTCTTCACAACCCTGATTGCCGTCATGGGAGGACGTGTCATTCCCTTCTTTACCGCCAGAGGCACTGGGGCAGAAAAAGCACCCCCACTGCCGTGGCTGGAGCGCATTGCCCTCGCGTCTCTGTGGCTCATCCTGCTGCTCTGGTTGGTGCTCCCGACACAGTGGGTCATCGGAATCCAGATGTTCCCTCTATATATAGTGGCGGCAGGGGCTCACCTCTACAGGCAGCTGCGCTGGCAACCCGGAACCACGTTGGCCCACCCTCTGCTGTGGTCGCTTCACCTGGCCTACCTCTTTATCCCACTGGGGCTGACCGCCCTGGCGGCACACACGGCTGGCTGGCCGATTGCCTTGTCACTGGCCAGCCATCTGTTCAGCGCGGGCAGCATGGGGGCCATGATCCTCGGGATGATAGCCCGTGTATCCCTCGGACACAGTGGCAGAGCCCTGCAGATAGGACGCAGGATCACGGCGGCATTTGCACTGGTGATCCTGTCCGCGCTGTTGCGGGTCTTGCTCCCTCTCTTTTGGCCAAATCTCAACCTCACGGGATGGAACCTCAGCGGATGGAGCTGGGTTGCCGCCTACGGTCTGTTCATCTGGGTTTATACCCCCATACTGACCAGTCCCAGGGCGGATGGCCGCCCCGGCTAATCATCGCGTGGCCATGGACGGATAGTGGATCAGATTGTGGAAGATGGCGGGAGCGACCCCAAGATTGCGATAGCCATGGGTACGGTCCGCTGCAAACCGGACGGCCTCACCCTGATTGAGGGAACGCCACGCTCCGTCCACCAGTACCTCCATCACACCGCTGATGACGATGACATGTTCGGTCACTCCGGGTTCATGGGGTTCTGACTCCCGCTGGTATCCAGGTAGCAGGGTCAGTTCGAACAACTCGAAACCAAAGCGGGCCTCATAGGGGAAAAGCGGGGCAACCTGCATCCCCTCTCCCGCCGGCTGCTGTCGAATATCATCGGCAATACGGTATACCGTCTCTCCCTGTGCCGCTGGTGTCGGCTCAATGAAACTGGAGAAAGAGACCCGAAAACCGGTGGCAATCTTCCACAATGTTGCCACCGTCGGACTGGATTCACCTCGCTCGATCTGTCCCAGCATGGCCTTGCTCACCCCCGTTTCACGGGCGGCCATATCCAGGCTCCATCCTCTTTCAGTGCGCAGCCCTTTCAATCGCTGGGCCAGATAGCGACTCATCTCCTGCATCTGTTCTCCGATTTCTTCGAGCCATATTGTGCGCCATAACGCACAGCGTTATAGTCCAAACCACATTGTACGCAATAGCGCACAAGCTATCAGCATCCACAAGGAAGTTTCCCATGCCCCTAGCCCTCCCCCACATGGTCGCGGGACTCATCGCCGTATTGGTGGGTTACACGAGTTCTGTCGTCTTGATCATCCAGGCCGCCACGGCCGCCGGTGCCGATGCAGCCCAGGTCTCTTCCTGGCTATGGACACTGGGTATCGGCATGGGGGTCAGCTGCATCGGCCTCTCCCTTTATTACCGGGTGCCTGTCTTGACGGCCTGGTCCACCCCGGGTGCCGCCCTGCTCATCACCAGCCTGGGGAACTTCAGTCTGGCTGAAGCCATCGGCGCCTTCATCATCTCTTCACTGCTGATCACCCTCTGCGGTATCAGCGGCTGGTTCGACAGGCTGATGCGTCACATTCCCGCCCCACTGGCGGCCGCCATGCTGGCCGGAGTCTTGCTCAGGTTCGGGCTGGATCTCTTCAAGGTGGCACCGCAAGATCCTTTGCTGCTTGGCACCTTGCTACTGGCTTTCTTGCTGGGTCGCCACCTCTGGCCCCGCTACACCATGGTGCTGGTCCTGGCTGCCGGCATGCTGCTCTGCACCCTGAGGGGCGAGCTGCAACTCAACGAGGTTTACTGGCAACTTTCCACCCCGGTCTGGGTCTCGCCAGCCTTTTCCATCGACGCCCTGCTCGGCATCGCACTCCCGCTCTTTCTCGTTACCATGACCTCGCAAAACATGCCGGGCATTGCCATCCTGCGCGCCCACGGCTATCAACCGGCCACTTCTTCCCTGATTGGCTGGACCGGATTCATCGGCGTGCTGCTGGCACCGTTTGGCGGCTATGCCTTCAACCTGGCCGCCATCACTGCCGCCATCTGCATGGGCAAGGAAGTGGATCACGATGTCACTCGACGCTGGCCTGCTGCCGTGTGGGCTGGATGTTTCTACCTGCTCACAGGCTGCTTCGGTGCCACCGTGGTTGCCCTGTTCAGCGCATTCCCTGTGGTGCTGGTCACCTGCGTGGCCGGGCTGGCGCTGCTCGGCACCATAGGCAGCAGCTTGCACAGCGCCTTGCAGCAGGACGAGGAGCGGGAAGCCGCGCTACTGACTTTCCTCGTGACTGCCTCGGGGATCACCCTGCTCGGGGTCGGGTCTGCCTGCTGGGGATTGCTGATCGGAGTGACATTGCATCAAGTCAACCGGCTCCGCGCCTGACCTGACCATCTGGGGAGACTCCAGTGAGACGCAGCACATAATCCTGAGAAGAGCGTTCACATATGAACCTTATTCCTTTCTAGTGACAAAACGGCGCAGATCCTTCCCGACAAGCGCCGTTGTCAGACTCAATACTGGAGAACGAAGATGAGGAATCAGGCTGTCATTTTGTTACTGGCACTGCTGGGCGCCACCACGACCCAGGCTGCCGACACCGATCGGGAGCTGGCACGCCAGCTCGCGCTGCAGCAGAAGAACCTGCTGCCGCTCCTGAACAATCAGGAATACCAGAGTCCACTGCCCAACCTGCTGCAAAAGGCCAGCCCGCGCCTGAAGCGCCAGGCTCGGGATGCCAACCAGGCGGCCATCAGTCGGCAAGGGCTGGATGGCGAGGTCAGGGAACTGATGCAACTGCGGCTGGCCAATCCGGATCAGGCGGATGCACTGCAACAAGGGGTTGAGCCACTGGTTGCCTACATACCAAGTGGTGACGAAAAGAGCTGGAGCGCCATCGAGGCGTTCGACAGCGCCGGCAGCCCGATCTATCTCGATGTGAACCAGCCGCCGGCGCGGCCGGTACTGGTGGTGGAGGCCGATCCGGTCAAAGCCAAGAATGCCGGCCTGAAGGTGATGCGAAAGGCGCTGGCTGCCGCCGACATGCAGGTGACGCCCCGTGCCACCAGCAACACCACCCCCCTCAAGACCAGCATTCTCAAGAAGATCAGGCTCAACGATGATCAGGAGCCCTGGCTGCTGGGCGCCGCCGAGGTCTATGCCGTCGTGGCCGGGGTCAACCCTGGCAGGGACGAGCCCGTGGTGGATATCGTCGACATGCCCTATCTCGACTACGACAACACCGACTACACCCCCAACCAGATCCTGGTCTATTGGGATCGCTACCGCTGGGGAGCCGTCGACGTGGTCATGATGGAGCAGGATGACAACGTCAATTACAAGGAGCTGAGTGCCCTCCTGATTGACGCACTCAAACTCGGCTTCACTGCGGGTGGCGTACCCGAGGCCCTGCCCTTCCTCGACCTTGGCGGTCGTATCGTCAAGGCACTCCCGGACTCCTGGATGACCAACAACGACGACTACCTCGACACCTTCTATACCCTTGAGCAGGACCAGAGCTATCACCAGTATCCCGGTGCCGCCGGCAATGCAGTCATCGATCTCGAGCCCAGGGAGATCCAGCCAACCAGGCCCTGACTGTCGCCCAAAACAAAAAGCCAATGAGAAGACTCATTGGCTTTTCTGTATCAGAGCCGCGGATCAGGCCTGACCTTTCGGCCTCACACCCAGTGTGTGACAGATGGCGTAGGTCAGCTCTGAGCGGTTCAGGGTATAGAAGTGGAAATCCTTCACCCCTTCCTGACTCAGCACACGCACCTGGTCGATGGCAATGCTGGCTCCCACCATGTTGCGCGTCATCTGATCGTTTTCCAGACCTTCGAAACGCTGGTGCATCCAGCGCGGGATCTTCACGTTGGTGAAACCGGCAAACTTGGCCAGGGTCTGGTAGTTGGAGACCGGCAGTATCCCCGGCACGATCTCCGCATCGATACCGATGGCGGCGCAGCGATCCCGAAAACGCAGATAGGTCTCCACATCGAAGAAGAACTGGGTAATGGCCCGGTTGGCACCGGCATCTATCTTGCGCTTTAGGTTGAGCAGGTCGGATTGCGCACTGCGAGCCTCGGGGTGGCCTTCCGGATAGGCGGCGACCGAGATGTCGAAATCGGCTTCGGACTTGAGCAGGGCAACCAGGTCGGTGGCATACATGTCAGGCTTGTCGAGGCCGGGGGGCAAGTCTCCGCGCAGGGCCACGATGTGGCGAATGCCGCTGTTCCAGTAGTCACGGGCAATGGTGCGCAGCTCGTCACGGCTGGCGTCGATACAGGTCAGGTGCGGGGCGGCGATGAGGCCGGTACGCTCCTTGATGTCCTTGATCACCTTGTGAGTGCGGTCCCGGGTGCCCGAGTTGGCGCCATAGGTCACAGAGACGAATTTGGGCTCCAGCACCTGCAGGCGCTCGATGGACTGCCAGAGGGTGTTCTCCATCCCTTCGCTGTTGGGCGGGAAAAACTCGAAACTGACCGATATGTCGCCACCCAGATCCGCCAAACTCTGGTTGAGTGCCTCAACCTGACGCGCGCTGTGAAATCCCATCTGCTCTCTCCCTGTCCTGCAACCCATTCCTTCACGCCAAAACGGATGTTTGGACGTCTAAACGTCTTTCTATCTTTATGAGAAAACGGATCAAAGTCAATACCGATTTGTCAGCGACAAGGGGGATTGCCGATTTTTTTATTTTGCAATTCAACCTAAGTAATGAGCGACCCCATCCCAAAATGCTGTCAGGCACGCTATGATGCGGGCGGATCGTCCTGGACGTTCTGAATCTGCGTGTGATTGTTTGGCCGGGTTTCCCGGCCTTTTTTTAGGCTATGTCCCAATTACGTGTTGCATGGGGCGCCCCAGCGCCTCATGCAAGCAACGTGGTACATTCACTTCCCGCCCGTAGCGCTCCAACATCCTTCGCCAACCCAGATA
>NZ_JBGLQU010000023.1:0-3064 GCF_041402625.1 Aeromonas sp. S19(2024)
AACACTTCTTGGGTGTTGTATGGTTAAGCCTCACGGGTAATTAGTATGGGTTAGCTCAACGTATCGCTACGCTTACACACCCCACCTATCAACGTTGTGGTCTCCAACGGCCCTTTAGGACCCTCAAGGGGTCAGGGATGACTCATCTCAGGGCTCGCTTCCCGCTTAGATGCTTTCAGCGGTTATCGATTCCGAACTTAGCTACCGGGCAGTGCCACTGGCGTGACAACCCGAACACCAGAGGTTCGTTCACTCCGGTCCTCTCGTACTAGGAGCAACTCCCTTCAATCATCCAACGCCCACGGCAGATAGGGACCGAACTGTCTCACGACGTTCTGAACCCAGCTCGCGTACCACTTTAAATGGCGAACAGCCATACCCTTGGGACCGACTTCAGCCCCAGGATGTGATGAGCCGACATCGAGGTGCCAAACACCGCCGTCGATATGAACTCTTGGGCGGTATCAGCCTGTTATCCCCGGAGTACCTTTTATCCGTTGAGCGATGGCCCTTCCATTCAGAACCACCGGATCACTATGACCTACTTTCGTACCTGCTCGACCTGTCCGTCTCGCAGTTAAGCTGGCTTATGCCATTGCACTAACCTCCTGATGTCCGACCAGGATTAGCCAACCTTCGTGCTCCTCCGTTACTCTTTGGGAGGAGACCGCCCCAGTCAAACTACCCACCAGGCACTGTCCGCGAGCCCGATTCAGGGCCCTGCGTTAGAACATCAAACATACAAGGGTGGTATTTCAAGGACGGCTCCAGCGCAACTGGCGTCACGCCTTCAAAGCCTCCCACCTATCCTACACATGTAGGTTCAATGTTCAGTGCCAAGCTGTAGTAAAGGTTCACGGGGTCTTTCCGTCTAGCCGCGGGTACACCGCATCTTCACGGCGAATTCGATTTCACTGAGTCTCGGGTGGAGACAGCATGGCCATGGTTACACCATTCGTGCAGGTCGGAACTTACCCGACAAGGAATTTCGCTACCTTAGGACCGTTATAGTTACGGCCGCCGTTTACCGGGGCTTCGATCAAGAGCTTCGCTTGCGCTAACCCCATCAATTAACCTTCCGGCACCGGGCAGGTGTCACACCCTATACGTCCACTTTCGTGTTTGCAGAGTGCTGTGTTTTTGATAAACAGTCCCAGCCATCTGGTCACTGCGACTCCCGACAGCTCCATCCGCAAGGGACTTCACCATCAAGAGCGAACCTTCTCCCGAAGTTACGGTTCTATTTTGCCTAGTTCCTTCACCCGAGTTCTCTCAAGCGCCTTGGTATTCTCTACCCGACCACCTGTGTCGGTTTGGGGTACGATGACTTGTAATCTGAAGCTTAGAGGCTTTTCCTGGAAGCAGGGCATCAATGGCTTCCGCACCGTGGTGCGTTCGTCTCGTGTCTCAGTGTTGTGTCTCCGGATTTGCCTAGAAACACCACCTACGCACTTTCACCAGGACAACCGTCGCCTGGCCCACCTAGCCTTCTCCGTCCCCCCATCGCAATTACAAGTCGTGCAGGAATATTAACCTGCTTCCCATCGATTACGCCTTTCGGCCTCACCTTAGGGGTCGACTCACCCTGCCCCGATTAACGTTGGACAGGAACCCTTGGTCTTCCGGCGAGGAGGCTTTTCACCCCCTTTATCGTTACTTACGTCAGCATTCGCACTTCTGATATCTCCAGCATGCCTCTCGACACACCTTCGCAGACTTACAGAACGCTCCCCTACCACTCACGCTTAGCGTGAATCCGCGGCTTCGGTGCCTGGTTTGAGCCCCGTTACATCTTCCGCGCAGGCCGACTCGACTAGTGAGCTATTACGCTTTCTTTAAATGATGGCTGCTTCTAAGCCAACATCCTAGCTGTCTGAGCCTTCCCACATCGTTTCCCACTTAACCAGAACTTTGGGACCTTAGCCGGCGGTCTGGGTTGTTTCCCTCTTCACGACGGACGTTAGCACCCGCCGTGTGTCTCCCGGATATTACTTACTGGTATTCGGAGTTTGCATGGGGTTGGTAAGTCGGGATGACCCCCTAGCCCAAACAGTGCTCTACCCCCAGTAGTATTCGTCCGAGGCGCTACCTAAATAGCTTTCGGGGAGAACCAGCTATCTCCGAGTTTGATTGGCCTTTCACCCCCAGCCACAGGTCATCCCCTAACTTTGCAACGTTAGTGGGTTCGGTCCTCCAGTTGATGTTACTCAACCTTCAACCTGCCCATGGCTAGATCACCCGGTTTCGGGTCTACACCTTGCAACTAGACGCCCAGTTAAGACTCGGTTTCCCTACGGCTCCCCTATACGGTTAACCTCGCTACAAAATGTAAGTCGCTGACCCATTATACAAAAGGTACGCAGTCACCCCGAAGGGCTCCCACTGCTTGTACGTACACGGTTTCAGGTTCTATTTCACTCCCCTCACAGGGGTTCTTTTCGCCTTTCCCTCACGGTACTGGTTCACTATCGGTCAGTCAGGAGTATTTAGCCTTGGAGGATGGTCCCCCCATATTCAGACAGGATGTCACGTGTCCCGCCCTACTCGATTTCACATCAAGGTTGTTTTCGTGTACGGGGCTATCACCCTGTATCGCCGGCCTTTCCAGGACCGTTCCACTAACTTCCAAGATGCTTAAGGGCTAATCCCCGTTCGCTCGCCGCTACTGAGGGAATCTCGGTTGATTTCTTTTCCTCGGGGTACTTAGATGTTTCAGTTCTCCCGGTTCGCCTCGCTACGCTATGTATTCACGCAGCGATACCTAGCTTATGCTAAGTGGGTTTCCCCATTCGGAAATCCGTGAGTCGTAATGTCTCTTACCGACTGCTCACGGCTTATCGCAGGTTAGTACGTCCTTCATCGCCTCTGACTGCCAAGGCATCCACCATGTACGCTTAGTCACTTAACCATACAACCCCAAGAAGTGTCGGTGAAACCGGCACGGCTTGTTGCTGTACAACAAGGACCAAATAAAATTTGGTTTTCGCCAAGAAGTTTCCAAAGCACTTGTAACAAATGTTTGAGAACTACTTTTTAAATCAGCTTTCCAGATTGTTAAAGAGCA
>NZ_JBGLQU010000024.1:0-2839 GCF_041402625.1 Aeromonas sp. S19(2024)
GGCATCCAGACTGATGCCGTTGGCATCGGTCTGGCCCGCCAGAATGGTGTATTGGAACAGCAAGGAGGCCGTGCCACTGCCCGAGACGTAATCGGCGTAGACGGTGCTGCCACCGACATTCAGCGCCACACGAGGTGTGCCGCCCGTGGTATCGACCACAGTGGCTTCATCCAAGGTCACGGTGACGCTGACCACGTCACCGGCATTCAGGGTGCTGTTCTGTGCACCGCTTGCCCCACTGATGGCGATGCTGCTGACTGTCGGTGCGGTTTCATCCACCAAATCGTTGATAGCCAGGGTGACGGTTTGCTCGCTGGCATTGCCCGCCGCATCGGTGGCCACCACGGTGAAGCTGTAACTGGCTTTAGTCTCGTAGTCCGGGTTGCCAATCAGGGTCACGGCACCTGTGGCGGCATTGATGCTGAACTGCGCCGCATCCGCACCGGGCTTGATGCTGTAGCTGGTACTGCCGGTCACGACGTCGTCGGTGTCAGTGCTGGTGACGGTGTAAACGACTTGGCCTGCCCCACTGTTCTCGCTGATAGCTGTTGCAGTAGAAGCGGAGGTAATGGTCGGCGCTGTGTCATCCAGATTGTTGACTCCCAAGGTAACCACCTGCTCGCTGGCGTTGCCCGCCGCATCGGTGGCCACCACGGTGAAGCTGTAGCTGGCCTTGGTCTCGTAGTCCGGGTTGCCCGTCAGGGTCACCGCGCCCGTGCTGGCGTTGATGCTGAATAGCGCAGCATCGGCACCCGCCTTGAGGCTGTAAGTCACGGTGCCTGCATCCGTCGACGCTGCGGTGTAGACAATCTGCGCAGTGCCACTGTTTTCATCAATGGCGGTGGCGCTAGCCCCCGAGGTAAAGCTTGGTGCGGTCGTGTCGACCAGGTAGCCGGCGTTATCCGCCACCACACCATGAGCCAGATTGGCGGCATTGCCCGCTGCATCACGCAACGTGCCGCCGTTTGCTTGCAGTGCATCGGCATCCAGACTGATGCCGTTGGCATCGGTCTGGCCCGCCAGAATGGTGTATTGGAACAGCAAGGAGGCCGTGCCACTGCCCGAGACGTAATCGGCGTAGACGGTGCTGCCCCCGATATTCAGCGCCACACGGGGTGTGCCGCCCGTGGTATCGACCACAGTCGCTTCATCCATGGACACGGTGACGCTGACCACGTCACCGGCATTCAGGGTGCTGTTCTGTGCACCGCTTGCACCGCTGATGGCGATGCTGCTGACTGTCGGTGCAGTTTCATCCACCAAATCGTTGATAGCCAGGGTGACGGTTTGCTCGCTGGCATTGCCCGCCGCATCGGTGGCCACCACGGTGAAGCTGTAACTGGATTTAGTCTCGTAGTCCGGGTTGCCCGTCAGGGTCACAGCGCCCGTGGTGGCATCGATGCTGAACAGCGCCGCGTCCGCTCCCGCCTTCAGGCTGTAACTGGTGGTGCCGGTCACGATGTCGCCGCTGTCGGTGCTGGTGACGGTGTAAACCACCTGCCCGGCGCCGCTGTTTTCATTGATGGCGCTGGCCGTGGTCCCCGAGGTGATGGTCGGCGCCACTTCGTCCAGGTTGTTGATGCCCAAGGTGACCACCTGCTCGCTGGCATTGCCCGCCGCATCGGTCGCCACCACGGTGAAGCTGTAACTTCCCTTGGTCTCGTAGTCCGGGTTGCCCGTCAGGGTCACTGCCCCTGTAGTGGCATTGATGCTGAACAGCGCCGCGTCCGCCCCCGCCTTCAGGCTGTAGCTGGTGCTGCCGGTCGCGATGTCGCCGCTGTCGGTGCTGGTGACGGTGTAAACCACCTGCCCGGCACCGCTGTTTTCATTGATGGCACTGGCCGTGGTCCCCGAGGTGATGGTCGGCGCCACTTCGTCCAGGTTGTTGACCCCCAAGGTGACCACCTGCTCGCTGGCATTGCCCGCCGCATCGGTGGCCACCACGGTGAAGCTGTAGCTTCCCTTGGTCTCGTAGTCCGGGTTGCCCGTCAGGGTCACCGCACCTGTAGTGGCATTGATGCTGAACAGCGCCGCGTCCGCCCCCGCCTTCAGGCTGTAGCTGGTGCTGCCGGTCGCGATGTCGCCGCTGTCGGTGCTGGTGACGGTGTAAACCACCTGCCCGGCACCGCTGTTTTCATTGATGGCACTGGCCGTGGTCCCCGAGGTGATGGTCGGCGCCACTTCGTCCAGGTTGTTGACCCCCAAGGTGACCACCTGCTCGCTGGCATTGCCCGCCGCATCGGTGGCCACCACGGTGAAGCTGTAGCTTCCCTTGGTCTCGTAGTCCGGGTTGCCCGTCAGGGTCACCGCACCTGTGGTGGCATTTATGCTGAACAGCGCCGCGTCCGCTCCCGCCTTCAGGCTGTAGCTGGTGCTGCCGGTCGCGATGTCGCCGCTGTCTGTGCTGGTCACGGTGTAAACCACCTGCCCGGCGCCGCTGTTTTCATTGATGGCGCTGGCCGTGGCCCCCGAGGTGATGGTCGGGGCCACTTCGTCCAGGTTGTTGACCCCCAAGGTGACCACCTGCTCGCTGGCATTGCCCGCCGCATCGGTGGCCACCACGGTGAAGCTGTAGCTTTCCTTGGTCTCGGAGTCCGGATTGCCAATCAGGGTCACGGCACCTGTGGCGGCATTGATGCTGAACAGCGTCGCATCCGCTCCCGCCTTCAGGCTGTAGCTGGTGCTGCCAGTCGCGATGTCGCCGCTGTCGGTGCTGGTGACGGTGTAGACCACCTGCCCGGCACCGCTGTTTTCATTGATGGCACTGGCCGTCGCCCCCGAGGTGATGGTCGGCGCCACTTCGTCCAGGTTGTTGATGCCCAAGGTGACTACCTGCTCG
>NZ_JBGLQU010000025.1:0-2678 GCF_041402625.1 Aeromonas sp. S19(2024)
CTGAGTGGTGTGCTCTTAGTTTTTGATGCCGATAAACAGAATTATCGGCGTCACAAAACCCAGGGGCCTCCGGCCCCTTTGTTCTGCCCCTAAGCCTGACCGCGCATAATGTCGCGTTTGGTTAAATGCCCATGTGAAGCCCGCCGATAAGCCAGCCCACGCAATTTTGCTGGTTTATCAGGTATTTACTTGGATGGAACGAGAGTTGACCAAAAACTTCATTTTTCGTTGGTTTGAATGCGGTTTATCGGAAGAGGAGACGGCAAATCTATGTTTCGTTTCTGTGAGGCAGGTCACAAATTGGGATAAGGGTAAAGAGATCCCACCTGTCTATAAACGGCTTATGCGTATGGCATCTGGGCGGGAGCTGCCCACGATTTTCAAGGAGTGGCAGGGATGGCGGATGAAGAATGACTGCCTGATCGCACCGAATGGCGTCATGTTCGACAGGAGGAGGATCGAGGCGCTGGCCATCATCCAGGCCGAGCTGTCAGAGAAGCAAAGGGAGGCTTTCCACTGGCGGAAGAAGCTAGGTATCAAGTAGACAGGGGAGGGGGCGTAAGCCCCCTCATTCATCTGAATCTGGTAAAGGGCTAGGGGCATTGCTATCAAGGATTAGAGCATCAAGAGATATGAGTATCTTCCGCTCAGGTACATGGGACTCAACGATGATACAACAAGCGATGTCCTGACCTACGCAGTCAACCTGCATCAGCAGATCATCAGTGCGTCGCCTGACCATATCACCACGCATCAGGTTAGCCATGTCACACCTCCACATACCGCTGTACAGTGCCCAGCATAGCCCGAAGGCCAAAGCAAGGTCTAGCGGATTGAATTCCCCCCGTATTACTATACGGGGGGGTATCCAACTTGAGGAACAAAATGAGAACTTTATACAAATATTACAACAATCTACCCAAAGAATACTTTCTTAACCCTTCAATTAAGTTAACCCCACCCTCACAACTGAATGACCCCTTTGAAAATATAATCCCACAGGATATTTTTGACTATATAAATACAGATGAAGAGCTAAAATCCGAAACACATAAATACATGAAGAGATGGAATTATGATAAATCAAAATTAACAAAATACATATTAAGGTGCTTAAATAACTGCGGGGTTGTTTCACTATCTGAAACACCTAGGAACTTGTTAATGTGGGCTCACTATGGAGACCAACATCGAGGTATTTGCGTTGGCTACAAAGAAAGTCTTCTTGACAATCATCTAAGAGAAAACGAGACGGAAGGAGAGGATGAGCTACCATACTTTCACAGACCAATAAAAGTAAACTATGATTCAACTAGATTAGCGCCCAATGAAACCAAAATCTTAAAATATGAAAACAAAACTATAATCTACAATATATTAACCCATGTACTCACTACAAAAAGTGATGAATGGATTTATGAAAAAGAGCACAGGTGCATTGTGCCAATATATTGGTGCGACGCTTTCATTACAAAAAAGGCTTTATTCAAGACTAGGGAGCCAGATAATGGAGTAATTAAGTTGGACACCAAGGAGTGCATATATCACTCAGTAGAAGGAAGCATGTATAAGTTTGATGATGGTGATGACAAATGCATGAAGTTTCTATCGATGAAACAGACCGCATTATTAAAGATGATTTCCAGTGAAGATATAGACAGTTTGTATTTTGGCTGCAAAACAGACAAAAAATACATACGCGAAGTATTGGGTTTAATTGAAAACAATAAGGATAAACTAGGCCATATAAAAGTATTTTTCTTTACACCAAATCATTCCAGGTTTTCTCTTGATGTAAAGATGTCCATAGAAGAGCAAGTAAGACCATAAGAACAGCTTGTCTGCGACAGGAAATCTGGCAGTGACCACACGCGCCCCATAGCCTTCGGCTGGTCGCTCTGACGAGGCATTAAAGACCGGTTTAGCAGAGAAGGAGGTTATTTCAGCGGAGGCGCTCAATGTCGTGAATCACCCCAGGGAGGCGGACACCTGGGGGGCATAGGTCCTCGGGACGCAAGCGTCCTGCGGCAGGGCGTTTATCATGGTTCGCGCAGCTCACCATATGCTAATGGTCAGCGGCCATTCTTAACGCGAGCGGCAGCAGAGCGAGCGCGGCGTCTTGCCCGGCAGTGGTGCTGCCACTTCACCTCCAGCTCGATAAGGTGGCCCCCAAAGAGCCAGAGCAGGGGAGGCAACGAGAGCAGCGCCACCAGGGCAACACAGGCCCAACGAGCCTCGGCGGAATAGCTAGGATTGCTCCCTATGGCTATCAGGATGGCAATATCAATGCAGATAGCGATGATGCCAATCACGGCAACCCCCATTAGATCCAGCGATGTATTTATGTCCGGTCATCGCTAGGCGCCCCGTCATTCTTGGCACCAGCAAAGAGCGCACCATTGACCCGCTTACGCAAAGCATCCCCGTCAGGGTCGCAATAAACGTCCACTGGCTGCCCCTGGTACTGGATAACCGCATGGCAAGCCGTCATGGGCTTCAAATCGACGAAGAATTGCGGCCACTCTTCGGCATAGATGGCTTGCTCGTCGTCACCTTTGCGCAGGGCGAAGCAATATTCGACGTTGTAGACGTCTCGATCACTTTTGGTGAGCACATGGCAGTTGATGATCATCCGGTATCCGGCGAACGGGCCTACAGCAAAGACGCCAGCAGCATCC
>NZ_JBGLQU010000027.1:0-1454 GCF_041402625.1 Aeromonas sp. S19(2024)
CGCCGCTGGTGAGCCCCTGCAGGCCGGGCTGGCTGGCATCGAATGCGATGTTGACCAGAGGGTCGGCCCCGGCGGTGATGGCCAGATCCCCGGTGAGGGTCTGGGCCGCGCTCCAGTCGCTGTCCTCCACCAGGGTGAGGGAGACGGGGTCGACCTGGGGCAGCACGCCGTCGGTGATATGAATATTGAGGGTGCCAAGATTGCTCTTGTCCCCGTCAAAGTCGGTGCCTTGCACCTGCAGCCCCAGGTTGACGCTGTTGGTGCTGACCGGCTGATCCAGCACGCCGTCGAGCGCCACCTGGTACTTGCCATCCAGCCCCAGAGTCACGGTCAGAATGGTCTTGCCGCCCGCATCCAGCAGGGTGATGACATTGCCGTTGACCTGATAGTGGGTCGGCTGGCCGCCGCTGGTGAGGCCATTCAGGCCAGGCTGGTTCGCCTCGAAGTTCAGCGACACCAGGCGATCGCTGCCCACGCTCACCGGCAACTGGCCATCCAGGGTCTGGCCAGAGGCCCCTTCCTGCAAGGTGACCCCGCTGTCGTTGCCAAGGTGAGGATCAGCGGCATCGGTGATCACCGCCGTGGTGCTGCCGGTGATCACACTGCCGTCGCTGTCGGTCACCTTGACCGGCAGGCTCAGGTTGAGCTTGTCGTCAGCCCCGTGATCCAGGTTGGTGTGTACCGTCACCTGGTAATCGAGGGTTGCCTGGGTGTGGGCTTCGATGCGCCCCGGCACGCTCGGCAGGGTCACCGTCAGCACCAGGGTGCCGCTCGCAGTCACTGCCTGGAAGCTGTGGCCGTTGCTGCCCGCCACCTCTTGCCAGGTGAGGGTCTCACCGTTGTGGGTGATGGCCTTGCCACTCCCATCCACAACTTGGCCCGAGAGGGTCAGCCGCACGTCCACCACGGGATCGGAGTCCGCCCTAATGGTCAGGGTGCCGGTGGCATGCTGATCATCGCCGGTCTGGTTGTTGGCGGCACCGTCGAAGCGCCCCTCGCTCAGGGTCACGCCGGTCAGGGTGAGGGTCGGGTTGGCCCCTTCCGAAATGCGGATGTTGAGGGTGCCCGTGGTGCTGTCGTTGTTGCCGCTGCCCTTGTCACTGTCAATGATGTTCAGCTTGAACGGCAGGTCGGTGGCGGTGTTGCCGCTCTGGTGCACCCCCTGATAGAGGGTCACCTTGTAGTCAAAGCCGTTGCTATCGGCGTTGTCGAGCTTGCCACTGAGCTCCACTTGCAGCACCTCGATGCGATGGCCGTTGACTTCCACATAGCCTTTCAGCACCTGATTGCCCGGGATGCTGGCATCGCCGTCGACCAGCTCGTATTTGACGCTCTGGCCCAACGCGGTCAGGGCCGGCTGCTCGCTGATGTCGGCAAACGACACCTCGCTCACCCGATCCGAGCCCGCATTGACCTGGAAGTGGCCGGTGCCGGTCAGAGTATTGCTGCCGTCG
>NZ_JBGLQU010000028.1:0-1355 GCF_041402625.1 Aeromonas sp. S19(2024)
GGATGCTGCTGGCGTCTTTGCTGTAGGCCCGTTCGCCGGATACCGGATGATCATCAACTGCCATGTGCTCACCAAAAGTGATCGAGACGTCTACAACGTCGAATATTGCTTTGCTCTGCGGAAGGGGGACGACGAACAGGCCATTTATGCCGAGGAGTGGCCGCAATTCTTCGTCGATTTGAAGCCCATGACGGCGTGCCATGCGGTTATCCAGTACCAGGGGCAGCCAGTGGACGTTTATTGCGACCCTGACGGGGATGCACTGCGAAAGCGGGTAAATGGGGCGCTGTTTGCGGAAACCAGGGGAGGGGACAGACCTTCTGATGACCGTTCATAATCTTCAACCGCGCAATGCTTCTGTTTATGTTAAATACAGTTCCAATTGTGCCAGTGGACAGGGGCGTTAGCCCCTATAAGCCGCTCCCGTCCGCCCATATAATCCTCTTACGTCAATCGGCGAAACATGCCCATCTTGACCAGGGGAGGGTACACCCCCTTTCCTGCTAAACCTGTCTTGCTGCCTCGATAGAGCCGAGCGGACGCGTCCGCGAGCGTCCAGCGCCTTCTGCTGCCTCCTGTCGTAGACAAGCCGCTCTCACCGCGACAACCTCTTTGGGGCTTTCTGGTTGGCTCTGGGGCCGCTTGGGTTTCCAAGCCCCCCGGGTAGTAATACGGGGGGAATTCAATCCTCACATGCTCAACTCGGCCACAGGACAAGGGTGTTATCTCTTACCTTGTAGATTTTTGTCATTACGGGGTTGTTTTGTAACCAATAGACCCAATATCCGTATGGAGCGTTCGGCTCGACAACAAAAGGCTCTAAGTTATGGCAATGTCTATTCCTCGTGCACACAGCGTTACCCAAATGATGCCAGCTGATGGCTGGTTTTTCCGATTCGAAGTTGAAGGCAAGCCAAGGTTGTTGAGACTTGCTGCCTGGGGCTTGGATCATGATGGTCGTATAGTTGGTATGGTTTCAGCTTCAACTTCTGATTTTGACTATGCACACTTGGTTATGGTGCCATCGAGCACTGGGGTATATCTGCATGAGGGTGACTTTTCATCGGAGGATAAGCTGCTTTTGAAAGCCAGTGAGCCTAATGTGTTTGACTTGGTCTATCGAAGCTCTGAGTCTGAGCCCGCCTGAGTGGTGTGCTCTTAGTTTTTGATGCCGATAAACAGAATTATCGGCGTCACAAAACCCAGGGGCCTCCGGCCCCTTTGTTCTGCCCCTAAGCCTGACCGCGCATAATGCCAGTGGTTATGTTGAAGACTCGGCCCCCTGCCACAATTGAGCAGGGCAGGGGGCTTCGAGGAAGGAAGGAGGTGGGACAGCTCGCTGGCATCATCC
Organism: Aeromonas sp. S19(2024); assembly: GCF_041402625.1. Lineage (NCBI taxonomy): Bacteria > Pseudomonadati > Pseudomonadota > Gammaproteobacteria > Aeromonadales > Aeromonadaceae > Aeromonas > Aeromonas sp. S19(2024). Next base: position 1,352 of record NZ_JBGLQU010000028.1, read on the forward strand.
TGAC
>NZ_JBGLQU010000029.1:0-1183 GCF_041402625.1 Aeromonas sp. S19(2024)
TCATGACCACCAACACCAATAGGGCTAATTTGGTCTTTAAAGGGATAATAATATGGCGCACCACCTGTATTACCGCCGCCGTTATCACCGCCACCAGTTTCGCCACTACCGCCACCGCCAAGGGTACACTCGCCGCCTGTCGTCTCAATAGGCCCCTTGGTGCCCGAAGCAGGCACCTCAACGCAGACACCAGGACAAGCCACCTCGCAGCCTCCCAGGCTGGACGTCTCCCATTTCACGCAGTAAGGCAGCTCAGTGCTAATTGGTACACTGGACAGCTTGAGCCCTGCCGGACAGCTCGCAAACGCCCCCAGCGGTACCAGGAACAGCAGATAAAGCACTCTCACGCGACCCCCAATAAAAAAGGCGACCGAAGCCGCCTTGTGTCATATGGAAAACGTTGCCCTGTAACCTTCAACAAAGAACAGGAACCATAGCGTCCCAATGAGCAAAGACACGATTAGGCTTTGCGCATCAGGCCGATCAGGATGACGACGCCGACAACAGTCGCCACCACCAACATGACTTTCGGCGCGGTCGCATCCACATCGGATTTAGCGGTATCGAGAGCCGCAGCAGCAGCGGCCGCAGCAGCACTGCCACCTTCTGCATTTGCAGCCATGGCCGCCATAGAACAGCTCAAAGCGATACAGCCATTACGGAAATAGTTTTGCATACTCGTTCATCCTCTTTTTGCACCTACAATAACACGGGCAATTGCGCCCACTTTTAAACCCAAAGCCCACATAACAATCCCAGAGCTAAAGGCAATTCCCACATCCGCTATATCAAATTGAAACCAATTAGATATATCGGTGAGCTTGGTATGCTCCTGGACAGTCAGGAGCACGTAATTACAAGAATCCCCCTCTGAAAGGCGGGTGTATCCTTCGGAGGTAATATCCAGGCAAATCATTATTGCGCCCTCGTCGTCGGTCGCTGCGCGCCCTCGCTCCTCCTCCTCGTTGCGCGCCTATTAAAGCGGCTTTTTAGAGGCTTGGTAGCCAACAACAACGTTGCGGGTCGGATTCTGGGGATCGGCTTCCAGAATAAGGTCAATCGCCACCAACTTGGGGCAATCAGCCATTTCCTTGATAGTCGGCGCATCATTGCGCAGGGACAACTGGCGAACCTCATAGCCCCAGGAGTTGATATTGCACTCCGGCTTGTTGACGTTGTTTGC
>NZ_JBGLQU010000030.1:0-1032 GCF_041402625.1 Aeromonas sp. S19(2024)
GGCTATGTCCCAATTACGTGTTGCATGGGGCGCCCCAGCGCCTCATGCAAGCAACGTGGTACATTCACTTCCCGCCCGTAGCGCTCCAACATCCTTCGCCAACCCAGATAATTTCTCAGATAGTGGGTCGCTACCCCATGGAACCGCTCCATCCACTCTTTCAACCGACGGTGATATCCGTTTACATGCTGGATATGGTACGCGCCAACCACACGCTCGCCTTGGCGATTGCGCACGACCTGATGGGTCACTCCCTGCGCTTTGCTGAAACTGGCATACACCCCGGCGCCGTCGCTACACAACACCGCATCTGACGAGACAAGGGGTGTCAAAACAGCTATCACCGTCTCGGCATTCATTTTCTCCAACTGAAAATCCGCATGGTGACCAGCCCGGTCCTGAACCACCATCACCGGGATGTAATCCGGCCCTGTGCCTCGGGTACGGCCTTTGCCCCCACGGTGGCGGGCCTGGCGGGGCAAACCACGTTGCCCTTTAAACGACTCCAAGAAGAAGGTCTCATCAACCTCGACGATACCCCCTTCCCGTGCCGCCTGGTGACTCGCCATGGCTTTCAGGAAGCGGTGACGCCACAAGAAGGCGGTGTTTTTACAGACTCCGCAGCGGACGGCAGCCTGTCGGACGGTCAGACCGTCGATGAGGGCCTGGGCGTAGTCTTCCCAGCATTGTGCCTTGCGAAGTCGAGCCAGAGGCGTCTTGGTGAGAACGGAACTGGTGCGCAGACACTGCTTGCAGCGATAACGACGCAGCCCTCGACTCCAACCCCAGGGAGCCAACAGCGTAGCCTCGGCCTGACAGTGAGGGCAACATCGACAAGCGGGGAGTTGAGCAGCCAGCGAGGTGATTGGGTGAGGGGTAGTGAGTTCATGTTGCGCGAGGCGACGCTGGCGCATGGTGAGCTGTGGAAAGAGAGACAGTAGATGTTGAAAGGCTTGGGTATCCATTATGGAGGCCCTCAGGGTGATGACCTACTTCAAGGTTAGCCTTTCAACATGTAATTGGGACAGCGCC
>NZ_JBGLQU010000031.1:0-976 GCF_041402625.1 Aeromonas sp. S19(2024)
AATATTGCTCGCGCTGATGTTGTTTATTTTCTACTTTATTGCGTTCATGATTGTTGCGAAGAGGTGAGCGATGGAATGGCTAGGTGATTTATTCAGTGGGTTGTTTCAGGATATATACAATCTTGCGGTCCAGGTCACGGCATGGATTTCGGTGAAATTCGCTATTCAGTGGATCCAGTTTAAATTGTTTATGTTGGTGTTTTCATGGGATGTTGCCAGGGAAATCCTGATAAACCTGCAATTCAGTGATTTGATATCGACTTCGTTTAACAGTCTTCCTGCATCTGTGCGGGATATATTGCTCTATCTGCAATTTGATAAGGGTATGTCTGTTATCACTCAGGCGTTTGTGACGCGCTTTCTACTGAATATATTCGGGTGGTGATCTATGTCGATTAAAATCCATCACGGTGCGCCAGGGTCATATAAATCAAGCGGTGCTATTCACACCGATGTGATTCCCGCCATCAAAGAGGGACGCTATATCATCACTAACGTGCGCGGTTTCTCTGTTGAGCGCTGCCGTGAGGTGCTGGGGAATGATGTGCCAGAGGGGTTTGAGGTGCTCTATGTCGAGACGGAATCCCAGGAAGGGCGTGATCATCTGGCGCGGTTTTACCACTGGGCTCCCAAAGGGGCGTTCTTCCTGGTTGATGAGGTGCAGCGGGTATTTCCGCCAGCATGGCGCCAGAGTGACCTGGATAAACTCAATTATCCAGGCGGGCCGGATAAGGCCAAAGAGGATGGCCGACCGGAAACTATCGACGTGGCCTTTGATATGCACCGTCACCATAACTGGGATTTTGTATTAACAACCCCGAACATCAAAAAGGTTCACCAAGTTATTCGGTCGGCGGCTGAGACCGCAATTCGGCATACCAATATGGCGATATTGGGGATTGGTGGCCGTTATAAGACCGTTCTTCACCTTTCCGACAATTCCGGCACATCCATGTCTGATGTGCTGCAAGCCAAG
>NZ_JBGLQU010000032.1:0-976 GCF_041402625.1 Aeromonas sp. S19(2024)
AATATTGCTCGCGCTGATGTTGTTTATTTTCTACTTTATTGCGTTCATGATTGTTGCGAAGAGGTGAGCGATGGAATGGCTAGGTGATTTATTCAGTGGGTTGTTTCAGGACATATACAATCTTGCGGTTCAGGTAACGGCATGGATTTCGGTGAAATTCGCTATTCAGTGGATCCAGTTTAAATTGTTCATGTTGGTGTTTTCATGGGATGTTGCCAGGGAAATCTTGATAAACCTGCAATTCAGCGATTTGATATCGTCCTCCTTTAATAGTCTTCCATCGTCGGTGCGGGATATCTTGCTCTATCTGCAATTTGATAAGGGTATGTCTGTTATCACTCAGGCGTTTGTGACGCGCTTTTTACTGAATATATTTGGGTGGTGATCTATGTCGATTAAAATCCATCACGGTGCGCCAGGGTCATATAAATCTAGCGGCGCTATTCACACCGATGTGATTCCCGCCATCAAAGAGGGGCGCTATATCATTACCAACGTGCGTGGCTTCTCTGTTGAGCGCTGCCGTGAGGTGCTGGGGAATGATGTTCCAGAGGGGTTTGAGGTGCTCTATGTCGAGACGGAATCCCAGGAAGGGCGTGATCATCTGGCGCGGTTTTACCACTGGGCTCCCAAAGGGGCGTTCTTCCTGGTCGATGAGGTGCAGCGGGTATTTCCGCCAGCATGGCGCCAGAGTGACCTGGATAAACTCAATTATCCAGGTGGGCCGGATAAGGCAAAAGAGGATGGCCGACCGGAAACTATCGACGTGGCCTTTGATATGCACCGTCATCACAACTGGGACTTTGTATTAACAACCCCGAACATCAAAAAGGTTCACCAAGTTATTCGGTCGGCGGCTGAGACTGCAATTCGGCATACCAATATGGCGATATTGGGGATTGGTGGCCGTTATAAGACCGTTCTTCACCTTTCCGACAATTCCGGCACATCCATGTCTGATGTGCTGCAAGCCAAG
>NZ_JBGLQU010000033.1:0-937 GCF_041402625.1 Aeromonas sp. S19(2024)
GCGCGGCCCAGACCCTCACCGGGGATCTGGCCATCACCGCCGGGGCCGACCCTCTGGTCAACATCGCATTCGATGCCAGCCAGCCCGGCCTGCAGGGGCTCACCAGCGGCGGCCTGCCCGTGGTCATCACCATCAGCGGCAACAGCATCAGCGGCGCCGTCAACGGCCAGAACGTCTTCACGTTGACGCTGGATCAGAACGGTCACTACGTCTTCACCCTGAACCAGCCGCTGGATCAGGGGAGTGCAGACAGTCTGCTCAAGGCGGGCTTTACCCTGACCGACAGTGACGGAGATACAGTCTCCTCCACCCTGAGCGTGGCCATCGGCGACGGGGCCAATCCGGTCATCAGCGCCGTGACCGGCACCGAGATGACGGAGGCGAACCAGGGGGCGAAGGATGTGGTGAGCCACATGAGCTTCACCGTGAGCCACGGGGCTGATGCACTCGATACGAGCAGCCTCAAATTCGATATCGCCGCCATTCAGCAGAGCCTGGATGGCAAGTACAGCAGCCACGGCAGCCCGGTGACTTTCACCCTGGATGCCAACGGCGAGCTGGTGGGGACCAGCGCGGATGGCCGCGAGGTGCTGCGGGCCGAGCTGAGCCTCGTTGAGAACAACGGCAACTGGAGCGTCACCGCCAAGGTGACCCTGGGGGCCGAGCTGGATCACCAGGGAAGCGAATCCCTCGACCTGCCGCTCACCGTCACCCTGACCGACAAGGATGGGGACAGGGTCTCCACCGACTTGCCGCTCACCATCAAGGACGGCCATGCGCCGCACTTCGTAGGGGGCAGCGGAGTGAGCCTGGATGAGCGTGGGCTCGACGGCAGCAATACTCTGACCGGCACCGGCCACTTCCAGGTCAATGCGGGCTCGGATCGGGTGAGCGAGGTGTCGTTTGCCGACATCAGCGAGCAGCCGGCCCTGACCGC
>NZ_JBGLQU010000034.1:0-928 GCF_041402625.1 Aeromonas sp. S19(2024)
CGCGGTGTCGTCACTGCCGCCAGTGCCCACGTTGCCGTTGAGATCGGTGTAGCTGCCGTCCTTGACGGTGACGCTGGCCTCGCCGGTATAGCCCGGGGTCGGGGTGAAGGTCGCCGTCCAGGTCTTGCCGCCATCGGAGGTGGTCAGCCCGGTCACGGTGCCGCCCACCACGGTCAGATCGCCCAGCTCGAACCCGGTCACCTGCTCGCTGAAGGTGAAGGTGACGTCGCTGGTTTCACCCACGGTCAGCTGGTCGTCGGCGATGTGGACCACCACGCTCGGGGCCAGGGTGTCGATCGCGGTGTCGTCACTGCCGCCAGTGCCCACGTTGCCGTTGAGATCGCTGTAGCTGCCGTCCTTGACGGTGACGCTGGCCTCGCCGGTATAGCCCGGGGTCGGGGTGAAGGTACCGGTCCAGGTCTTGCCGCCATCGGAGGTGGTCAGCCCGGTCACGGTGCCGCCCACCACGGTCAGATCGCCCAGCTCGAACCCGGTCACCTGCTCGCTGAAGGTGAAGGTCACCGGACTGGTCTCACCCACGGTCAGCTGGTCGTCAACGATGTGGACCACCACGCTCGGGGCCGAGGTGTCCACCGGGGCACGGTCGCTGCCGCCAGTGCCCACGTTGCCGTTGAGATCGGTGTAGCTGCCGTCCTTGACGGTGACGCTGGCTTCGCCGGTATAGCCCGGGGTCGGGGTGAAGGTACCGGTCCAGGTCTTGCCGCCATCGGAGGTGGTCAGCCCGGTCACGGTGCCGCCCACCACGGTCAGATCGCCCAGCTCGAACCCGGTCACCTTCTCGCTGAAGGTGAAGGTCACGTCGCTGGTTTCGCCCACGGTCAGCTGGTCGTCAACAATGTTGACCACCACGCTCGGGGCCAGGGTGTCGATCGCGGTGTCGTCACTGCCGCCAGTGCCCACGTTGCCG
>NZ_JBGLQU010000035.1:0-782 GCF_041402625.1 Aeromonas sp. S19(2024)
GTGGTAAACCCTCTTGCCAATGGTTGCGGTCATTTAACTGGTTCTAGTAGTGGTGCAGTTTCTACGGCTGATTTATCGGCAATTAAAGGCGATGTTGCCTCTCTTAAAGCGATGCAGCAATCGGCCATGTCAACTCTGGGCTCTATTGGTGGCAATACAAGCTCCATGTCATCAAATATAGGAAATATGCTTGGTGCTATTGGGAGTCTTCAAGGTTCGGTTAATTCGGTTAACTCCAATATTTCTAGCCAGTCTGGTTATTTAAGTCAGATGAATGACAATCTTTACGGCATCAAGTACATGCTCCAGGATGGTTTAAAGAATGGCTGGGGAAACTCTGGCGGTGGGCAAGGTGGGTCTGGCGACTTTAATATTGATTATTCTCAAATGCCTGGTTCGGGATCCAATCCTTTGCATGTTGCGGGCTCTGAGTATAATTCAACGCTTTGCTCGGGTGACGCTAGTTGTGCCTTTGACCTGGAACAGATAACAAAGAAATATGATGAAGAGAAGGAGGCGTTAAAAAGTCAGTATCTGGCTATTAAAGGCGAGATGGCCGACATATTCAGGTTTGATTTTTATGGTTCGGCATCTGTTCCCAAGTGCTTCGATATGTTTTCCTTGTTTGGCAATGATTACCAAGTGTGCCCCAATGTTGGCGGGTATTGGGAAATATTGCTCGCGCTGATGTTGTTTATTTTCTACTTTATTGCGTTCATGATTGTTGCGAAGAGGTGAGCGATGGAATGGCTAGGTGATTTATTCAGTGGGTTGTTTCAGGA
>NZ_JBGLQU010000036.1:0-600 GCF_041402625.1 Aeromonas sp. S19(2024)
GATAGCTTAACCTTCGGGAGGGCGTTTACCACGGTGTGATTCATGACTGGGGTGAAGTCGTAACAAGGTAACCCTAGGGGAACCTGGGGTTGGATCACCTCCTTACCTTAATGATGACGAAGTTGTTGAGTGTTCACACAGATTGCCTTGATTCAAAGTAGTTAGAGCAAAGACCTGGTGCGAAAGCATCAGTGCTTGTCTGGCTTCGGTCAGATGAGAGAAGCCCTATCATTGGGTTTTGGGATGTGAATAATGGCGCTCGGCCTCGCAGGCTCGGCACTCGCCATTACCCAAAATCTGCACTGCTAACGCAGCGCAAAGATGATTTTGGGTCCCCTTCGTCTAGAGGCCTAGGACACCGCCCTTTCACGGCGGTAACAGGGGTTCGAATCCCCTAGGGGACGCCACTTCTCTTCTTGCTAACAAGAATGCAGACATAAGCATTACGTGTTTATGTCTGTTTTCTTCGGTCACTGACCGTTGCAAACATGCTCTTTAACAATCTGGAAAGCTGATTTAAAAAGTAGTTCTCAAACATTTGTTACAAGTGCTTTGGAAACTTCTTGGCGAAAACCAAATTTTATTTGGTCCTTGTTGTAC
>NZ_JBGLQU010000037.1:0-575 GCF_041402625.1 Aeromonas sp. S19(2024)
GAGTGCCCACACAGATTGCTTGATTCAAATTGTTAAAGAGCGACGCAGCTTTTGGCTGCTGCGGGAGTGGCATTCTACTCAACCGCCTTCTCGAGTCAAGCCTTATTTTCAAAGGCTTTTCGAGGCTATCGACTCAGGCTTTGCGTTGCTGCTTTCCCTGTCGATGGAGGCGCATTATAGGGAGCGAATTCGTTCTGGCAACCCCTCCTCTGCAATAAAATTGCAAAAATCGACACTTTTTTAGTTATTCATATCTAAGCACAGCTTTTATACAGGCTTACCCACAGAAGAAGCCCTCAACGGCACTACAGCAGCCACACGCCATGACTCACGCCTGCTTAATACGTCAGATGAACAATGACATTGCCCCACTCTGGGCTATGTAACACGAACCGCTGTCGTTCAGGTAGAGATAAAGACTTAATATAGAGACTATTGAAAAATCATCGCTCACTTACAAAGTAAGGCAGTAGAGGCAGTAGAGGCAGTAGAGGCAGTAGAGGCAGTAGAGGCAGTAGAGGCAGTAGAGGCAGTAGAGGCAGTAGAGGCAGTAGAGGCAGTAGAGGCAGTAGAGG
>NZ_JBGLQU010000038.1:0-517 GCF_041402625.1 Aeromonas sp. S19(2024)
TCATGGCAGACAGCACAGGATTACAATTCACCGTCAAGGTAGGGGCTCTGCCCGAGAGCACCTTTGTGGTGGCCGAGTTTGCGCTGGATGAAGCGCTCAACCGGCCGTTCAACCTGCGCCTTGAGCTGGCCAGTGCCCAGCCCGACATCGACGTTGGCGCCGTGCTGGACCAGCCCTGCGAGCTGCTGGTCTGGTACAACGGCGAGCTGCAGCGCCGGGTGTGCGGGGTGGTCAGTGACTTCGCGCAGGGTGACAGCGGTTTTCGCCGCACCCGCTATCAGCTCATGGTGCAGCCGGCCCTGTGGCGGCTGTCACTTCGCCACAACTCCCGCATCTTCCAGGCACAAAAGCCCGATGAAATCCTCAGCATTCTTTTGCAAGAGCACGGCATCACCGATTACGCCTTTGCCCTCAAAAACGAGCACGCCAAGCGGGAATACTGCGTTCAGTACCGGGAAACCGACCTCGATTTCGTGAACCGCCTCGCCGCCGAAGAGGGGATGTTCTACTTCCACGA
>NZ_JBGLQU010000039.1:0-512 GCF_041402625.1 Aeromonas sp. S19(2024)
GCAATTCGGCATACCAATATGGCGATATTGGGGATTGGTGGCCGTTATAAGACCGTTCTTCACCTTTCCGACAATTCCGGCACATCCATGTCTGATGTGCTGCAAGCCAAGCCATTTAATAAGGTGCCCAAGTATGTTTTCAAGCTTTATGACTCGACTACAACCGGTAAAGTCTCGGATACAATCGCGGGCAGCTCGATGCTTCGAGATCCTAAAATTCTGTTTGTTCTGGTCGTTTGGGGACTCTGTGTTTTCTTTGGCTTCATCAAGCCTCAATATATTGACTCGCGTCCTGAAACCTCTGTGGTGGCTTCTGCGCCCGCTGATGCCGCTTCTTCGGTTCCTGGGCAAGTGGGTGCTGCGACCGCTGCTAATGTACGTCCTAGTGGCGCTCCTGCTGCGGATGCTGCTGGCGTCTTTGCTGTAGGCCCGTTCGCCGGATACCGGATGATCATCAACTGCCATGTGCTCACCAAAAGTGATCGAGACGTCTACAACGTCGAATATTGCTT
>NZ_JBGLQU010000040.1:0-502 GCF_041402625.1 Aeromonas sp. S19(2024)
CCAAATAAAATTTGGTTTTCGCCAAGAAGTTTCCAAAGCACTTGTAACAAATGTTTGAGAACTACTTTTTAAATCAGCTTTCCAGATTGTTAAAGAGCATGTTTGCAACGGCGCAAGGCCGAAGAAAACAGAGTTAAGAATCAGTTCTTAACTCTGCATTCTTGTTAGCAAGAAGAGAAGTGGCGTCCCCTAGGGGATTCGAACCCCTGTTACCGCCGTGAAAGGGCGGTGTCCTAGGCCTCTAGACGAAGGGGACCCCGAATCTGCTTTGCAGTGCTTGCGCACTGAGACAACAGGTAGCAGTAAACTGCTATTCACATCCCGTTATCCGGCAGAAGAGGTTTTCTCTCATCCATCCCGAAGGCTGGACAACAGAAGCTGATGCATCACTGCACCAGGTCTTTGCTCTAACTACTTTGAATCAAGGCAATCTGTGTGAACACTCAACAACTTCGTCATCATTAAGGTAAGGAGGTGATCCAACCCCAGGTTCCCCTAGGGT